>VYEX01000009.1 GCA_009842675.1 Acidimicrobiia bacterium | reverse complement strand
AACAGCCGCAGTACCACCTCCACCGATTGAGGCGAGGACAACTCAAACCGATACCGCTCCACACTGCCATCGGCATCATCAATGGAACTGTTGACAACGGTCTTGGGCACATCGGAGATGTCGCCGAAATCCACGGCCCATCCGTCTCCCGAAACCAGCTCCTTCTCCGCCGCATCCACATCCGGAGCCGCCGACCCCAACACCGCTGCCGCACCCACACACACCACTGCCACGGCCCACCCGACCCGCGACCAATCGCTCCGCCGCCTGGCAAGGACACTAATTCCGCTGATAATAGTGACGACTATAGTAAATATTCGCTGACTCTCACGCGGCCCAATTCGCTGGCCAAGCCACCTGACCACCGCTAACGCGCTGACTTAGCTCTTGAATTCGACTTCGGTCGTGGAGGTCCGCCTGCGGCCGTCGGCGCTGTAATGCTGCACCACCTCGATGTAGTAGGTGCCGGCCTCCAAACTCACGTCGACGTAGGCCCTCGGGGCGCACTTGATGGCGAATACGCACAGACACTCTTCGTTGTTGAAATTGACGTGATTGAAGTGATGTTTGAGCAGAGCGCCGTCGGCGTCGCGCACCACGGTGTGGGTGCTGGATGGCCCCTTCCTCGGGTGGTGGGACTCGACGGTGATCCTCACGTCGGTTTGCTGGGTCAGGGTCAATTCGTAGAAATGCGCGTTCCCCGTCCTCGTCCTCCCAGCGGGGTGATCGCTCCTCCACTGCGGGAACCTCAGGATCGATTGGCAACTAAGCGGCCATTGCCCCGAATGCGTGAGCGTGCCGTCGTCTTGTTCCTCGAGTTGCTGGAGTTCGCAGCCCTCCGGCGGAATGGTGATCGGGGGCGGGGCTCGAGTGACTGTGATGGTGTAGGTCTCGACGTCGTTGTCGGCATTTCGAGCGACAATGGCGATAGCCGTCTCGGTCGGCTCTCCGCCGGGCTGGGACTCGGCGAGCGCCACCTGGTGGCCTTCAGTCTCAGTGTCCGCGTCGGTGGGAGTGATCAGGTAGGTGACACCCGTAGGCGCGCTGGCGGACACCGTGACAACCCCGACGTCGCCGTCAACCTCGGCGGTGTACTCGGTGGTACCGGCGGCAAACGCAGGGCTTATTGTCGCTTCGGTCAGGGCGAGGCTGGCAAGCACCGGCAGCGTCGATTGGCGGGTGTCCGCTTTGTTGTAGACGACGACGGATCGCGGCGACCCCAATCCCTTGTCGTTGCCGATGACTGACCGGTAGCCGGCGTTCTTCGTGGTGGCCTGCTGGCCAGAACCTTCCCGGCTGATGAGGACGACGTAGATCTGCTGGCGCTGTTCGTCGGCGGAGGTGACGATCACCAATACCAGGGTGTCGCCGTCGGACGCGAGGGCGGACTGATGACCATCTTGGTTGGGGTCGCTGTCGTCATAGCTCGGAGCGAGGGTGGGGTCGTTGCCCTGCACGGTGACGATCTGCACCGTGGCACCGGTGTCGTGGCGGGCCGGGATTATGGTGACCGTGTCGACGCCCGCATCAGCGGAGGTCTCATAGCGGGTGACCGCGGGGTCGAACCCCAGCTCGTCGGCACCGGCCACCGCGAGCCCGTTCAGCGTCGGCGGTCTCACACCGAGCACATCGGGATTGTGACCGGGGACATCGATCACTACCCAGTAGGTACGCTCGGCACCGCCGCCGGCAACCACCTTCACCCCGACTACGGTCTGGGCGCCCTCCTCGAGTGCGATCTGATGACCCGCTACCCCAGATTTCGCATCTTCAGGAGAGACCACCACCACTCCTGACGGATGAGCGGGGTCTGCTTTCACCGTGACCTGCTGGGTGCCCGACGGCGCCGAAATCGAATACAGCGTTACCTCAGGATCGAACGCCGGGGACAGCGTCAGCGAACCCACATTCAATGACGCCAACCGGGTGGTCGTCGCCGGACCATCCACCGTGGCTTGAGGCGTGTTGCGCAGCATACGTCCGTCCGCGGAGCACACCGACGTGACCGACACACAATCCGATGCCGCGACAAGCGACACGGTCACATCGCCGGACCCGTCGGGGGCCACGTCGAGCTCCCAGGTCCTGCCGACGGGCGACACTTCCGACACGATCACCAGCGAGCCGCCGGTCACGACCAGCGCATCTGTCAGCAGTGCCGTGGTGGCTCCCAGGTCGGATTCATCGAAACTCACCTTCAGCGAGAACTCCGACCCTCCGTCATGGAATCCGGGCACCTGAGAGAACCACGCGCCCGGCGGTGCCGCTCCACGCTCAGGGAGTGAGTCGGTGCCCGCGCTGAGCGAAACGGCCGCGGTGCTGCCTACCGAGCCTGACAGCAGGCCGTCTGTGGGCCACCAGTACGTGCCGCGCAGTGGCAGCCCGTTCGGCACCTGGCTCTGCGAGCCGACGAACTGCTCGCCGTTGATCTCCAGTATGAACTCGGTGTCCAGCGAACTCCGCAGACCCAAGTACAGACCGCCCGCGATCTCCGCCAGCAAAATGACGTCATACGACGACCCGTCGACATCAAATTGAACCGGCGTCAGCGAACCAAACTGCGCCCAGCGCGAATAGCCCACCCCGTCGTCATTCGCCCCCACGTCCAGCACGGCCATCCACGCCTCGACAAGGTCCGTGCCAGTGTCCTGGTCGGATGGCGATTCCGACGTCGACTTGCCCACAGGCTCCCCCACCGGCTCGCTGACCTTGAGCTTCAACCGATACCGCACCGGGCCCGCCGACTCCACCCTCACCCCATAAGTCCCCGCTGCCAAGGTCAGGCTGAACCGCTCATCAGATTTCCCGAGTTCTACGCCTGAACCCAGCACCTCACCGTCGGCGTCTTCCAAGAACACATCCGCATTGGCGTTCAACCGCCGCAGCACCACCTCGACCGACTGAGGCGAGGACAACTCGAACCGATACCGCTCCTCAGCGCCATCGGCATCGTCGATGACTCTGTTGACAACGGTCTTGGGCACATCGGAAATGTCGCCGAAATCCTGTACCTGTCCGCCTCCCGAAACCAGATCCTTATCCGCCGCCCCCACAACCGGAGCCGTCGAACCCAAGAGCGCGGCCGCACCCACACACACCACAGCCACGGCCCACCCGACCCGCGACCAACCGCTCCGCCACATGGCAAGGACACTCATTCCAGGGATGATAGTAGCTACTACGACAAACGATCATCGACTCCCACGTCGAGCGATACACTCACCGAGCCGCCCGCCGCGCTAGTCGCGGAACAGTTGCTTGACTCGCTTTAAGGCGGGGGTCCACAGCCACTCGGTCTCGGTGAAGCGGCGGTAGTTCTCGCCGGGCAGCCCGGTGGGGTCGTAGAAGCTCTTGTCGGTGTTCTTACGCAGGTCAGCTGTCCTCTTCAAAATCTTCCAAGAGGCGTACACCGTCCCCTTGTGGGTCCAGCCCTGCCGCATGTAGTTCCAGTTGTCGGGAGCCAGGTCTTCGGCCGCGGCAAAGTGCTTGAGGGCGCGCTCGCTGTCGCCCACCGCCTCGAAGTGCAGCGCCAGCTTGAAGGTCGCCTCGGCCAGCAGCTTGTCGTCGTCGACGGGCTTGAGCCGCTCGGCCAGCTCCCGGCTCGACCAGACGTGCTCGCTGTCGGCCCCCCGCTCAATCCAGTCGCGGGTGGCCTGGGCGAAGGAGTCGTCGCCGGCCCGGACCTTGCCGAGGCCGAACCCGATGGACACCTCAGACGGGTACACGCCCTCGTTGCTGCGCACGATCTGGCCGTCCTCGTCGATCCAGGCGGCCGACGGCACGTTCACCCATCCAAAAAGCGAACTGATCTCATGGGTCGGGTCGACGACGCAGTGGTAGGTCGGCTTGGCCTTGTCATACCACTTGTTGATCGCGCTGGGGCCACCGGAGTCCTGGGCCACGCTGATGAGCTCGAAGCGGTCCGGGCCGATCGATTCGTACAATTCTTGCCAGACCGGCAGGCTGAAGCGGCAGCCTCACCAGGATGACCAGGAGAACAGCACCACCTTGCGGCCGCGGAAATCTGAGAGCTTCAACACGTCGCCGTTGCGGTCGGTCAACTCGAAGTCGGGGGCGACTGCGGACTCGAGCCCCATGCGGCGGACTTCAGGTATAGAGCCGAGGCTCCACACATCGCCGTCGCGCACATACTTCTGGCCCAGCAGGTCGGCGAACTCCGAGTAGTTGAGCCACACCCAGTCCTCGGCGTCGGCGATCCACTCCTCACGCTTGTGCTCCGGCACCGGCACGCACAGATCGCCCAGGCATGCGCCCTGCGGCTTCATCTGCCAGCCGGTGGCGGCGGGAAGCTCGCCAAGCCGCACCCACAGGGTCTCCGTATCGTCAGTCCGCTGGGCGGCTTCGGTCGTCTTGCCGTTTGAGAGGATGATCACGATTGCTTTGGGAGTTGATGCGCCCGGCCTCCCAGGCGATCTGCTATCGCGTCATCATACTTGCAACTACAACGCCAACATTCACACCGGCTAAGCCACTTGACCCCTGGCCTGTCAAAGCCCGCCACTGAAGGCAGGGCCGTTACGACTTGGAGAAGGGGTCCTGCGAGGCTAGGAGATCTACCGCGCCGATGGCGGAGATGCGGTCGGTGAGCGGGAATCGGTGGGGACCGGCGTACACAATGAAGAGGTGGTCGAGGTCGATTTGTCCTTGAAGATCCACCAGGCAATAACAGACTTTCAAGGACAGTGCCGATCTGGCGGTAGCTACGAATGAGGAGAGGCCTGAGTTTTCCTCTTCCCCCCACAAGTCACTTGAATAAACGTCCCCATTATCATCTTCGCCGTGCTAACGCTCACCAGGTCCAAGTCAATCGCAGTCCTTTTCGCTGTGGTTGTGGCTATAGCGGTGCCAGTCGCGCCGGTTGCGTCCGCCCAGACAGTTGAAGATGTGAAACAGAGGGACCAGCTGATCGCCAACCAGGAGAACTTGTTGAACACGTACCGCTGCCTGTTCGGGGTCGATGTCAGCGTGGTTCCCGGCGGCTGTCCGGAGCCCGTTTATGTGACTCCTGGCGTCACGCCGGACAGCCCCACGCAGCAGGACATCGATGTGCGGGACCAACTGATCCAGAATCAGGAGGGGCTGCTCAACATCTACCGGTGTCGATTCAACGTCGACACTCAGCTTGTGCCGGGCGGCTGCGTTGACGGCGCTCCGGCGCCTGCGGACACCACAGAGCCCGCTCCGGCGGAACCCTCGGATTCCTCCGAGGCCGATACCACCGATCCCGACCCCGATTTCGGTTGGGCCGCTACCGCGGGCCGCCATCATTCGTGCCTGCTCGATGGCGACCGCAGTGTGGTGTGTTGGGGGTCGAATGTACTCGGCCAGGCTGGCGCCCCTTCAGGCGAGTTCACCGC
>VYEX01000066.1 GCA_009842675.1 Acidimicrobiia bacterium | reverse complement strand
GATCCCATACTTGCTCCAATCCTTGGAGCCTGCGCGAAACCCAGGGTGAATCAAGAGCGCCGGAGACCAGTGGCGTGGATGAGTTTTGTGCGGTCAAGCAGATTGCCCGAGTTGCTGCTCCACCGCCTGTCGTGTCCACAACTAAGTCAGAGCCGGCTATTGCCAATCCCAGTTTGCTGGGTGTCATCGGGCTGTCGGCAGTTGACGATACTTCCGTCCACGGGGCGTGATCAGCGATGACGGCAGCGACGGCGTTTGGCTTTGCAGCTCCGACTAGGAGATGACCGGCTGTGTGCCTCACAACGTTTTCGGGAAGCAGAGTGTCGCCGTCAAAGAGTCGGAGCTGAGTTATACCGCTTTCAGCTAGAGCAACAGCGACGTGGCCGCCCAGCGCACCTAGGCCAAGAAGGGCAACAGTCTTGTCTGCCAAAAGAGCAGCATCAGGCCCTGCGCGCAGCATCAGGGATTCCTTGTCGTTTGGGCCCGCATACAGAGCTATGGCAGACGTGTCGTCTCCGGTTCCTTCCAGAGCTAGCACCAGGGGATGGGGGATTCCTTCACGGTGCCACAGCAGCAGGATCAAGTCGACCGACCCGCTGGGCTGCAATGGATCCCCATGCCGGCGCGAGGCAAGATCTTGTGTGAGGCCACGGGCTTGCTTTCTTGGAAGGACTTGTAGCAACTCTTCGAGGTTCCGAGGAGGTATTTCCAGATCCGATAGGCAAAACCACAGGCCGCGGAGCTCGTTTGGCTTGTGTGGGCCTCCAGGGTGAAGCGCGACACGGCCAATTGGCTCGGGCTTGCCGTGAAATGTTCCCCACGTCCCAGTTCCCCCGATTTGGAGAGTGTTGAGATCAAAGGCAGCGACTACCGAGGCCCTTGACTGGAAGTTGAGCTGAGCGTCAAGCGCCAGACCGGCTGGGTCCCAGCCGTTTCTTGCGCATCGCACCATTCGATTAGACGACTGAAGAGGCCTTCGAGTGTGGCCCACTGTTGCGAGCTCTCGCCCTCATGCCATAGACACACATAGCCGGTGGCGGTCAAGTGATTGGCATGGATCCCTTCAGCGAAGATGTACGGGAAGATCTCAGGCCAACCATCCCGTATGACCAGCCGCATCTGCTGGGCATCCGTTAGCGGAGCGAGGGCTGGATGGGCTGGACCTGTCCAGCATCGCAATTCGGTATCGGGGTCGGGTTCGAATCCGGCTGCAACCAGTTCGGAGGTGAACGCTTCGAGTGACGCTTGGTCAAAAGAATCGAGCGGAGGAGCCTCTGTCATCCGAACCCCTGCGCCTCCTTTGGGCTGCTGGCGGCGACTCCCGCTAGGCCTGCTCCTGCTACGCCTGTGGAACCGCATCCCGGAGGAAGCGGAAAGACCTGGCCTCGGTCGTTCTTGCCGAGGATCCTCCGCCATTTCAACGCGGCATTGCACCGGGTGGAGTTGAGAGCTTCCTCGCCTAGGTTTGCGAGCCGCTTGAACGTCTCACTGGCATATTGCCACTGCGAGGGATCGAGTGGCGGATCGACTGCCGTCCCTAGTCCGGGGTCCACGAGCGGCTGATACGGAGCCTGACCGAATCGGTCCGCAACTTGGCGGAGGGTGCTAGCGAGGAGGTCTCCCCATTCGTCGCCGCTGACGAGGCTACGAGACCAAGTGTCGTAGGTCGCGAACTCGACGTACAGTCCCCCTGGCTTTCGGTCGCCAAGGTGAACCTCTCGGGCTTGCCGCATGAGCTTCACGACGGGCTTGTAGGCGTTCTGGCCGCCGACAGCGGGACTCCACGTGGCTGTGTTGAGGTCGGTGGACAGTTGGCCGAACCGCTCTGGATCTGTTGCGATCCAGCGGGCCTGATCACTTGCCCACAGTGCCCTGTCCTTGGCTGGAATTGCCCAGCGGATGCCGTATGTGACCGCGGGTACTACATCAACTGCAAAGCTGGAGTTTGCGTTACCAGGTTCGGAAAAGTCGATCTTGATGCTTCGAGCCTGGGGAGTCGCCCTGCCTCCTTGTTCAACATGGCCATATCGGGCTACGAGCACGGCCCATACACCAGCGTAGACTTCCTCCGGGTTCGCCGATGTGGTGAGGTTCTCCAGGCGTGCGAACACATCCACGTCTTTGCCGGGATAGATGGCTGTTTGGCGGCCGTATGAACCGATCAGACGAGTACTGATGCCCCAGCTGCGCAGCAACATGTCCTGCGCCAGAAGCTCTTGTATCTCGGTATGCGCGTTTATGGCCTTCTGACGTTTGCTCCCATTGACCTCGATTTTGGTCAAGGCTTGGCTGAACTGTTGACGTAGTGGATCCATCGGTTTTCCCTTCAAGTTAGGCCCACCAATGGTGGGGCTGTGACCGAGTAGATAGGTGAGCCACCGGCTCCGGGGCGCAGTATGACGCTGGGGATGTACCGGGGATTTGAGCCTGGACAGTCTGTCGGGCTGTCCTCCCATTCATAGAGGTGCGCAGTGAGGGTGTTCAGCGTGCGCCCCAGCAAGAGCGCGATCGGATATGGACACCGAAGCAGCAGATGAACGTCGGTTGTGTTATGGGCGTTGGCCAGACTTCGGATGTCGGAAGAAAGTTCACCTACGATTGCCGCGGCCTGTTCGGGTACGAGCAGACCCTCTTGGCGATGGCGCAGATGGGCGATCCCCGCGAAATCACTCCTAAACTGGGAAAATGCTTCAAAAGCAGCATCGCTTCGTTGCGGCAGGAGGTCGACGTAAACGAGCACTGGTCCGCTTTTGGAGATGCATGTCGGTGGTTTGACGTTTTCGCACTGCCTCTCGGCCGTCGGTGTGGGGGCTTGGCCGGTTAGCGCCCAGGCCTCCCCTTGGTTGTCGATGACATCCACCTTCCCCAATAGCGTTGTTGGCAGCGCAGCTCCGATGGCGCATGCGACTGATAGGTGGGCGCCACCCCACACTTGAACTGCACTGGCCCCTGCGATAGCGACGAGTTGCGGCAAATGGCCCAGGAATCGATGAAGATCGTGGAGTCCGCCGACGTGCGGGCGCCGCTCGCCATCAATCGGAGGCCGGAGACGCAGCACGAGGTCACCCTCTGTGGCCATTGCATATGGGGGAACGCGGGTCTGAACATCAAGTCTCAGGAGCCCAGAAGCTCTTTCGATGTCACGGCGAAGAGCCTCCATTCGCCGACGACACATGGCATTGGCAAGGGCAGCGCTCTCCCCGATGTTGGCGATTCGTGCCTGATGCAGACCCTGAAGAGTTCCCTGCTCTTGACCCAGCAATTGATCGGGCGCGGAATAGTGAAGAGAGCCGGCATCATATGGATGTTCGACGGTTGACCCGACCGCAAAAGTGAAAACTGGGTTCTTTTCAAGCTCAAGCAGGCGCGGCAATTCAACTTCGCGGATGACTGTGGAGTTCGTTACCTCCGGGGTGACCAGAAGAACTGCTCCGGAGATGCCGGACGAGAGTGCCTCTGCTAGTCGATTTTCCGTGTCCCCGGGCGGCAAATCAGTCTGATCGTGCCAGACCGGAATACCAGCGGCGCGAAGCCCCCATGCCAAGTTCTCCGCTAACTCATTTCCGTCGCTTTGGCGGTAGGAAATGAACACAGGCCCGCGTGGGTCTACTAGGTCAGCATTCGCACTGTTTGACGTCATGTGGGTCCTTCCTTCGCTAGAGGGGTGTCAGATCCCCCGGTGTCTGCAAGCTGGCGCAGCAGCGGGGTCGAACACTGGCGGTGCCTTTCTTCCATGTCGAAGGCGGCCTGTGGAATACAACCCCCTTCGCAAGGATTTCTTGGGTCAGTCGCGTGTTCGGATGTCTGAATGCACAACCCTGACGTTGTCAGGGTCGGCGGCAGCGAGCTGGCGAGCGAGCCTGTCTTCGTATGTTGTGACGATCAGCTGCTCGATGGTGTCCGTCTGTCCGGCGCGCACAAGTGTGCGGGCCACTGCTGAGCGACGACGCGGGTCAAGGTGCTCTAGCGGTTCGTCGAACCACACCGTCGGTATCTGGGTGGTTGATGCTGTCACAAGGAGGCGGGCTACCAAGACTGCCGTCGCCCGCTCCCCTCCGCTGAGATCGGAGATTCTGAGGATTCCATCAGCCGAGTTGACGGTGAGCTCCCCCGAGGGTTCAAGGTTCAGACCATCTGTGCCGAAGAGAAGCTTCCATCGGCCTGCCAGTTCTTCGATCAGGGGGTCTATCCGATCGCGCAGCGTCTTGTCTGCGAGATTGTTGAAGGCCTCGATCGTCGTAGACAAAAGCTGTTCTTCGCGTGCCGCAGCTCGTAGAGCGGCACGCGACTGTGCCAGTCTTCTGTCGGACTTGGCTCGGTTGGATTCTGCAGACAGGATTCCCCGAAATCGGCCTCCTGCCTCTGCCAAGGCTCTTTCTTGGTCACGAAGTGCAATCAAGAAGGCCTCTGCCTCCGGCCCGGGATCGGGTTCAGTGGGTGGCGGCGGAGCGTGCAAAGCGGAGAGCCTCGACATGAACGTTGCCAATACGTTGAGTCGGTCTTGTGCCGTAATTTCGGTTTCGGCTGCTTCCTCTTCGCCTCCGTCGGCATTTGCAATCGTGTCGCTGTGTTGTGCAAGAGCAGTAAGACGTTCGTGCTCACTCAATGGTCGGAGACACGTTGGGCACGTTGTCGACGGTCCTGCAAGCAGATCAGACGCGCTGGTGGACTTGGCGCGGTTGATTTCAAGTTCCGTCTTGGCTTGTCGGGCCTCGGCCAATTGCGCAGACGCTTCGTCATGTGCGGCCGACAGGGTCTCCTGTGGGGCAGAATCGTCTAGCTCGATCACCTCTCCTAGTTCGGCCAGGATTTCGGCGGCGACCTCGTTGTGTGCTGCGACCTCCTCGCGAAAAGTCTCCCATTGGCGGGCTAGTCGGGCCCCGGCCTCAGCTTGCTTGATTTCATCTGCGAGCTTTTGTTGTTGATCGATGACCGTGTTCAGGCTGGCGGTTGTGGTGGATTCCATGGTCTGGTTCGAAGCCACAGCGGCTTCAGCATCTCCAACCCTGCGGCGGTGTTCGGCGACTTGGTCCGTGACGCTCTTACGGGCAGCTTGGAGGTGCTCAACTGCGTTCAGAAGTGGCTTGACTCCAAGAATTGCAGCGAGGTGGTCTCGGACCGGAAAGGCCGACTTTGCAATGGGGAGCTGCGGGTCAGTGAACATAAGCCGGTCGATGAGCCCGGGGTCGGCATTCCATTGGTCAGCCAATATCTCCATGTATTGGCCTTCTCGGATGGCAGAGCCTTCAAGGGATGCGGAGAATGTGACCTTTCCAGCCGGTGTGAGTGAACGCTCGACCAGCAGTGTTTGCCCAGATTCTGCGAATGCAATTTCAACCGTGACTGTTGCCGAACTCGCGCCAAGCCGAACTGCCGATTTCGCATGTCGGGCCAAGGGCTGATTGAGCAGGCACCACCGCACGGCTTCCATCAGTGATGACTTGCCGACGCCGTTGGGAGCGACAAAGAACACGACCTTCGAACTGAGATCGATGGCGGTGTCCTCGTAGGCTCGCCAATTCTTGAGTTCGACAAGCCGAATCATGATTTGTTCTCGATCAGTGAACGGATTTCTTCGATCATGTCGTCACCAGTTGCTGTTCCTCCTTGGACTCTTCGTGCCCAGTCAACGAAAACGCTGTTCTCGCAGCCGAGCACGAAGATCCGCGCATCCTTCTTGTGCTCCAACCGGGGATTTGTCGATTCCAGGGCCCGCTTCGTCTCCTGGACAATTGTCACGACATCTGCGTCGATGCCGCCTAGCACATCGGCTACAACTAGCCCTTGGATCTGGCTCCACTGCGGGTCAGACTGCTCAAGGTATCGACCAAGAGCGATCTCCAAGGGATCGTCGCCGGATTCGCTTGATGTCTCGATCCATCCCGAAGTTGGATCGAGCATCCGGTGGCTTTCTGCATAAGTTAGGACTACAGAGTTGTTTCCACTCTCTGTTGCATATACGACAGCTGAGAGATCATCAGCGAGGGCGAATGCACTTCGAGCATGCGCAGTCATCGCTGCTCGGCTTGTCCCCTCCGGCACGGCTACTACAAGTACGTGCTCGACCATTGAGCGGCACTCAAACCGACGCACGAACTCTGTGCCGTCAGTGGCCGCGGGAGAGCACGCAATGCTGAACCGGCGCTCAAGGTCGTATACAGCTGCTGTAATCGGGTCGTCTGCATCTGCTGAAGCTTGGACCGGAGGGCCCGTAGGAGAGTCAACCAGTCCCAGGCGAATGGCAACCGGATCATGCACCAGATGTGGGGCGCCGGGTGCCGCGTCAACAAGAGCCTCGACCACCTGAAATGCGCCCAGCACCGACTTCAGCACCTCTTCCTCAAGGCCACCCAAGTCAGGTTCCGGACCTACCCCCTTGAGATACTGGAGCTGTTCCTCTATCAGCTCTTCTAAGACAGCTGGACGAGATTCCTCCACCATCAGCCCACTCCGCTCCCTAATGCTGCCTTCACACACTTGGCCAGTGCGTCGATGCCACGCTTCAACATTCGCCGGCACGCCTCATAAGTCGTGCCCCGCTCTTCGGCAAACTCCTTCAATGGCATAGTCCCATCGACAGTGCCCTCCACAGTTGCGCTGATCACTTCCCGCTGTTCGACAGTGAGGTGATCCTTACACCGCTGCACTACCGCCATCGTCTCTGCAAAATCGGCTTCGTCGAGATCTGACACCTGATGGGATGTGTCCAGAAGTTCCGTGCCTACTGCCCGATCCCTTCGCCGTTCCCGGAGTAGCCGGCGCCCTCGATCAACTCCCCGACGGTAGGCGATCCGGTATGCCAACCCCGCGGGAGATCTAACGCTGGATTGATCCTTTCGCCAGAGCTCGTTGAACGACTGGACTGCAACCTCCTCGACGTCATGCTCGGTCGGCACAGACTTCACTACTTCCCTGATCCCCCTTCTTGCGCCAGACCTCAACGCGTCACCAACCTCCTTGAACAACGAGAATTGCGCGTCTATGTCATCACCAACCACCCATTCGTCAGGTCGTGGTTCGTCAGGCACAGCCATCACCGGAATGTCGAACAACCCGAAGAAAAAACAACCGGTTCATTCACAAATTCCTGACATTTGTGCAGAGGACACGTCCATCGAGACCTCAACTGCCCACAGTGCAAGCCCAGGCCGAGTGCGACCTCGGACCGACTTGGAGCGTCCACAGGAAGCGCTGTGCCTCCATCCTGCTGATGGAAGGACGTCCAATGCGAACATCTGGTCCATGTGGCCAATTTCTTACTGAGGTAGTGAACGGTAGCGAGTGGGGGCCTCGCGAATGAGGAGAACAGCAGTGTAACTACCGGGATGTGAGAAAGGCCATGCTAAGTCTTCAATATGTCCGAATTCCGGGTTCTACTCCTCTACAGGGAACACGACCCAATGCAGAATCCCAGGTCATGTGCTGATTTCAGTAGTGGCGGCTACCTCATTCCCACATTTCTTCCCACATAGAAATTGCCATTGCCATTGGGCCGCCTCTTGGAGGTTAGGGAGTGGTCCCGTAGAGGCCTTCTTATGGGAGAAGGGTGGCCACCGAGCCGGGCCAGGTATCAGACCAAAGTTGAGAGGTTTTGGTCGGGGGCGGCGCCGGGGTTGACCTTGGCGCCGGGGGTCCAGGCGACGGGGAGGTGCTTGACGCCGCCGATGAAGTTGGAGCGCAGCCACTCGGGCTCGCCCACTCGGTGGATGTCGGGCATGCGCTCGATGATCTCCTGGAAGATGAGGCGCAGCTCCATCTTGGCCAGGTTGGCACCCAGGCAATAGTGGGCCCCGCCGCCGCCGAAGGCGATCTGCTCGTTGGGGGTGCGGTTCACGTCGAAGGTGAACGGGTCTTCGAACACCTCTTCATCCCGGTTGGCCGAAATGTGCCAGATGACGATCTTGTCGCCCTCGTCGATGTGCTGGTCCCTGATCTCGGTGTCCTCGGTGGCGGTGCGGCGGAAGTGCAGCACCGGGGTGGACCACCGCAAGAGCTCGTCGATGTGGGTGTCGGTCACCCCGTCGGGGGAATCCTTCATGATCTCGAACTGCTCGGGATGGTCCATCAGCGCCAGCATTCCTTGGGCGGTGGCGTTGCGGGTGGTCTCGTTGCCGGCCACGGTGAGCAGCAGCATGAACATGTCGAATTCCAGCTCGGTCAGCCGGTCGCCGTCGATCTCGGCGTTGATGAGCTTGGTGACGATGTCGTCGCGGGGGTTTTCCGCCCGGTCCTTGGCCAGCTGGTTGGTGTAGGCGTAGAGCTCGGCACCAGCGGCCACGCCGTCTTCGGCGCCGCCGGCGTACTCGGGGTCGTCGACGCCGATCAAGCGGTTGGACCAGTCGAACAGCATCATGCGGTCTTCCTGGGGCACGCCCATGATCTCGGCGATGGCCTGGAGCGGGAGCTCAGAGGCCAGATCCACCACGAAGTCGGCCTCGCCTCTTTCGATCACGTTGTCGACAATGAGGATGGCCCGGTGCCGCAGGTATTGCTCGATCAGGCCGATCATGCGGGGGGTGAAGCCCTTGTTCACCAGCCGCCGGTAGCGGGTGTGCTTGGGGGGATCGGTGGTGAGCATCATCACCCCCCGGGAGTCGGGGCCACCGTTCTCGCGGGTGCCCGGGTCGGGGATGGAAGTGCCGCCTATCTCAGAGGAAAAGCGCTCGGTGTCGCGGTTCACCTCCACCAGATCGTCGTGTTTGACCACGTTCCAAAACGCCGGGCCGTTGGGATCCTGGTGCAAGAAGACAGGGGCTTGGTCGCGCAGCACCTTGAACATCTCATGGTGCTCTTGGCGCACGAATCGGTCGGGGTCGAGCAGGTTGACTTCGGTGAGCTTCACTGTGGTTTCCTTTGCTGCGATCGATTGCCGAGTGTCGGCCAGTGTACGGGACTGTCCGATGCGACAAGATACCGAGGTGCGAAATGACGGGGAACCAGTGAGGCAGCAATGACGGCAGGAGCCAACCAGGGCGCTGAGCGGGTCGACGGAGCCAGCGTGGGCGAAGGCGTCCACTTTCAGGCCTCGATTCTGGCCGGAATCCGGGTGGTGGACTTCTCGACCGGGGTGCCTGGCCCCTATGTCACCAAGCTGTTGGCCGACGCCGGGGCCGACGTCATCAAGGTGGAGGACACCGATGGCGACCCGGTACGCCGCTGGTCGGCCACCCGGGCCGAATTCGAGGGCGACAGCGCGCTGTTCCAGTTGCTCAACGCCTCCAAGCGAGGCGTCGTCGGTGCGCCCGGCGATTCCGAGATCGAGGAACTAGTGGCTTCCGCCGACGCGGTGGTGGAGTCGTTCCCCGCCGGTTCGGGCCTGGGCCGAGCCTGGGCCGAGCGCCACCCCCATCTAGTGGTGCTGTCGGTGACTCCTTATGGCCAAGACGGTCCGCTGGTTTCCCACCCGTCTACCGAGTACACCGTGCAGGCCCAGTGCGGGGCCATCGCCTGTCGGGGGCGACCCGACCAGCCCCCGATCCACGCCGGTGGGGGCATCGCCGAATGGACCGCGGGGGCCTACGCCGGCCCGGCGCTGCTCTCGGCGCTATTGCGGGCCCGGCACACCGGCCGCGGCGAGCACATCGATCTGGCGGTGGCCGACGTGATGGGAATCGCCGCAACTACATTCACCGACTTGGCCCACTCCATGCGGGGCGGCGGGCACGAATTCGACCGGGTGGCCCGGTCGGTTGAGGCCCCCTCCATCGAGCCCGCCCTCGACGGCTGGGTGGGGTTCAACACCAACACCGCGCTTCAGTATCAGGGCTTCGTGCTGATGATCGAGCGCCCCGATCTGATCGACACCGAGTGGAGCCAGATCGGGGAGCGTGCCGGCCGCTTGGACGAGTGGAATGCCATGGTCCACCCCTGGACCTCCCGCCACACAGTGGCCGAGATCGTCAAGGCAGCCTCCGATCTGCGGGTACCGGTGGCCGAGGTGAACGACGGGCGCAGCGTGCTCGACAACGAGCAGTTCGTGGCCCGGGGGGCATTCGTACGCAACCCCGGCGGGTTCCTCCAGCCCCGACCGCCCTACTTGATGGACGACGGCGGCGAGCGGCGCCCGGCCACGCCCGCGCCCCAGTTGGGCGAGCACACCGGCACAATCGAAGCCCGCCCCCGGCCGGAGCCGTCGGCTGCTGACGGCTCGCACGATCTGCCCTTGGCCGGGGTAAAGGTGTTGGACCTCACCAGTTGGTGGGCCGGGCCGTCGGCCACCGGCACGCTGGCCATGCTGGGCGCCGATGTGATCCACATCGAGTCCACCGGCCACCCCGACGGCATGCGCATGACCGGGTTCATGTTCGGCACCGAGGACTGGTGGGAGTGGAGCTCGATGTTCGTAGCCATCAACCCCAACAAGCGGGACCTGACGCTGGACTTGGACACCGAGGCGGGCATGGACCTCTTGTGGCGGCTCATCGAGAGTGCCGATGTGGTGATCGAGAACTTCTCCCCCCGGGTGGTGGAGAAGTGGGGCCTGAGCTGGGAGGCCGTCTCGGCCCGCAACCCCCGAGCGGTGTTCACCAGGATGCCCGCGTTTGGACTGAGCGGTCCGTGGCGGGATCGGGTGGGGTTCGCCCAGACCATGGAGCAGCTCACCGGCATGGCCTGGGTTACCGGCCATCTCTACGACCAGCCCCGCATCATGCGAGGCCCGTGCGACCCCATCGCCGGGATGCATGGTGCCTACGCCGCGATATTGGGCCTGGCGGTGAGGGAGCGCACCGGCCAGGGGGTGTTCGTGGAGTCCACCATGGTGGAGGCCGCCCTCAACTGCTCGGCCGAGCAGATCGTGGAGTACACCGCCTATGGCAACGTGATGGAGCGGGCCGGCAACCGGAGTCCTTACGCCGCCCCCCAGGGGCTCTACCCCTGCCAGGGCCATGAGCAGTGGCTGGCGCTGGCCGTGGCCACCGATCAGCAGTGGCTGGCGCTGGTGGAGGTGCTGGGGTCGCCGGATTGGGCCGACCGGCCGGAGTACGCCACCGACGCCGGGCGTCGGGAAGGCCACGATGCCATCGACGAAGGACTCTATGCCTGGGCTGCCGAACAGGATCTTGACGAGATCGTGGCCCGGTTGGTGGACGCCGGCGTGCCTGCCGCCCCGGCGTGGGATCCCCGTCTCCAGAACGAGAACCCCCAGCACGCCCATCGGGGCCTTTTCGAGATGGTCGAACATCCGGCAGTGGGCACCCACCCCATGCCGGGAATGCCCTACCGGTTCGCCTCGGTCGACCGCTGGATCACCTCTCCGTCGCCCACCCTGGGCCAGCACAACCACGAGATATTGGCCGAGCTGGGCGTGTCGGCTGATGAGATTGCCCAACTAGAAGCAGACGGTGTTATCGGCACCCGCCCCAAGGGCCTGTGAGCATCCGCCCGGTGAGAGGATGAAGCCATGAGAGCAGTGCGATGCGTCGACGGCCGTCCGACCACCGTGGAGGTGGCCCCTCCTGAGGGCGAGGGAGTGCGGATCAAGATGGCCTCGGCGGGAGTGTGCGGCTCCGATCTGCACATGCTGGAGCTGGGAATGCTCAACACCTTCACCATCGGCCATGAGTTCGCCGGCTGGCTGGAGGACGGCAGCCCGGTGGCCATCGAGCCCATCCACGGCTGTGGCACCTGCGAGATCTGCCTGGCCGGCGACTACAACCGCTGCCCGGTCACCCTGACTGACATCGCTGGCATATCCCGCGACGGGGGAATGGCCGACGAGGTGCTCATGTGGCCCGAGGCCATTGTGCGGCTGCCCGCGGGAGTGGACGCCCGGGATGCCTGCCTAGTGGAGCCGCTGGGCATCGCGGTTCACGGCTTCCGCTTGGCCGGGTTGCGGGGCGACATGCGGGTGGCCGTGATCGGTGGCGGCCCGATCGGCCAGACTGCGCTGGGCGTGGCTCGCCTGGCCGGATGCGAGGTGGCCATCTCCGCCCGTCACGATGCCCAAAAGGAGGCCGCCGAGCGCCTGGGGTCGGCCCCGCTCACCGATGAGCCCTACGACATCGTGGTAGAGGCTGCCGGTACCGCCTCGGCTCTGGCCGATGCGGCCAAGAAGTGCCGCCCCGGCGGAAAGATCGTCATCCTCGGGTCCTACTGGGATCCAGTTGAGATGCCCGGCATAGAGCTGAGCATGAAGGAGATCACCGTGGTGCCCTCCTCCATGTACGGCCGCTCCGGCCCCACCCGCGACATGGACGTGGCCGCTGCCGCCCTGGCCCAACTCCCCGAGCTCCCCGACGCCGTCATCACCCACCGCTTTCCCCTCGACGCCCCCGCCGAAGCCTTCGCCGCCGCCGCCGACCGCGCCGCCGGCGCCATCAAAGTCGTCCTGGAGCCGTAGCGATGTCGGGCGGGGGGATGACAGGAGAAGAAGTAGTGGCGATGTTGGGGCTAGAGCCGCTGCCCGAAGAAGGGGGGATGTGGCGAGAGGTCTGGCGGGATGAGCAGAGCACTGCCATTTACTTCCTGCTCCAACCGGGGGACTTCTCGGCAATGCACCGGCTGGATGGGCCGGAGCTGTGGCACCACTATGCGGGGGCGGCGGTGGAGATGCTGCTGCTCAGCCCCGACGGGTCGGTGGAGCAGCCGGTACTGGGTGATGACTTGGCGGCGGGGGAGCGGCCTTGTGTTGTGGTGCCAGCCCAGACGTGGATGGGGGCAGCCACTAGGGGCGAGTGGTCGCTGGTGGGGACAACCATGGCGCCTCCCTACCACCACGATGGATTTGAGCTGGGAGACGGCGACGAATTGGCCAGCCAATACCCGACGGCGGCCGCGGAGATTGCCAAGCTGGTTCGACCGTGACGGCATCGCCCGCTGAGCTGCTTGATCTCACCGGCAAGGTGGTGGCGGTCACCGGCGCGGGCGGGGGGATCGGCGCAGGAATAGTCCGGCGCATGGTCGCGGCTGGGGCCACGGTGGTGGCCCACACCCGGTCGTCGCCGATAGATCAGATCGGGGGACAGGTCACCGAAGTGCGGGCCGACCTCACTGCCGAAGACGGTCCGGCGGCGGTGATGGAGGCAGCCAACAAGCACCACGGCCGTATCGACGCCCTGGTCAACAACGCCAGCATTCAGCCGGTGGCCCCGTTCACCGATCTCGACGACCAGCAGTGGGCCGAGATGATCGACACCAACCTCACCGCAGTACACCGGCTCACCCAGGCGGCGGCATCGGCAATGGCTGACCAGGGGACCGGCGGCTCGATTGTCCACATCGCTTCCATCGAGGCCCAGCACCCCACTCCGGTTCACGGCCACTACGCCACCTCCAAGGCCGGTTTGGTGATGCACGCCAAGGCGGCGGCGCTGGCGTGGGGGCCCCATGGCATCAGGGTCAACTCGGTGTCACCGGGGCTGATCGACCGACCGGGCTTGGCCGCCGACTGGCCTGAGGGGGTGCAGCGCTGGATGGCCGCCGTTCCGCTCGGGCGGATGGGAGCCCCCGAAGACGTCGGGGATGCCTGCGTGTTCTTGTGCTCCGACCTAGCCCGATGGATCACCGGCGCCGATCTGGTGGTGGACGGCGGCATCCTCACCAATCCCACTTGGTGACCGGCGGGGACCAGATGTCAAGGACCATTGGGCTGGCGGGCACCGGGGTCATCGGCTCGGGTTGGGCGGTGCGGGTGCTGGCCCGAGGTTACGACGTGATGGCCTGGGACCCGGCCGACGGCGCCGAAGGCCGGCTGCGGCAAGCAATTGAACGAGCCTGGCCGGCGGCCACCGAACTGGGACTGTTCCCGGGCGCCGATCCCAGCCGAGTGCGCTGGGCTGGCTCTCCCGAGGAGGTGGCGGCATCGGCCGACTGGGTGCAAGAGAGCGCCCCTGAAGACGAGGAGCTCAAGCGCTCCCTGCTGCGCCGCTTGGACGCCGCTGCCCCGCCCCACACGGTGATCGCCAGCAGCTCGTCGGGGCTTCTGCCCACCCGGTTGGCCGAGGGCTGCTGCCACCCTGAGCGACTGCTCATCGGCCACCCGTTCAACCCGGTGTATCTGCTGCCGCTGGTGGAGGTGGTGGCCGGTCAGGCCACGGGTCCCGATGCGGTGGCCGCCGCGGTAGAGCACTACGACGATTTGGTCATGCACCCTCTCATCGTGCGAAACGAGATCGAGGGCTACCTCTCCGACCGCCTCCAAGAGGCGCTGTGGCGCGAGGTGCTGCACCTAGTGAACGACGGGGTGGCCACCACCGCTGAGCTGGACGACGCCGTGGTGTACGGTCCCGGCCTTCGCTGGGCGGCCATGGGCACCAATCTGACCTTCCATCTGGCCGGGGGCGACGGCGGGATGCGCCACATGCTGAGCCAGTTCGGCCCGGTGCTGGATCTGCCCTGGGCCCACATGGAGGCTCCCGAGCTCACTGAGGAACTGGTCGAGGCCATGGCCTCTGGCACCGAGGCCCAGGCCTCCGGGCGCACGGTGGCCGAGTTGGAACACCAGCGGGACCAAAGCCTGCTGGGAGTGATGCGAGCGCTGAGCGAAACCGGGATCGGTGCCGGCCGATTGATCACCGAAAGAGATGCCCGCATTCAGCGGGCCCGCGGGGCAGCCAGCCACGACTAGTTCCCGATAGCGGCCTTCTCCCGCAGACGGTACTCGGGCACCAGCGCGGCCAAGATCACGGCCAGTGCCGTCACCGGGATGCCCCACCAGTAGACGTCGGCAATGGCGCTGGCGAACGACTCCACGATTCCATTGCGCACCGCCGCCGATTCGATGGCGTGGACTTGAGTGGGCACCGCGATGAGGGCCTCGATGTCGAGCTGATCACCACCGGGCACCAGCCGGGGGAGATAGTGGTCGAGCCGGGCGGTGAACATGACCCCCATCACCGCAGACCCGAAAGTCTGACCCAGGGAGCGGAAGAAGTTGGACGCTGAGGTGGCCGCCCCTAGATCGTCGTGGGGAACGATGTTCTGCACCGCCACTAACAGCACCTGCATGATTGCCCCTACCCCGCAGCCCATCGTGAACAGAAAGGCCTGGCCGTCAGAGTCGACGATTCGGCGCTCAAGGTGGACATCATCCACACCCCCAGCGTGAGCACGACGGCCCCGAAAATCGGCACTGCCTTATAGCGCCCGGTGCGGGTGAGCACCTGCCCGGCGCTGACAGAGGTGAGCAGCATCCCCAACATCATGGGCACCAGCAGCAGTCCCGACCGGGTGGCGTTGACATCGGTGACCACTTGGAGGAAGAGCGGTCCAAAAATGCCCGCGCTGAGCATGGCGGCACCAGAGATGAACTGGATCGCACAGGAGAAGTTGAACAGCCGCAGCCGGAACAGCCGAGGCGGCAGGATGGCCTCAGTTGCTCGCCGCTGCTGGGCCACGAACAGGGCCACACCGCCGACTCCCGCGGCCAGCAGTCCAATCGACGGGGCCGACACCCAGTCCCAGGAGTCGCCCCCCAACTCCATGGCCAGGATGATGGCGATCACCCACACCAGCAGCAGTCCCGCTCCGGTGTAGTCCACCCGGGCCTCTCGGCGAGTGAAGGCCAACTCGAGATGGGTAACCGACATCACCAGAGAGATTGCGCCGAGCGGCAGCACCATGAAGAAGACCCATCGCCAGTGGGCGTAGTCCACCAGCAGGCCCCCGGCTAGCGGCCCCAAAATTGTGGCTAGGGCGAAGATCCCGCCCATGTATCCCTGGTACCGGCCCCGCTCCCGGGGCGACAGCACATCGGCCAAGATGGCCATCGACAATGTGAACAGCCCGCCGGCGCCCAGTCCCTGGATGGCCCGGAACACAATCAGCATGGTCATGCCGCTCGATACCCCGGCCAGCACCGAGCCGGCCATGAAGATGACGATGGCGGCCTGGTACAGACTCTTGCGCCCCCACAGGTCTGAGAGCTTTCCCCACAGCGGCGTCGTCGAGGTGGAGGCGATGAAATAGGAGGTGAACACCCAGGTGTAAAGGTCCCGGCGGCCTAGGTCTCCAATGATGGTGGGCAGCGCGGTGGACACCACGGTCCCCTCTATGGCCGCCATCATCTGGGCCAGCATCAGGGTGAGTATGATGACCAGCACCTGACGTTTGGGCAGGTTGCCGCTCCCTGCCGGACTACTATCACTTATAGAGATAGATTTATCAAAACTATTCATATAGGATATCGTGACGAGCGCTATTCGAGCGTCTAACTTTTTGTCTGGAAAGCAAGCAAATATCTAAGCGATTGCTGGGGAATTTGGTTGCTGAAGTAATAGCCAAACGGAGAAAGGCCCCCGGACTCGTACGGGAGGCAATGGGTGGAGATGGCAATGGAGCCTCGTCCTTGGTGGATGGAAAATGCGAACTGCAAAGGGAAGAGCGAGCTGTTCTTCCCCCCGGCCGGCGAACGCCCGTCGGCACGGGAGCGGCGGGAGAATGCAGCCCGTCGCATCTGCGGTGAGTGTGTGGTGATTCGGGCGTGCCGGAGTTGGGCCCGCGACCAGCGCGAGCTCGGTTTCTGGGGCGGCGAGTCGGAGATCGAGCGGGCTGAGGCGGGCTTTGCCCCCTCAACTCCGGTCATCGGTCTGCGGCGCCACCGCACCGAGCGGGAATCGGCCTGAGCCAACCGCACAAACCCGGTACCGGATGCAACCGGCACCGCCAACCTCCTCATCCCACGACGCGTCGGACAAAGGCCGCAATGGCCTCGGTTCCCTCAATCGCCTCGGGATAGTTGGGGTACATGATCTGAAAGTCGTGGATCATCCCCGGCCATATGCGGAGATCCACTTCGACGCCGGCCGACTCCAGCGCCGCGGCGAACCCGGTGGCATCGTCCAACAGCACCTCGTGGTCGCCGGCATGCACCAGCATTGGGGGCAGTCCCTCTAGGTCGCCGAAGAGCGGTGAGGCCAACGGATCCCGGGGATCGTGGCCGTCCAAATACCAGCTGGCCGCGGTCACCGCGTCGTCGTGGCCGAACATCACATCCAGCTCGTCGCGTTCGGCGTGGCTGGTCGAGGAGTTGGTTAGATCGACCCAGGGCGATAGGCAGACACCGGCTCCGGGAAGCGGCAACCCCTGATTGCGGGCCCCGAGCATGACGGCGCCCACCAGTCCGCCCCCGGCCGAGTCGCCGATGTAAGCGATGCGGGCGGGGTCGATCCCGGTGTCCAGCATCCAGCGGTAGGCGGCCACGCAGTCGTCGACGGCGGCGGGGAACGGATCCTCCGGGGCCAGTCGGTAGTCGATCATCAGCACCCGGGCTGGGATAAGAGAGGCCAGATGGGATCCAAAGCCTTGATGAGAGATGATCGATCCCACCCGATAGCCCCCGCCGTGGAAGAAAAGCAGCGCCGGCAAGCCGTCGGGATCGTGGGACTCGGGACGAAGCCAAGCGGCACCGGGCACTCCGGAAATCTCCACGCTCTCTTTGACCACCCCGTCGGCCAGCGGAGTGTTCGCGGCGTTGGCGTCCAGGCGGGCTCGGCGCTCGGCGGGGGTCTCGGAGGGGTCGGGCTTTGGTGCGGACGCCAGCATGGACCGCACCGCTTCGAATTCTGGGCTTGGCATTCCCGGAGACTAACCCTTGCCCTGGTACCCCAAGGGACTCGGAAACCCACTGAGGGTTGCCGGGTTCGGGTTCTTGGCGGGACCGGGGCGGCGGTAGCCTAAGCGGGCGATGACCGGCGACCTCCGAATGCTCACCATCCACGCCCACCCCGATGACGAGGCGTCCAAGGGGTCGGCGACGGTGGCCATGTACGTGGACCAGGGGGTGGCGGCCTCTTTGGTGTGCTGCACCGGCGGGGAAGAGGGCGACATCTTGAATCCGGCCATGGACCGCCCCGAGATTCGGGAGAATCTCAACCAGGTTCGACGGGAAGAGCTGGTGGAGGCCGCCGACGTGCTTGGCTATCGGAGCGTCCACTGGCTGGGCTACCGCGATTCCGGTATGCCCAAGAGCGACGCCAACGCCGATTCCCGCAGCTTCGCCCAAGCCCCTCTAGAGGAGGCCGTCGGGCGTCTGGTGGCCATCATCCGGACAGAGCGCCCCCATGTGGTGGTGACCTACGGGGAGGACCAGCAGGGCTACCGCCACCCCGACCATCTCCGGGTGGCCGAGATCAGCGGCCCGGCCTTCGACGGCGCCGCCGACCCCGATGCCTATCCCGACGCCGGGGAGCCGTGGCAGCCGCTGAAGATGTATTACGTGACCTGGTCGCGGAACCGGATCACCGCCTTGCACGAGAAGTTCGGGGAACTTGATCTGGAGTCGCCCTATGACGAGCGGTGGTTCAGCCGGCCCTCCAACGACGACATCATCACCACCCGCATCCAGTGCGCCGAGTTTTTCGACCGCCGGTCCAAGGCGCTGCTGGCCCATCGCACCCAAGTCGACCCCGACTCCAAATTCTGGTTCGGCCTGCCTGACCACCACATGGCCGATGCCTATCCCTGGGAGGACTACGTTCTGGCCCGCACCCTGGTGGACACCGATCTGCCCGAAACCGACCTGTTCGCGGGGATCGCCTAGGCCGATGGATCGGGCCCGGTACCTCAGCGATGAGTGGTTCGGGTTGAACCTGGAGGCGGCTTCGGGGTGGCCGAAGCGATCTGGCGTGGACTGCTCGGCCAACTTCGAGGTGGGCGGAGCGCCCGACGGGAAGGTCCGCTACCACGCGGTCATCCGCGACGGCCGTTTGGCGGAAATGGGCTCGGGCAAGTTGGACGATGCCGACGTCAACATCGTCTACAAGTACGCCGACGCCCGAGCCGAGATTTCCGGCGGCGACCACCCCGACCTGGCCTACATGACCGGCCGGATGAAGCTGGAGGGGGACTACGCCCGCTGGGTATTCGGCCTGCGCCCGCTGCTGGACTCAGCCGAGTACGACGATTTCCGGTCGGCTCTGGCCGAGCACACCGACTTCTAGATAAGGCTCAGCCCTGGCGCTGAGCGTCGCGTAGGTCGGCGTAGCTCAGCATCCGGGCATCGGAGCGCTCCACCGCGGTGCGCAGCCCAGGGTCGTGGGCCACCAACAGGTACTGCTCCACTCTGCTGAGCCAACCCGGGTCCATCTCCCGCAGCTCAGGGGTGTCGATGGCCGGGGACACCACAATCTCGGTCACACCCGGAGCCAGGTTCTCCAGCGCATCCTCCAAGGTGCGCCGTGCGGGACGGCCGCGGATCTGCACCAAGTGGTCGGGGGCCAGCACGCCGGCGTCGGCGGCCAATCGGCGGAACGGGAAGCCGGATCTGCGCTCTTGGTCGCTTCCCCCGAGGCGCATCGGCAGCGCCATCTCCACCGCCAGCTCCAAGTACACGTCGAAGAACTCGGGGCGCATCAGCAGAGTGTCCAAGTGCGGACTCAGATGGGTCAGGTCGCTGCCCCACTGGCTGGCCCGCTCGATCTGGGCCCGGCACTCCCGGTGGACCTCGTCAAGGTCGCTGTGCTCCCACGAGTCGGAAGGGGTCCGGGGGAAGCCGCCGTCGCCATCCAGCAGCGACGGCGCCTGGGTTATCGGACCCCATCGGTAGTTGTCGAACTCGGCGTTGAGGGTGAGGTCAACCCCTACCGGGGTGTTGGCGAAGCGCCCGGCTGCGTCTCGGGCCCACGGGCACGGCACCATCAGGCTGGCAGCGGTGGCCACCCCCAGGTCCAGGCAGTCGGCGATGCCCGCATTGGCCGCATGGGACTGTCCCAGGCTGTCGCACGTGATGATCAGGCCTCGGCCGTTGGGGTTACCGCCTAGGCGTTCCAGTAGCTCGCTCACTACCGGAAAGCTACCGCCCCTAACTGGAGAAGACGCTTACTCAAGCACGACGTCGGCGCTGCCGCAGGCGCTCCACAGGCCCAGCCCCTGGTTGCGGGCGTTGGCCGCGGCGGCGTAGAAGGAATCGGCGTGGGTGGTATTCGGCTCGATGACCAGGGCTTCGGCGTACCCGTTGGCGGCGATCTCGAGGTTGACGAACAGGCCGTCGCCGGCACGGTGCACGTAGGCCAATAGCCGGTCGTAGCGGTCGCGGGCCTCGATGTCGCGGGTCAGCCGCACCTCGGTTCCTTCCGGCAGAAGCGATTTTGTGAATACGGTGGCCTCGTCGCCATAGCACTCCGCGGGCAGGAATCCCCCGATTGTCTCGGGGGTGTCTATGCCGATGAGGCGCACTCGCTCGGTACGCCCGACCACCTCCACAACCACAGTGTCGCCGTCGACTACTTCCACCACGGTCGCGGCTGCCCCGACTATCGCCGCGGCTGGCTCAGACGAGTTGCCGGTTGGGTTGGTGGGATTCGCAGCACAGCCGGCGAGGGCAAGAATCAGCAGCCCGCCGACTGCTGGTGTCGGCCTCACGCAGCACGGGGAACGTCGTCGGAGGGCGTTGGCGTCGGTCGGGGTGCGGGGGAGCGGCCTTGCAAGGCCGCTCGGGCCTGAGCCAGACCGCGGCGACCGATCTCTTTGGTGCGCTCATCGATCCGCCAGTCTGGCGGTGCCTCCAATAGCGTGAGCTGTAGCTTCATACCACCAGTATCCCGGTGGGAGTGACAGTTTGGTCACCGAATGGGAAATTTCGTCCGAATACCCCTCTGAAGTGGGGAAAGGAGACTCCTAGGAATCTTGGAGGCCGCCGGTCATGCTGCGGTACACCTCCAGCAGGGCCGCCTTCTGCACGTCGGTGAGGTTGGCGTCGGACCGTATGGTGGCCTCGGTGTCGGACACGCCCTCGGCGCTGTCGCCGTTGGCCCCGTCGATGCCCGCGGCTTGGGCCAGCAGAGTCTCGGCCGACAGGTTCAGCGCGTTGGCCAACGACTTGATCACCCGAACCGATGGCTGATGAAGGCCCCTCTCCAATTGGCTGAGGTAGGGGTTGGAAACTTCAGCCAAATCAGACAATTCCCGCAGGGTGAGCTGGGCCAGCTTTCGCTGGCTGCGGAGGTAGTTTCCGAATGCCTCGACGGCGGTTTGATCCATGGCTCGACCTAGCTCTCGTACTCGTAGAAGCCCTTGCCGGTTTTGCGGCCCAGATGTCCGGCCGCCACCATGCGCCGCAGCAACGGGGGCGGAGCGTTGTGGGAGCCCTTGAACTCCTCGTAGAGCACGTCGGCCACCGCTTCGATGGTGTCCAGCCCGATTAGGTCGCACAGCGTCAGCGGGCCCATGGGATGGCCGCAGCCGTACATCATCCCGCTGTCGATATCGGCTGCGCTCACCTTGCCCTGGTCGAACATGCGGATGGCTTCCAGCAGATAGGGGACCAACAGGCGGTTCACCACGAATCCGGCTCGGTCGCGGCAGCGGATAACCCGCTTGCCCAGAACTTCAACTGCGAATCGGTCGACCCGGTCGATGGTCTCCAAGGAGGTTCCCAGCGAGCGCACCAACTCCACCAGCGGCTGTATCGGGGCTGGATTGAAGAAGTGCATGCCCAGCACCATGTCCGACCGGCTGGTGATGGAGCCCAGGGTGATGATGGGAATGGAAGAGGTGTTGGTGGCCAGGATGGCGTTGGGCGCCATCACCTTGTCCATGGCTCGAAAAACCGACAGCTTCTCCTCCAGCGACTCGATGACGGCTTCGATGGCCAGGTCTCGGTCGGCCAGGTCGCCCAAGTCGGTGCTGTAGCTGAGCGAGTCCAGAGCCAAGTCTCGGGTGGCGGCGGGCATCTTCTCTCGGGCCACCGCCTTGTCCATGGACATCTCGACCTTCTTGCGGGCCGCGTCGATTGCGGTGTCGTCCACCTCGATGACCAGGGTATCCAGACCGGCTCGGGCGCAGACCTCGGCGATTCCCGATCCCATTGTGCCTCCGCCGATCACTCCGACTTTGTTGATCGGCTCCAGCGGTGACTCGAGATCCTGCGGCGGCTGTGCGCCGGAGGAGTCAGCACCCGTAGTCATGGTTTCCCTCCCGTCCGCCGAAACCGGCGACCCCTACGTGGCTGTTCAGGATAGTACGCAAGCGGTAGAAAAATAAAACGGGGCCGGTCAGTGACCGGCCCCGTTTGCAGGAAAGAGCTGAGGGGGGATTCAGCTCTTCTTGGAAACTGGCTGTACTGGAGCCGCGCCGTTGGCGGTGGCTGCGGCCAGCAAGTTCTGGGCGAACTCCTTCTGGGTGTTGAGCAGTTCCTGGGCGAACCCGAAGCTGACGTTCATCAGCTCCTTGGGATCGGGAAGGGAGTCAAGGCCGGGCACGGAATCGAGTTTCATGCTCTCGGGGGTGATGCTGCCGACCGTATCGGTGAAGGTGCGGACACCTTCGATGATGGCGGTCTGGCCCATCTTGAGGGCGCTCAGAACCTGTTCTTGCACGGCTTCGGTGATTTCTTTGACGTCGGTCATGTTGCTTACTTTACTTAGCAAAGGCTTGATCGGCAATTCAGAGGAGACTTTTTTCGGAGAAATTCGATCAGTCTGAGGCTGCGCCGTCGGAGCGCGTTTTCACGTAGAGGCCCGGGGCGTCCTCCATTGGGGCATAGGCCTTGCTGCCGAGCTGCTTGGGGGCATCGACCTTGTCGCCGGCCCGCTGGCCGATCCATTCGGCCCAGTCCTCCCACCACGTTTCCTGGTGCTGTTCGGCGCCTTCCAACCACTCCTCGGGCGACTCTGGGATCTGGTCGTTGGTCCAGTGGCGGGCTTTGGGGCTGGGCGGGTTGACGATGCCGGCGATGTGGCCGGAGGTGCTGAGCACAAAGCGGTTGTGGCCCCCCAGAAGGGTGGCGGTGCGGTAGGCCGCCGTCCACGGCACGATGTGGTCGTCGATGGCCGACAGCACGTAGGCGTCTTGTTTGACGTCGGCGGGGCGCAGCGAAGTGCCGTCGACCTCGAAGGCGTCGGTGGCGAACTCATTGTGGAGGTAGCAGCGCCGCAGGTAGCTGCTGTGCATGCGGGCTGGCATCCGGGTGCTGTCGTTGTTCCAGGCCAGCAAATCGAACGCCGGCGGATCCTCGCCCAGCAGCCAGTTGTTCACCACGTACTGGAAAATCAGGTCGTTGGCCCGGATGGCGTCGAAGGTGCGGGCCATCTCGCTGGCCTCCAGATAACCCTGGTCGGCCATCTTGCGCTCGAGCCCGGCCACGGTGGGTTCGTCGGTGAACGCTCCCAGCACGCCGGGATCGGAGAAGTCGGTCAGAGTGTTCAAAAACGTGGCGGTGTGGATCGGCTGGTCGCCGGTGGCCGCTCCGTGGGCCATGGCGATGGCGCTGAGCGTGCCCCCCAGACACACGTTGACGGTGTTTACCTGCGTCTGCCCGGTTATCTCCTGCACCACCCGCAGGGCGTCGAGGGGTCCCTGGCGCAGATAGTCCTCGAAGCTGGTGTCGCGCATCGACCCGTCGGGGTTGCGATAGCTGATGGTGAAGCAGGTGTGACCGTGCTGCACTGCCCACTCGATCAGGCTCTTCTGCGGGGCCAGATCCATGATGTAGTACTTGTTGATCCACGGCGGGCAGAACAGCATCGGGATCTTGTAGACCTGTTCGGTCTGCGGCTCGTACTGCATGACCTCGATCAGGTCGCTGCGATACACCACTTTGCCGGGGGTCAGGGCCATGTTCAGACCCGGCTCAAACCCCGAGTCGTCCACCTTGGACGGCCACCCGTCGTTGTGGCGCAGGTCGTGGAGCATGTTGGCCGCGCCCTTAACCACGCTGGCCCCGCCGGTGGCCGCCGCTTTGGCCAAGGCGTCGGGGTTGGTGAGCAGCATGTTGGTGGGGGCCAGGGCGTCAAAGGCGAATGAGGCGGCGAACTTGGCCTTGCGTTCCTCGGCCTCCTCCAGGTTGGCCGCGTCGATGAGGTCGTCGGCCAAGTTCCTGGTCAGAAGATAGGTCTGCTGGAGGCCGAAGAAATATGGATTGTCCTGCCAGGCTGTGGAGGTCCAGCGGTGGTCCTTGGGTCGGGGCTGGATGGGCGCGGCCGCTTCGGGGTCAGCAGTCTTGGCCGCCTTGGCCATGGTGGCCGCTCCCACCTTCATCGCTCCGGCGGCCGCCTTGAGGAGGGCAGTGCCCACCCCCACCGGGTTGGCCGCGGCCTTCATGCCCGCATTCACCAGGGTGCGGGCGAAGTAGACCGGGTCGAGCGTGTCGATGATTTGGTCGCCCACCCAGTTGGGGTCGAGGACATCGGACTCGCCGGCGGTGACCCCGATTTTCCCTGCTTCGACCTCTTCACTCACGGCTGGGAACTTTATCAAGCAGGCTTGGCAGAGCCCTTACCCTGGAGCCATAGAGTTGCCCCATGGTTTCACGACGTGACGGGATGACGGTTCCCCTTTTTGGCCCCATCGATCAGCAGGCCGCGCAGATGGCTGAACTGGTCGAACTGGGTTACACCGACGTGTGGTCGTCGGAGTCCAACTCCCACGACGCCTTCACCCCGCTGGTGCTGGCCTCGCAGTGGGCGCCGACGCTGCGCTTGGGTACCGCCATCGTCCCGGCCTACACCCGGGGTCCGGCCCTCGTGGCCCAGTCGGCGGCGACGCTGGCGTCGCTGGCACCGGGGCGGTTCTTGCTGGGGGTGGGCAGCTCCTCGGACGTGATCGTGGAACGGTGGAACTCCATCCCGTTCGACGCCCCCTACCAGCGGGTGCGAGATCTGGTGCGCTTCTTGAAGCCCGCACTGGCCGGCGAGAAGGTGAGCGGCGACTACGACACCTTCTCGGTTCAGGGCTTTCGGCTGGGAATGGTCCCGCCCGAGCCGCCCCCCATCTTGGTGGCGGCGCTTCGATCCCAGATGCTGACGCTGGCCGGGAAGGAGGCCGACGGGGCCATCATCAACTGGCTGTCGGCCGACGACACCGCCCGGGTGAGCGAGATCGTCAATGCCCAGGGGCCCGACAAGGAGATCGTGGCCCGCATCTTCGTGTGCCCCAACCCCGACCGAGAGACGGTTATCGCCCAGGGGCGGCGGGCGGTGGCCGGCTACCTCAATGTGCCCGTCTACCGGGCGTTCCACCAGTGGCTGGGCCGCGGCGACCTGCTGGCCGAGCACTGGGAGTTGTGGGCGGCCGGCGATCGGGCCGGGTCGCTGGAGGCCATTCCCGAGCAGGTGGTGGACGACTTGATTGTGAACGGCACCCCTGAGGAGTGCCGCAAGCACATCGACCGATACTTCGACAACGGAGTCACCACCTCATCTCTCATGGTGATGCCTCTGGGCGGGATCGACCCCTGGGAGGCGGTCAGGTCGCTAGCGCCGCGGCCTGCTGGAGGTGGCTGACATAGTCGGCCAGCTGGTAGCCGGCGGCCGCCCCGCTGGTGGAGGGCATGACATAGACCGGTCGACCGGCCAATCCCTGGGGCTGCGGCCCGGCTTGGGCCTTTCGATCCACCGCGGCACGCCAGCCGGCCAGGCCCACGAAGCACACCGCCGAGGGCCTGAGCCACTCCGCTAGCCACTTCAGCCGGTCGAGACCCCGGCGATACTCGTCAGCGGTGAGCTCATCGGCTCGGGGAGTGGCCCGCTTGACCAGATCGGTCATGCCCATCCCGTGGTCGATCAGCGCCCGTCGGGGATCGCGGTCGGCGCTCACCAAGCTGGCGGCCAGCGCCGCAGGCCAGAATCGGTTGCCGGGCCGGGCGAATCCTGCACCGGCATCGGCGGCATACACGCTGGGGTTCAGGCCGCAGATCAGGAGGCGCATGTCCGGCCCTACGGTGTCGGGCAGCGTGCGGGCCCGCCGACCCTTGACGATGAGGGTGGCCACCTTGGGGGGCCGGTCCAACCGCTCCAAGGCGTCGAGTTCGAATCCAGCGCCCTCCATGAGGGGCGCGATCCACTCCTTGGGCCACTGGGAGAAGCGGCGGCCGGGGAAGTCGTCGTCGGAGAACGGCTCGAAATCGGCATCCCCCTCAAAAATGTGAAGTTCCACCGGTGCGCTAGGAACTAGGGCCCGATGCAGGTCGGCTAACGCCAGCGGGATGTGGCGGCGGTCGAGGTGTACGTAGCTGCGCGACGCCCACGCCCCGGCCAGCGACCCGGTGGCCAAGGGCAGCGCGGCCAGATCAGCCCGACAGCGCAGGGCATCGGGGGCGTGTTCGGGAACCATTTCCAGCATGGAACGGGCGGCGTCGATCGCCAACCCGGGACTGGGGAGCGCAGCGGTGTGCCAGCCGGGGCCGCAGCCCAGATCGGCGGTGATGCCGTCGGGGCGATCTAGGGCGGCAAACGCCTCCACGGCCGATGTGGACTTGGGCTGGCGCTCAGCTCGCCACTCGGCCGCCCGGCCCTCGTAGACGCTGACGGTGTTGTGATCGGCCATGGTCCATTAGCGCAGCGGCCAGATTTTCTTGAATACGCGAACGATCACTGCACCCACCAGGGCGCCGACCACCACGTCGGAAGCGTGGTGGATGCGCACGTGGACCCTGCTGGCCGCCACCACCGAGGCCGCCGCCCAGAACGGCCAGCGTCGGCGTCGGGACTCGGCCAAGAGCGCGGCGGCTACCACTGCGGCGCTGGCATGGCCGCTCGGAAAGCTGCTGGTGAGCGGCTGGCGCAGCCGGTGGGGGTGGTCGTGCTCAGCCAGCGGCCGGGAGCGGTTGAATGCCGATTTGATGGGTCCGTTGACCAGCGCCGACTCCACCGCCAGGGCCACCGACACCCGCAGGGCCCGGCGCCGGCCCCGCTTGGAGGTCGCGCCGGCCCAAGCCAGTGCGTGCCACAGGATGCTGAAGTTGCCCAGTTCCGAGGCGGTGTAGAACACCCGGTCGGCCACCGGATTCCCCCGTAGGCGGGCGAAGAGCTGCTCCACGGCCTCGTCGAATGCCTCAACGGCCGCCGAGGTGCCATCGGGAACGTCGTCCTCGAACACATCGTCGTCCAGTGCCTCGTGGTCGGGAGCTTCGCCGAAGAACGCCACGTCCTCGAGGTCCTCGTCTTCGAGGTCCTCCAGTGAGTCGGCCGCGTCGGGAGCGTCATCGAGGCGTTCAGCCTCGTCTGCGGTCATTCCTGGGCTGCCCGGATCGTCTTGTAGGCCACGCCCACTTCGTGGTTGGCGTCGTTCAGAACCTTGTAGCCGGATTCGTCGCGGATCTGTTCAAAATTCTCGGCCACGTCCTCCACGGTGAGATCGGGGCTGTAGTAGCCGGGGGTCCGGCCGATGAAGAACCGGGCCACCGTGCCGCCGGCCGCCGAGTACACCTCCCCGGAGACCGGGCAGTCTTCATGGGCCAAAAAGCACACCACTGGCGTGACCAACTCCGGGTTCATGGCCTCTTTGATCTCCTCGCCGAAGATGGCCTCGGTCATGCGGGTGGTGGCCACTGGCGCGATGCAGTTGGCCTTGATGTTGTACTTGGCCCCCTCCAGGGCCAGCGTGTGGGTGAGACCGACCAGGCCCATCTTGGCCGCGCTGTAGTTGGATTGGCCGAAGTTGCCCAGCACCCCGGCATTGGACGTGGCACACACGATGCGCCCGTAGCCCTGCTCGCGCATCTGGACGAAGGCCGGACGGGTGACGTTGAACGCCCCCCGAAGGTGGACGGCGAGCACCGGGTGGAGTTGGTCGTCCTCCAGCTTGTGGAAGGTCTTGTCCCGCAGGATGCCGGCGTTGTTGATAACGACGTCCACCCGGCCGTACGCCTCTATCGCGGTGTTGGTGATGGCCGCACCGCCCTCGGAGGTGGCCACCGAGTTGGTGTCGGCCACCGCCTCGCCGCCGCCGCCGTTGATCTCGTTGGCCACCAACTGGGCCGGTCCCTCGCTGGCTCCGGTGCCGTCGGCGGCCCCGCCCAAGTCGTTGACCACCAATCGGGCGCCCCTCCGGGCCAGCTCCAGGGCGTACAGGCGACCCAGACCGCCCCCGGCCCCCGTGACGATCGCCACCCGGTTGTCAAAACTCAATGCCATAGGCAGAAGATTACGGCGATTTGTGCTGTCAGCGGTAAGCGCCGGGGGCGGTGAGGGGTTGGCGGAACCAGCGGCGGGGGGTGGTGATGATGGACCGGGGATAGTCCTCGAAGAGCCAGCGGGCGAAGTTTCGCCGGGTCCAGGGAGTGAGCCCGGCGATGCGCACCGCCCCCCGCGCACCCGGGCGAGTGGCCAAGACCCGCCCGAGTCGGCGGGCCATGCGATGGTCGGCGAACAGCTCTTGGCGCACAAAGCGGCGGTAGTGAGCCATCACTCGGCTGGAATCGTCGCCGCCGGCCAGTACAGCGCTGGCCGCACCGATGCCGGTGAGCAGGGCCTGGGCTATGCCCTCGCCGCTCATCGGGTCGGTTGCCGCCGCGGCGTCGCCGGTGAACATGGTTCGGCGGCCAGTGAGGGAGATCTTGTCTATGCGGGCGGGAATGGGCCAGGCCCGGTGGGATGTCTCGGGGGCGGCGCCATCGCCCAGTACGGCTCGAATGTGGTCTCGCTCCAGCAGGTCTCGCCACAGCTTGCCCATATCGCCCACCGCCACCGGGCCGCCCCGGCGCACGCCGAACCCCACGTTGGCCCGGCCGTCGGGCAAAGGAAACGACCAGACATAGCCAGGGAGAATCTCCTCCTCAAACCACACCCACAATGCCCGGCTGGCCGGAGTGTCCACCCCCGACCAGTACTGGCGGAACGCATGCCAGTCGCCCCGGTATCCGTCGTGGGCTAGCCCCAGGAACTTGCGGGTGGGCGACCACATCCCATCGGCGGCGATGGCGAAGCCAGCGGTCATCGTCCCCGCGCCTTCCAACTCCAGGGTCACTCGGCCATCATCCTCGGATAGCCCCTGGCAAGCGGCACCCTCCACCAATTCGGCGCCCTCGGCCTTGGCCTTCTCCGCCAGCGCGTTGTCCAACTCGGCCCGGGGGACAACCGCGGCGAATTGACCGCCCGATCGGGGAAGTGGGAACTCCACAGTGCGGCCTGAGGGCGATCGGATGTAAACGTCCTCCACTGGCATCCACGTGGAGATGGGGGCCGGGTCCAGCCCCAGCCCCTCAAGGAGCCTCAGGGCGCCGGCAGTGAGTCCGTCGCCGCACGCCTTGGGACGGGGGAAGCGGGCCTTGTCCACCATCACCACCCGCTTTCCGGCCCGAGCCAGGGTTATGGCCGCCGCGCACCCGGCTGGCCCGGCTCCAATGACGGCCGCGTCCCAATCGCCGTTCATCGATCTGACGGGCTCACGCTGCCTGGCCCGCCGCTTGCTGGGGATCTAAGGCCTGCGATTGCCCGGGTTGGGCCTCGGGATCCTGAGCGGGTGTTTCTCCAGATTTCCCCTCTCCCTCGGGAGGAACAGCCTCACCGGGCTCCACCTCTTCCTCAGGCGGGGTAATGGTGCAGAGATCGGCCCGATTGTCGTCATTCACGTCAGCGGGCGCGTGGGTGCCGGTGCAATCCTCAGGGTCGATGCACTCCACGGGTAGTCCCGCTTCGTCCAACTCCACCACGCCGTCGCCGTCCGCATCCATGGGCAGCACTGAAGACGTACACACTCCTTGGCAGTTGATGCCCTCTCGGGGCTGGTAGAGCGCGGTCACCGAGTCACGCAAAACCGTGCCGTCGGAGTAGGTCCGGCTGCGCTCGGTGGTGCGCCGGGTGCAGTGCCCCCGCGGGGTGTCGTAGCGGTTGGTCCACTCCACCTCGGCATAGGCGGTGGAGTACACACTCACGGTGACGCTGCCGCTGGTCACGGTGGGCCACAGCAACACCGCATAGGGGTTGGGATTTCGGAACTTGAAGTCGGGCTTGGGCCAGGAGATGGTGGCATCCACACCTTCGCGGTAGCGGGCGATGTCGATGCTGTGCGCCTGGTATTCGGGGAACTCCATCCCGGCGTTGAATGTGGCGGTGAACAGGGTGGTGATGAACTGGGAGATTCCCCCGCCCACATCATCGGTGTACACCCCGTCGTAGATCACCCCGGCATCCACGAACCCCTTCTCCTCAGTGCGCTCGCCCACGTACCCGTTGACCGAGAAGGTCTCACCCGGATAGACCACCGCACCCTGGAGTATGTCGGCGATGCGGTGGATGTTGGACACCCGATCCTGGCCCGGCGTGTAGTAGGTGGTGAAGCGTCCGGTCAGCTCCACGATTCCCCGTTCCTCCAGCCAGCTCTGGTCGTTGATCTCATCGGACTCCCGCAGCTCCAACTCCACGGCGGGCTGGGCGGTGTTCAGTGCGGCCAGCACCTCTTGGGCCGCGCTCAACTGGCAGCAGATGTAAGCCGGGACCTCGCTCACCAGCACCGGCACATCGTGTTGAATGGTGAGGATCGGTTCGGATGCCACGGTGGCCACCTCGATGAAGAGCTCGGCCAGATCCTCTTTGATCCGCTGCTGGTCGATTCCGTAGGACCACTGGTCGTTCTCAGAATGAAGTGTTAGCCAAGAGCGGAGCTGGGCCGGTTGCACACGCTTGGTGACTTCCTGCACGGTCACCAGGATCCCCTGGGCGGTGCGCTGATTGATCCAGTCCACCGTTTGGAGCATCACCTCTTCGCCTAGCTCGGGGGGAATCAGGCTCACTTCGGCCTCGACCCTTAGGGGGTCGTCGCCTCGGACGGCTGCTTCCAGCAATTGGGGGAGCGCAGGCGATAGATCGGCAACTTCGCCGGGCACGCCGGGCGCCACCTGGAATATGCCGTTTTCCAGCACTATGTGCGGATCGGCCGGGGCGCGGTGCAGTTCGGCCTCCAGGCGGGCGATCTTGCTTTCCTCGGCCGACAAAGTGAGCAACAACTCCGACCGCGAGCTCTCGAAGAATGAGGCCGTCCAACCGATGGGATTGCCCGTCCCGCTGTCCAATTCCATGATCGCGGCCACGGTGCCCTCCACATCCACCGCCAGCCCGGTGTCGGCGGCAGTCACGGTGATGGCTTGGCTGGGGGTTGCGATCTCCACCGGAGTCTGCTGGAAGCGCTCGGCCAGGTCGACGACCACTGCGGTCACGTCGTCCTCGCTCAAACCGCCGATGTCGATGCCGGTGTCGGAGATGATCGGGCTCTCGATCTTCAAGCCCCGGGGAGTCCGGTCGCCGCTGCCGGAGTAGTCGATCAGCCAGATCAGCAGCCAAACGACCAGGACCAGCATCGGAACGAACATGAGGACCCACATCCAAATCGGGCGGGGAGGCCGGCGCAGTTTGAGTGGCGGTTGGCGATCCATGGGGATTAGGGGATCGTAGTGGGAGCTTCCCGCCGGCCGGGTTCAGCAGACATGGCGGAAGTCAGAACAGCTTGGCCTGGTCGGGCTCGATGCCCCGGAGCAGGTCGTAGTCGATCTCCACGCATTCGATGCCTCGGTCGGCCCCTAGGGCCCGGGCCTGGGGCCGGACTACCTGGGCGGCAAGCATGCCCTGAACCGGGGCCAGAGTCGGATCTTGGTTCAAGAACTGGAGGTAGCGGGTGAGCTGCTCCACCCCGGCAATCTCTCCCCGCCGCTTGATCTCCACCGCGATGGCGTTCCCGTCGGCGTCGCGGCACAGCAAGTCCACCGGTCCGATGTCGGTGGGGTATTCCCGCCGCACCAGACGGAATCCATCTCCCAGCACCTCGGGCGACGCGGCCAGCAATTCCTGGAGGTGGGCCTCCACGCCGTCTTTGTCCAAACCGGGGTCGTGACCCAGATCGTGGTCGGTGTCGGAGATCAGCTCGTGGATGGTGATGGTCAACTTCTCGCCCGACGGGTTGACCACCGTCCACACGCCGTCTTCCTCCGACAGCCGGTTGGGGGCGTTCATCCAATTCAGCGGTTTGTAGGCGCCCCCGTCGGCGTGGATGGCCACACAGCCGTCAGCCTTGATCATTATGAGCCGCACTGCTTCGGGCAAGTGCGCGGCCAACCGGCCGTCGTAGTCCACCGAACATCTGGCAACTACCAGTCTCACAGGGGCATCCCGTCTGCAGAAGCAGCCTCGAGGAGCTTCATCGAGCGATCACCAGCCGCACAGTGGCTCAAATCTACGGGGATGAGGGGGCAGTGGTCATTTGGCCACTACGGCGGCGGCGAAGTCGGGGTGGCAGATGACGAAGTCGGACATATAGGTGTCCGACTGGTTGAAGCTCAGCTCGTCGCCGTTGAGACGGGACACATGCAGGCCGGCGGCCGCCGCCACTGCCGCCGGAGCGCACAGGTCCCACTCGTGGAGCCCCGAGGCGTGGGCATACACCTCGGCTTCCCCGTTGATGACCGCGGCGGCCTTGGCTCCGGCCGAGCCCATTTGCACGATGGTGCCCTCGAGGTCGTCGGCGATGCGACGGGCCAGGCGACCGGGCCGGCTCCGGCTGGTGATAACCCGGGGCCGGGCCGCGGCCACCGGTGTGGGGGGAGCGGGCTCGGTGGCCAGTGTGATCCCTTGAGCGGGCAGCGCCACCGCCCCGGCGATGGGCTTGTCGTCGGCCACCAATGCCACGTGGACGGCCCAGTCGGTGCGGCCCGGAATGGAGAACTCCCGGGTCCCGTCGAGGGGGTCCACGATCCACACCCGGCTGTGCTCTAGTCGACGGCGGTTGTCCACCGATTCCTCCGACAACACCAAGTCGTCGGGACGGTGCTGGTGGAGGGCTTTGGCGATGTAGTCGTGGGCCAGAGCATCACCTCGGGCCCCGACGGCGAATGGGGCCAACTTCTGAGCGCTCAGCTCGGCCCGCAGCTCAACCAGCAGCTCACCCGCCTTCCAAGCCAGGTGAGCGGCGAGTTGGTGGTCGTTCACGGCCTCGGCGGTATCTCGAGCAGGTCCATGACCTGGTCGCACAGGCCGGGGGCAACGGCGATGAAGCCGTCCATCAGCGGGTCGGCCCGGTTGAACACCACGTCGGCGCCGTCGATTCCGAACACCCGCCCGCCTCCGGCTCTCACCAGCGCGGCCCCACCGGCCACGTCCCACTCGTTCTTCGGCACCAGCGTCCAAGTGGCATCGGCCAGCCCGGCACCCACCAGGCTCAGCTTGTAGGCCACCGAGCCCATGTTTCGCACCGCGATGGGTGTGGAGAAGAATCGCTCCCACTCGCCCCGCTTCACCTCGCTGCGGGAGGCCAGTACCAACGCGCCCCGGATATCGGTGGTGGCGGTGGTGCCCGCAGGCTGACCGTTGCACATCACGCCGGTGTCGTCCGACCCGATGATGAGGTTCCCGTTGGGCGGGCTCAGCACGCCTCCGGCCACCGGCACGCCGTCTTCCACCAGCCCGACGGAGACGCACCACTCGGGGATGCCGTCGATGAACTCGCGGGTGCCGTCGATGGGGTCCACTACCCATACCCGGCGCCGGTCAAGGCGCCCTCCGGCGTCGGTGGTCTCCTCAGAGAGCCAGCCCTCGTCGCCTCCCCGCAGAACCTTGGCCAGCACATCGTTCACCGCGGTGTCGGCCGCGGTCAGCGGGTCGCCGCCGTCTTTCAGCTCCGATGCGATCTCTCCGGGCGTGAACCGCTTCAGCACTTCGTCGGCTGCCGATAGCGCCTCGGAAATGCGCTCGAGATCGTCGGCGCGCGACACCTCAGTCGCCCATCGGGTCGAGGTACCCCTCGGCCTCCAGGTGGTCGATGATTATCTGGGCCTCTTCATCGGGTGTTTGGTCCACGGTGGGCAACACTACGTCGGCGTCGATGGGCTCCTCGTAGGGATCGGAGATCCCGGTGAACTCCTTGATGATGCCGGCCCGGGCTTTGGCGTACAGCCCCTTGCGGTCCCGCTCCTCGCACACTTCGAGCGGGGTCGACACGTGTACCAGCACGTAGCCGCCGTTGGCCGAGATGGCCTCCCGGTTGCGGCGCCGGGGCTCGGCGTAGGGGGCGATCGGTGCGCAGATGGCGATGCCGCCGTGCTTGGTGATCTCTGAGGCCACATATCCGATGCGGGTGATGTTGATGTCGCGGTGTTCTTTGGAGAACCCCAGTTCCGACGACAGGTTGGTGCGCACCACATCGCCGTCGAGCAGGGTCACCGGCCGTCCGCCCCGCTCCAGCAGCTTGGACATGAGCGCATTGGCGATGGTCGATTTGCCCGAGCCGCTGAGACCGGTGAAGAACACGGTGAAGCCCTGTTTGGACTTCTGGGGGTGGGTGCGGCGCAGCTCGGCCACCACCTCGGGATAGCTGAACCACTCGGGAATCTCGTCGCCCGATGCCAGCCGGTCCCGCAGCTCGGTGCCGCTGATGCTCAATGTGGCCGTTCCCTCGTCCACCTCGTCCACCGGGTGGTAGCTGTCGCTGTCGGGGACGTACACCATCATCTTGAACGGCACCATGGTCACGCCCAACTCGTCGGTGTAGTCCTGCAACATGTCCTGGGCGTCATAGGGGCCGTAGAAGGGGTTGCCCGAGGCGTCGGAGCCCGGTCCGGCGTGGTCCCGGCCCACGATGAAGTGGGACACCCCGTGGTTCTTGCGGATGATGGCGTGCCACACCGCCTCCCGGGGCCCGCCCATGCGCATGGCCAGCGGCAGCATGGCCAGCATGGCCGAGTTCTCCGGGTAGCGCTTGATGATGTGCTGGTACACCCGCCCCCGGGTGTAGTGGTCCACATCTCCGGGCTTGGTCATGCCCACCACCGGGTGGATCAACAGGTTGGCGTTGGCTTCCACCGCGGCCCTTCTGGTGAGCTCTACGTGGGCCCGGTGCATCGGGTTGCGGGTTTGGAAGGCCACCACCCGGCTCCACCCCGCCTTATCGAATTCGGCCCGCAATTGGGCCGGGGTGCGCCGCAGCTCGGTGAAGTCGTAGTGGACCGGGTACTGCAGGCCCTGTACCGATCCGCCGACATAGACCGGCGCGGTGCTCCTCATGAGGTGGCCCACGCCGGGGTGGTCGGGGTCGGAGCTGGCGAATACCGCTTCGCCCTCCGCCATGGTGTCGGGCCGCCACATGTCGCTCACGGTGAGCACGGCGAGCATGACCCCCTCCACGTCCCGAAGCGCCAGGCGACCGGCGTCTTGGGCTGCCTCAGCCGTCTTGGCATCCATATCAAGGGTGATGGGCATGGGCCACAGGGTCCCGTCGACCAGCCGCATTTCAGAGCACACTCGGTCGTAGTCGGCTTGGCCCATGAAACCCCGAAGCGGGGAGAAGCCCCCGTTCAACAGCAGTTCCAAGTCGCAGAGGTGGCGGGGCTGGAGGGTGAACGACGGCAAGTCGCGCGAATCCGCTTTGAGTTGTTCGGCGGTGGCGCTGTCGACCATCAGATCGACCAGCTCACCACCATGGGGTTGGATCAGTTGTGAAGCCACAGGACATTTCATATCGCAATTACCCGTCGGCTGAGTCATCGGAACACGGGGATAGCGGACCCGCCGCCCGAATGAAAGCCAGAGTCCTATTTTCGTGCCGAGGCCGTAACATTTCCCTGAATGGATGGCGATGCGGTGCTCACCGTCGCGGTGCTGGCGGTTATGGGCGCCGGGCTCATCAGCAACCGGCTTTCGCCCGCAGCCGGGGTGCTGGGCGCCACCGGCACCCTGTTCCTGCTCCGGGTGATCGACGTAGACCAGGCCTTCCAGGGATTTGCCAACCCGGCCTTCTTCACCATTGGGGCCTTGTACGTGGTAGCCGGCGCGGTGACCAAGACCAACGCCTTGCAGCCCATAGTGGCCCGGATTTTGGACCGGGGCTCCCGCACCCGGGTGGCCCTGTTCCGGCTGCTGGCCCCGGCCAGCGCGGCCTCGGCGTTTTTGGCCAACACCCCCATCGTGGCCATGCTGGTGCCCGCGGTGAGGGGCTGGACAGAACGGCACGGAAGGGCCGCCTCCCGATATCTGATCCCATTGTCGTACGCCACCATCCTGGGCGGGGCGATCACCGCCATCGGCACCAGTACGAACCTGGTGCTGGGCGGACTGCTGCAATCGGCGGGCTACGACGAACTGGAGATGTTCGAGCTGGCCCGCTACGGGCTGCCGCTGGCCGGGGCCGGTTTGGTTCTAATTGTCGTCGCCGCTCCTTGGGTGCTGCCCGAAAGACGCGATCCCGAGCCGGCTGGCGAGGGCCGTTCCTATCTGGTGTCGATGTATGTGGTGCAGCAGGGAGCGTTCGACGGGCAGTCGGTTGAGGCCGGCGGACTGCGCCACCTCCAAGGAGTGTTCTTGGTGGAGGTGGAGCGGCAAGGAACGGTGATCGCCCCGGTGGCGCCCACCTTCGTGCTCCGGGGCGGCGACCGGCTCACCTTCGCGGGCCGGGTGGATCTGGTTGTGGACCTCCAGGCCATGACCGGGCTTGCTTCCGCCGAGGACCCTCACCTGGAGGCGGTGGACTCCGACGACCACACGTTCTTCGAGGCCGTGGTGGGGGCGGCTTCACCCCTCAGCGGGAGGACGCTGGCCGAGGCCGGCTTCCGGAGCCGCTACCAAGCCGCGGTGGTGGGCATCCACCGCTCCGGCGCCCCGGTGGAGGCCAAGTTCGGTCAGGTTCGCCTGCGCACCGGCGACACGCTGTTGGTATTGGCCGCCGACGGCTTCGACGAGCGGTGGCGCAACCACAACGACTTCCTGCTGGTGTCCCGGTTGGGCGGGTCCCCGCCCCGGGCCACCCGGAGGGCACCGGTGGCCCTGGCCGCAGTGGTGGCCCTGGTGGTGCTGCCCGCGGCGGGGGTGCTGAGCGTGTTGGAGGCCGCGTTGATCGCGGCTGGTGCGGTGGTTGTCGGCGGGGTGCTCTCCCCCCGGGAGGCCCGGGAGGCAGTGGACTTCAGCGTGCTCATCACCATCGGAGCGGCGTTCGGTTTGGGAGCCGCGTTGGAGGAGGCCGGTTTGGCCGATGACTTGGCCGACGGCATCGTCACCGGCTTCGACTTCATGGGCGATGCCGGTGTGGTGCTGGGCATCGTGTTGGCCACCATGGTGTTGACCGAGATGATCACCAACGTGGCTGCGGTGGCTCTGGTGTTCCCGGTGGCGCTGGAGGCGGCGGCCCAGTCCGGGCTGGACCCCCGCACCATGGCGCTCGGCGTGGCAGTGGCCGCCTCGGCGTCGTTCCTGACCCCTATCGGCTACCAGACGAACACCATGGTGTACGGCCCAGGCCGCTATCGCTTCACCGACTACCTGCGCTTGGGGGTGCCCATGTCGGTGCTCACCCTGGTGCTGCTCACTGCCCTGGTGGCCGCCGCGGCCTGAGCACGGCGAACTACAGCACTCCCACGGCCATTTCGGCGGCGTGGTCCAGCATGGCGTCCACTCGGCGGGCGATGTCGTGGACGTCGCCGGTGTTGGCCATGCCCCCGCTCATGCCCTTCAGGCGACGGGCGTATGCGCCCTCCACAATGCAGGCCTGCTTCCACCAGCTGAACACGGCGTAGTAGGGGAGGTCGGAAAGGTCGAAGCCCGACTGGGCGGCGTAGCGGTCGGCCACCTCTTCTCGGCGAACAAAGCAGCCTTGGAGAGTAGGCGGGTCGGTGAGGAAGCTCATCTCGTCGCCGGGGTCGGCCCAGTACTGGAGCGACCAAGCGAAGTCGGCGATGGGGTTGCCGGTGGTGCACAGCTCCCAGTCCAACACCGCAGCGATCTTCCACTGGTCGTTGAGCACGGTGTTGTCGAACCGGTAGTCGCCGTGGGCCAAAGCGGCGGGCGCCTTCTCGGGTGGCTTGGCCGCGCTCAGCCGCTCGTGCAGCTCGATGAGCAGGGGCACTTCCCGCACCCCGGCGGCCTCCACCTGCCGACGCCATCGCTTCAGCTGGCGGCCCACGTAGTCCTCCCGGCGGCCCAGGTCGCCCAATCCGACGTCGTCTAAGTCGAGGGTGTGAAAGGCGATCTGCACATCGAGCAAGCTCTGGGTGGCGATCTCGGCCTGCTCGGAGGTCATGGCGGCTGCGGACTCCTGGTCGCGCAAGATCAGCCCCTCCACGAAGCTCATCACATAGAAGTCGGCCCCATTCACGGAGTGGTCGTCGCAGAAGGCCACCATCTCGGGGACCGGCACGTCGCTGGCCTCGCCCAGCGCGGCCATGATGCGCCATTCCCGCCCCATGTCGTGGGCGGTGGCCAGCGCCGATCCCACCGGTGGTCGCCGCAGCGCCCACTGTCGGCCTTCAGAATCAGCCAGCCGGAAAGTGAGATTCGATCCGCCGGCCGCGATCAGATCGAAGGTGAACGGGGGTTCGCTATAGGCGATGTTGCCGTCGAGCCAGGCAGTAACCGGCGCGACGTCTACTCCCGGTATATCGGCGCTCGAGGACTCCACCGCCTCAGTCTGGTATTCCGCTACGGTCAGTGCCATGTCTCAAACTGCGCTGCTTTCCCGCTCCGACCCTGCTTCCCCAGAAGCCGATGCCCTCGGCGTGGCCCTGGGTTCCGTAGACACGCCCATCGGAACGCTGCAATTGGCGGCAACTTCCCAGGGGCTGGTGAGGATCGGGTTCGGCTACATGGAAACCAGAGAGGACATGATGGCCGAACTCGCCGATCTGCCCTGCTCGATGGGCCAAGGCGACCCCGACTGGCTGGTCGAGCCCATCACCCAGGTCCGCGAGTATTTCGACGGGAGCCGCCGCTGGTTTGAGGTGGCCTTGGACTGGCGCCTGAGCCACGGGTTCTATCGCCAGGTGCAAGATGCGCTGATGACGGTGGAGTACGGCACCACGGTGTCGTACGGGGAGCTGGCCCATATGGCCGGTTCGCCGGGCGCGGCCCGCGCCGTGGGAACGGCCATGTCCACCAACCCCATTCCCCTCATCGTGCCCTGTCACCGGGTGGTGCGAAGCGACGGGTCGGTGGGGGAGTACGGAGGCCGCCCTGAGGTCAAGACCTGGCTCATCGACCACGAGCGCGCCCACCGGGATTGATGTCTCGCCTCACCAAATTGGACCGGTCGGTGGCCGGGAGGGTGGCAGTGGTCACCGGCGCGGCCTCAGGCATGGGCCGGGCCACTGCGTGGCTGTTGGCCGACGAGGGGGCCAAGGTTGCCGCACTGGACGTCAATCGCACCGGGGTGGAGGAGACGGCGGCCGCCATCGTCGAAGCCAGAGGCACGGCGCTCGCGGTGGCGTGCGACCTGGCTGATCCCGCCGTGGTGGAACCGGTGGTGGAGCAGGTGCGGGCCGAACTTGGCCCGGTGGACATCTTGATCAACAACGCGGGCATTGCCGCTGGCGCTCCCGTCGAGGCAGCCGACTACGAGGATGTGTGGGCCGCCGCCATGGAAGTGAACCTCACCGCGCAGATGCGCCTGGTGCGGGCCTGTCTGGACGACTTGAAGCGCAACGGCGACGGCCGCATTGTCAACGTGGCTTCCACCGAGGGGGTGATGGCCACCCCCAATACCTCGCCCTACACGGTGAGCAAGCACGGGGTGGTGGGTCTCACCCGGGCGCTGGCCGTTGAGTTGGGCCAGTTCGGAGTGACGGCCAACGCGATCTGCCCCGGCCCGATCCGCACCGCCATGACCGGTGACATCCCCGAAGAAGCCAAGCAGAAATATGCCCGCCGCCGGGTGCCGGCCCGCCGCTACGGCGATCCCGAGGAAGTAGCCCAGATCACCCTGTCGCTGGTGCTGCCCGCCGCCTCATTCATCAATGGCGCTGTGGTGCTGGTGGACGGCGGCCTCCACGCTAAATCCAACTGATCCTGCCTCGATAGCGGGGAGGGGTCAGGCGCTGCGGCGGCGCCTCTCGTTCCAGAAAACGGCTTGAAGCTCGAACTCGTCGATGGCCTCGAGGGCCTTTTCCTCTTCGGCATCCCAGAAGGAGTGGGTCTCAACGAAGTCGGCGTACTCCGACAGCTGCTTGGGCTCGGGCAGGTCTGGAACGTTGCGGAATCGGCCGAATAGATCGGTGGAAACTCCGGACGCGCGCAGCAAGTAAACGCCGAGCAAATGCACGACGAGATAGGCCCCTACTGCAATGCCCAAAGTCATGCCAGAACCGGCACTATAGGGATGATCCGCTCTGTCCACAACTGGTTCACAGGGAAATCCACAAATTGGCCGTGCCCGTTGCTTATAATTCTTGCCCCGCTCAAAGGATTCCCGCCTGAACCAGTGCTGCCACCAGGGCGTTTGCCCCCACGAGCGAGACTGTATCGCGAGCACGGCTGAGCGCAACTCGGGTTGCCTCGCGACCGAGTCCTAGTGTGAGGCCCGTGACTGATGCATCCACCGTCACGGTCCAAACACTCGAACCGGGCATCACCCAGATCACCATGTCGCGCCCTGAGCGGCTCAACGCCCTGAGTCCTGAGCTCATCGCCGACATGCATCAAGCCCTCGACGAAGTGGAGCGGGACCGCTCGCAACGGGCCGTGGTTCTCACCGGCGCTGGCCGGGGGTTCTGCTCCGGTGCTGATCTCAAAGCCGGGGGCGATCAGGAGTTCGCCGAGCCGCCCGACCGAAGCCGGCTGGGAGCCATCTACGACATGCAGCTCGACTTGGCCAACCTCATGCTCAAGATCTACGAGCTTCGGGTGCCGGTGATCGCCGCGGTGAACGGCCCGGCCGTGGGCGGGGGTTTCGCCATCGCCTTACACTGCGATGTCCGGGTAGCCGCGGAGTCGGCCCGGTTCGGCTCGGTGTTCATCAAGGTGGGCCTGTCGTCGCTCGACGTGGGCAACAGCTACCTGCTGCCCCGAATCGTCGGCGCCGGCCGGGCCCGGGAGCTGATGCTCACTGGCCGGATATTCGATGCCGCCGAGGCTGAGCGCATCGGGCTGGTGTCGCAAGTGGTACCCGATGGCCAAGTGGTGGAGGCAGCCCTCGAAGCCGCCCGGCTGATCGCAGCCAACAACGAGTACGGGGTATGGATGACCAAACTCGGCGCCAACGCCACCCTCGACGCCCCCAGCCTGCGCCATGCCATGGAACTGGAGAACCGCACCCAGGTGTTGGGCACGTTCACCGGGAATATGACCGAGGCATCGCAGGCCTTCCGCGAGGGCCGCGAGCCCCGCTGGAATCCGCTGTAGGAGAAAGTCAATGCTCGAAATCGAAGACCAAGGACGGGTGCGGGTGCTTACCCTCAACCGCCCCGACGCGTTGAACGCGTTCAGCGAGGCCCTGTACGACGCCACCGCTCAAGCACTGATCGACGCCGCCGCCGACCCCGATGTGGCCGTGGTGGTGTTGACCGGAACCGGGCGGGCGTTCTGCGCCGGCACCGACCTGGTGGAGATGGGGGCCCGCAATCCCGGCGGAGGCGGCGTCGAACCCGGTGTCCATGGGTTTGCCGGAATGATCGACCAGATGGACTCGTTCCCCAAGCCGTTTATCGTCGCGGTCAACGGACTGGCCATCGGAGTGGGGGCCACCATGCTGGGCTTTGCCGATCTGGCGTTCATGTCGTCGGAAGCCCGGCTGCGATGCCCGTTCTCCAGCTTGGGCGTCGCCCCCGAGGCGGCCAGCAGCTTCACCTTCCCGCTGCTGCTGGGACGCCAGCAGGCCATGTGGACCCTGCTCAGCGCCGAGTGGGTCAGCGCCGAAGAGGCCCAGGAGATGGGCCTGATTTGGAAGGTGTGCCCGCCCGAAGAGCTAATGGACACGACGATGGCCCACGCCCAGAAGCTGGCCGCGCTGCCGGTGGCGTCGCTCATGGAGTCGAAGGTGCTCATAACTCACGGCTGGCATGACGGAGTGGCCGCCGCCCGAGAGCGGGAGAACGCCGCCTTCTCCCGCTTGATGGGAGCGCCGGCCAACGTCGAGGCCATCGCCGCCTTCATGGAGAAGCGCCCTCCCGACTTCACCGGCATGTAGGCACGGTTTCGGCGATTGATCAGGCTGCGCCTACCATCCTCCAAGCGCGCACGCCGACGGGAGGACAAATGGAAATGGCTGATGCTGTCATGACGAAGTTGGCTGCAAAAGGGAGAGCAAATGGCTGAGACCGACGTGCTGGGACTCTGGAAGATCGCCGAGGCCGATCCCGAGCGCCTCGCGGTGGTAGACCCCGACTACAACGAGATCACTTATCGAGAGCTTGCCGAGCTCACCAACCGCATCGTGCACGGCCTGCGGGCTGCGGGCCTTGAAGTGGGCGATCAAGTGACCACCGTGTTGCCCAACGGGATCGAGCAGACGGCGGTCTCTTTGGCCGCCTACCAGGGCGGCTTCTACCTCACCACCGTGAACTGGCACCTGGCCGGCCCGGAGATCGCCTACATCGTCAACGACAGCGAGACCAAGGCGTTCATCGTCCATGAGGACTTTGCCGAACAAGCCACCAGGGTTCTCGAGGAGAGCGATGTGCCGGCCGCCAACCGGTTCTCGGTCGGAAGCATCGACGGGTTTCGCCCGCTGTCTGAGCTGATCGACACCCAGCCGGCCAGCAGGCCCGACGACCTCACAACCGGGTCGTTTATGTTCTATACCTCAGGCACCACCGGTCGGCCCAAGGGCGTGCGGCGGGCCTTGCCCGGCGTCCACCCCGATGAGTCCGCGGCCGGATCCGGGGGACTGTTCTTGCTGCTGGGCATCATGCCCCACACCGACAACGTCCACATCACCCAGGCCCCGCTCTACCACACCGCGGTGAACATCTGGACCACCACCTCGCTGCACATGGGGCATCCCGCGGTGCTCATGGGCCGCTGGACCGCCGAAGGGGCGCTGGAGCGCATCGACCGATACAAGGTCACCCAGAGCCACATGGTTCCCACCATGTTCCACCGCCTCCTCCAGCTCCCCGACGAGGTGAAAGAGCGCTACGACGTGTCGTCATTGCGGCGCATGATCCATGCCGCCGCCCCCTGCCCGGTTGAGACCAAGCAGAAGATGCTCGACTGGTGGGGCGACTGCATCTGGGAGTACTACGCGGCCACTGAGGGCGGCGGCACCTATATCCCTCCCGACGAGTGGCGGCAGTACCCCGGCACAGTGGGCCGACCCTGGCCGGGGTCGGAGGTCATCGTGGTGGACGAGGACGGCAACCGCCTGCCCCCCGGTGCCAGCGGAACCATCTACATGAAGATGCCCGACGGAGCCACCTTCGAGTACTACAAGGACAAGGAGAAGACCGACAAGGCCCGCTTGGGAGAGGAGTTCTTCACCGTGGGCGACGTGGGCTACTTCAACGAGGACGGCTACTTGTTCCTCAACGACCGCTCCAACGACATGATCATCGTGGGCGGGATGAACATCTATCCCGCTGAAATCGAGGGGGCGCTGCTCCAGAGCCCGCTGGTGGGCGACGCCGCGGTATTCGGGATTCCCAACGAGGACACCGGCGAGGAGATCAAAGCGGTGATCGAGCCCGCCGCCGGTGTGGCCCCCGACGACGATACCCGGGGGGCCATCATGGAGTTCCTCCGGGACCAAATCGCCAAGCAGAAGTGGCCCCGTTCTATCGACTTCACCGACGAGATGCCCCGCGACCCCAACGGCAAGCTGTACAAGCGCCGACTACGCGACCCGTACTGGGAGGGCAAGACCCGCGCCATCTAGGCGGACGGGGTGAACGCGGGGGCTGGTTGAGATGATGGCCCGCCTGTTCAACCCGGAGCTCGTCGAGCCTGAGGATCTGGCCCCCCGCCAGGTCCACATCATCATGATCGCCCTGATGACCGGCATGTTCTTGGCCGCGCTCGACAACTCGGTGCTGGCCACTGCGGTGCCCACCATCGCCGGTGAGCTGGGCGGCCAGGATCAGGTGGCGTGGATCATCATCTCCTACCTGCTGACTGGCACCATCGCCACGCCGCTTATCGGCAAGCTCAGCGACATCTACGGCCGCAAGCTGGTGTTCCAACTCACCATCAGCTTCTTCATCATCACTTCGGGGTTGGCCGGTCTATCCCAGTCGATGTTGCAGCTGGTGCTGTTCCGGGCATTGCAGGGATTGGCCGGCGGCGGCCTGCTGGCGCTGCCCATGGCCATCGTGGGCGACATCGTCGCCCCCAACGAGCGAGGCCGCTACCAGGGCTACATCGCGGCCACGTTCGGAACGGCCAGCGTGGCTGGGCCGCTCATCGGAGGCTTCTTTGTCGACCATCTGAGCTGGCGCTGGGTGTTCTACGTGAACATTCCCGTGGGCCTGATCTCAATGGCGGCCATCGCGGTGCTGTTCAACGTGCGTCTCGACGTCGTGTCCCGCCCGATTGACTGGCTGGGCGCGGGTTTGCTCATCTCCGGGTTCACCCCGTTGCTGATTGCCCTGAGCCTCGGGGGTAACCAACTGGCCTGGTCGTCGCCGGGGATGGCCCTGATCTTGGCGGTGTCGGCTGTGCTGCTGCCCGCGTTCTTCTGGTGGGAGACCAAGGCCGCCGATCCGATCCTTCCGCCCCGTCTGTACTCCAACGACATTGTGCGCTGGTCGATGGTGGTCATGCTGCTCATCGGGCTGGTGATGTTCGGGGCCACGCTATTCATTCCCGTGTTCTTGCAGGTGGTCACAGGGGTAAGCGCCACCGGTTCGGGCCTGAACATGATGCCCATGTTCATCGGCATCATCTTCACATCGGTTCTGTCCGGCAAGCTGCTCACCCGGTTCGGGAACTACAAGGTGTTCATTGTGCTCGGCACCGCGCTCATGACCGCGGGCATGGCGCTCTTGGCCTTGTTCATGGATCGCGACACCACCCAGGTTCAAGTGGGTCTCATGGTGTTCGTCATCGGCTTGGGGCTGGGGATGACCATGCCGGTGCTGGTACTGATCGTGCAGAACGCCAGCCCTCACCGCGACATCGGCATGGTGTCGGCGGCCACCAACTTTGTGCGGTCGCTGGGGGGCACCATCGGCGCGGCCGCAATGGGCGCCATCTACGCAGCCGGGCTCAACTCCTCGCTGGAATCGAAAGTGACCCCTGCCCAACTGGCCGCCCTGCCTGATCCTGACAAGCTGCTCGGCAGCCCCCAGCAGATTCGGGCCATCCAGGATCCCGCCATCGTGAATGCGGTGCTGGATTCCTTTGCTGTAGGGGTGGGCCGCTGCTTCATCTTGGGAGCACCGGTCATCGCCTTGGGGATCTTGGCGGCCATCCTGGTTCGACAGATCCCGCTTCGCCAGGAAATCCGCTCCGAAGAGGAGCGCGCCGAGGCCGCCGCTCTCCGGGACTCGCCATCTCCGGCGCCATGACCAATGCATTGATGATCCAGGGGACGGCCTCAGGCGTCGGCAAGTCGTTGTTGGTGGCCGGACTATGCCGACTGCTGGCACGCTCCGGGATTCAGATCGCGCCGTTCAAACCCCAGAACATGAGCAACGCTTCGGCCGCTTGCCCCTCTGGGGGCGAAATCGGAAGGGCCCAGGCGCTTCAGGCATTCGCATGCGGATTGGAGCCTACGGTCGATATGAATCCGGTTTTGCTCAAGCCCGAAGGCGATCGTAGGGCCCAACTTGTGGTCTCAGGACAGGTCCGGGGAACGCTGATGGCCAATCGATTCCGCGAAGATCGGGAGGGGCTCTTGGACGAAGTGCTCGCCGCCTTCGGCCGTTTAGGACAGGAGTACGAATTCGTGCTGATCGAAGGAGCGGGTTCGCCAGCAGAGCCCAACTTGAGGGAAGGCGACATTGCCAACATGGGCTTCGCCCAGCCCGCGAACGTGCCCGTATGGCTGATAGGCGATATCGACCGAGGAGGCGTTTTCGCTTCCCTGCTCGGCACCATGGACGCGCTCGATGAGCCGGATCGTCGACTGGTGGAGGCTCTGGTTGTCAATCGTTTCCGAGGAGATCCATCACTGCTCGGGGACGCCTGCGAATGGTTGGAAAAGCGGGTCCAGCGACCGCTGCTGGGTTTCGTGCCCTACATCTTCGATCTGGCGTTGCCCGAAGAAGATGCGCCTTACTCGTTTCAAGAGGGCCGCGGCAGAAGGCAGGAGGAGGTTCATTCGGATGAGCTGCGGGTAGGTGGCATCCATTATCCGCGGGCCAGCAATACCGCCGACCTGGATCCATTTGCCGCTGACCCAAGAGTCGACTTTTGCTGGTTAGCTGATCCCGACCTTCTTACCGGACTCGACTTGGTGGTGCTACCGGGGTCCAAATCGGTGGCCGCCGACTTGTCGTGGCTTCGGCAACACGGCTGGGTGGAGGCTCTGGAGCGCCATGTTCGTTATGGCGGACGGGTGCTAGGGGTGTGCGGAGGGCTCCAGATGCTTGGCGAGCGCATTCTCGATCCCCTCGGCATTGAAGGCCCCGCTGAGACTCAAGGTCTGGGTTGGCTGCCGGTGGAAGCCGAACTTAAAGAGGAGAAACTGGTCCGCGCCGTCTCAGGGCTAGCGCGGTGGCCGGTGAAGCTGGACTTCTCCGGCTACGAGATCCGCCACGGCGAGAGTTCGCCGGACCCGACGCTCTATCCCTTTGTTGCCCGGTCTGCCGATGGCAGGGTGATTGGCACCTATGTACACGGGCTGTTCGATCAGGCCGAATACCGGCACGCGGTGTTGAAGGAGTGGTTGGGCTGGAAGGCGGCACCGGGTGAGGACTTGCATGACCGCTGGCAGCGCGATTTGAACCGGCTGGCCGACGCTCTTCGCGAAAGCCTCGATCTATCTCTGCTCGAAGAGAGAGTCGGTCAGCTGACCTGAAATCTGGAGCCTGTCTCCGCGCTATTTGATGGCAACCGGATTGACCGGCGAACCGAGCCCGCCCACAAAGGGCTGGGGCGAGGCCTCCAGGAAGAAGTCGTACTGGCCGTCGGCAGCGCAGTCGACGGCCAGCTCTTCCAAGTCCCAGTTCTGGCCCTGGGTGAGGCCCATATCCACCAGGTCAAGGCAGTGGATGGCAATGATGGCCCCCTCGAAGGCGGGGTCGTAGGGCAGCACCTCGAACACGATGTTGTCGGTGGCCACCGCCGCAATGTTGTGGTCGTAGAACCACTCACAGGCGGTCACCCCGATGCCCGCCGAGCGCACCACTCCCAACTCGGGGATGGGCTCGCCGTAGTAGCTGTCCAGGTCGCCGGCCTTGGCGTAGGCGAACAGTCCGGTGCGGACCAGGATGATGTCTCCGGTGCGGATCTCAACTCCTTGGGCTTCGGCCGCGTTGGTCAGGTCGTTGTACCCGATGGCGTAGCCCGGTTCCAGCACGTCGACACCGTGGAGCCTGGCGATATCCAGCAGCACCCCCCGCCCGGTGAGGCTCTTGACCTGTTCGATGCCGCACACCGATGCCCCCCACTCAGTGATGGTGGAAGCGTCGTGGCCGTTGTAGAGCTTGCCCCGGTACATGGCGTGGCACAGCCCGTCCCAGTGGGTGGCGCATTGCAGACCCATGGTGACCACGTCGTCGCTGGTGTGGAACATGTCGGGGTCGCCCAGCATTGAGGAATTGAGCGACACCATGGTCTTCAGCGGGTTCACCCGGCCGGGTATCACGCCGGTTTGGAGGCCGTCTTTGTGCAGGGGATAGGCCAACGAGATGCGCTTGCCGGTTCGGATGCACTGGGCGGCCTCTTTCACAACCTCGTCGGTGAGGAAGTTGAGCGTGCCGATCTGGTCGTCTTCGCCCCAGCGACCCCAGTTATTGATGCGGGCGGCGATGTCTAGGAGGGATTGCGGGTATGGCATGGCCGCACACCCTAGTTGTGTGTCGGGTGGCTGAGGTCAGCCGCTGCGCAACCGCAGACGCAAAACAGCCGAGTACCCCAGCCAGAACAGGCACCACACCACCACGGCGACCAGCAGGATGGTCTCATCGCCAGGTCTCAGACCGGGCGCGTAGAACGGCTCGATGAAGTATTGGGAGATGAAGCCACCTCGGTATGGCGTCTCACCGGCAAGGCGCCAGAAGTGCTTCTCCCAGACCGTCAGCGGGCACGGTTGGCCGGTGAGGTTCACCACGCCGGTCGGTATCAACGCGACTAGGTACCACTTCATCCACCGGGGCCGGCGGGCGGCCAGAGGAGCCCCCACAATGAGGAAGACGGCCAGCACCCCGTGTATGAGCGCTATGGCGAACGCCAAGATCCAAGCCGCCACAAACCCATTTTATCCCCGGCCCAACGGTGTGGCAGGAGCGGTCGGTGGGCTAGAACTTCGCCATGGGATGTCTTGATGGACGGGTGGCGATTGTGACCGGGGCGGCTCGGGGCCAGGGCGAGGCCGAGGCCCGGAAGTTCGTCGCCGAAGGCGCCCTCGTGGTGATGGGCGATGTGCTCGACGAGCAAGGGGAGGCGGTGGCCGCCGATCTGGGCGACCAGGCCGTTTATCTCCACCACGACGTGACCTCCCCTGACGACTGGGCCCGGATGGTGGCTACCGCCGTGCAGCAGGGGCCGTTGCGGGCGCTGGTGAACAACGCCGCCATTCACTGGACCGCCCCCATTGCCGACGAGACGCTCGACAGCCTGCGCCGCATCTGGGAAGTGAACTACCTGGGCACGTTCCTAGGCATCCAGAGCGTGGCCGACCCCATGGCCGAGGCCGGCGGCGGGGGGATCGTCAATATCTCGTCCATCGCCGGGATGCAGGGGATCCCCCACCACTCGGCCTACGGGGGCACCAAGTGGGCGGTGCGGGGATTGACCAAGGTGGCGGCCATCGAACTTGGCCCCAGTGGGATCAGGGTGAACTCCATCCATCCCGGCCCGATCGAGACCGCCATGCTGTCTGCCGACCGGCATGGGCGTCCCGAGCTGTTCGGCCATGTGCCGCTGCGCCGGGCCGGAGTGGCCTCAGAAGTGGCCGATTTGGCCTGCTACCTGGTGTCGGACGCCGCGTCGTACCAGACTGGCCACGAGTACATCATTGACGGGGGCTCCACCGCGGGCATCCCATTTCGAGGATAAGCACCATGAGCGTTGAGGGATTCGACCATCTGGCCATCACTGTGGCCGATGTAGAGGCCACCGTGGCTTTTTATGGCGAGGTACTCGGGGCTGAGCCCATGTATCTGGAGGAATTCCGGGCCGGGAAGATTCCGATCGTGATGATGCAGGTCGGGGCCAATCGCATCAACGTGCATCCCGGTGCCGCCCCTGCCTCGCCACACGCCCGCTTGCCCACTCCCGGGTCGGTAGACCTGTGCTTCCGCTGGGGCGACACCATCGCCGCTGCCCAGGCCCACCTGGCCGAACACGGCATCGAAGTCATCGAGGGCCCCGCCCCCCGCCCGGCCAGCAACGGCGAACGAGGCCAGTCCGTCTATTTCCGCGACCCCGACGGCAACCTGCTGGAGCTCCTCACCATCAAGGGCTGAATCGCCGATCAGGAACTGCTGGCCCTATCGGTGGGGGTCGCAAGAGAGCGGTGTGGTAGTCAAACCCTCATGTCGGTAGGGCCACTGCGGTTTTTCCATGTCAACGTGAACTGCTCTGATCTGGAGCGGTCGCTGGTGTTCTATCGCGATCTGGTGGGGTTGAAGCCCACGGTCCGAACTCGCCCGGAGCGGCCGCAGCCGGGTGGGGCGTTCGGGTTGGACGAGGTGCAGTGGGATGCGTGGATCTTGTCCGGCGACGACGCTCCCGACGGAGCGGTGCTGGATCTGTTGGAGTGGCAGGTGCCCGGGCCAGCCGGGTCGCCGCCGGCAACGGTCACCGAGTTGGGTTTCGCCCGTTTGTGCATCCTCACCGATGACCTGGCCGGACTGCACAACCGCCTCACCGAAGCGGGCCACGATGTCTGGTCGCCACCGGGCCGGGTCGAGCTCGGGGCCGAGGGCATGGCAGCGCCCGAGCTGTTTCTGTGCTCCGACCCCGACGGCACTCCGGTGCAGTTCGTCCAGGCCGACAGCACCCGTTTGGCCCACGTCAACGTGAACTGCTCCGACCTAGAGCGATCCCGCCATTTCTACTGCGACGTGCTCGGGTTGAACCCTTGGATCCGCTCCTGCCCGTCTGAGCCTCAGCCCGGTGGGGGATTCCGGGTAGACGGCGACGTGGCCTGGGACGCCTGGTTCATCGGCGCCCCCGACGCCAGCCCTTCTGGCTTCATCCTCGACTTGGTGGAATGGAAGCAGCCCCAGCCCACCGGCAGCGCCCGTCGGAAGGCCAACGAGCTGGGCATCTTCCGGATGGCGCTGCTCACCGACGATATCGATCGTGACTACGCCGCCCTGTTGGAAGCCGGGGTGACGTGCTATTCGCCGCCAGTGGCGTTGGAGATGGGCCCCGGCCTGCCGTCTGACCTGCGGGCGCTGTTTTTTGAGGATCCCGACGGCACCTGTGTGGAGCTGATCGAAAGCCCGCCTCCTGAATAGCCGAGACTGGTTAGTCGGGCGGGCAGACCCCGATAACCTCGCCGTTGATCCAGGCCCAGAAGCCATCGGGTTGGGCGGCCCACTGAGAGAAGGCTTCGGAGATTTCCTGAAGTTCATCGCGGGTGGCGAATCCGTTGCTCACCGCGTGGTCGGCGAAATCGCTGTCGATCACCCGCACTGCCCACATCTCGCCCCACACCGTTCGCCCCTCATGGTCAGCGTGGGCGGTGGTGCTGGCGGTGGCCTCGATGTCGGTGAAGCCGGCCTCCATTGCCCATGACAGCAAATACCGCCCCGCGTCGGCTTCCCCGCCGTTGGCCGAGGCCACCTGGTGGTAGAGGTCTCGCCAGCGCTCAATGGCCGGGAACACCGGGGCGTGCACCATGGTCTCGTAGTCGGAATCCCGAACCGCCACCAGCCCGCCGGGCCGCAGCACTCGCCGGGCCTCCCGCAGGGCCCGGACCGGATCGGAGAGGTGCTGGAACACCTGATGGGCGTACACCACATCGAAGCTGGCATCGTCCCACGGCAGTTCGTAGACCGAGCCCACCTCGAATGAGATGTTGGACAGGCCACCGTCGTCGGCGTGGGACCGGGCCGCGTCCACCACATCAGCCGACAGGTCCAGGCCCACCACCCGGCCAGCGCGGCGGGCCAGCCCAGTGGTGATGGTGCCCGTCCCGCAACCAATGTCGAGGACCTCTGAATCGGGCCGCAGTCGAGGCAGCAAGAAGGCGGCGCATGCCTCGGCGGTGCGCCGGGAGTGCCACCCCACGATCACCTGATGGTAACCGTGGGTGTACTTCTCGCCCTCCGGGGGTTGGTTAGCCAACGGGTTCGGGAGTCAAGAACGCATCGAGGCGTTCAGGCCCGTTGGCCCAGAACACCTCGGTCTTCTTGCGGACGCAGCCGGGGGCCAACTCGGCGGCAGCCACCCGGTCCAAGAACACTTCCAGCGCCACTCGGCCCTCAAGGCGCGCCAGGCTGGCACCCGGACAAATGTGGGGGCCGCCGCCGAAGGCTACGTGGTCCTTGGGGCGTTCCCGGTCGAGCCGGAACTCGTTGGGATCGTCGAAGTAGTCCTCGTCCCGGTTGGCCGACGACACGCCGAACACGATCTTGTCGCCGCGGCTCATGGGAGCGCCAAACACATCGGTGTCGGCGGTGCAGTCCCGGATGAGCATGTGGGCGGGGGAGTCGATCCGCAGCGACTCCTCAACTGCCCGTTCGCATAGGCCCCGGTCGGCTTTGAGGGCGGCGAACAGATCGGGGTCGCCGATGATGCGCCACAGCAGGTTGCCGATCAGATGCCGGGTGGTCTCGTTGCCCGACATGATGAGGAAGGCCAGCTGGGTGCGGATCTCCACGTCGGTGAGCCGATGGCCTTCGATCTCCGTGGTGATAAGCCTGGTGACCAGATCGTCGGGGACGTCATCGCTGGCCCGCCGCTCGGCAATCAGCCCGTCGATGTAGGCGCAGAACTCGGGGTGGGCGCCGGCCAGACCCTCGCCCCGCTCGTTGCGGTTGGTCCGGGGGTAGGTGCCCAGCACCACCTCGTCGGTCCAGATGTGGAACTGCTCCCAATCTTCGGCGGGGACGCCGATGAGGTGGGAGATCACGTTGATGGGCACCGGGGTGATGAACTCGGCCACCAGCTCGCCGCGGCCCCGCTCCAAAACTGGGTCGAGGTACTGATGGCACAGCTCCCGCACCATTGGCTCGGCCCGCATCGACTTGTGATGGGCCACGGTGGCGTTGATGATCCGCCGCACTTTGCCATGCCGGGGTTCGGCGATCTCACTGATCAGCTTTTCCTCTTCGGGGACCTCCACGCCAGGATCGCGGAAACTGGACACGAAGGTATCGACATCTTTGGTAGCGGCCAGCACATGGTCGAACTTGGTCAGATACCACCCGGTGGGAGTGCGGACCACCGGGCATTCTGATCGCAGCTCGGCCAGCTCGTCGATGGGCACCTCCTCGGGATAGGCGAACGGGTCGAAGGCCGTCTCCTCTTCGGTGCTGGAGAGCGGATCAGACGTCAAGCTCATAGCTTCAATGGTGCCACGTTGCCGCTCCCTGTGCGGCTTCGCTCATGCGGCTGTGAAAGCCGCGATGCGGGACCACTGGTCGGGATCGGCTTCGTCTGCTTCCTCGTAGATCGGCCGCAAGTCGAAATTCAGCCCGGCGATGAGCCCATCCAACTGTCGCTCCTCGAGCCAGTGGCCAAAACCGACCTCGACAAAGTGAGCTGAATTAATTCCGAGTGCGAAGCGAGCTCCGGGCCGGGCCACCCGCAGCAATTCAGAGATCGTCTCAGGACCGAAGATCCCATGGGTAAACGCTCCCGCGCTCACGATGCCGGCGTAGGCCCCGTCGGCTAGCTCGGTTGGCCCAGTGAGGTCGGCCTCGAAGAGCCGGCGGTACAGGGGTCGGCCATCGTGGGTCTTGGCTTCGGCCTCGGCCAGCATCTCCGGCGAGAGGTCGATGCCGTCGATGACCGATACGCCCAATCGGGCCAATTCAGTGCCGACTATTCCGGTTCCGCAACCCACGTCCAGTACCGGCTCGTCGATATGAGCGAAGCCATGGCAGAAGACTCCGGCCACCTGCTGGGGATACACGTATCGGCTGTCGACGACGAAGCCCGAGTCGTACGTATCAGCCCATTCCGCATACAGCTCTCGGTTGGCCTCCGGCCCATCGGTGGCGTAGGCCTTGTCTAGAGCAAGCTCTGTCGCCCTCGATCGTGACGCTGATTGCTCCGTCATCGCGCCTCACGCTACATACCACACCAAACCGAGGCCCCATCTCCCGGTAGTGTGCCCGGCGATGGAGTTGGTGATCGGCTCGGTGTTCGACAATGCGGCCACCGCTGCGCCGTCTCGCCCGGCGGTGACGCTGGGGGAAGAGTCGCTGACCTATGGGGAGCTGCACCGACAGGCCAATCAGATGGGCCATGTGCTGGCCGGTCTCGGCGTGGGTCGAGGCGACCGGGTGGTCACCTGGAGCGACAACAACTTGGAATCAGTGGCCCTGTTTGTGGCGCTGGCCCGTGCCGGTGCGGTGTTTGCCCCGGCCAACGCCCGGCTGTCGCCCGATGAGGCGGCCGAGATGGTTGCGTTGGCCCGGCCCCGGGTGTTGGTGGTCGATCCCGGTCATGCCGAGGCTGCCCAGTCGGTTGCCGAGGCGGTGGGAGTCCCATTGCTCTGCCTAGGCGGACCCGGGCCGGGCCTCGACATAGTGGCCGAGGCCGTCTCTGCGTCGACATCGACGCTGCCCCCCTCGGGTGTGGAGGAAACCGACCCTCATGTGGTGTTCTTCACCAGCGGCAGCACCGGGCGCTCCAAGGGCGTGGTGCTGTCGCACCGGTGCAACTGGCTGCGCACCCGTACGCCGGCACTGCTCGAGCCCAGAGGGCCCACCGTATGCATGTTCCCGATGTTCCACATGGGTGCGTGGACCATTGCCCTCCAAGCCTGGCAGGCCCGGGGACAGGTCGTGTTCACCGACCGGGCCGACGCCGATGTCCTCATCAATGCGGTGCACACCCACCAAGCCGCCTACATGAACTGCATCCCCGCGGTGTGGCGCCGGGTGCTGGACGCTGATCGGCACGAAGACCTCTCCTCGCTGCGGTTCGCCACCTCAGGCACTTCAGCCACCCCGCCGGAGCTGCTGGCCGACTTGAAGGCCGCGTTCCCCAATGCCCACCGACGGGTGTTCTATGGCTCCACCGAAGCAGGCTCGGTCACCATGCTGGACGATTTCGACATGGTGTCGCGGCCAGGGAGCTGTGGCCAGGCACACACCGGCGCTGAGGTGCGTCTTGACCAGGGAGAGCTCCAGACCCGCTCTCCGTTCATGTTCGACGGCTACTTCGACAATCCCGAGGCCACCGCTGAAGCGTTCACCGATGACGGCTGGTTCCGCACCGGCGATTTGGCCGAGGTGGACGGCGACGGCTTCTACTCCATCGTGGGCCGGGTGAAAGACGTGATCCGCACCGGTGGGGAGACGGTGTCGCCCGCCGAGGTGGAAGGCCATCTGGCCGACTTCCCCGGGGCGGCTGAGGTGGCGGTCGTGGGCATCCCCGACGACCGCTGGGGCGAGGTGGTGTGCGCGGTGTTCGTGCTGGACCCTGGTGCCGCCTTGCCCACTGCCGAGGCGGTGCAGGCCCATCTACAGGACCGCTTGGCCCGGTTCAAGCACCCCCGGCGCATCGAAGCCATGAGCGCCATCCCCCGCACCCCGGCCACCGGCCAGGTCCGCCGCCGCGAAGTGGTTGCCGCAATCTTGTCGACCGGCGGCTAATACTCCTCGTCGGGGTTGACGATTCCCTCAAGGGGCTGGCCGGTCAGGCGGCGCTGGAGGTTGTCGGCGAAGGGTGCCATCAGCAGGTCCCAGGATTCGGGCATGCACCAGGAAACATGGGCGCTGAGCCGGACCCTGGGGTGGTCGTACAGCCAGTGGCCCTCGGGCAGGGGCTCGGGCTCCACTGTGTCGAGCGAGGCTCGGGCAACGTGCCCGTCGTCCAGCGCGGCCCGCAGGGCGTCCTGGTCGATGAGGTCGCCCCGGGCGATGTTGACAATGTGGACCCCTGGCTTGGTGGCGGCCAGGGCATCGGCATCCAGCAGATGGCGGGTGGCCGCGGTGGCTGGCGCAGCCACCACGACGTGGTCGGAGTGCTCCAGCAGGTCGCTCAACGAGCTGACAATTTCAATCCCCTCCAATGGGGCAGGTGCCGCGGTGCGGCGCACGGCCAGAACCGACATGTCGAAGGCCAGGGCCCGGCGGGCCACTGCGGTACCGATGCCGCCCAGGCCGATCAACCCCAGCGTCTTGCCGTAGAGCGCGCCCAACTCTGCGGTGAACCATCGCTCGGGCGGCTTGTCGAGCCATACGCCGGGCAGGTCCTTCTCAAAAGCCAGCATCATGGCCAGGCACCATTCAGAGATGGCGATAGCCCCGGCTCCTCGAGAGCAGGTCATTACCCGGTGGCCCAGCAGCTCGAGCGGGAACCCGTCTATCCCGGTGCTGGTCACGTGAACCCAATCCACTCCCCGGTTCAGCAGCTCAGCCAGGTTCGGGTAGTCCCGGGGGATGGTCAGCAACGCCTCGCCGGAGGCATCCTCGGGAATGTCGCCTTGGCGGGGCACGTACACGAATTCGACGTCTTGGAACTGGGCGATGATTGGGTCGAGACGCCCATCTTCCATGTGGTGTAGCACTCGCACGCCGTGCAGCCTAGGGATTGTTGAACCGGCTGGCTGGAGATTCTCGGCTCGGATTCCCATGCACAACACCGCGTAAGGTCGAGCCGTGAAATCTGAGGCTTTGTCCCACATTCGCATCTGCGACTTCACCGGGCAGTTGGCCGGAGCGGGGGCCACCCGGTGGATGGCCGCATTCGGCGCCGAGATCATCCGGGTTGAAGACCCGGCGCGCCTCGGCAAGTGGGACGTGCTCCGGGGAACGTCCCCGTTCGTGGACGAGCGCCGCGGCCATGAGTTCGGCGGGTGCTTCAACAACCACAATGTGGAGAAGCTGGGCATCACCCTGAACCTCCGCACCGACAAGGGCAAGGATCTGCTGACCGAGCTGATCGCCGAGTGCGACGCGGTCACCGAGAACTTCGCCGCCGGGGTGCTGGAGCGTCTCGGATTTGGCTACGACCGCCTGCGGGAGATCAAGCCCGACATCCTGTACGTGTCGAACTGCGGGTTCGGCCACGCCGGCCCTTATCGCAAATACAAGACGTGGGGGCCGATCGTGCAGGCCTGTTGCGGCCTCACGTTCACCTCCGGGTTGCCCGACATGCCCTCGGCCGGATGGGGCTACTCCTACATGGACCACCACGGCGGCAACTTCATGGCCATGGCCATCATGGCCGGGCTGATTCACCGCAGCCGCACCGGCGAGGGCCAGTGGATCGATATGTCGTGCACCGACGCCGGGGCCACCATGCTCGGTCCGGCGGTGCTGGACTACACCGTGAACGGGCGACCTCTGCGGCGCGACGGAATGCCCTACTCCAACCGGAGCCAATTCCCCGCCATGGCCCCCCACGGCATCTATGAGGCCGATGGGCACGACGCCTGGCTGGCTCTGGCCGCCCGAGACGAGGGCGACTGGCATGCCATCGCCGAGCTCATAGGCATCGACGACCGCCGGTTCGCCGACCTCGCCGGACGGCTCGCCCATGAAGATGATCTGGACGACGCGGTGCGGGCCTGGACCTCGAAGCGGGATCGATTCGAGGCGGCCGCCGAGTTGCAAGCCGTCGGGGTGCCCGCGGCCGGGGTGGCCAAGCCGGTCGACCGGGTAGACAACGACGCCAACACCGAGGCCTGGGGTTTGTGGCCCACCGTCACCCACGGCGAGATGGGCCGGGTTCGGGTCGACGGCATCCCCGCCCACTTCTCCGACACCGACTGGGTGCTGGAGCGCGGCGGCCCCCTGCTGGGCCAGCACAACCGCCAGATCCTCGGGGGTCTGCTCGGCTATTCGGACGCCGATCTGGCCGACTTGGCGGCCGAGGGGGTGATCTGATGGCGGGCAACGATCTGCCCGGAGCCCTGGCCGGTATCCGAGTGGTGGAGCTGGCCAGCGAGGCCTCTGCCTATGCCGGGCTGATGTTGGCCGGCATGGGGGCAGAGGTGATCGTGGTGGAGCCCCCCGAAGGCCATCACTCTCGGGGCTTCGAGCCGTTCTTGGATGACGAGGCCGGGCCGGAGCGCAGTCTGTGGTGGTGGCACTACAACGCCTCCAAGCTGGGCGTGACCCTGGATCTTGGAGAAGAAGGCGACCGGGACCGATTCCGGTCGCTGGTCGGCACCGCCGATGTGGTGCTGGAGTCGGAGCGTCCCGGACGATTGGCCGACTTGGGCATCGACCACGACACGTTGCGGGCCGATCATCCCGAGTTGATCTGGGTGTCGTTGACCCCATTCGGCCGCACCGGGCCGCGATCCCAAGAGGAGAGCATCGACCTCACCGTGCTGGCCGCCGGCGGTCCAGTGTGGAGCTGCGGTTACGACGACCATGCCATCCCACCCCAGCGGGGCGGGGGCAATCAGGGGTACCAGACCGGGTCGGTTTTTGCGGTTCTCTCGGCTCAGACCGCGCTGTTGGCCCGAGATCGCACGGGCCAAGGCCAGTTCGTGGATGTGAGCCTGCACGCTGCCGCCAACGTGACCACCGAGTTCGCCTCGGTGCAGTGGTTGGTGGCCGGCGAAGAGGTGCAGCGCCAGACCGGGCGCCACGCCGCCGTTGAGCCCACCACGTTCACCCGGGCGCTGTCGGTGGACGATATCGACGTCAACACCGGCTTTCCGCCCCGATCAGCCCGGGACTTCGCCGTGGTGGTGGAGTGGATGGAGAGCCTGGGGTTGAAGGACCAATTCGAGGAGTTCTTCTTCTTGGAGATGGGCACCCAGCTCGAAGAAGACCTGCACCTATCGCAGATCGGCCAGGATCCCGAGGTGACCGCCATGTTCGGCGCTGCCCGGGAGGCTGTGCGGTTCATCGCCCAGAACATCACCGCCCACGAGTTCTTCATCGGCGCCCAAGAGCGGGGACTGGCAGTGGGCATCATCTACTCGCCCGAAGAGGTGCTGGCCGACCCTCACTTCCAGGAGCGGGGCTTTCCCGTCGAGGTAGAGCACGAGGACTTAGGCCGTAGCTTCACCTATGTGGGCGCACCCTATATCGCCCCCAAGTCCCCCTACCGAGTCCGCCATCGGGCCCCTCACATCGGCGAGCACAACCACCTGCTCGCCTAAGCTGCCCCAGTGCCATCCCGTCACCCGGTCATTTGCGGTATCGGCCTGAGCGATTATCCGGTGGCACCGCATTTGAACTCGGTGCAGCACCACGCCCTGGCCGCTCGCCGGGCCATTGCCGACTGTGGCATCGCCAAATCGGCCATCGACGGCTATGTCAGCACCAGCGGCGGGGGACCGGGAGCGGGGGATGACGCCGTGTCCATGGCCGAGTACCTGGGGGTGAACCACCGCTACATCGACGGGACCATGGTGGGGGGATCGTCGTTCGAGTTCCATGTGCAGCACGCCGCCGCGGCCATCAAGGAGGGGTTGTGCGACACCGTGCTGGTGACCTACGGCTCTGATCAGCTCACCCGCATGGGACGGGTGCTGGGCACCGGCGGGTTCCAGCGCGACGCTCAGCCGGTGGCCGGGGCCATGCAGATGGCCACGCCCTACGGATTGCCCTTGGTGGGGGCCTATGCCCTGGCCGCTCGTAGGCACATGCACGAGTTCGGTACTACCTCCGAGCAGTTGGCCGAGATAGCCGTTGGGGTCCGGGAGTTCGCCGGGCTCAACCCCGACGCCCGCTACAGCGACCCCATCACCGTGGGCGATGTGGTGAACAGTCGCATGATCGCCGATCCGCTGCACAAGCTGGATTGCTGCGTGATCACCGATGGGGGCGGGGCGCTGGTGCTGACCACCGAGGAGATCGCTCGCGACCTGCGCCATGCCCCGATTTACGTGCTGGGGGCAGCGGGCACTCAGACCCACTGGAACATCCACCAGATGCCCGACTTCACCGAGATGGGCGCCGCAGTCTGCGGACCCGAGGCCATGGGCCAAGCCGGTGTGACGCCAGGCGACATCGACACTGCCCAGCTATACGACAGCTTCACCATCACCGTGCTGTTGATGCTGGAAGGCCTCGGCTTTTGCGGCAAAGGCGAGGGCGGCGCCTACGTGACCGAGGGCCATCTCCGCCGGGGCGGGTCGATGCCCACCAACACCGACGGCGGAGGCTTGTCGTCCAACCACCCGGGCATGCGGGGCATCTTCTTGTTGATCGAGGCGGTGCGCCAGATCCGGGGCGATGCGGGCGAAGCCCAGGTGCCCGACGCCGAGGTGGCCTTGGCCTGCGGCTCCGGCGGCTGGCTGTCGGCCATCGGCACCGTCATCTTGGGGAAGGACCGACCCTCATGAGGGTCGTCCGTGATCTTGAGTGGCAGGGGCCGGTCCCCGCTGGCGAAGGGGAATACGGCGAGTTCTTCGCCGCTGCCGCCGAGGGCCGCTTGCTCATCCAGCAGTGCCCACAGTGCGGCAACCGCCAGCACTACCCCCGAGCGTTGTGTACCGCCTGCGCCGCCGTGCCCGAGTGGATGGAGGCCGCCGGCACCGGCACTGTCTATACCTACACCATCGTCCGCCAATACGGAGTGCCCGCCTTCGCCGAACTGCCCTATGTCCTGGCCATGGTCGACCTCCCCGAGGGAGTGCGGATGTTCGGCGGCATTACCGGAATCGACCCCGAAGCTGTCGAGGTCGGCATGCCTGTTACCGCCTACGCCCGCACCTACGACGACACCCACGCCATGGTCTTCTGGGAACCGAGTCAATAGACCTCGATCACGGTTCCTGATCCCTAATCGGCGCGGGCCATGATGGGGCCATGCATGACGACATCATGGCGGCGTTTGACATTTCCGACCGGGTGGCGGTGGTCACCGGGGCGGCGTCGGGGATCGGCCGGGGGACGGCTGTAACGCTGGCCAAGGCCGGAGCCTCGGTGGTGCTGGCCGACGTCGACGCCGACGGTATGGGAGAGACCGGCGGGGAGCTGGATGCGCTGGGCGCCTCATGGTCGGCGGTGCCCACCGATGTGAGCGACAAGTCGGCGGTAGACGCACTGGTGGCCGACGCCGTGGACCGCCACGGACGGCTCGACATCATGGTCAACAACGCCGGGATCATTACCGACAGCCTCATCGTGGACACCACGCCCGAGCAGCTCGAACGGGTGATGAACGTGAACATCAAGGGCGTGTATTGGGGCACCGCGGCGGCGGGTCGGGCAATGGCCGACCAGAAGTCGGGATCGATCGTCAACTTGTCGTCGGCCGGAGCCGACATGCCGGCCCCGATGATCTCGATCTACGCGCTGACCAAAGCGGCAGTGAAGATGATCACCCGCACCGCCGCGTTGGAGATGGCCCCCATCCGGGTAAACGCCGTGGCCCCCGGTTCTATCGAGACCCCCATCTACGACCGCCACTTCCTAAACGACGATGGCAAGGTCGACCCCGCGCGCCAGAGAAACCACTTCGACACCATCGCCCAGATGAACCCCCTGGGTTTTGTGGGCGATCCCACCGACATCGCCTACGCCATCTTGTATCTCTGTTCGGATGCTGGCCGATTTATGACCGGCCAGACTGTGCGGCCCAACGGCGGCGTGGTGATGCCGCTGTAGCCAGCCCATAGCCTGTAGTCATGGATTCGAAGCGCAGTACCCGTCGAGCAGTAGCCCTCGCGGTGGCCGTCTTGCTGCTGGCCGCTGCCTGCGGCGGAAACGACGACGACGCCGCTTCCGAAGCGGTGGAGGTCGCCCCGGTACAGATCTCTGGTGATCCCCTTGGACCCATTGGGGATTCTCCTGAAGCCGATCCCGCATTCGGCCAATCGGTGCCTGGCCTCTCAGGTACTGCTATAGATGGCTCGCCGCTGGCCTGGACTCCAGGCGAGCGGCCGGCGGCAATTGTGTTTCTGGCCCACTGGTGTCCGGCTTGCCAGGCCGAGGTTGCCGAGCTGACCGACTGGCTGGAAGCGGGCAACGAGCTGCCCGAAGGGGTGGACTTCCTCAGCGTGGTCTCATTGGTTGACTCCGACAGGGACAATTACCCGCCCAGCCAATGGCTCGCAGATGAAGGCTGGCCGTTCCCTGTTCTGGTGGACAGCTCCGACAACGAGATTGCCGTTGCATTTGGCCAGGCGGGCACCCCGTTCTGGGTTCTGGTGTTTGGGGACGGAACGCTGGCATTCAGGGGAAGCGGTCGAATTCCCCCAGAGGGACTGGCTCAGCTCTTCGACCAACTGTTGGCTCCAGGCGACGGGTAGGGTTTTCGCCCGTGACTGGTTATCTCGAAGGCAAGAACATCGTCGTCACCGGAGCGGGCAACGGCATCGGCCGAGCCATCGCCATGGGCTGCGCCGCTGAGGGGGCCAACGTAGTGGTGGCTGACTACGGCGTGTCCCTAGACGGTTCCGACCCGTCGTCGGAAGTGGCCGACGCGGTGGTGGGCGAGATCGAAGCAGCGGGTGGCACCGCCCTGGCCTTGGCCTCCGATATCAGCACCATGGAGGGCGGCGCGGCGGCGGTACAAGCCGCGGTGGACACCTGGGGGTCGATCGACGGAGCGGTGTGCGTGGCCGGCATCCTGCGGGAGCGGATGATCTTCAACATGACCGAAGAAGAGTTTGACGACGTGATCCGGGTACACCTCAAAGGCCACTTCACCGTGTACAAGCACGCCTCGGCCATCATGCGCAAGCAGGAGACCGGCGGATCGCTGGTGGGGATCACCTCGGGGGCGTTCACCGGGTCGACCTCACAGTGCAACTACGCGGCGGCCAAGGGGGGCATCATCTCTTTGACCAAAAGCGCGGCGCTGGCCCTGAAGCGCTACGGCATCAACGCCAACTGCATCGCTCCCAGCGCCAAAACCCGCATGTCGGAGAACGTGCCGTTCGAGATCGAGACTGGAGCGCCGGAGGACGTGGCGCCGTTGGCCGCGTACCTGCTCAGCGACGTAGCCCGGGACATCACTGCCCAGGTGTACACCGTTGTCGGCCCCCGCATTTCGGTGTGGGCTCAGTTCGGCGAAGTTCGCTCTATGTACGCCCCCGACAGCAGCTGGACGCCGGAAGGCATCGAAGAATCGCTGCCTCGCACCATCGGCGAGGAAGAGCACCCCACCATGGCCCTGTTGGCCGCACAGGCTGCCCAGCGCCAGGCGGCCCAGGGAAGCAGCTGATGTCCGGCGGCGCGCTGGCGGGACGGATCGCCGTCGTCACCGGTGCTGGCAGGGGAATAGGCCGCCACTACGCCCTGCTGTTTGCCGCCGAGGGGGCCAAAGTGGTGGTCAACGACCTGGGTTGCGAGGCCGACGGCACTGGCGCCGACCACGCGGTGGCCCAAGCAGTGGTGGACGAGATCACTGCCGTAGGAGGAACGGCGGTGGCCAACGGCGATGATGTGGCCGACATGGCCGGGGCTGAGTCGGTGCTGGCCCAGACGCTGGACACCTTCGGCGGGGTGGACGTTCTGGTGAACAACGCCGGCATCTTGCGGGACAAGATGTTCGCCAGCATGAGCGAAGACGACTGGGATGCGGTAATCCGCGGCCACCTCAAGTCCACGTTCTGCATGACTCGGGTGTGCGCCGGCTGGTGGCGCGACCAGACCAAGGCTGGAGAGGCGATAAACGCCTCGGTGATCAACATCAGCTCCACCTCGGGGCTGATCGGCGCGGTGGGCCAGTCCAACTATGGGGCGGCCAAGTCGGCCATCGCCGGCATGACGGTGATCATTGCCCAAGAGCTGGGCCGCTACGGGGTGCGGGTGAACTGCGTGACCCCCGCGGGGCGTACCCGCATGACCGAGGGAGCGCCGGGCGTGGCCGAGATGGTGGCCAAGCCCGCCGAGGGGTTCGATGTGTACCACCCCTTCCACCCCGCTCCGGTGGTGGGATGGCTGGCCACCGCCGACTGCGACGTGACCGGACGGGTGTTCATGGCCAAGGGCGGCGATGTCCGCTGGTATACCCCGTGGCTGCGCCAAGACTTCCTTGACGACGAGCGGGAGTGGACCATCGCTGAGTTGGCCGAGGCCATGAAGGACTTGCCGCCGGCTCCGGTGTCCCCGTGAGCCGGGAAGTGCCCCCCGAGCCCCCCGGCCGGGGGCTTCTGGAGGGCAAGACCGTGGTGGTGACCGCCGCGGCGGGAACCGGGCTCGGCTTTGCCGCCGCTCGAAGAAGCATGGCTGAGGGCGCCCAAGTGCTGATCAGCGACATTCATGATCGCCGTTTGGGTGAGGCCGCTGACCGCTTGGCCGAGGAGTTCGGGGTTCGCCCCGCCACGAAGCTGTGCAATGTCACGGTCGAGGAGGAGGTCGAAGCCCTTATCGATGCTGCGGTTGCCGAGTTAGGCCGCATAGACGTGATGATCAACAACGCCGGGTTGGGGGGCACCGCCAACCTGGTGGACATGACTGATGAGCAGTGGCACGCGGTGATCGACGTAACCCTCAACGGCACCATGCGAGCCACCCGGGCCGCGCTGCGCCACATGATGCCCCGAGGTTCGGGGGTCATCGTCAACAACGCCTCGGTGATGGGGTGGCGGGCCCAAGCCGGCCAGAGCCACTACGCGGCAGCCAAGGCCGGGGTGATGGCCCTCACCCGCTGCGCGGCCATGGAAGCAGCCGAGACCGGGGTTCGGGTCAACTGCGTGGCGCCCAGCCTGGCGATGCACCCGTTTTTGGCCAAGACATCCAGCCAAGAATTCCTCGACAGCTTGATTTCGCTGGAGGCCTTCGATCGGGCCGCCGAGCCGTGGGAGGTGGCCAACGTGATGGTGTTTCTGGCCAGCGACTACTCGACGTACATGACCGGCGAGATCGTCTCGGTCAGCTCCCAGCACCCTTAGCCGAGGGCGGCGGCCAAAACCGAGCGGTCAGTGGCGTGGTAAACGTGGGCCAGTTCGAGGTCCACCATCTTCCGGGGCATCTCGGGGTCGAACCAGCCGTCGATAAGGCCCCAGTGATGAGGGCTCATCATGTAGTCCACCTTGAGCCCGTCGAGCGTGTAGTACTCCTGCTCCCAGCAGTGCGTCCAACGAGAAGCGGGTGGACCGACCACTCGGCTGAGGGCCCAGTTCACGATGGCCGGGATGTGGTCGGGCATGGCCATGAGGTCCCGCTCGAACGCGGCCACCGACTCGGCTGGCGCATCGGGTTCGACCCGCAGCAGCAGTGTGCGCTTGATCTCTCCGGCGAAGCTGGGGTCGGCCACCACGCCGTCGATCAGCTCCAGCTCCACCAAGTCGACGTCGGCCACGTCGTCGAAGCCGGAAGGGACAGGCTCGTCGATCCCGTCCCAGGTGTAGTGACCGCCGCCCACCGTTCCCGGTAGGTGCTGGCCCAGCGCCGCAGCCGATTCCAACTCGGCCACTCTGCCGGAGTCAGCCCCGTCGGCCAAGGTCACCAGGGCCAGCTTGCGGCTCATCGCCCCCCCTCATCAAGGGGATCGTCCACGAGGAACCGTCGCTGTCGCTCCACGCAGTGGGCGTCCACCTCGGCCCAGAACTCGGCGACGCGGGGATCTCGTCCGGCCGCGCCCCGCATGGCCCACCACGCGGGGGCATCGGGCACCGACCACAAGTACACCAGCGTGTTGGGCTGGTCGAACAGCTCAACCGGCGGGGTGAGCCAGGTGTGCTCAAGTGTCATGCCCCGCTCTGCGGCGCCCGCCGTGTAGCCCTCGGCCATGAGCTGCCGCACCTCTGCGAGCTGTCCCGGAGCAACCGTCAGCTCGTCGAGAATGCGGATCATTTCAGACACGCTCTCACGCTACTCCTGCTGATTGACCGTAGGAGGCCACTAGATTGCAGCCGGAGAGAAGGCAGGAGAAGCACAGATGAATCACTTGAGACGTATCCCGTTAGACGGGTGCGTGAACTTCCGAGACCTAGGAGGTTACGCCAGCTCATTGGGCGGCACCACAAAGTGGGGAGTGCTGTTTCGGGCCGACTCGCTGCACCGCCTCAGCCCGGCAGACGCCGAGGTGCTCACGGGTCGATTGGGGGTCCGGACTGCGGTGGACCTGCGGGCGCATGACGAGCGAGACATGGTTGGGGTGCTCAATCCGGCCCTGGGCATCAGCGAGCACCATGTGGGCACCATCGACCGGAGCGTTCACAGCAATGATCCACCCGATCCCGACCTGAAGGACCGCTCCTTCGGCCAGATCTACGAGAACATGATCCATGTCGGGGGAGAGCGATTTGCTGCCGCCATCGAGTTGGTGGCCGACCCCGATCAGTGGCCCACTGCCTTCTTCTGCATGGCCGGCAAAGACCGCACCGGCTGTCTGGCCGCGATGATCCTGGGCTTGGCCGGGGTAGAGCGCCAAGACATCGTGGGCGACTATGCAGCCACTGCTCCAGCGGTTCCGGAAATCCGGGAGCGGTCTTTGGCCGAGCTGCCCGAATTGGCCAGAGTCTGGGAGCAGTTCCGCCCCGACATCGTCAACGCCCCCACCAGCGCCATGACAGAGCTGTTGGAGATTGTTGAGGATCGGTGGGGCGGCCTCGAGGGCTATGCCCTTGACTACGGCGTCAAGCCCCAGACCATCGAGCGCCTGCGGGACTCGTTTCTGGTCTGATCCGCCTACACCTAGACCAGGTCAGGGCTCCACGACCACCTTGAGGGTGGGCGTGTCGCTAGCTGCCAGGGCGAAGGCCTCGCCGGCGGCATCGAGGGGGAAGCGCTGGGTAATCATGGCCTCTGCGATCTCAGGACGGTGGGCCAGCAGCGCGGCGGCGGAGTCGAAGGCCCGGCCCGCGCCGTGGTGGCCGTAGAACGTGCCCCACACTGCGGTCAGCTCCTTGAGCACCCAGGGCAATACCTCGAACAGTTTATTCTGGTAGTAGCCGGCCACGAGCAGCACTGTTCCTCCCGGTCGGGCCACCTCGGCCGCACGGGTAATGGAGCGCTCTGAGCCGTCACCCTCGATGACCACGTCATAGGTGCCCGACAGGCCGACACTCAGTCCCATCCGCTCTGCGGCCACCGCGTGCAGATCGTGATCGGGCTCGACGTCCACCACACAGCCCCGCCAGCGGGCCGCGGCCCCGCCCAGCAGCCCGAAACCGGTGATTCCCGGACCGACCACGGCCACTCGGTGGCGGCTCTCCAGCCGCCCCAGCATCAGGCTGTGGATGTTCACCGCCAGCGGCTCGCACAAGCAGGCGTTGGCCACGTCCAAGCCGTGGGGCAGCCGTACCAGACACCGCTCAGGCAGCAGGATCTCATCGGCCATGCCCCCGTCGAAGGCCACCCCGGCGATCATCTCATGCGACTTCTCACACCAGTGGTAGTCGCCCATTCCGCAGAACTCGCAGGTCTCGCAAGGCACCATCGGCTCAATCGCCACCGGGGTTCCGTCGTCCAGCACCCCGGCGAACTCGTGGCCAAAGGTCATCTCCCGGGGACCGAAACCCACCATGTTCAGGTCGGTCTGGCATATGCCCACCGAGCGGGGCCGGATCCTCACCCCTTCGGCGTCGCCCACCGCAACCTGGGTCGGAACCGGCACCTCCACTGGCCGGATGCCCTCGGGCGTATGGCGCACCGCCCTCACGCCGACAGGCCCTGCTTCTTGAACTCGCTCTGGGCGTACACGATGCCCCCGAGGTGCTCGTCGGCGTCAGAAGAAGCGGCCAACCAGGCCACTACCGCTCCGATAGTGGCGGGCTCGCCGCCGGGATAGGGGAACGATCCGGCGGTATTGCGGGCCCGGGCGGCCTCAGTGATCACGTAGCCGGGATCGATGCTGAAAGCCCGAATGCCATCTGGTCCGTGCTCCACGTGGATGTGGGGGGTCATGCGGGTGAAGGCCCCCTTGCTCATGGCGTAGGCCATGCCCCAGCCGCCCTTGCCTATTGGGCCGGGCGGGTCGGTGTAGGCCGAAGCCGAGATCATGTTCACAATGGTTCCCGAGCCCTGCTCCAACATGGCAGCCAGCACCCGCTCGGTGATCGCCATCTGGGCGAACACGTTCCCCTCGAACAGCTTGTGAACTTCGGGTTCTTCCAGCTCCAGAATCGGGGTCATACTCACCTTGCCCTGGAAGATGGCGTTGTTCACCAGCACATCCAGATGGCCGAAGTGCTCCAGCGCGCCGTCGATGCACGCCTCTACGCTGGTGCGGTCCAGTAGGTCCATCACGAACGCGGCTCCCTGCTGGCCTTCGGCTTCGATGGCGGCCACGGTGGTGTCGAGCCCGCCAGGGATGGTGAGATCGGGGTCGTACATATCCCGGCCTGAGCCGTCCGACAATGTGCGGGCTGACACGGCCACGTCGAATCCGGCCCGAGCCAGGGCGATGGCGCTGGCCTTTCCAATGCCTCGGCTGGCTCCGGTGACCAGGGCGGTCTTTTGCTGCTTTGCGCTCATCAGTCTCGCTCTGCCTTTCGGTTGCTCCGACTCGCAGGCATACCGTAGGGCCATGGGTCCGCTGAAGGGAATGCGCATCATCGAGTTGGCCGGGATCGGGCCGACCCCGTTCGCAGGCATGATGCTGTCGGACATGGGCGCCGAGGTCATCCGGGTCGACCGGGTGGGCGGGTCGCGCAACCCGGTGGCCTCGCAGTCGGGTCCCATGGAGCGGGGCAAACGCACCGTCGCCTTCAACCTCAAGCAGCCCGAGGGAGTGGGGGCAGTGCTCAGACTGGTTGAGGCGTCCGACGGGTTGTTCGAGGGCTTTCGGGCCGGGGTGGCCGAGCGTCTCGGAGTCGGCCCCGACGCCTGTTTGGCCCGCAACCCCAAGCTGGTCTACGGGCGAATGACCGGTTGGGGGCAAACCGGCCCATTGGCCGACCGAGCCGGCCACGACATCAACTACATCTCCCTAGCCGGACCCTTGGCTCACATCGGCCGGACGGGCCAGCCGCCTTCGGTGCCGCTCAACCTCATCGGCGACTTCGGCGGCGGCTCGGTGTTCCTGGTGCTGGGCATGGTTGCGGCATTGCTGGAGGTGGCCAGAGGCGGCGACGGCCAAGTAGTGGACGCCGCCATGGTGGATGGGGCCGCCTATCTGCTGTCGCCGTTGTACGCGGCCCACGCCAGTGGCTTCTGGACCGACGACTACGGGGCCAACTTCTTGGACTCCGGGGCCTACTTCTATGAGGTGTACGGCACCGCCGACGGCAAATGGCTGGCGGTGGGGGCCATAGAGCCGCAGTTCCACGCCGAGTTCATGGCCGGGATCGGTCTGGCCGATACCGACGACCTGCCCGATCAGATGGATCGTGAGCGGTGGCCGGAGATGAAGCAGCGGGTGGGGGACATCATCGCCGCCCGCACCCTGGACGAGTGGGTTGAAGTGTTCGACGGCACCGATGCCTGTGTCACCCCGGTGCTGACCATGGGGCAAACACCGGCCCACCCCCACGCGCTGGCCCGCGATTCGTTCTTCGACTTTGGCGGGGTGACCCAGCCCCGGCCTGCCCCTCGGTTTGGGCGCACTCCTTCTGAACCGGCGATGGCATCGCAGCCCCCCGGGGCCGACACCGATTCAGTTCTCGCTGAACTGGGCTATTCCGCCGCAGAGGTGGAGGCACTCCGGTCGTCGGGCGCGGTGGCCTGAGCGATTCAGATCGGCAAAGCCGCGATTTCTGTTGGAACTGCCCGTAGCGTTGAAGCGTCGTAGATGAGTGAGGGCAGCGGGCAATCTCACGGACATGAAGGAGAGTGTCATGATGCGCTTACCAAAATTGGTTTTGACTGTGTTGCTGGTCTGCCTCATCGCGGCGGCCTGCTCAGGCGACAGCGAGGACAGCGGCCCTCCTGTGGCAGCCACTGAACCCCCGGTAGCAGCTACCGAATCCCCTGTGGCACAGCCCACTGAGCCGGCCCAAACCTCTGCACCAGAGCCGACAGAGGCCGAAGATGGACTCTCGTCCGCCCAGCAGGAACTAGCCGACGCGATCTTTAGTGCGATGCTGGAAGACGACGAGCTCCCAGCCGCCATAACCGAAGACCAGATCCACTGCCTGGGCGACCGTGTGGCCGGTGTCTTCTCAGATGAACGGATCGCCGAAATGGGAGTGAACGGGGCACAGCTCATTGAGGCGTATGTCGACAGGGGCTCCTTTGCCTTGGGCGACGACTACGGCATCACCGACGATGAGGCGTCGGAGGTGGTGGATCGGGTCTTGGACTGCCTGGATTGGCGATTGGTATTGGCTGAGTCGATCGCTGCCGAGGGTCTTCCGGCGGAACAAGCGAGCTGCTTTGTTTCTGAGATTTCTGATGAGGGATTACGAGCCACGATAGAGAGCGGGTTCATTACCGAAACAGAGGATGACTTCGGGCTGGTGGAGGAGGAAGTAGTGAGAGCATTCCAGTCCTGCGTTGACATCCGGGAACTGCTCTATCAGCAGATGGTCCTAGAGGGCCTTTCTGAAGAAAGTGCCCGCTGCGTCGCCGACGGAATGCCCGAAGGGCTGGTCGAGATGATGCTCGGGGGCCCCGAGCTGGAAGACGATGAGGCCGCTTTGGAGTTCATTGGGGAGCTCATGGCTCTTCAGAACCGGTGCCTGACCCCTGAAGAAATGGAGTCGATGGGCGGGTTCGGCGGTTAGCCTCCCCTAATCGTGAACCCGATGATCAACGAAGAAATCGGCTGACGGGGAATCTGGATATTGCGCCGTCGCTGGATAATCCCGATCTTCCTTGTTTCCCTATTGGCCTCGGCCTGCTCGAGCGAAGGGCAGGGCCGCGCGCCGTCGGTGGCAGCCACCGAACCTCCAGTCGTCCAACCCACTGAGGCGCTCGAAACACCCAATTTGTCTTCTACCGATACCGCTAGGCCCGACAGCGACGAGCAGGTCGACCCCCCTGCATCCAACCGGCAAGAGTTGGCCGCCACATTTGCGGAGCTGGTTTTGGCCGACGAACTGGTCACCACCTTCATGACCCGACAGGAGATTATCTGCCTGGCCGAGGGAGCATTTGCCGTGTTCACCGACGAGCGGCTGGGCGAAATTGGGCTCAACCCGGATTCATTTGCTGACGCATACCGGCAGCCGGGGCTGTTTGTGTTTGGTGACTGGTTCGATATTTCCGATCGAGAGGCGTTCGATCTCGAGAATCTGGCTTTGGGATGCGTCGACTGGCGGAACTTCGTGGTCCAGGTCTTGGTCGCCGAGGGCGAGCCGATGGATCGAGCCACATGCATCGCTTCCCAAATCTCGGTTGACGGATTGAGAGACGTCGTGAGGGACGCCATGGTGGTCGACACCGGAGAGGGCTTTGGGGAGGCACAGGACGAGGTGGCATCAGCCCTAACCGCTTGCTACCTGAATGCGTCTCCGGTGGAAGTCTCGTAGTTGAACAGCAAGGCAGGGTGGCGGCAGCCACCGCCGATTCTCTAGTCCCCGTAGAACGCCGCCTCGGCAGTGGGCTGGGCGTCGGTGCCCACTCGGCCGTCGGCCACCATAGCGATGAGGTGGGCCAGCACGGAGCGGGCGGCGGGCTCATGCAGCTCTGAGGCCACGTCGGCGTACATCACTTTCACCATCTCGGCGATGGTCTGAGGCCCCGCAGCCAGGCATTCCATGATCTGGCGCTCCCGGTCCAGCCTGTGGGCATACAGGGCTTCCGCCAGAGCGTGGGGCTCGGTGACCGGTGGGCCGTGGGTGGGCCAGTACACGCGGTCGTCGGGACAGTCGGCCAGCAGCCGGAGGCTGGCCAAGTAGTCGGTCATGTTGCCGTCGGGCGGGGGGATGATGGTGGTGGACCAGCCCATGATGTGGTCACCCGTGAACACCCCAGCCGCCTCCCGCCAGCGGTAGGCGATGTGGTTGGAGATGTGACCGGGGGTGTACAGGCACTCGAAGCTCCACCCCGGCCCCTCCACAACATCCCCGTGGACCACCGTGTTGTCGGGGGCGAACTGGAGATCGCCCCGCTCCTCGCTCTTGCCGTCGTCGTCATCCCCCGCTGGATGGGGCCCGAAGCCATAGACCGGAGCGCCGGTGGCCTCGCCCACCGCCCGTGACGCGGGCGAGTGGTCCCGATGGGTGTGGGTGATCAGCAGGGCTTCCACCTGCTCGCCGTCCACCGCGGTCAGAACGGCCTTGATGTGGTCGGCGTCGTCGGGGCCGGGATCGACGATGGCCACCCGGCCTTGGCCCACGATGTAGGTGCCGGTGCCCCGGTAGGTGAACTTGCTCGGGTTGTTGGCCACTACTCGGCGCAGCCCGGGGGCCATCTCCACCACCGCGCCGTATTCCACCTCGGACTCAGTCGCAAACGGGATGCTCACCGCCATCGTGAGGCGGTCAACTTTCTTCGCCGGCCACCTCGCCGGTGGAGACTCCTAAATAGGCGGGTTTTTCGCCGCCGCCGTGGACCTTGATGTTGGCACCGGACATCCACCGGGCCAGGGGGGAGGCCAAAAACAGGCATACGTCGGCCACGTCATCGGGTTGGCCCATGCGGCCCATGGCGATGGTCTCGCCCACCGCGTCTATTCCAGCTTGGTCGCCGTAGTAGAGGTGGGCGTCTTCGGTCACGATCAACCCGACGGTCACCGTCAGCACCCGGATCTTGGGTCCCCATTCCACGGCTAGGGTCTCGCTCAGGTTCACCAACCCCGCCTTGGCTGCCCCGTAGGCGATGCCCATGGGGTTGGGCCGGATGCCCGACACCGATGAGATGTTCAGGATCACCCCGCCGCTGTCCTGATTCTGCATTACCGGATATACCGCCTGGCTGAACGCCATGGGGGCCATCAGGTTCAACGCCACGATCTTCTCGTTGAACCGGGGCGACACCGTTGCCGAGTCGGCCGGAGGAGCCCCGCCCGCGTTGTTGATGAGGGTGTCGACCCGCCCGGTGCGCTCCACCGCGGCGTCGACCACCCCGGCGATCTGTTCGGGATCCCGCACATCGGCGGCCACGAACAGGGCCTCCCGGCCGTCGGCGTTCACCGGCTCTTCCGGCGGACGGCGGGCGCAGACCACCACGTCGGCCCCTGCGGCCAAGAAGCGGAGGGCCATCCCCCGGCCCAGCCCCTTGGTGCCGCCGCTGATGATGGCGGTCTTGCCGGTGAAATCGAGGTCGTTCATTGCTGCCAGTGTGCCCCATGCAGACGGTAAGGATCATTTTGGCGAGTCGGGGCGACCTCGGCTGCCAGTGTGGGGCAGGTTCAGGGCGCGGGCTATCGTCGCCGCCATGGTCGACAAGCGGATGACCGAAGACGAAGTCATCTCAGAGCTGAAGGACGGGATGACCATCGGTATCGGCGGCTGGGGATCCCGGCGCAAGCCCATGTCGCTGGTGCGGGCCATTCTGCGCTCTGATCTCAAGGATCTGACCGTGGTGGCCTACGGCGGCCCCGATATCGGACTGCTGTGTGCGGCGGGGAAGCTGCGCCGGGCGGTGTATGGGTTCGTATCGCTGGACACCATCCCGCTCGAGCCTCACTTCCGCCAGGCTCGCCAGAGCGGGGCGATCGAGTTCACTGAGCTGGACGAAGGGGCCTTCTACCTGGGGCTTCTGGCCGCCGCTCACCGGGTGCCGTTCTATCCCACCCGGGCTGGCTTGGGCTCCGACATGTTGATCATGAACCCCGAGCTGCGCACGGTGACGTCGCCCTATGACGACGGGGAAGAGCTGGTGGCCATCCCCGCCTTCAAACTAGATGCGGCGTTGATCCACATGAACCGGGCCGACGCCGCCGGCAACGGCCAGTTCCTAGGGCCCGACCTGTACTTCGACGACCTATTCGCCATGGCCGCCGACAAGACCTATCTGAGCACCGAGAAGATTGTGCCCACCGAGAACTTGCTGGACGAAGGGCCGGTGCACACGCTGCGCATCCAGCGCATCTTCACCGACGGCGTGGTGGAGGCCCCCCACGGTGCGCACTTCACTGAGTGCCCGCCCGACTACGGGCGCGACGAGGCCTTCCAGCGGGAGTATGCCGCCACCGCCCGCGACCCAGAAGCGTGGGAGGCATTCCGCAGCACCTACCTCGACGCTTCCTCCCATGAGGACTACCTGAAGGCGCTGGAGGCTCGATCATGAGCACGCCTGCCGAAGCAACAATCGACGAGATCTGCGTGGTGGCCTGCGCCGAGGCCTTCCGGGGTGACGGCGAGATCCTGTGCAATCCCATCGGAACGGTGCCCTTCGTGGGGGGCCGGCTGGCCCGGGCCACCTTCGAGCCCGACCTGGTGTACACCGACACCGTGTCGGTGCTGCCCGCCAACAACTTCCCGGTGGGCGTTCCCGACGCCCCAAAGGTGGTGGAGTCGTGGGTGCCGTACCGCACCGTGTTCGACATCGTGTGGTCGGGCAAGCGCCACGTGATGATGGGGGCTTCCCAGATCGATCAGTGGGGCAACCAGAACATCGCCGCCATCGGCGACTTCCGCCAGCCCAAGGCCCAGCTTCTCGGTTTGCGGGGTGCGCCCGGCAACCTGGTCAACCACACCACCAGCTATTGGATGCCGAACCACTCCACTCGCTCGTTCGTGGCCTCGGTAGACGTTGTCTCGGGGCCGGGGTACGACCGGATGCGGGAGCTGGGCGCGCCGAGCAACCGCTATCACGAGGTGCGACGGGTGGTGTCCAACCTTGGTGTGTTCGACTTCCAGACCGACGACAACCGCATGAGGATCGCCTCGATCCATCCCGGAGTGACCGTGGATCAGGTTGTGGAGGCCACGGCCTTCGAGTTGGCCGAAATCGACGATGTGGCCGAGACCCGGCTGCCCACCGACGAAGAACTGCACCTGATTCGCGAGGTGCTCGACCCCACCGGCGCCCGGAAAGCCGAGTTCCGCTGAGCTCCAGATGAGCGCTGATCCCCGCCTTCAGACTCGGCTGTGCCAGTTGTTCGGGGTGGAGCACCCCATCGTGCAGACCGGTATGGGGTGGGTGTCAGGGGCTCGGCTGACTGCGGCCACCTCCAACGCCGGCGGCCTGGGCATCATCGCGGCCGCGCCGTTGACGTTCGACCAGATGGTCGAGACCATCGATGATGTCGCCGGAGCCACCGACCGCCCCTTCGGAGTGAACCTGCGCACTGATGCCGTTGACATCGACCGCCGGGTGGATCACATCATCGCCGCGGGGATACCGGTGGCCAGCTTCGCCCAGGCCCCCGGCGAGGCCATCGTCAAGAAGTTGAAGGACGCCGGTGTAGTGGTGGTGCCCACTATCGGCGCTCCCCGCCACGCCGAGAAAGTGGCCGCCTGGGGGGTCGACGCGGTCATCGCCCAAGGAGCCGAGGGCGGGGGCCACACCGGTCCCATCGCCACCACACTGCTGCTGCCCGCGGTGGTTGACACCGTGGACATTCCAGTCATCGCCGCCGGCGGCATGGTGGACGGTCGCTCGCTGGCCGCGGCGCTGGCGTTCGGGGCCGACGGCATCGCCATGGGCACCCGCTTTCTCTTGTCGTCCGACAGTGACGTCCCCGACCATGTGAAAGCCGTCTATCTGGACACCAAGCTCACTGGCACGGTGGTCACCACCGCGGTGGACGGTGTGCCCCAGCGAGTGATCAACACGAATGTGATCTCCCGGCTGGAGCGGTCAGGCCCGCTGTCGTTCCTCCGGGCCGCTCGCAACGCGCTGAGGTTCCGAGCTCTCACCGGGGTGGGCTATCGCCAGCTGATTTCCGAGGGTTTGGCCATGCGCCGCAGTCTCAACCTCACCTGGGCCCAGATGGCCATGGCGGCCAACGCCCCCATGATGACCAAGGCTGCCATGGTGGATGGCCACCCCGAGGTCGGCATCCTGCCCACCGGCCAAGTGGTGGGCAACATCGACGCCCTTCCCAGCTGCCAGGAGATCATCGACTCCGTCATCGCCGAAGCCGTCGAGGTCTTGGATCGCTTGGCCGGGACAAGTCAGGCCTAGAGTGCTGCGCTGATGGATCTGTCGTTCACGCCCACCGAGGAGGCCTTCCGGGAGGAGGCTCGCACCTGGCTGGCCGAGAATGTGCCCGCCGAACCGCTGGCGTCGATGGACACCCCGGACGGCTTTGAAGAGCACCGGGCGTGGGAGCACATCCTGTTCGACGCCGGGTGGGCGGTGGTGTCGTGGCCCGAGCGATACGGCGGCCGGGAGGCCTCTCTGGTGGAGTGGCTCATTTTCGAAGAGGAGTACTGGGCGTCGGGCGCACCGGGACGGGTCTCTTCCAACGGGGTGAGCCTGCTGGCTCCTACCATTTTCGACTTTGGCACCCCCGAGCAGCAGGACCGCTTCCTGCGGCCCATGGCCCGGGGCGACGAGGTCTGGGCCCAGGGCTGGTCGGAGCCCGACGCCGGGTCGGACTTAGCCGGGATCAAGACCAAGGCCCCTCGCGACGGCGACCATTTCGTGATCGACGGCCAGAAGACCTGGTGCTCTCGGGGGGCGTTCGCCGACTGGTTCTTCTGTTTGGTGCGCACCGATCCCGACTCCGAGCGCCACGCCGGGCTGAGCTATCTGCTGGTACCCGGCGACACTGAGGGCCTGGAGGCCCGGGCCATCGGCCGCTTGGACGGCGAGCCCGGTTTCGCTGAGTTGTTCTTCGACGGGGCCCGGGTGCACGAGCGCTACCTGCTGGGCGGCGAGGGTGAGGGCTGGGCGGTGGCCATGGCCACCACCGGCAGCGAGCGGGGGCTGAACCTTCGGGCGCCGGGCCGGTTCATGGCCGCGGCCGACCGGCTGGTAGGGCTCTACAAGGAGCGGGCCGACAGCCGGGGCCCAGATCTGGACCGCCGCGATCAGGTGGTGAGCGCCTGGATGGGGGCCCAGGCCTACCGCTGGCAGACCTACGCCACCGAATCCCGCCTGCGAGACGGTGCTCCCATCGGCTCGGAGGCCAGCTTCATGAAGGTGCTCTGGTCGGAGCTCGACGTGGAATTGCACGCCACCGCCCTGCGGCTCTTGGGCCGCGACGGGGAGCGGGCCGACAGCTCGTGGATGGACGGCTACGTGTTCGCGCTGTCAGGCCCGATCTACGCCGGCACCAACGAGATCCAAAGAAACATCATCTCCGAGCGAGTCCTGGGACTCCCGAGGCGGTAGTCGTGGATTTTTCCTTCAGCGACGATCAGGTCATGTTCCAGGAAGCGGTGCGGGACCTCTTGGCTAACGAGTGCCCGCCTGAGGTGGTCAGAGCGGCCTGGGAGAACGAATCCGGCCGCACTGATGGCGTGTGGACTGCGCTGGCGGAGATGGGGGTGGTGGGCATGACCGCCCCCGAGTCGGCCGGTGGGTTGGGCATGGACGAGACCGATCTGGTGCTGCTGTTGGAGGAGGCAGGCCGGGCCGCGTTGCCCGAGCCCCTGCTGGAGCACACTGCGGTGGGTATTCCCACTCTGGCAGAGGCGGGGGGATCGGTGGCCGAAGCCTGGATGGAGCAGGCCGCAGCCGGGGAGGCAACCCTGGGAGCGGGTCCCGAAGCTGGCTACGCAGTGGGGGCGGCCGCGTGCGATTTGGTGCTGCTCATTGGCGATCAGGTCCGGGCTGTGCTGGTGGATGGGGCATCGCTGGTCGAGCATCGGTCAATTGACTGGTCCCGCCGGCTGTTCGAGGTAGACGGCGAGGCGGTGGCGCTCGACGCCGATCCCGAGCTGGCCTTCGATCGGGCGGTGGGGGCGGCTGCCGCCCAGTGCGTGGGCGTGGCCCAGCATCTGTTGGACGCCACCGTGGAGTACGTGGCCCAGCGCTATCAGTTCGGCAAGCCGGTGGGCACTTACCAGGCGGTGAAACACCACTTGGCCAACACCGCCCTCAAGATTGAGTTTGCCCGACCGGCAGCCCGCCACGCCGCCTGGTGCATCGCCGTCGGGGACCCCGACCGCAGCCGGGACGTGTCGCTGGCCAAGGCCTTGGCCTCCGAAGCGGTGGACCTGGCTGCTCGCACCGCCCTCCAGTGCCACGGCGCCATCGGCTACACCTTCGAATACGACCTGCATTTGTGGATGAAGCGGGGCTGGGCTTTGTCGGCCGCCTGGGGCGACGCCGCCTGGCACCGCAACCGCATCGCCGCCGCTCTGGGCATCTGAGCTGCCGCGGCCGCAGGCCATTCTCATCCTGGCTAGCCCGATCAGTTGGCGGACTACGCTGCGGCGACGACAAGCCATCGGGAGGGATCTATGCGCATTTGGCAGAGCATTGCGTTCGCGGAGACGGAGCAGTTGGTCGACATCGCGGTCGCGGCCGAAGAACTGGGATATACCGGGCTGACTACCGCCGACCACCTGGTCACGCCCCAGACCATCGAAGCGCCCTACCCCTATTCCGAGGACGGCAGCATCTGGTGGGACCCCAACACCGATTTCCCCGATGTCTGGATGGCCGCCGCGGTGCTGGCCCAGCACACCACCTCACTGCGGTTCATGCCCCTGGTGTACATCCCCCCTCTGCGGGAGGTGTTCTCGGTGGCCAAGCTCATCTCCACCGCCGCAGTGTTCAGCAACAACCGGGTGGAGCTGGGTGCGGGCGTGGGCTGGATGAAGGACGAATTTCTGCTCACCGGCCAGGACTTCCATCGCCGTGGACGTCACACCGACGAGATGTTGGAGGTGCTGAGGAAGTTCCTGACCACCGAGGGCATGGTGACCCACTCCGGGGAGTTCTACGACTTCCCGCCGGTGCAGATGGAGCCGGTTCCCACCGGGCCGGTGCCGGTGCTCATCGGCGGTGTGTCCAAGCCCGCGTTGCGCCGGGCGGCCCGCTGGGACGGATGGCTGGGCATCAACTTCGAAATCGACGAGCTCGAGCAAATGGTGGGCCAGCTGAACGCCGCCCGCCAGGAGGCCGGTACCGCCGACCGGGACGACTATCGCATCATGATGGCGCTCAACCAGGCCCCGACGCTGGGCGATGTGGAACGGCTCACCGAGATGGGGGTCACCGACTTGAATGTGGTTCCCTGGCTGTTCAGCCACGGGTTGGCCACCTCCTCGATCGAATTCAAGCGCGACACCATGGCGGCCATCGCCGACTCGGTGATCTCCCGGTTGTGACCGAGTAGCGTGGCGGAGGTGAGCACCGAAGGCACCACTGCGGTGGCTGAGCGTCCCGCTGGTTCGGGCCAGCCCCTCTTGGCCGTCGAGGGTGTCACCGTTCGCTTCGGCGGCGTGGTGGCGGTGGACAACGTGACCATGTCGGTTCCGTCGGGCCAGGTCAGAGGACTCATCGGCCCCAACGGCGCGGGCAAGACTACGTTGTTCGACAGCATCACCGGAGTGAACACTCCCGCAGCTGGCTCCATTCGGCTGGAGGGCCAGGAACTGACCGGCAGGCCGGCCACAACGCGAGCTCGCATGGGCATCCGTCGCACCTTCCAGCGCCAGCAACCGTTCGGCTGGCTGTCGGTGGCCGACAACGTGTTGTCGGCCCTGGAATGGGAGGGAGGCGGGGGCGGCATCACCGCCGATCTATTCGCCCTACCCACTCGCCGGCGCATCGAAGCGGAGCGGCGCGAGCGGGTTGACGAGGTTCTGGAGCTGTGCGGCCTCACCGATATCAAGGACACCCCGGCGGGTGAGCTGCCCATCGCCCGAGCCCGCATGGTGGAGCTGGGCCGGGCCATTGTGTCGCGCCCCAAACTCCTGTTGCTGGACGAGCCCACGTCGGGCATCGAACACGATGAGGCCGAACAGCTCGGTCAGATCATCCAGACCATCCGGGTCGAAGACGAGTGCTCGGTGTTGCTCGTTGAGCATGATGTGGCCTTCGTCATGGCCCAGTGCGACCTGATCACCGTGTTGAACCTGGGCCAGGTCATCGGCGAGGGCTCGCCCGAGGAGGTCCGCAACAACCCCGCTGTGCGCGACGCCTATCTGGGATAGCAGTCGCCTATGCAGACCTTTTCCTCTTCCACGCCAATCTCAGCGCCGCCTGAGATCGTTTGGGAGGTGATGACCGATCACCAGCTCTACTCTCGATGGTCGCCCAGTTCTCGGGTTGATCTTGAAGTCGAGGGATCGCCCGATCGCAACGGCGTCGGGGCGGTTCGGGCGTTTCGTACGGGCCCGGTGAGCACCCGCGAGGAAGTCACGGCCTTCGATGCACCCCACCGCATGGCTTACCGGTTGCTAAGCGCGCCGCTGCCCATACGAAACTATCGCTCCGAGATGGTGCTGGTGGGCGGCGAAGACGGGGCGAGTTGCGACCTGCATTGGGACTCCTGGTTCGAGATCGTCATTCCGTTTACCGGCGGGATATTGCGGCAGTTGATGGCCTCGGCGGTGGCCAAGTTCGCCGCCGGTATTGCCGAGGAGGCTCAGAACCGAGCCCAATTGGCGTGAAGAGTCCACCGGCGTCCTGGTTGATCCGGGAAGCATCGTGAGCGAAACGGGGCGACTGGACGCGCCCAATCTGCTTCCTCCAGCTTTGGAGGTGAGCTACGACGCCGACGACTTCGGCCATCCCACCGTTACCGCCGTGGTGTGCTTGGGTGAGGACTATCAGGGCCCGCCTGGATGCGTGCACGGCGGCTATCTGGCCGCCATGTTCGACAACCTGCTGGGGGTGCTGCCCTACCGCCTAACCGGGCAAAAGGGAGCATTCACGGGCCGGCTCACCGTTCGGTACCGGGCGCTGACACCGCTGAATGCCGAACTGGTTCTCACCGGCCGATTGACCAATGTCCGCAGCCGGCGGGTTACCGCCGCAGGCCAATGCCACGCCGATGGCCGGCTCACCGCGGAAGCCGAGGCCCTGTTCGTCCGCCCCGCGGAAGAGCGGTCATGACCGACTCAGACACCCGGCCGGTGGTGGTGATGCTATGCACCGGCAACGCCGCCCGTTCGGTGATGGCCACCATTATCGGACGGGCCCGCACCGACGCAGTGAGGTTTGTGGGTGCGGGCACTCACAGCATCGAGGGCTTGCCCATGAGCGGCCGAACCCGGCGAGCGCTGGAATCCTTGGGCCTGGCCGATGGCAGCCACCGCAGTCACCAGCTCACCGCCGCCGACGCCCGAGGCGCTGATCTCATCGTGGCCTTCGCCCCCGAGCACGTGGACTACGTTCGGCGGGTCCACCCTGAGGCCGCGGCCCGTACCGCCACCATCAAGCGCCTCGTCGACGAGCTGCCGCCCGGTCCCGACCCCCTGGACCAAAGGGTGGACTCCCTCAATCTGGCCGACGCCGAGGTGCCCTGGGGCGAAGAGGTGGTGGACCCCGGCGGCTTTGACGAAGACATCTTCATCGCCTGCGCCCGCGAGATCGACTCCCTGATGGATCGACTCATACCCCTGTTGCAGAGCTAGGTACCATCGCTGCCGATGGATATTCGATTTTCCGCCGAGGAGATCGCGTTCCGCGACGAGTTGCGCGGCTGGCTCAAGGAGGTGCTGCCGACGCTGGGCGACCCGCCCGACAGCGACGATTGGACCGCCCGCCGGAAGTGGGACACCGGCTGGCAGCGGATGCTGTACGACGCGGGGTATGCCGGCATCAACTGGCCTTCGGAGTTCGGGGCCCGGGGCTCCACTCCCACCGAGCACCTCATCTTTTTGGAAGAGACCACCCGGATGGGCGCCCCCTACGTGGGCATGAACTTCGTCGGCCAACTCCACGCCGGACCGACCCTCATCCTTGAAGCCACCCCGGAACAGCGGGCTCGTCATTTGCCCGCCATGTTGAAAGGCGAAGAGGTGTGGTGCCAGGGGTTCTCCGAGCCCAACGCCGGATCCGACCTGGCCTCGCTCTCCACCCGGGCGATTCGCGACGGCGACCACTACGTCGTAACCGGTCAAAAGATCTGGACGTCATTCGGCCATGTGGCCGACTACTGCGAACTCTTGGTGCGCACCGATCAGGAAGCCCCCAAGCACCGAGGCATCACCTGGTTGATCTGCCCCATGGACCTGCCCGGCATCGAGGTCCGTCCCATTACCACCGTGGCCGGCTCCAGCGAGTTCTGTGAAGTGTTCTTCGATGAGGTCCGCATCCCGGTGGAAAACCGGGTGGGCGACGAGAACGACGGTTGGCGGGTAGCCATGGTCACTTTCAGCTTCGAGCGCGGCACCGCCTTCATCAGCGAGTTGCTGGGCACGATGAACCAACTGGCCGAGATGGTGGACATCGCTCGCAATACTTCTCGAAATGGATCATCTGCTTGGGACGACGACGAGATTCGCCGGGAGATCGGCCGCCTCCAGGCCGAATACGACGCCCTGTGGGCGCTCACCAAACGAGTGGTGTCACAAGCCCAGCGCACCGGAATGCCCGGCCCCGGCGGTTCGGTGTTCAAGCTCTACTACGCCGACGTGAAGAAGCGCATGGCCGACTTGGCCCACCGCATGTTGGAGCGGGAGGCCCTGGTGTTGGCCGAAGGCAGCGGCGACGAGCAGACCGGCGGTGACATGGTGGCCAGCCGGCTCTACGTGCTCAGCCTGTCGATTGCCGCGGGCACCTCTGAGATCCAACGAAACATCATCGGTGAGCGCATTCTGGGCTTGCCCAAGGAGCGGTAGGCATGGATTTTGAGCTCTCCGAAGACCAGGTTGCGCTGTGCGATGGCATCAGGGATCTGTGCCAGGGCCGCTTCGACATCGACACCGTGAGGGGTCTGGCCGACTGCGGCGGGGTCGACCGCCAACTGTGGTCTGAGCTGGCCGACACCGGGGTGTTCTCGCTAGTTGTACCCGAGGACGAGGGCGGGGTCGGACTGGGTTGGGCCGAGGCTGGCCTGGTGTTCGAGCAGTTGGGCCGGGCTCTGGTTCCCGGGCCGCTGGTGGGCACGCTGCTGGCCGCTGAGGTGATCGATGATGCCGTGGTCGGCTTCATGGAGCGTCCCTATGGGCCCGCCTTGGTGGAGTATCCCGAGGTGATCGACGCCCTGCTGGTGCTCGATCGAAATGGGGTGTGGCGGGTGGACGCCTCAGAGTTGTCGGTGGAGGCGGCTCAATCGGTGGACCCGCTCACTCCGGTGGGGCGGGTGGACCTGCTCCCGCAAGGCGAACAGTTGATGGATTTCTGCTACGGCTGGGCCAACCGGGCGGTGTTCTTGAACTCAGCCCTCCAGGTGGGCCTGGCCACCGGAGCCCGGGAGTTGGCCGTGGCCTATGCCCAAGAACGCCAGCAGTTCGGCAAGCCCATCGGCCAGTTCCAGGCCATCAAGCACAAGTGCGCCGACATGTACAGCCGCGAAGAGGTGGCCCGAGCCGCCCTCTACTACGCCGGCTGCGTGATGGACGTCACCCACGGCCCCGGCCTGCCTGCCGATCCCGGCGGCTATCTGTACTTCGAGGGCTGCACCATTGAACTCGGCGACACGTTGGGCGACCGCGAGCATCAGGAATTGGTCCGGGCGGTGTCGGGGGCCCGCATCCTGGCCGCGGAGGCCGCCGACCACAACGGCAAGGACTGCGTGCAGGTCCACGGGGGCATGGGCTTTACCTGGGAGATCGACGCCCACCTTTACCTCAAGCGGGCTTGGGCTCTCACACCGCAATTCGGATCGCTGGACCGCCACGCCGATCGAATTGCCAACTTGGTGGGAGCGGATCCACTTGGGCACGCCGCGCCGCTGGGCTGAGCGGCTTCCGCCCCATCTCGACCCCGAGCTGATCGAGGGAGGCGACACCCGCAACGTGGTGGACGCCTACCGCTATTGGCGCCACGAGGCCATCGTGGCCCACTTGGACGACCGCCGCCATGGGTTCCACGTAGCGGTGGAGAACTGGCAGCACGACCTCAACATCGGGACCATGGTCCGCAACGCCAACGCCTTCGGGGCCGCGGCAGTCCACATCGTGGGCAAGCGTCGCTGGAACCGCCGGGGGGCCATGGTCACCGACCGCTACCTGCACGTGCTGCACCACCCCGAGCTGGATGACCTCGTTGCCTGGGCCGCCGAGGCCGAGCTGCCGATTTTGGGAATTGACAACGGTCCCGGCACCGAGCCTATCGAGGGCTACTCGCTGCCCGAGCGCTGCGTGCTGCTGTTCGGCCAAGAGGGCCCCGGCCTGTCGTCCGAGGCGGTGGCTGCTTGTGATGAGGTGTTGGCCATAACCCAGTTCGGCTCCACCCGCTCCATCAACGCCGGCGTGGCCTCCGGCATTGCCATGCACCGCTGGGTCTGCCAGCACGCCCTCTAACCGCGGGGGCGGCTTAGCCGGGCGTCAGGGCCGGGGCAGCAGGTTGCGGGGGAACAGGTGATCGAGCTCGTCCAGGGTCCAGGGATCGACCTGGGCGTGGTCGCCCCGGTAGATGGCCCGCTCCTCCCGGAGCTCGTTCCACACCGCCACCTGGCCGCCGGCCGCGTGGACCACCTGGCCGCTCACGTAGTCGGCCGCATCGGTGCACAGCCATACCACCGCGGGGGCCACGTATTCGGGCGGGGGAGTGGTGAGGTAGCTCTGCCACATCTCGTCGTCGATGATGCCCTGCTCGTGCCAGGCCTTGAAGTCGTCGTGCGTCTTGGCGTGCAGCCGGGTGGCTGCCCCCGGCGCTAGGCAGTTCACCGTCACCCCGGTGCCCGCCGTCTCGGTAGCCAGGGCCTTGGTCATGGAGATCACCCCGCCCATGGCCGCGGCGAACGCCGGCTGGCCCAAGTCGCCCAGCGCCCCATGCGATGTGGTGTTCACCACCCGGCCCCAGCCTTGGGCCACCATGAGCGGCACCGCGTGGCGGGCGATGAACCACTTCTGGGACATCTGCAAGGCGATGGTCTTGTGGTACAGCTCGGGCGCCATCTCGTATATCGATCCCTCGATGGCCGCCCCCGCGCAGTTCACCGCGATGTCAATGCGCCCGTAGGCGTCCACCGTCTGCTGCACCACCTCACCGGCCCCCTCGAAGGTGGCGACGTCACTGTGATTGGCCACCGCCGTGCCTCCGACGGCCTCGATGTCGGCCACCGTCCGAACCGCATGAGAGGCGTCAGTCCCGTCGCCCTGCTCATCGGTCCCCAGGTCGTTCACCACCACCTGCGCCCCGTGCTCCGCCAACAACAGCGCAATGGCCCGCCCAATGCCATTCCCCGCCCCCGTCACCATCGCCGCCTTGCCATCAAGCCTCTTGCTCATGGTCGGCACAGTAGCCGCGGGCGGTTGCAGCCTTGCGAGGTGTAAGGCCCTGGTTGAAGGGCTGCTACTGCCGTCTTAAGTAGACAGTCCAGTTGGTGAGGCCGACGAGGGCGCCGCCGACGATGTTGCCGAGGGTGACGGCGACGAGGTTGTGGGTCACCCAACCGAAGTTCAGTCGGTCGACTTGGTCGGCGGTAAGGCCGGCGGCGGCCAGGGCTTCGGCGTCGGTGGATACCAGCCAGCCCAGCGGCAAGAAGAACATGTTGGCGATGCTGTGCTCGAATCCGGCGGCCACGAAGGCGGTGATGGGCAGGAGGATCCCGATCATCTTGTCCACCAACGAGCGGCCTGCCACCGCCATCCACACCGCCAGACACACCAGCATGTTGGCTAGCAGCCCCCGCACGAACGCAGTGCCAAACGACAGGTTCACTTTGTCGTTGGCGATCTGGATGGTCCGCACCGAGAAGGCGTAGTCGCTCTGGGCCCACCACCGGCTGTAGTACAGCAAGAACACGATCACCAGCGAGCCGACCAGGTTGGCCACAAAGGCCAGCGCCCAGTTGCGGGTGAGCTCGGGGCCGCTGATGCGGCGGCTGAAGAAGCTGGCCACCATGAGGTTGTTACCGGTGAACAGCTCCGATCCGGTGACCACTACCAAGAACAGTCCCAGCGAGAAGCCCACCCCGATGAGCAGTCGGGCCGGTCCCGTTCCCAGCTCTGGGCTGACCGCGATGGTGAGGGCGAACACGCCGCCCAGGCCGATGAACGCTCCGGCCATGATTCCCAGGATGGAGGTCTGGGTGAAGTCGAACTGGGCCTTGCCGATTCCGGCACGCTTGATCTTTCGGGCAATCTCCTCCGGCGTCAAGGCTTCTGACATGTTCCCGCTCCCCCGTCCCTGGTTCCGATTGAATCAAACCGTACTATTTCGGTTCCCCTGGGGTGGCGTATGCGACTGACACCATGAGGTTGCATTGCTCTGCCCAATTCTCTTGGCAGTTCCAACTACCGTGTAGGCCATGGCTGAGCCGGTAGAAGGCATGGAGTTCTCGGCAGGGGGCGTCGTCGCCGACTCCCGGTATTACGCCGGAGCGGTCGAAGCCCTGCGCAGCTCTTGCGCTCATATTGGGGAGGCGGCTGATGCGGCCCAGCGGGCCAGGTTCTTCTCCGACATCACCGGCTGGAACGATGAGGCCGCCGCATCGGCCCACGACGCCGACAAGTCCGCAGTCATGGCCATGGCCGAGGCCTTGCGAGCCAAGGGTGCGGTTGCCTCCTACGCCGATGCCGCCCGCGGCACGCTGGCCGAGGTCACCGCCGCCTTCGCCGCGGACGATACGCCGAGCAGCACCATCGTCGGCGCGGGAGCGGTGGATGGCGATGCCGCGGACGAAAGCGAAGAAGAGGAGAGCGCATTCTCCGGCCACTTGGCCCGTGCCCTGGTTGCCCTGGTGGAGGAACGAGAGAGGGAAGTCGACTCAGACTCCGACGAGTCCGGCTACGCCAAAATGGCCAACACGCTGTCGGTGTTGGCGGGAGCCCGATCCGCCTATCGTGCAGTTGACGAGGCGCTAGTCCTGCTGGCCAATGCCCGGACCGCCTACCTCAAAGACTCGCTCGCCGCAGCACAAACCGCGCTGGCCGCTGACTTGAAGACCGCAGTGGCCGACGACATTCGGGCGACCTCCATCGGCGAGTTCCGCTCGGCGCTGACCACTCTGGCGGTGACCCGCACTGCCTACAACGCCGAGATTGCCGACGAGCTGTGGGGGGCGCTGGCAGAGGCCCGGACCAATTTGGCCGCGGCTACCGCCACAGTCTTCGAGATCCAAGCGGCCGCCGGCGACCGCGGCGGAGCCGACGACGTCCATTCGGCATCGGCCTTGGCCTATTCGTTCAGCGATTCCGAGACCCCGGCAGATGTCTACGACGCCGCCCGGGACGTGGTCATCGAGGCCAAGGAGTTCCGGCGTCGGGCCCAGGCCGCATGCGACTCGGTCGATGCCCTGTTGGTGGAGAACCGAGCGGTGGCTGCCGACGCCTTGATCGAAGCCCGAGCAGTAGTCGGATCGACGGCCCTGGTGGAGGTCCGGGCCGCCTACGAAATGGTGAGTGCCGCGATGGACTCCCTGTTCGGAGCTCGGGCGGCCTTCGAAGTGGGATTCGACCTCACTGTTCCGGAGATTTTCGGCGACTTCGAGTTCTGATTCAGGAGAGCGGGGAAGCTCTACAGCGCCACGCCAACCAGCACGGCCCCTATCGATGTGACGCCCGATAGCGAGCCCATCATGGCGATGCGGCGGCGGTCGGAGGCCTTGGTGTGCAACCAAGCCGTCACGCCGGTGGCAATCACCAGCACAAGCTTGATGGTGAGGGTGATGTGATAGCTGTTGGCTGCGTCTTCGAATTCCACCTCGAGCAGGTTCCACAGGCCCGACAGCACTGCCAGCCAGAAGAATGGCCACGCCACCCGGGCGAACTGCTGGGCGGCGGCCTGGGTGGCCTCGGGACCTATCCGGCGAAGAGCCGGCACCAGGGCGGCGACAATGACTTGGCCTCCCACCCATACCGCAGCCCCCAGGATGTGGAGGAATACCCGGAGGGTGTCGAGGTCCCAATGGGCTTCCATAGCCTCACACTAGCTATCGGCCTGGTTGGGATTGGTACCGTCGCGCCATGAGCATCGACCGAGCCGTCTATCAGCAAGCCCTGCGGTCCGACGGCGAGGCCATCGCCGCCGCGGGTCGGCGGGACATTGACGCCATTGTGCCGTCGTGTCCCGGCTGGACCGTGCACAAGCTGCTGGCCCATGTGGGCCGGGTGTACCGCTCGGTGGGGCGCCACGTGGCCGAGCGGGCCACCGAGATGATCCCTGCCGACGAGATCCCCCGTCCCCCCGAGGGCGACGCCATCGTGGAGTGGTTCGAGGAGGGGCATCTATTCGTGCAGGAAGCGCTCGATGGGGCTGATCCCGATGAGGCGGTGTGGAGCTGGGCCGGGCAGAACACCATGGCCTTCTATTTCCGCCGCATGGCCCATGAGACCGCGGTGCACCGCTGGGATGCCGAGGCCGCCTTCGGAGCTCCCGGCCCGATCGACTCCGACCTGGGGGCCGACGGGGTGAGCGAGCTGTACGAGGTGGTGCTGCCGTTTGCCGTGGCCAACTGGGACATGACCTTGCCCGACGCCAGCTTGCATCTGCACCGCACCGACGGAGACGGGGAGTGGCTGCTGGTCAACCACGGCGGTCGCATCAAGATGAGCTTCGAGCACGCCAAGGGCGACGCAGCCGTGCGAGCCAGCGGAACCGACCTCCTGCTGCTGGTGTGGGAGCGCATCGGGCTGGACAGCCCCGGTGTGGAGACCTTCGGCGACGCTGACTCCGCCCGAGCCTGGTTCGCCCTGTCCCGCTAGAGCCCCCGAGCAGCTTGTCTATGTCCGACGACACATCCCCACAGGCGCCGATGCCATCGGCCCCCACCCGGGCCGATGTGTTCGACCAGTACATGCCCATCGTGTTGTTTCTGGTTCTCAACAGCGCGTTCGGCTTGATACCTGCCATCGCAGCCATGACAGCGTGGGCCGTCAAAGCCCAGGTCAGCCGGTACCGCCGGGGCCTGCCGCTGGGCCGGGTGATGCCGATCATCGTGGTGTACCTGCTGATCAGGGGCACGCTGGGCATCATTTACGACAGCGAGGACGTGTACTTCGGTATCGGCATCGGAGCCAAGGCGCTGGCCGCTCTGGCCCTGCTGGTGTCGGCGGCCATGAAGCGCAACGCAACCGGTTACGCCCTGCCGTATCTGGTGCCCTTCGACCACGACACCAAATCCCACCCGGAATACCGAGCCGCCACTCGGCGAGTTTCCATTGCAGTGGCATTGATCGTGTTCGCCAGCGTCGGGTTCGACACCTGGCTGCTTCAGAACGCCTCAATCAATCAATTCGTGCTCATACGCCTGGGCGTCAATTGGGGGGCATCGATAGCCACGCTTCTGGGCGCGGGCCTGTACCTCGACCGCCGCTTGCGCCGTATTCCCGGCTTCCCCGGCATGATGGCACTGGTGGAGCGGCGCCTAGGGGATCTAGGCATGAACCCGCCGTCTACATCTAAGGGGTGACCGGTCGCCATCGCTGTCACTAGAGTTCCCCGCATGGCAGAGAACAACTGGGGAAGATGGGGCGACGAGGATGAGCGGGGGGCACTGAACCTGCTCACCCCCGACGTTGTGAAAGAGGCCAGTGCCTCGATCACCACTGGCAAGGTGTACCCGCTGGGCATTCCAATCCAATCGCAGGGCGTGCCGATCATGGACTACCGGGGCACCCCCATGCGCCTCACCCTCCAGAACGCCTCCGACGAGGGCATCTACGAGGCCTATGGGTGCCACGCCGGCACCGGGGCCCACGAGGACGTTCTGGTGTTCGCCTCCCACACCACCAGCCACATGGACGCCCTGTGCCACGTGTACGGCCAAGACCAGCACTACAACGGCTTCTCCAAGGAGGCCATGAAGACCCACACCGGGGCCTCCCGGCTGGGCATCGAGAAGGTGGGCGCCATCGCCGGGCGGGCCGTGCTGCTGGACATGGTGGCCCACGCCGGGGCCGACGGCTGGCTGGAGGCGGGCACGCCGATCGGCGGGGCCGACCTGGCCGCCTGCGCCGAGGCCCAGGGCACCCCGGTGCGGTCCGGCGACATCGTGTTGATCCGCACTGGCTACCTCGACATGTGGTGGTCGATTGAGGCCGACCCCGCCGCAGAGCAGCCCTTCGCCCAGCCCGGCATCAACAACGACGGGGCCGAGTGGCTGATGGCCAACGACGTGGTGGCTGTGGGGTCCGACAACGCGGCCATTGAGGTCATCCCGTTCGACGAGAACGACTTCCTCACCGTTCACAAGATCCTCTTGGTGGGCGCGGGCATCTACATGCTGGAGTTCTTGAACTTCTCGGAGATGGCCGCCGACGGCTGCCACGAGGGCTTCATGACGGTGTCACCGCTCAACGTGACCGGGGCCACCGGCAGCCCGATCAACCCAGTGGTCATCGGCTAGACGCCAGTCGGTGTCAAGGGTTTAGGCGGCGAAGATGGCCGGCCAACTGCTGGGCACCCCTGAGGGGGCGGTGCTGGACCAGGTTCGGGTGTTAGAGCTCACCCGCACCATCGGCGGGGCCTACACCGCCAAGTTGTTCGCCGACGCCGGGGCCGAGGTCATCAAGATCGAGCCTCCCGGCGGCGACCGATGGCGGTCGTGGTCGGCATCGGGATCGCCCGCGGGCGACGGCGCCGGCGACGGCGCCTTCTTCCAGTTCCTCAACGCCGGCAAGCGCAGCACGGTGATCGACCTGGACGACCCTCCGGGCCGGGACCGGTTCCGGTCGTTGGCTGCTACCGCCGATCTCGTCATTGAAGACCTAGGCGCCGGAGCGGTCGAGTCGATGGGTTTGGGCCACGCCGAGTTGGCCGAAGCCAATCAGTCCCTCGTGATGCTGTCGATTTCGCCGTGGGGTCGAGGGGGTCCATGGGACCAGCGCCCGGCCAACGAGTTCACCCTCCAGTCCTGGGTGGGTTCCACCCACAGCCGCGGTATTCCCGACGAGATGCCCCTCGGAGTGGGGGGCAAGCTGGGGGATTTCCTCACGGCGGCCAACGCCGCTGCTCTGGGGATGGCCGCACTGATGGCCGCTCGGCGGGGCAATGCCCAGGGCGAGCATGTGGACATCTCGGCCTACGAGGCCATGACCACCAGCTTCATCGTCTATGCCCACCTCTACGCCGCCTATGCCCCCGAGTCCCGCACCGGTTCTACCCGCTCCATTGAGATCCCCTCCGTGGAGCAGGCCAAGGACGGCTGGGTGGGGTTCTGCACCATCACCGGCCAGCAGTTCAAGGACTTCTGCGTGGTCATAGACGACCCCGAAATGGCCGAGGATCCGGTATTGGCCAGCGGCGACGGTCGGATGGACAACCGCAACGTTGTGTGGGAACGCATCGCCCGCTATACCAAAGCCCACACCGTGGACGAGATCGTGGAGAAGGCCACCTTGTTGCGGGTGCCGGTGGCTCCCATCGGCGACGGCAGCCGGGTAGCCCAGATCGATCACTTCGCCGAGCGGGGGGTATATGTAGAGAACCCCGGAGAGTTCACCCAACCTCGAGTGCCGTACCAGCTCAGTAGCCGCCCGGCCCGCCCGGTCCCGCCTGCGCCCGCCTTGGGCGAGGCCGACGATGAATTGCTGAGGGCCCGTGGCGGCACTAGTCGAGCCTCGGGCCCACTGTCTGCTCGCTCCGAGCCGTCGCTTCCGCTGGCCGGGCTCCGGGTCTGCGATCTGGCCACGTTCTGGGCCGGTCCGGTGGCGTCGTGCCTGTTCTCTGCCCTGGGCGCCGACGTCATCAAAGTGGAGTCCATCCAGCGATGCGACGGCATGCGCTATGCCAGCGGACTCAAACGCGACAACTTGTGGGAGTGGAGCCCGGTGACCCATGGGGCCAACACCGGCAAGCGGTCGGTGACACTGGACCTGTCTTGCGACGATGGACTGGCGCAGGTGAAGCGGCTCATCGAGATGTCCGACATCGTGATCGAGAACTACTCCCCCCGGGTGGTGGAGAACTTCGGTCTGGACTGGGATGAGGTCCACCGGCTGAACCCCAACGCCGTCATGGTGCGAATGCCGGCCTTCGGCCTGACCGGGCCGTGGCGCGACCGCACGGGCTTCGCCATGACCATCGAGCAGGCCAGCGGATTGGCCTTCCTCACCGGAGATCCAGATGGGCGCCCGCTGGTGCCGCGGGGGATGTGCGACCAATTGGGCGGAATGCACGCGGTTTTCGCCACCCTGCTGGCCCTGGAGCACCGGGCCCAGACCGGCGAAGGGATCTTGGTGGAGGTCCCGCTGATCGAGGCGGGATTGAACGCGGCCGCCGAACAAGTGATCGAGTGGACGGCCTACGGCCAGCTCCTCCAACGCCAGGGAAACCGCTCGCCCTATGCCGCCCCCCAGGGCATTTATGCCGCCGAGGGGGAGGATCAATGGGTTGTCATCTCCGTCGACGAGGACTCCCAATGGCCCGCACTGGCGGCCTTGATCGGACACGACGATTGGGCTGGGTGGGCGAGCCGGGCTGATCGCCAGAACCACCATGGCGAGATCGACGAGGCCATCGGCAGCTGGACGGCGGGCCGAAATCGCGACGACGTGGTCTCTGAGCTGCTTGCCGCCGGTGTGCCCGCTGCCCCGGTCATCAATGGCCGGGTGTCGATTGACAATCCCCAGCTCGTCGCTCGGGGTCACCAACAGTGGATGGACCACGTGGTGGTAGGGCGAGTGCCCTATCCCAGCTTCCCCGGCCGGTTCAACGGCCAATACCACCAGCTTCGCCGCCCCGCTCCCACGCTGGGAGAGCACAACGAGGAGATCTTGGGCGACGTGCTCGGCCTCGACGAAGCCGAGATCGCCCGGCTGGCCGAGGCCCAGGTCATCGGCACTCGCCCCACCGCTTGGGGCTGATCGACCCACCCGGCTGAGGCTCGGCGTTTCGCTGGGAATAGGGTGGCCGTCGATGTTCCTCGATCTCACCGAGAGCCAGCTCGAACTGCAAGGCACCCTGCGGGCCTACTTCGAGAGCCTGATGACCCCTGAGCGGCGGGACGCCATGGAAGGCCGGCGAGCGGGACAGGTATACCGAGAGACCGTCCGCCAAATGGGCAAAGACGGCTGGCTTGGCGTGGGCTGGCCCAAGGAATGGGGCGGGCAGGGCTACACCCCGCTGGAACAGCTCATCTTCTTCGAGGAGGCCAACCGGGCCGGCGTGCCCCTGCCGTTTGTGACCCTCAACACGGTGGGACCAGCCCTGAACGTGTACGGCACCGAGGAGCAGAAGGCGTTCTTCCTGCCCAAGATCCTGGCTGGCGAGCTGCATTTCGCCATCGGCTACTCCGAGCCCACCGCGGGCACCGACCTGGCCTCGCTCAAGACCAAGGCGGTGCGCGACGGCGACGAGTGGATCATCAACGGCCAGAAGATCTGGACCACCGGTGGCCACGAGTCCGACTGGATATGGCTGGCCACCCGCACCGACCCCGACGTGCCCAAGCACAAGGGAATCACCATCTTCGCGGTGGACACCACCCTCGACGGCTTCAGCCACACCCCCATCTGGCTCCTGGGCGGGGGCCATACCAACGCCACCTACTACAACGACATCCGGGTGCCCGACTGGGCCCGCATCGGCGAGGTGAACGGAGGGTGGAAGCTGATCACCGCTCAGCTCAACCACGAGCGGGTGGGTCTTGCCCCGGCAGGCAACATCGACGGGCCCCTGCGCCGGGTGGTGGACTGGGCCCGCCAGACCACCCTGGACGACGGTCGCCGAGTGATCGATCAGGAGTGGGTGCGCCTCGCCCTGGCCGAGGTGTACGCCCGCAACGAGGCGCTCAAGATGTACAACTGGAAGGTGGCCGCTGCGCTGGAGGACACCGAGTTGAAGCCGGCCGACGCCTCGGCGATGAAGGTGTTCGGCACCGAGCTGAAGGTGAAGTCGTTCCAGTCCCTCATGGAGGTATTGGGGCAGCGGTCATACCTGGTGAAGGGCACGCCGGAGGCTGTTCTGGCCGGTGAACTGGAGAGGGCTTATCGAGGAGCGCCGGTGGGCACCTTCGGCGGGGGAGTGAACGAGGTTCAGCGCGACATCATCGCCACCGCGGGGATGGGTTTGCCGAGGTCGCCTCGTTAGAAGGTTGTCGTCTGGCCGCCGTTGGAGCGGAAGACGTTGCCGGTGGTGAATTTGCCGGCGTCTGAGGCCAGGTACAGCATCAAGTAGGCCTGGTCGATGGGCTCTCCGAGGGCGCCGATGGGTGACATATCCCTGGCGTAGTCCAAGAACTCGTCGTAGGCCTCTTGATTGAGGGTGCCGTCCTCGTTGTGGAGGCGCCAGGTGGTGAAGGGGGTGAGGGTGCTGCCCGGCGCCAGGGTGCAAACCCGGATGCCATAGCGGCCCACTTCAAGCCCCAGAGTGCGACCCAGCATGGCCACCGCGGCCTTGGTGAAGGCGTAGACCCCGATGCCCTCGTAGGCCAGGTCGATGGCCCCCGACGAGATGTTCAAGATCACCCCGCCGCCATCGTCTTTCATGGCTTTGATGGCGGCTTGGCAGCCGTAGAGCACGCCTTTGAGGTTCAGGTTGATGCCCGCATCGATGTCCTGGTCGGTGAGGTCTTCGATCAAGCCGGGGCACATGGCGCCGGCAATGTTGGCGATGATGTCCAGTCCGCCGTAGGCGTCCACCGCACGGGCCACCAGTGCCTCCACCTCGTCGCGGGAGGTCACGTTGCAAGCCTGGGCGATGGCCTCGCCTCCGTCCTCGCGGATTCGCTTGGCGGTGGTCTCCGCCCCCTCCACATCGAGGTCGCCGCACACCACTTTGGCCCCGACCGCGGCGAACAACTCGGCAGTGGCCTCGCCGATGCCCGAGGCCGCTCCGGTGATCACCGCCACCTTGCCGTCCAGCCGGAATGCGTCCAGCGCGTCTGCCTTCATCTCATCCTCCTGTTACCTTTGCGGCTGCTGAGATCAATCAACCGCACAAGGCAAACAGCCCCGTGCGATTCATCAGGGAGCAATCATGGCAGATGGCGTGAAGGGATACGGAGTGCTGGTGACCGGAGGTGGCACCGGCATCGGCCACGCCTGTGGGGCGGCGCTGGCCGCCGATGGGGCCGCGGTCACCATTTGCGGGCGCACCGAGTCGAAGCTGGCCGACTCGGCCGAGCGCATCGAGAAGGCAGCTGCCAACGGCGGCAGCGTGGCTTATGTGGTGGCCGACGTTACCGACGAGGCTTCCGTTGCCGCCGCCATTGCCGCCGCGGCCGAGCCCACCGGGACGCTGAACGGAGTGGTAGCCAATGCCGGGGGCGGCGGGGGCATGGGCCCCTACCACGTGCAGGACACCGACGAGTTCTTGCGGGTGCTGCACCTCAACGTGCTGGGAACCATGCTCACCATCAAGCACTCGGTGCCCCGAATGCGAGCCGCCGGGGGCGGATCGTTCGTGGGCATGTCGTCGATCGCCGGCCAGATCACCCATCCCTATTTCGGGGCCTACACCCCCGGCAAGGCGGGCATCGAGGCCATGATGCGCAACGCCGCCGACGAGTACGGCCCGGCCAACATCCGGTTCAATGCCATCCGCCCCGGATTCATCGCCACCGAGATCATGGAGGGGATCCCTCGCGACGGCGACGTATACGAGAGCTACATCGTCAACACTCCCATGGCCGACGTGGGCCAGCCCGAGGACGTGGGCCATCTGGCCCGGTTCTTGATCGGGCCGGAGTCCCGGTGGATCACCGGGCAGTGCATCAACGTCGACGGCGGCCACAGCCTGAGGCGGGGTCCCGACTTCGGGCCGTTCATCGCCCCGGCCCTGGGTCCCGATGTGATGCTGGGCGCTCTGCCCGAAGCCTGATCGGCGGGGGGAGAGCAGCAGGCCTGACGGAAGGAGAGCCAGTGAAGTACTACGCCGCAGTGATGTTCGAGGAGACCGACCAGCTGGTGGACATCGCCCGAGCCGCCGAGGCCGAGGGGTTCACCGGGGTGGCCCTGGCCGACCATGTGGCCGTGCCCGCCGGTTTCGCCTCGGTACACCCGTCGGGGGAGAACCCCTTCGACCACACCTCGCCATTTGCCGACCCGCTGATCACCGCGTCGGCCATGCTCAGCGCCACTACCTCGCTGGAGGTGCTCACCTACGTGTACATCCTGCCCATGCGCGACCCTTTCTCAGTGGCCAGCCAGGTGGCCACCCTGTCGCTGCTCTCGGGCAACCGGCTCCGGTTGGGCATAGGAGTGGGCTGGCTGCGGGAGGAGATCGAGCTGCTGGGCGCCGATTCCCGCACCCGGGGGCGGCGCACCGACGAGATGATCGAGATCTGCCGTCGCTTCTGGCGCGAAGGCACCGCTGAGTTCCACGGGGAGTTCTTCGACTTCGGTCCCGCCGGGGTGTACCCCCATCCCGAAGCGCCGGTCTCCATCTGGGTGGGGGGCAAGTCGGAGGCCGCGCTGGCCCGGGCGGTGCGCAACGACGGCTGGGTGGGCATGAACTACGACCTGCCCGAAATCCACCAACTGCTCGACCGCCTCGGCGAGCTGCGTAAAGAAGCCGGCAAAGAGGACGGACCCTTCGAGACGATGGTCATCCCCAACGCCGATCCCTCACCCCGGCTGCACGACAAGATGAACGAGCACGGAGTCACCTCCACCATCGCCATGCCCTGGTACCCCGGCGACCCGTCCCACGCCTCCATCGAGGCCAAGCGGGACGCCCTGGGCCGCTTCGCCGACGCATTTATCCGGCGCTGACGTTGTGACCGACAACAGCTCGTCCCCTCTGGCCAAGGGCTCGGTGTCGCTGCGGCTGTACCCCCACGACGGTCCGGCCTCCGAGCAGCTTGACGAGGTTCGCGAGCTGGCTCGGCGGGCGGTCGAGGTGGGCTACGACGGGGTCATGGTTTCGGAGCACCACGCCGGTTTCCCGGGTTATTTCCCCAGTCCCCAGCAGATGGCCGGGTTCTTGCTGGCGGCCATGCCGTCCGGGTGGGCTGCGCCCTGCCCGCTGCTGTTGCCGATGAAGCCCTACGCGCTCATCGCCGAGGAGGTGGCCTGGCTGGCGGCTGCCTTCCCGGGTCGGGTGGGGGCGGGGTTCGCATCCGGGGCGCTGCCAGTGGACTTCGAGCTGGCCGAGGTTCCCTTCGACGAGATCACCCAGCGGTTCAAGCAGGCCCTCCCCTTGGTGGTGGCTGCATTGCGAGGACAAGCCGACGGCTCGCTGGCCGACGACCGAGCCATCGCCGCCTGCGCCGACCAACCGGTGCCGATGGTGGCCGCGGCCCAGTCGCTCGCTGCCGTTCGGCGGGCGGCTCGTCTCGACCTGGGCATCCTCTACGACAGCCTCCAAGCAGTCGAACATGTGCGAGCTCTGTCCGACGCCTACGACGAGGCCGGGGGAACCGGTCCCAAGATCCTGATCCGCCGGGTATGGATCGGCGGCCCCCCCGGCGAGGCGGTCGACAACCAGCTCGACTTGTACCGCACCTACACCACCGAGGGCACCATGGCCCGCTGGGACCAAGGCGCCAACACCGTGCTGGCCGCCAACGGCGCCGAGGCCGCCGACCAACTGCATGCCGAGATGGCCGCCACCGGCACCGACACCATCAACATCCGAATCCACGTGGTCGGCTTGTCCCCCGGCTTCATCCGCGATCAGCTCGATCTACACGGCGACTTGGTCGAACGACTGAAGCGAATGCTCGCCGATTCGTCACGCCTCTCTTGAGTGCTCTTTCAGGCTGGATCTACAGCTTCTTTATGACGAAAGTCCTCGCCGCCTTGTCGTGCCACCCTTGCCGGTCGCGGTCCCACGTAAGGGAGAGGTAGCAAAGAAAGTACAGGACTTCACCAATCACGGGGACAAAGTACATGGGAAGGCCCAAAACGAAGGGTAGGCCCCAGCGAACAAATGATTGTCCCCAACTCGGTGGCCGGCCCCATTCGGGTCGAAAGAGATCCTCGGCTCGGACCACTTGGATTCTGGTAGCCATTTTCCCCGGTGTTCGACCCTTGACGGCAATGAACGCGATCTCATAGAAGGCAGCCATAGCGGTGAGCAACAGCCAGTTGGAGAAGTTGTTTAGATCCTCCGAATAGTCCTCCAAGTGATCAAAGAACTCTTCGGCGGTATTGGAGTCAGACATCTCGTCGAAGGGAATCGGCTTGACGTCCATGGCGTGAAGGGCAAACAGCAAGGCGACAAAGAAAGCCAAGAAGATGACCCCATCGATGAACCGAGCAGCGAAGCGAGCAAAGCGTGTAGCCAACTCCTGGGATGGCTGAGATTCAGGCATGCCCTCATCGGAAGAACTGGGTGGTGGCGGGATGGATCGAGTGGTTGGGGTTTTCAGATTCTCCGCCCCGGTGAGGGGATCCAGGGATTGGACGCCGTTGTCGGCTACGTAATCCGTCCACCTCTCCCCATCCCACCAGCGGTACTCGTGGCGAGTCGTGGGATCTGACTCCCAGGCAGGGTCGCTCATGCGGTGGTCAGGCTACCTGGTGGCCGATCATGAACCCGCGGTTCAGATGCCCGCAGGGAGAGTGGCTGTCGGATCAGCTGCCCGACACATATCGCGACCGGGGAACAGGCTTGAAGTGGTGGTCGGGGTCGCTAACTACAACGGTCTTCAGCATCTTGTCCCACAGCGCCTGTCTCCGTTCGTTGCTCAGCAACACGATTCCGTTGACGATGAACCACACGATTCCCACAAGATAGAAACTGGATAGGAATACGCCTATAACGATCTTCAACAACATCTCGCGCAGGGCCATCCACCCCCAGCCGGCTGCGCGATGGTCTCGAAGCCGGATGACCCGCAATCGGAGCACTTGCTTGGCTGGGGTCTGGCCTCGGGAGTAGACGATCAGCGACCAGATCAGCCAGCCGATAACCAAAGTGACGGCAGCCAAGAGAGGCTCAAGCAAGGAAGCCCCTAGCCGCCGCCACCTGGATGCCAGCATCGTCGACAGTTCGCGGTGCGCGGCGTCAGCATCACCCTCGATGTGCCCAGGAACCGAACTCGGAGGCGGAGGCGGTACTGGCGGGGGTGTCTGTCGGGGAATCGTCGCCTCATCGGTGCTGACGGGATCGACTGACTGCACGCCGTCGTCGGCCACTTGGTCTGTCCACTCCTCGCCATCGAACCAGCGGTACTGGTGGCGGCCGGTTGGGTCGGGCTCCCACGCAGACACACTCATGCCGCAATCAGGCTAGCGGGGGCGACGGCAGGCTGGTGCTAGACGGCCCGAGAGAGTTGGCTATCGGGACTGCTTCACTACTACAAGAGTGCTCCCGGCCATGTCATGCCACCCCTGACGGTCCTTGCCCCAAGTTAGAGACAGGCGGCACAACAGCGTTGCCAGCCACCCGACGAACGGGATCAGGAGCAACAGTCCCGGTATGAACCACCGTCGGATCGATCGGATGGGCCCTGGCCTGTCTCCGTTGTCTTTGCGGATGACGTGGATCCCGGTGGCCATCTTCCCCAGGGTTCGCCCCCCCGCCGAGATCATTGTGACCTCATACAGCAAGCCCATTAGGAACACCGGAGTGATGGCCAGCCAGTAGAACCTCAAGTCAGACCATGACCCGTAGTCCCAAAGGCCCAAGGCTTCGAATACAAGGATTGTGGGAAAGAGCAAGGCCAGCCAGAACACGACCATGATTGCAAGGTCCACGAGCCGAGCACCGAGCCGGGCGCCGGGCGTGGCCAGCAGCACCGCCTGGCCGGTCTTTGTTCGAGCCCAAGTTGCCTTGGGAGATGCAGCCCGGTTGACTTTCACCACCATGGTTCCCGCGGCCAAGTCGTGCCATCCCCGGCGATCACGGTGCCAAGTCAGGGCGAGGTAGCAAAGAAGGGGCAAGATCAACCCAGCGAACGGGATCAAGCCCAGCAGGCCGGGGACAGACCACCGGCGCAGCGCCATGCCGAGAGTGGGGATGCTGCCGTCGTTGGTGTTCACCATCTTGATTCCCGCGGCCATCTTGCCCAAGGTCTGGCCCTTTGTGGCGGTGAACGCGACTTCATAGACGAAGCCGATGAACAGGGGCACTCCGAAGGAGATCCACTCTCCAACGGTCGGTGAGGATACGAAAATGCCGCCGACATCGCCCCAGTTGATGTCATCTTCTGTTGTGAAGAATCCGGGGAAAGCGAATGGCGTCGTGACCAGGAATGAGTCGATGATCCTGGCCCCGAGCCGGGCCCCCGGGCTGGCCAGCGTCACGCTTCGCCCATCTCCGAACTCGGCCATCCGGCCGCCGTACATGAATTGTCCGGCTTCGGTGATCTCTGACCCAGCCGGCCCAGAAGGGGTGGGTAGGGAGTCGAGGCCAGTGACCTGGTCGCTGTTGGCAACCCCGTCGTCGGCGACATGGTGGGTCCATCGGTCGCCGTCCCACCAGCGGTACTGATGGCGACCAGAGGGGTCAGGTTGCCAGGCTGGCGTGGTCACAGCTCAGATGGGGATGGCCAATCGTCCAACTAATCGTCTTCCCAAATCTGCGACGAAGGGTGGGAACGGTCGAAGAGGTGGTTGGGGTCGTGAACCACCACAGTCTTCAGCATCATGTCCCATAGTGCTTGATTCCGCCTGCTGACAAGCAGGGCGATTGCATTGGCCAACAGCCAGAGAATGCTGAGTCCAGGAAAGATCAACTCCAAGGGGATGCCTATGAGTACGCCCAGTACAAAGTTCCGCAGAGCCATCCATCCCCAGTTAGCGGTTCTCCGTTCCTCCAACCGCACAACTCGCATTTTCAGCAGTTGTTTGGCCGGGGTCTGGCCGCGTGCCCAGACGATGAGCATCCAAATGATGTAGCCAATGCCCAGGGTGACGATTGTCAGCGGGATCTCAAGCAGGTACGCCCCGAACCGCCGGCCCTTCGACGCCAGCATCGAGAGCGGGTCGGGGGCAAACAGCCTGGATTGCGCGACAGATCCTTCGGGGATCGTTCCCGGAGGCGGAGGCGGCAAAGGAGGCGCATCGCGGGGAAGGCTTGCCTCGTTAGAGGTGAGGGGATCGACCGACTGCACCCCGTCGTCGGCTACTTGATCAGTCCACTCCTCGCCATCGAACCAGCGGTACTGATGGCGGCCAGTGGGGTCGGGCTCCCAGGACGAAACACTCATGTAGACGTCACGTTAGTAGTTGGCAGCGACATTCCTACACCGGCAGGGTGATGGGGATGACGGGCTACGACGAGTTCTCCATGTTGGCTGACAACGCCGCTGAGGTGGGGCTGGACTGGAGCGGGCCGCCGCCGATGGAGCGCCGCCGGGTGGAGTTGCTCAATGGGCTCGGCTTGAGCGCCATCGTGTCGGGGGATGCTCCGGCTCGGGTGGTTTTTCTTCACGGAGGAGCCCAGAACGCCCACACTTGGGACACGGTGGTGCTGGCGCTGGGGGAGCCCGCGGTGGCCATAGATCTGCCCGGCCACGGCCACTCAGACTGGCGCCCTGAGCACGACTATTGGCCGCCGTCGATGGCCGACGACATAGCGGTGGCCATTCGGAAGCTGGCTCCGAAAGCAGAATTGGTGGTGGGCATGTCGCTGGGCGGGTTGACCGCCATCTGCCTGGGGGCCCGTCACCCCGAGCTGGTGCCCTCCCTGGCGGTGGTGGACGTGACTCCCGGCACCGACCACGCCAAGGCCGAGCCCATCGTGGAGTTCATCTCCGGACCCCAGACCTTTGAGAGCTTCGACGACATCTTGGGCCGGACCATGGAGTTCAACCCCACCCGCACCGAGTCTTCGCTGAGGCGGGGCATCATCCACAACGCCTTCGAGCAATCCGACGGCAGCTGGACCTGGCGGTGGGATCCGGTGCGGGACTGGAAGCTGACCGACCCGGACAAGCCGGGTGGGGGCAGCCCCGAGTTCTCCGACCTGTGGACCGCGGTGGATGCACTGGCGTGCCCGGTGGTGCTTTACCGGGGAGCGGATTCAGGCGTCGTGGGCGACGAGGACGTGGAAGAACTCCTGCTCCGCCAGCCTGATGCCGAGGTGGTCGTGGTGGCCGATGCCGGCCACAGCATCCAGGGCGACCAGCCGATTGAGCTGGCCCGCCTATTGGCCTCCCGCCTGGGTTAGTCGTTGCCGTAGGCCGCGCTCAGCCGCTCGGAGCCGCCGATGCCAGGAGCGGGCTGGCCACCGGGATAGCGGACCTCATAGATCCCGGCCAGGCCGTCTCGCCAGCTCACCTGGCATGGGCCGGTGAGCGAAATCCGCTTGGCCGGATCGGCGCCCGCACCGGGCTGCGAGCCCGGGAATACGTCGTAGATGACCTCGGGCATCTTGCCCGAGAGCTCGCCCAGCAGCATCACCCAGTCTTCGGCCTTGACGTGCTCGTCCCCGCCCCAGTTGACCACCGTGGCTGGCACCGTTGCCGCGGCCAGAAGCGGCTCGACCTGGGCGTTCATGTCGTCTTGGTGGATGGGGGAGTAGGGCGAAGGGGCAGGCGCCCGCAGCCGGATCGGCTGGTCACTCATCAGCCAGTCCATGTGGTACACCGGCAACCCGCCGTTGGGCCCATAGCTGGCGTTAATCCGGGCGATTGTGGTGGGCAGGTTCAAGGCCCGGGCCATTGTCCGGGCCACCGCTTCCCCGCCGATCTTCGACATCGAGTAGGTGGGGGCGTGGACGGCGTGGCAGTCTCCGATGCGGTCGGTCTCGGCATAGAGGTGCCACGGATCGGGATTGGGGTGGTACACCGAGCAGGTTGAGGCGATGAGGGCAGCTTTGGCTCTGTGGCAGTGGGCCATGAGCAGGCCGGTGCCCTCGGCGTTCACCTGGATGGCCCAGTCGTAGTCCTGGCCCTGGCCCTGGAAAGCGGCCATGTGGACCAGGTAGTCGAAGTCGTCGGGCAGCATCGAGAAGTCCCCGTCGGCCACGTCCACAATCTCGGTGTGAACTCCGGCGGCCTCCACCATCTCCCGGCTGCCCTCGGCGCTGAACCGGGCGATGCCCCAAACCTCGTTGTGCTCGGCCAAGTAAGCGGCCATAGGGAAGGCGATCTGGCCGGTCATGCCGGTGATTAGGATCTTCTGGTCTTGCAGCATGGGAGTTCCTTACAGGTCGGGGCTATAGGTCGTCGATCAGCTTGAACAGCTCCGCCGAGGCCAGCCCGGCCTCTGATCCTGCCTCGGCCAGCTTGTCGGCTACCCACTCATGGAGTCGGGCCAATTCGGCGTCGCCGGGGTCGGGGGGCAGGTCCAAGGTGGTCTCGTATTGGCTGACGAAGGCCTCGATTGCGCCGGCCTTAGCCGCTTCGAATCCAGAGGTGTCCTCGGCGTGGTCGGGCTCGTCGGCCTCGAACAGCAGCAAAGCGTCGGGGCGGTGGGGATCAAGGCCCAATTCGGGAAAGAAGTGCGGATCGCGGGCGGCCACGATGCCGTCGACAGTCAGCCATCCAGCGTGGCGGTGATCAGGGTGGAGACGCCACCGCCGCCACGGGTCGTGGCCCAGCACAACATTGGGACGCAGAGTCCGGATCCACGAGGCCACTTGTCGGCGGGGTTCTGGGCCCGACTCCAATTCCCCGTCTATCCAGCCCAGAAACACCACCTCGCCCACCGCGCCCAGCCGGCGAGCCGACTCGCGCTGCTCGTCTTGGCGCACCGCCACCAGCTTTTCCAGGTCGGCATGGGGATCCCATGTGCCCTTGGAGCCGTCGGTACACACCAGCAGGCTCACCTCACAGCTTCGGGCGGCCCACTTGGCCAAGGTGGCCCCGGCCTTCAGCTCGATGTCGTCGGGATGCGCGCCGATGGCCAGCGCCCTCTCGGGGATGGCCAGATCCTGGGACTTCACGCCCTCACAGCCAGTTCGTTGAGATCGGCGGGAAGGTCGATGTCCAATCCGAACGACGGGTCGCGCAGGATCCGCAGGCTGCGTCCCAGCCGCTGGGCCTCGGCCAAATGGCGGGCGAATGAGCCTCGACCGTAGGAAAACTCGAATGGACAGTCGCCGGGCAGGGCGATCACGTTGGTGCCGTCGTTGTGGCGGTCGGGCACCAGGGTGATGCCGGGCCAGTCGCCCAGCGGAGCCAGCGATCCGGCGAGCGGGAGATCTCCGTGGGCCACGATCACCCGGTTGTATCCCGCATCTCGCAAGTGGTCCACCCCGCTGCGCACCGCGCCGTTCAGCCCGGTGCCGGGGCGCCACACCACCTCAGCGCCCACGGAGTGGGCCCAGTCCCGCACGCCGCGGTCATCGCACACCACCGCCACCGGCAAAGGCGCGGCTGACTGGACCACGTGGGTGGCCATATCGCGGGCGAGCGCGGCCCGCTCGGTGGCCCCCAGAGCGGGGGCCAGGCGATTCTTTGCCTCCGCAAAAGCCTTCACCGGGATCAACACCGCCACCGAACTCACCCGCGGGAGTCTACGGCCATCTGTTCTGCCGGCCCATACGCGGTGCTGCTGGCTAATTCTCGTCCCGGCCCGTCTACGCTCAATGCCTATGTCCAACAGGGTTGCGGTGATCGGCGGAGGCTCGTGGGGTACCACGGTTGCCCATCTGGCCGCGCATAACGAGCCCACCGTTCTGTGGTGCCGGGATCCCAAGACGGCTGGCGCCGTGAACGAGCACCACGCCAATCCCCGCTACCTGGCCGGCTTCGATCTGCATCCCAGTTTGCGGGCCACCACCGACTTGAAGCAGGCCGTGTCGGAGGCCGAAGTGGTGGTGATGGGTGTTCCGTCCTCGGTTTTCCGACCGGTCATGGAGAGGGTGGCCCCTCACTTGCGCCCGTGGGTGCCGGTGGTGAGCCTTACCAAGGGGCTGGAGCAGGGCACCCGGCGTCGCATGACCGAAATCGTCAACCAAGTGGCCCCTGCTCACCCGGCGGGGGCGCTCACCGGTCCCAACCTGGCCAAGGAGATTCTGGCTGGGCACGCCGCCACCTCAGTCATCGCCATGGCCGACGACACGGTGGCCACCGCCCTTCAGGGGGTGTTCACCACCGACCTGTTCCGGGTTTACACCAACGACGACGTGGTCGGCTGCGAGCTGGGCGGCACTCTTAAGAATGTGATCGCTCTGGCATCGGGCATGGTGGACGGCCTTGGGGCCGGGGACAACACCCGGGCCGCGGTGATCACCCGGGGCTTGGCGGAGATGGGCCGACTGGGCACCGCTATGGGGGGCCGGGCCGACACTTTTGCCGGGTTGGCCGGGATGGGCGACCTTCTGGCCACCTGCATGAGCCCCCAGAGCCGGAATCGACATGTGGGTGAGCAGCTGGGACGGGGGCGGAAGCTCAAGGAGGTACTGGCCGGGATGGACCAGGTGGCCGAAGGGGTGTACACCGCCGGGGTGGTGGTGGAGCTGGCCGCCGAGCACAGCGTGGAGATGCCCATCAGCGCGGAGGTGTTCGCTGTGGTCAAGGGCACGAGAACCGCCGCTCGGGCGACGAGGGTGCTGATGGGGCGCCAAGCCCGCCCCGAGCCGGAGGACGACAATTCCAAGACGTCGCGGCTCCGCCGAGTCTGGCAATTCGTCAGGCGCTCGTCTCGATGAGCGCCAGGCCCCTGGACGTTCTGGGGGCTCCGGGGTGGGGGGAAGTGGATGCCCGCGGGTTGGTCCGACCGGGCACCGGGGAATTGACCCTGGACTGGTGGGTGGGCGCGTCCGACCGTTGGCACCGGGCATCGCAGGAGGCGGCAGTGCGCCAGAGCGAAGTGGGGGCCGGTGCGGTGGTGGAGACCCGCATGAAGGTGCCCGACGGAGATGCGGTGCAGCGGGTGTGGGCGGTGGCCGCCGGCGGGGGGCCGGCGGTGGCGGTGGTGGAGGTGGGCAACGAGGCTGCCACCGCCTTCGCGGTCGCAATGGTGGTGAATGCCCCGGGGGCGGTGCTCACGGTGGACCAAACCGGGGTGGCCGTCGGCGGACAGCCGGTGCTGGCGTGGGATCGTCCCCCGGCGGGTGTCGCAGTCGGACAGGATGCAGTTGAATCTCTGCTGGAGGTCGAAGGCGGGGGTGCCACGGGGCTGGACCACAAGGGCCGCGATTTAGCTGCCCTGGTTTGGCCGCTTCCCCACTCGGCCCGGCTGGCGGTTGGCGCTTCATTGGGTCGCGGTATGCCCTCTCCGCCGTCGGACCTGCCCGATGCCGATGCGGTGCTGCGCGGCTGGCAGGCCCATCTGGACCGGGGTGCTCGGATAGAAGTGCCCGATGAGGGCTTGGCCCGGCGCATCGAACGCAATCGACGCCGATGGCTGGGGCGCACGGGCCGCATGGAGACGGCTGACGTTGCCGAGATCTGCGAGCTGTCGGTGCGGCTCGACCATCACGGCTTTCACGATGACGCCGTGCTGGTATTGGACGAAATCTCCGCCCGTTGGACCACCGAGGTGCCGACCGAGCGGCTTAGGGCCTTCACCGTCCACCACGACCTGACGGGTGACGAACAGGCCGCAGTCCGATTTGTCGAGGCGGTGGCCGAAGCGGTTGAGGCTGCTGCCAAGATCGGCGCAGACGTGCCGGTGGAGCCGGTTGAGCGGCTCCTGGTCGCCGCGGGTCAGGATCGAGCCGCTGAGGACTTCCGCCGTCTCGATTTGAGTCCGGCTGAGCCTCCGTCCGGAGGGCTGCGGGCCGAATTGGTGGCCGACCATGAAGACGAGCTGCTGGTGGCCCCCGGCTTTCGGTCGGCCTGGCAGGGCGGTCCCTTGGCGGTCTACGGGCTGCCTACCCGGTTCGGGCCGCTGTCGTACGCGGTGCGCTGGCACGGCGCCCGCCCCGCGCTGCTGTGGGAGCTGGACTACCACCCCGGCCGTAAGCCAGTCACCCTTCGAGCCCCAGCCTTGGACGAGGGCTGGTCGAGCGACCAACCAGCCGGAGAAACGCTTTTGGCCGCATCCCGCTAGCTACCTTGAAGAGATGCGGGCCGCACTCAAGTCGGCTGTCCCCACTTTGGCGGTTGAGCGCCGCCTGTGGGCCGAGGGCCACCAGGTGGTCGTGGGCATTGACGAAGTGGGCAAAGGCGCGTGGGCTGGCCCCCTCACCCTGGTGGCCGCGGTGCTGCCCATTGATCGGAGGGTCTACCGAGTGAGGGATTCCAAGCTCCTGACCGAAGACGAGCGGGAGGGGCTCTACGACCGGATCGCCGATTGGTGCGTTGCCTGGTCGGAGGGCCACGCCAGCAACGACGAATGCGACCAGCTCGGCATGTCGGCGGCTCAGCGACTGGCCGCTCGAAGGGCGCTGGACGGTCTGGGCCTAGAGCCCGACGCCGTTCTGGTGGACGGCCGGTGGGACTTCGTGGGCAACGGCAAGACCCGTGCGCTGGTCAAGGGCGACGCCACCTGCCTGTCCATCGCCGCCGCGTCCATCTTGGCCAAGGTCACCCGCGACCGCATGATGAGAGCGGCCTCAAGTGACTACCCCGACTTCTGCTTCGACTCCAACAAGGGCTACCCCTGTCCCCGTCACCGGGCCGCCCTGGCTGCCCAAGGTCCCACCCCCCTGCACCGCCGCTCCTGGGCTTTCATGGACACCCACGGCTGGTCCCACCTCCGCATCCCCTCCGGCCCCGACACCGCCTTGCCGTTCTGATTGACCGTCTGGCCGCGGGTACCGGGTACGATCTCGGAGCGTATGGGACAGCCGGTGACTGTTGTGGAGAGGGCGACGAGCCGTCCGGGGGTGATCCGCTATGAGATCAACCGGAGCATCACCGGCACCGGCCATGAGCACTATTCGGTCGGGCGGGACGTCGCCGGGGAGCGGCCGGTGGACGAGCTGGCCCGCCGCCTATTCGACCGGGGCGGCATCGATGCCATCCACGTGAACAGCAACATCATCACCGTGGATCTAGCCAAGGGCGGCACCCGCGACGGTATCGACGACCTGATCGCCAACCTGTTCATCTACTACGGCCCTGGCGTCGAGGTGCCCACCATTCCCGAAGGGGACTGACATGCGGCGGAGGCAATGACCTCTCGTCGCCAATCTGTCGAGCGCTGGTTCATCCGCCGAGGCGTTCCCCACGTCATCCACGACTACCGGGCCACCACCGATGTTTTTACCCGGGCAGTGCCGTTCTTGGCGCTGGTTTTCCTGATCGAGATTTTCGCCTCCTTTGGCGACCGGTTCGACGGGTGGGCCCAATTCGGCGTGTTCTGGGCCGGCGCGGCCATTGCCTTGGGCGCCGTGGCCGCGGTCAACGCGCTTAGGGGGCGACGGCTGTTTCAGCTTCCCGACCGGGTGGGCGCCATCGAGCTGGCGGTGTTCGTGCTGATTCCCCCCGTGCTGCCGGCCCTGTTCTCCGACGACCGGTTGTCTGATACCGCTGGCCTGGCGGTGATCAACATCGCTCTCGTCGTAGGGGCCTATGTAGTGGTGAGCTTCGGCCTGCTCCCCATGCTGTTTTGGGCCGGGGGCTACTCGGTCAATCAGATCGCCCTGATCGGCCGATTGGTGGGGCGGATTCTGCCGCTGCTCTTGGTGTTCAGCGCATTCTTGTTCCTGAACGCCGAAGTGTGGCAGGTGGCCCACGACTTCACCTGGCCCTTCTACGCCATCGTTTTAGGGGTTGTCGGCCTCATTGCCCTCGGCTCGGTGGCGGTTCGGGTGCCGTCGGAGCTGGTTGGTCTGGCCCGGTTCGAAAGCTGGGAAGAGGCGTGTGAATTGGTTGACGGCTGCGATTCGCCGCTGGCTCCGGCCAAGCCGCCCGCCGACTTCGCTGTTTCGGATGTTCCGCCCCTCGAACGCATGGACCGGGTGAACCTCGGGTTGCTGATGTTCGTGGCCCAAGCGGTACGGGTGGTGCTGGTGGGGGTGGTTATCGGGGCGTTCTATGTGGCCTTCGGTCTGCTGGCGGTGAGGGAGGCCACCATCGTTTCGTGGGTGGCGTCGGATGCGCTGGACCCCCTGGCCCGCTTCGGCTTGTTCGGCAACGAGCTGGTACTCACCTGGGAGCTGCTAGGGGTGTCGGGCTTCATTGCCACCCTGTCGGCCCTTCAGTTCGCAGTGTCCACCATCGTCGACAAGGCCTATCGGGAGCACTTCTACGACGACATGGCCCACGAGGCCCGAGAGGTGCTGGCCACTCGGGCTCTGTACCTGGCCGAGCTCAGCCAGCAGGCCGAGCCGGACGACGGTTAACTGACCGCGGCGTTGCGCAGGAAGGTGCCGGGCCGCGCCTCGGTGGAGCGGTCATCGGCCCAGGTGAGCACCCCGTTGACCACGGTGGCTCGATAGCCGGCCGGCTTTCGGCTGTAGCGCCAGCTGCCAGTGGGGAGGTCGTCCACCCGAACCTCGTCGCCCAGATCGATCTCGTCGAGGGCGAACACGGCCAGATCAGCAGCGGCCCCTTCTGCCACCACTCCGCGGCCCTGAATACCGAAGAACGCGGCCTGCTTGCCGGTCACCGAGTGCACCGCCTCCTCGGTGGTGAGCAAGCCGAGATCGCGCACCATCGAAGTCAAGAAGTAGGTGGCGTCGCCGGCGCCGACGAACATCTGGATGTGCGCCCCGGCGTCCGACGCCCCGTTCACCGTCATCGGCGAGCGGGCCATCTCCGCCAGCGTCTCGTTGTCCACCGGCTGGGGCTGGGTCTTGAGGTGGGTGCCCATGTTGTTGTCCAGCAGCCAATCGGCCACCGCATCTGAGAGATGCACGCCTCGGGCCTCGGCCAAATCGGCGATAGACCGCCCGGTCCACTCGGCGTTGCGGGGCTCATCGGAGGCCAGCAGGATCATTTGGGGACGGTTGATGGGGGCCAGGGTGTAGGTGCAGGCGTCCCAGTCCTCCCGGGCCCGTGCTCGCCAGGCCTCATCCCGCAGCATGGCCATTTTGGCCTCGTCGCCGTCCACGTTGCACAGCTCGTGCCATGCCTCCACTCCGCTCCACATGATCGACCGCTCGAAATGGAGGTTCACGTAGCCGGGCCTCACCGAGTACAGCGTGGCGATCTCACTGCCCTCGGCGTTGAGCCGCTCGACCAGATCCAAGGAGATCTTGCGCTCCTTGGCCCGGTTCTCCTGGGCGAAGAAGCCGCCCCAGTTGGCCCGGATGCCCCGGTTGCGGCACAACGCGGCCATTCGCTCCATGTCGCCGGGGAAGTGCTCGAACTCGAAGGCCCGGGGCACGAATTGGAAGGTAGTGCCGGGATGGGCGGCCACCACATCGAGCAGGTCGCCCCACTCCTGGTCGTCGGCCATTCGGCTGGGCACCAGCCGGTTGTGGCGGTCGAGGTCCATCAGCGAGGTCGACAGGCCGAACGCCCCGGCGGCCAGCCCTTCGTCGAGCAGTTGGGCCATCTCGGCCCGCTCGGCCTCGGTGGCGGCCCGCTCCCACGCATCGGCCCCCATGACCCACATCCGCAGGGTCTGGTGGGGGAAGAAAGCGGCCACGTTGAGCGCCGTCGGATGCTCGTCGTTGGCGGCCTGGTACTCCGGCCAGGTCTCCCACGTCCACGGGATGGCGGTTTCGAAGGCGTCGGTGGGGAGATCCTCGATGAAGCACATCAGCTCGATGAGCTGGTTGCGGTCCGCCTCCCGCAGCGGGGCCAGGCCCAGGCCGCAGTTGGCCAGCACCACGCTGGTGGTGCCGTGCGACGGCATGGGGTCGATATGGGGATCCCACCACAGCGATCCGTCGTAGTGAGTGTGGGGCTCGATGAACCCCGGCGTCACCAGAGCGCCGCCGGCGTCGATCTCCGGCTCGCCGTCGGGCCGCAATCCCGGTCCCACTTCGGCGATCCTTCCCGAGCGCACCCGCACATCAGCTTGGAATGAGGGTGCGCCGGTGCCGTCCACCACCGTTCCCCCGCGAACCAGCAAATCTCCTGAAGCCATGCCAGAACCTTAGGAGGAAAATTGACCCAAACCCGACTCGGCTCTGCGGGAGAATAGGCAAACCGCGCCGAGCCCATTTGATGCGGTGTTGAAGGACAAGGGTTGCCATAGTGGAGTCCGATGGCTGAGCCAGAGCAATTGGTGGTCGAGGCCGAGCGCCAGGCGGCGGCCGCGACCACCGTCGATGAACTGAGCGCGGTGCGGACCGCAATGACCGGCAAGCGCTCCCCGCTGGTGGCAGCTCGCAAGGCCTTGGGCGACCTTGAGCCCGACGCCCGGAAGGAAGCCGGGCAGACATTGAACGCGGCCAAGACGGCCATCGACGAGATTTTGAGCGCCCGCGAGGCCGAACTGTCGGCCGCGGCCCGGGCCGAGCAGCTGGCCGCCGAGCGGCTCGACCTCACCGAAGTCACCGAGTTGGCTGCCGACGGGCATCTCCACGTCATCACCCAGACCTGGCAGGAGCTGGAGGACGTGTTTGTGGGCATGGGCTACCGGGTGGCCGAGGGCCCCGAGATCGAGAGCGAGTGGTACAACTTCGGCGCCCTCAACTTCCCCCTCGGGCATCCGGCCCGGGACATGTACGACACCCTGTACGTGGACTACGGCGAGCCGGGCACCACCCTGCTGCGTACCCACACTTCCCCGGTGCAGGCCCGGGTGATGGAGAACCAGGAGCCCCCCATCTACGTGGTGGCCCCCGGGCGGTGCTTCCGCCAGGACACCGCGGATGCCACCCACATGCCGGTGTTCCATCAGATCGAGGGGCTGGTGGTGGACCGCGACACCACCCTGGGCGATCTGGCCGGGACCATCGAGGCGTTCACCGCCGCTTACTTCGGGCCGGGCTTCACCTCTCGGCTGCGCCCTTCCTACTTCCCGTTCACCGAGCCATCGGCGGAGTTCGACATCCAGCGCCCCGACGGCACCTGGCTGGAGCTCGGGGGCTGCGGCATGGTCCACCCCAACGTGTTCGAGGCCTGCGGCATCGACCCCGAGCAGTGGCAGGGGTTCGCCTTCGGATTCGGCATCGACCGCCTTGCCCTCATCCGGTTCGGCATCGACGACCTGCGCGAGCTGTGGACCAACGACATCCGCTTCCTGGGGCAGTTCTGATGGCCCGCACTCCGATGCATGAGGCGGCAGCGCGATGAAGGTGCTGTTGAGCTGGCTGCGGGAGTTCGCCCCCGACATCGAAGGCGAACCCGAACACCTGGCCGGAGTGCTGTCCGACCTGGGCCTGGCGGTGGAGGAGCTGTCCCACGTCGGGCCGGGGCTGGACGGCATCGTGGTGGCCGAGGTGCTGTCTACCCGCCCCCATCCCGATGCCGACCGCATCCACTTGGTGGATGTGGACGCGGGCGACGGCGAGGCCCTCCAAGTGTGCTGCGGGGCCTTCAACATGGCGGTAGGCGACCTGGTGCCGCTGGCTACGGTGGGCACCACCATGCCCGGCGGTATGGAGATCGCCCGCCGGAAGATGCGCGGGGAGTGGAGCAACGGGATGCTGTGCTCGGGGGCCGAGATCGGCATGGGCGACGACCACGAGGGCATCTTGATCCTGGACCAGGGGCTCTCGTTGGGCGCACCCCTCACCGAGGCGCTGGGCATCCATCCCGATGTGCTGTTCGACTTAGAGGTGAACCCCAATCGGCCCGACGCCATGTCGGTGATGGGGGTGGCCCGTGACCTTGCCGCCCGCCTCGGGGTGGCCTTTGCGGTGACCGCCCCCGGGGTTGAAGAGGCCGGCCAACCAGCGGCCGAGCGGGCCGCGGTGAGCATCGCCGCCCCCGATTTCTGTCGGCGCTTCGGTGTTCGGGTGCTCGACAATGTGCCCTCCGGGCCGTCGCCCCGATGGATGGCCAATCGGCTGCTGGCCGTGGGGCAGCGGCCCATAAACGCGGTGGTCGACCTGTCTAACTACGTCATGTTCGAGCTGGGCCAGCCCAACCACACCTACGACCTTGATTTGGTGCCCGAAGGGGAGCTGGGGGTGCGCATGGCCCATAAGGGCGAGCAGCTGACCACCTTGGACGGGGTGGAGCGAACTCTCACCTCCTACGACGGCGTGATCGTCAACCGCGACGACGAGGCCATCGGGCTGGCCGGGGTCATGGGCGGGGCCTCCACCGAGATCTCAGCCGGAACCCGCTCGGTGCTGCTGGAGGCCGCGTGGTGGGATCCCATGACCATCGCCCGCACCGCCCGCCGATTGGGCCTGCGCAGCGAGGCCTCTGCTCGCTTCGAGCGGGGGGCCGACCCCGAAATCATCCCTATGGCGCTGGACCGCTTTGTCGAACTGGCCGCCGCGCTGGGGGCCACCACCAGTCCGGGCATGATCGATGCCACCGGCAACCGGCCTGCGCCCATCACCGTCCGTGTGCGGACGCCGCGGGTCAACGCCATCTTGGGAACCGAACTGAGCACCGACGAGATGACCGCCCTGTTGGAGCCCATCGGGTTTGCCTGCGAAGCCGGCGGCGACAGCCAGGACTTCAAAGTCTCCATCCCCTCGTGGCGCATCGACTCGGCTACCGAGATCGACGTGATCGAGGAGGTCGGACGCCTGCACGGGTACTCCAATATCGCTCGCACCGTGCCGGTGACCGAACAGGCCGGAACGCTCACACCGCAGCAGCAAGACCGCCGCCACATACGGGCGCTGCTCACCGGCATGGGGATCACCGAGGCCATGCCCCTGCCCTTCTTGGCTCCGGGAGATCTGGCCCGAGCCGGTTTGGGCGACGACGGCATCACGGTGACCAACCCGCTGGTGGCCGAGGAGTCGATCATGCGCACCTCGCTGCGCCCGGGGCTGCTCAAGGCCGTGGCCTACAACGCGGCCCGGCGCACCACGGGGGTGTCGCTGTTCGAGATCGGCCGGACAAATCCCGGCGGGGGAGGGGAACTCCCCGACGAACACGAGCACTTGGCCGTGATCCTGGCCGGCCAGGAGGCCACCGCAGCCACCACGCTTTGGCGCCGACTGGCTCGTCATCTGGCTGCCACCAATCCCGGAGTGGTCAACGGCCCGGTTGACGGCCTTCATCCGGGGCGCTCCGGCCAAGTCCTGGCCGACGGCCAGCCGGTGGGGGCGTTGGGCGAGATCGACCCCCAGGTGCTGGACGCCTACGAGATCGACGAGCGGGTGGCCTGGCTGGAGGTCGACCTCGGCGCCCTATTGGAAGCCGACCGGGGATTGGCGCCCTATCGGGCCCCCAGCCGCTACCCCTCCAGCGACATCGACCTGGCCTTCACCGTTCCCGACGAAGTTTCAGCCGACGAGGTGGCCGCCACCATCGCCCAAGCCGGAGGCGAGCTATTGGCCTCGGTTTCGCTGTTCGACGTGTTCCGCTCCGAGCAGCTTGGCGAAGGCCGCCGCAGCCTGGCCTACACCCTCCGCTTCGAAGCCGCCGACCGCACCCTCAACGACGCCGAAGTCGCCGCCGCCCGCCAAACCTGCATCGACGCCGTTACCACCACCCACAACGCCACCCTCCGCGGCTGACACTTCGTGGCAATTGACTTGAATACTTATGCATAGTTGTGCATAATTGTTCCCATGGGACAGAAGATTCCTGTTGGGATCATCGGAGCGTCGGGGTATGTGGGCGCGGAGTTGATGCGGCTGCTGGTCGGCCACCGGGGCTTCGACGTGGGGTTTGTGACCGGCGATACCCAGGCGGGGCAGCCGGTTGCTGATCTGTATCCCCATCTGGCTGCGATCGGTGCCGAACAGGAGTTCGTGAAGTACGACTCCCACCTGTTGGACGACGTGGCGTTGGCGTTCTTGGCGCTGCCCCACGGGCAGTCCATGGCCCTGGCTGGCGATGTCTTGGATCGCGGCAAGGTTGCCGTCGATCTGGCCGCTGACTTCCGGCTAAAGGACTCTGGGCTATATCAGCAGTGGTATGGGGAGCCGCATCAGACTCCCGAACTTCTCGGCAATTTTGCCTACGGCCTGCCCGAGCTGTTCAGGGATGAGTTGGCGGGCGCAACCGCGGTAGCCGTTCCCGGCTGTTATCCCACCGCCGCCGCGCTGGCCATCGCTCCGCTGGTCCGCACTGGCCTCATCCAACCTGAGGGGATCATCGTGGACGCGGCCAGCGGTGTGTCTGGAGCTGGACGGCCACCGAAGGACCACACCACGTTCTGCGCGGTGGATGAGGATTTCACCGCATATGGACTCCTAGACCACCGTCACACTCCCGAGATCGAGCAGGCCGCCGGTGCGTCGGTGCTGTTCACCCCCCACCTCGCTCCCATGAACCGGGGCATCCTGGCCACCTGCTACTCCAAGCCCGCAGCGGAGACTTCCACCGACGCGCTGCTTGCCGCGCTGTCCGAGTTCTATGCCGACGAGCCGTTCGTCGTGGTGTCCGACCGCTCACCGTCCACCAAGGCCACGCTGGGCTCCAACGCGGCTCATCTGACCGCCTGCTACGACGCTCGAACCAACACGGTGGTGGCGCTGTGCGCCATCGACAACCTGGTAAAGGGAGCGGCCGGGCAGGCCATCCAGTGCGCCAACCTGATTTCCGGGCTGGATGAGGCCACCGGGCTGACCGCTGTGGGGGTGTATCCATGAGCGTGACCGACGTCCCCGGATTCACCGCCGCAGGGGTGACCTGCGGCATCAAACCCAGCGGCAAGCCCGACCTCGCCATCGTGGCCACCGCCGACGGCGCCGCCGTGAGTGCGGCCGGAGTGTTCACCTCCAACAAGATGACCGCGGCCCCGGTGTTGGTCTGCCGGGAGCATTTGACCGCCACCGGCGGGAAGGCCGCTGCGGTGGTCCTCAACAGCGGCAACGCCAACGCCGCCACCGGGGCGCAAGGCATGGCCGACGCCCACCAGATGTGCCAGGAGACCGCCGTCGCTCTCGGAGTGGCTCCCGAACAGGTGCTGGTGTGTTCCACCGGGCTGATCGGCTACGCCCTGCCCATGGACGCGGTGTCATCGGGAATCACGGCCGCGGCCCAAGCCCTCACCCCCCAGGGTGGCCCCCAAGCAGCCGAGGCCATCATGACCACCGACACCGTCCCCAAGCAGGTGGTGGTCGCCAGCGACGGCTTCACCGTCGGGGGAATCGCCAAGGGCGCCGCCATGCTGGAGCCCAACATGGCCACCATGCTGGCCGTGCTGGTCACCGACGCGGCCGCCGATCCCGAGACCCTCCAGCAGGCTCTCAGGGCTGGTGTGTCCGGCACGTTCAACACCCTCACCGTGGACGGCGCCGAGTCCACCAACGACACCGTGCTGATCCTGGCCAACGGTCAGGCTGGCCCCATTGATCCCGACGCCCTCACCCAGGCCATCGCCGATGCCTGCGAGAGCCTGGCCCTTCAGATGGCCGACGACGCTGAGGGCTCCACCAAGACGGTTTTCCTGCGGGTCACCGGGGCGGCTTCCGACGCGGAGGCGGCCAAAGCGGCCCGGGACACCGCCAACTGCCAGCTGGTGAAGTGCTCGTGGTACGGCCAAGACCCCTATTGGGGCCGCATCGCCTCGGAGATGGGCGCAGCCGGGGTGGCCTTCGACCACACCAAGCTCACCATCGCCTATGGCCCCCATGTGGTGTACCAGTACGGCGAGCCCGCTCATCCCCCCGAGCTGGCCCAGTACATGACCGGCCGGCGCCTCGACCTCCACGTGGACCTCGGCATGGGCGACGGCTCGGCCCGGATCATCACCACCGACCTCACCCACGCCTACATCGACGAGAACATGGGGACGTCATGAGCTTCAAAGCCGAGGACACCGCGGCCGTCCTCACCCAGGCCCTGCCCTACATCCAGCGGTTCTCGGGCTCGACCGTGGTGGTGAAATACGGCGGAAGCGCCATGGACAGCGACCACTTGACCGGCTTCGCGGCCGACATCGTGCTGATGCAGTCGGTGGGCATTCGCCCTGTGGTGGTCCACGGCGGCGGTCCGCAGATCGGCGAGATGATGGAGCGGCTGGGTTTGGAGCCCCGCTTCGTCGACGGGCTGCGGGTGACCGACGCCGAGACACTGGACATCGCCCGAATGGTGCTGGTGGGCCGGGTCAACCGCGACATCGTGTCGGCCATCAACGTCCACGGCCCCCTGGCGGTGGGGGTGTCCGGAGAAGATGCCGGCCTGATCCAGGCCCGGGCCGAGAATCCCGAGCTGGGCTACGTGGGCACGGTGGACACGGTCAACACCGCGATCATCGACCGGCTGCTGGACGAGAGTCTGATTCCGGTGGTATCCACCATCGGTGCCGACGCCACCGGCCAGGCGCTCAACATCAACGCCGACACCGTGGCCGGGATCCTGGCCGGAGCCCTGGGGGCGGCCAAGGCCGTGTTCCTCACCGACGTGGAGGGCCTGTACGCCGATCCCGGCGATCCGTCCACCCTCATCAGCGTGACCACCGCCTCCGATCTCGACGCCATGATCGCCGCCGGAGAGTTGACCGGCGGCATGATCCCCAAGGCCGCCGCCGCTATCCACGCCGTGCGCCACGGCGTGGCCTCGGCCCACATGGTGAACGGCGCCACCCCCCACGTGCTGCTGCTGGAACTGTTCACCGACTCCGGGGTGGGCACCATGGTCTACCCCGACTCCCAACCAGACTCACCAGGTCAGGAGGCCACCCCATGAGCACCCACACCGATGCGGTGGGCGTCGACGCCGGCTCCTGCCCGCTCATGCCCACCTACGGCCCGCCCTCGGTCATGTTCGTGCGGGGGGAGGGCTGCTGGCTTTGGGACCGCGAAGACACCCGCTACCTGGACTTCCTCAGCGGCATCGCGGTGGTCAGCCTGGGCCACGCCCATCCCAAAGTGGCCGAGGCGGTGGCTGAGCAAGCCCGCACCCTGTGTCATGTGTCCAACCTGTACGCTACCGAGCCCCAGATGCACGTGGCTCGCACCATCGACCGCATAGTGGGCGGGCCTCCTGGTCAGGTGTTCTTCGCCAACAGCGGAGCAGAGTCCAACGAGTGCGCCATCAAGTTGGCCCGCAAATGGGCCGGGCATGGCCGCTACACCGTGATCAGCGCAGGCCGGTCGTTCCACGGTCGGACCCTGGCCACGCTGCACGCCACCGGCCAGGCTGAAAAGCACGAAGCCTTCCAGCCCTTGCCCGAGGGCTTCCGTCACGTCCCCTGGGACGACTTAAACGAGTTGGAGAAGGCCATCGACGACACTACCGCGGCGGTGCTGTTGGAGCCGATCCAGGGTGAAGGCGGCATCAACGTTCCCTCTCACGGCTACCTCCAAGCGGTGCGAGAGCTGTGCGACGACCAGGGCCTGCTGTTCATGCTCGACGAGGTGCAGACCGGGTTGGCCCGCACTGGCCGTTGGTTCGCCCACCACCACGACGGCGTTGATCCCGACGTGGTGACCTTGGCCAAGGCACTGGGCAACGGCATGCCCATCGGGGCCTGCTGGGCCCGGGCTGAAGTGGCCGCCGCCTTCAAGCCCGGCGACCACGCCACCACCTTCGGCGGCCAGCCTCTGGCGGCATCGGCGGCCAAGGCCACCCTCGAGGTGATGCAAGAACTGGATCTGCCCGCCCGGGCCGCGGCGGCCGGAGAGAAAATGCGGTCCGCGGTTGAGGCTCTTGACGGCGTGACCAGCGTGCGGGGCCGGGGCCTGCTGCTGGGCGTGGAGCTAGCCGAGGAGCGGCCGGCCGCCGAGGTTGTGACCGCGGGGATGGACGCCGGTCTGGTGCTGGGCACCGCCGGGACCACCTCTCTGCGGATCGCCCCGCCCCTGATCATTAGCGACGAAGAGATCGCCCACGGCGTGGCCGTGCTCGACAAGGTACTGAAGTCATGACGTCGGTCCGCCACCTCCTTGAGGTCGACGATCTCACTGCGGAAGAGCTGGCCACAGTGCTGGAGCTCTCCGCCGACCCCTCTCCCTCACCGGCGTTGCAGGGCAAAGGCATGGCCTTGTTGTTCGAGAAGCCCTCGGCCCGTACCCGCCACTCCATGGAGATGGCGGTGGTGCAACTGGGCGGACACCCGGTGTCCATCGCCGGAGGCGAGGTGGGCATCGACCAGCGGGAGTCGGCTGAGGACATCGCCCGCACTCTGGCCTGTTTCCACGCCGCCATCGGCGCCCGGGTGTTCGATCACAGCTTGGTGGAGCGGATGGCCGCGGTCAGCCCGGTCCCGGTGGTCAACATGCTGAGCGACCAGGCCCACCCCTTGCAGGCTCTGGGGGATTTGTTGACCGTCGCGCAGGAGTTCGGCCAGATCAGCGGCCGTCGCATCGCCTTCGTGGGCGACGCCAACAATGTTTCCCGGTCGCTGGCTATCGGCGCCGGCATGGCCGGTGCTGAATTCGTTCTGTCCGGTCCCGCTGGCTACCAATTCGACAGTGCCGACATCGATCGGATCTCTGCGGCTGGTGGAAAGGCAGAGATCGTCGACGATCCGGTGCGGGCCGTGTCCGATGCCCACGTGGTGTACACCGACGTGTGGGTGTCGATGGGCGAGGAGGATCAGGCCCCCGAGAAGATGGAGGCCTTTGCCAGCTACACCGTCGACGAGGCGCTGATGGGCCATGCCGCCCCCGACGCCATCTTCTTGCACTGTTTGCCCGCCCGTCCCGGCCTCGAGTCCACCGACGGCGTTCTCTACGGCCCCCAGAGCCGCATCTGGCAGCAGGCCGAGAACCGGATGCACGCCGCCCGCGGCCTGTTGGCCTGGTTATTGGGGGCGTCATGAGGCTGGGCAAGAATCAGCGCCAGCACCGCATCGCCCAGATGCTGAGGCAGGAATCGGTGTCCAGCCAGGATCACCTGGTGGAGCTCTTGGCTGCTCAGGGGGTGGCCGTCACCCAGGCCACCGTGTCGCGCGACCTCGACGACCTCGGCGCGGTCAAAGTCCCCACCGGCGGCGGCTCGGTTTACGCCATTCCCGAGCTACCCTCCGAGCAGGTCGCCCCCGACGACCACCTCAAGCGGGTGCTGGGGGAGTGGGTGGTGGCGGTGGGCTGCTCCCACAACCTGGTGGTGCTGAACACCCCGCCGGGATCGGCCCATGTGGTCGGCTCGGCCATTGACCGCTCCGCGGTCCACGGCGTGCTGGGCACCGTCGCCGGCGATGACACCGTGCTGGTAGTGGCCACCGAAGACGTCGGCGGCCCCCTCGTGGCGGCCGACTTCCGCTCGCTGGCCGGACTCACCGAGGAGGAGAGCTCGTGAACCAGAACCTGAACAAGATCGTGCTGGCCTACTCCGGCGGCTTGGACACCTCGGTCATCCTGCGCTGGTTGCAGGACACCTACGGCTGCGAGGTGGTCACCTTCACCGCCGACCTGGGCCAGGGCGAGGAGTTGGAGCCGGCCCGGGCCAAGGCCGAGGCCATGGGCGTGAAGGAGATCTACATCGAGGACCTGCGCGAGGAGTTCGCCGCCGACTTCGTGTTCCCCATGTTCCGGGCCAACGCCATTTACGAGGGGGAGTACCTGCTGGGCACCTCCATCGCCCGCCCGCTCATCGCCAAGCGTCTGGTGGAGATCGCCGCCGAGGTGGGCGCCGACGCCGTTTCCCACGGCGCCACCGGCAAGGGCAACGACCAAGTGCGATTCGAGCTGGGGGCCTACGCCCTGAACCCCGACATCTCGGTAGTGGCCCCGTGGCGCATCTGGGACCTGGGCTCCCGGGAGAAGCTGGTGGCCTACGCCGGCGAGCACGGCATCCCCATCGAAGCCGAACGGGAGGGCGGCTCGCCTTTCTCCATGGATGCCAACTTGCTCCACATCTCCTATGAGGGCGGTCCGCTGGAAAACCCCTGGACCGAGCCCCCCGAAGAGATGTGGCGCTGGTCGGTCGCACCCGAGAGTGCCCCCGACACCCCAACCGAGATCGAGCTCGCCTTCCAGGGCGGCGACATCACCGCCATCGACGGCCAGCCCCTCAGCCCAGCCTCGGTGCTGGCTGAGCTGAACCGCATCGGCGGGGCCAACGGCATCGGACGGCTCGACCTGGTGGAGAACCGCTACGTGGGCATGAAGTCGCGGGGCTGCTACGAGACCCCCGGCGGCACCATCATGCTCAAGGCCCACCGGGCCATGGAGAGCCTCACCCTCGACCGGGAGGTGGCCCACCTCAAAGACGAGCTCATGCCCCGCTACGCCCAGCTGATCTACAACGGCTATTGGTGGAGCCCCGAGCGCCTGATGCTCCAGACCGCCATCGACCACTCCCAGGCCCGGGTGAACGGCACCGTGCGGCTCAAGCTGTACCGGGGCAACGTGATCGTCACTGGGCGGCAATCCGACGACAGCCTGTTCGACGAGGCGGTGGTCACCTTCGAAGAAGACCAGGGCGCCTACGAGCAAGCCGATGCCGAGGGGTTCATCAAGCTCCACGCCCTGCGGCTGCGCACCCTGGCCCAGAGAGCGGGCTCGCCATGAGCACGCTTTGGCAGGGAAGGTTCGACGGCGACCCCGCCGACGAGCTGATGGCCTACACCACCAGCATCGGCTTTGATGTCCGGCTCGCGCCCGACGACATTGCCGGGTCGCGGGCCCACGTCCGGATGCTGGGCCGGGTCGGCCTGCTCGACGACGCTGAGGTTGATGAGGTGCTGGCCGCCCTCGACCAGACCGAGGCTGAGTTGGCGGCGGGAGACTTCGCATTCGCCCCCGGCGACGAGGACATCCACACCGCCGTCGAGCGCCGGGTCACCGAGCTGGCCGGTGAGGCTGGGGCCAAGCTCCACACCGGTCGCAGCCGCAACGACCAAGTGGCCACCGACCTGCGACTGTTCTGCAAGCGGGAGCTGGCCGACATCGCCGCCGACGTAATTGCCCTCCAGCAAGTGCTGCTGGACCGGGCCACGACCGCCGGCGACGCCTACCTGCCGGGTTACACCCACCTCCAGCGGGCCCAGCCGGTGCTGTTGGCCCACCATCTGCTGGCCCACGGCTGGGCGCTGGCCCGGGATGTGGACCGGCTGGCCGACGCCCGCACCCGCCTGGACGTCAGCCCCCTGGGGGCCGGCGCGGTGGCCGGGTCTTCGCTGCCCCTGGCCCCCGACATGGCCGCGGCCGAGCTGGGCTTTGCCGCCCGGTTCGAGAACTCCATGGACGCGGTGTCCGACCGGGATTTCGTGGCCGAAGCCCTGTTCGCGCTGACCATGGTGGCTATCCACCTGTCGCGACTCGGCGAGGAGGTTGTGTTCTGGACCTCGGAGGAAGCCGGCTTTGCCACCCTCGACGACGCCTACGCCACCGGCAGCTCCATGCTGCCCCAGAAGAAGAACCCCGACATCGCCGAGCTGGCCCGGGCCAAGGCCGGGCGGCTCATCGGCAACCTCACCGGCTTGTTGGCCACCCTCAAGGGGCTGCCGTTGGCCTACAACCGCGACCTCCAAGAGGACAAAGAGCCCCTGTTCGACGCGGTTGACCAGATTCGCCTTGGAGTCCGGGCCATGACCGGGCTGATGTCTTCCATCACCTTCAACACCGACGCCATGGCCGCAGCGGCCGACGCTCCCACCGCGGCGGCCACCGACTTGGCCGAGCATCTGGTGGCTGGAGGCATGCCGTTCCGCGACGCCCATGCCGTGGTCGGCGACCTGGTGCGCCGCAGCCTGGAAGGCGAGGGATCTCTAGCCGACTTGATGCGGGCCGACCCCCGGTTGGGAGAAGCCGCCGCTGAGCTGCTGGTTCCCGGCGTCCCCGTCACCCGCCGCACCACTGCTGGCGGCGCCGGCCCCGAGCCGGTGTCCGCTCAGATCGAGCGCTTCCGCGCCCGGCTGTTCACCGACGCTGCTCGCTTCGATTGAGACAACCGGCGGCTACTCGGCGGCCAGCTCCAGCATCCGGTTGTACATCTCCCGGGCCGGGAAGTCGGCGGCGTGGCGGCCGATCCAGCGGTCCACCACCGACTGAGTCGCCTCCCGCCAAGCAGCTAACTCTGCGTCGTCGAGCACAACCTTGTTGATCCCTGCTTGGGGATAGCGCTCATCTACCGCGCTTGATGCGGCGTCATAGGCTCCCGCCGCGGCCAGGGAGACCGCCCGGCCCGACAACCGCTCGATGGCTCGCTGCTGGGAATCCGACAAGCTGTCCCACAGGTCTTGGTTCATGGCCAAAAAGCTGGCCGACACGTAGCAGTTGCACTGCACGCCGCTGCCCAGCACGCCGTAAAGGTCATAGCTGGACAGGCCGGAGTTGGCGATCATCACGCCGTCGATATCACCCTGGCCCAGTGCGGCCCGTATTTCCTGAACGGGCAGGTTAACCGGGTTCCCCCCCCCAGGGCCTCGATCACCTCGACCTGGATCTGCGTTGGTGCCCGCACCGTCAGCCCAGAGAGATCGGGGGCATCAGAGGCCTGGGGTGCGGCCAGCCACAGGTCGGCCACATCGTGAGTCCACAGGCCGAGGAGCTTCACGTCGGCGTATTCATTGCGAATGGCCTCGAACTCGTCGTGGAGGGTCCAGAGAACCTCGGTGGCTTCCACTGCACTCTCGAATATGAACGGCATCCCCACCACCTCGGCGGCCGGGAAGCGGCCCAGGGAGTAGCCCTGAAGAGCCCAGCCGATGCCCTGGCCCCCATCGGCGGTGTTCTGGTACACCTCGCTGCGAGGGCTCAACCCCTGACTGGGATAGAACTCGATAGTCACGGTGCCGCCGGTGGCTTGGAGCACCTCGCTGGCCCACGGCTCAAAAACCTGCACATGAACCGGATGGGTCGACGGGAAGGGGTGGCCGAAGCTGATCGTCACCGACGGCGGTGCATCCACGTTGTCGCTGCATCCGGCGACCCCGGCCAGCAAGCCGACAACCAGCGCCGTTCCCAGCAGTGAGGTCCGCATTCCTCTTCTCGGCATCAGCACTCCCTTTGCTATAGCCAGCGAAAGCCACACCAGTATGGGCAGGGAGCCACTCCGGCTGCCTTATTTTGACGGCGATGATTCTGGAGCGGGGGTTCTACGCCCGAGACCCACGGGAAGTGGCCCCCGACCTGTTGAACAAAGTGCTGGTGGCCCGAGGATGTCGGGGCCGGATAGTGGAAGTGGAGGCCTACGCCGGGGCCGACGATCCCGGCAGTCACGGCTTTCGAGGCATGACCCCCCGTACTGAGGTCATGTTCGGCCCGCCGGGCCGGCTGTACGTGTACTTCACCTACGGCATGCACTGGTGCGCCAACGTGGTGTGCGGCGCCGACGGGGAGTGTGCCGCGGTGCTGCTGCGGGCGCTGACCCCGCTGGCTGGCCTGGAGGAGATGCGGGAGCGGCGGCCCAAGGCCCGTCGGGATCAGGACTTGTGCAGCGGGCCAGCCAAGCTCACCGCCGCGCTGGGCATCGACGGTGCAGCCAATGGTGCCGACTTGGTGGCTGCTGATTCCGGGATCGAGCTCGTTGACGATGGGGCGGCGCCCCCTGCTGAGCCGGGCCGTTCGGTTCGCATCGGGCTCAGCTCCGGTGTCGATCTCCCGTGGCGCTGGTACGTTCCCGGCTGTCCCGACCTGTCACGGAGAGGATGATGAGCGGCACAGAAGAGCTCACCTGGCAGGGCGAAGGTCACGCCCTGCTGGCATCTACGGAGGACCTGGCCGTGGCCCGAAAACTGCTGGCCGAATTCGATGACGATCTGGGCGACCGTTATCGAGCGCTGATCGACGGCCATCCCGACGCCACCGTGAGAACTTGCCGACCGGGCCACCTCACCGGTTCGGCGCTGGTGGTGGACAGCGCCGGGACGAACACCCTGCTGATGCTCCACGCCAAGTTCGGTCGATGGTTGCAGCCGGGAGGCCATGCCGATGGCGATGCAAACCTGGCCGCGGTGGCGCTGCGGGAGGCAACCGAGGAAACCGGGATCGACGGCCTGCGAATCTGGCCCCGGCCCCTGCACCTCGACATCCACGAGGTGGATCCCCCCGGCGAGGATCCCCATCTGCACTTCGACGTGCGCTTTCTGGTGCAGGCCCCGGCCGGCGCCCGGCCCCAGGGCAACCACGAGTCTCGGGCCCTTCGTTGGGTGCCGCTCGACGGTTTGGCCGACTTCGGCTGCGATCCCGGCTTGGTTCACCTCGCTCAACTGGGTGCTGAGGCTCTTGCAGAATTGCCGAAGCCCTAGCCGATATCCAGCGGGTCGCCACAGGAGGGCATTCGGTTGCGGCCGGCAAAGGCGTCCAGCAGCGCGTCAACCCCATCGCCCCGTTCCGGATCCACGGTTACCCGGAACTGGCGATCCTCCCCGGCGCGGAGCGCGTCGGCGTGGGCCAGGCGATCGCCGAGATACACCCTCCAGCTCTCGATCCACAGCGCCACCAACTCGCCATCGTCGCCCCCCGGGGCGGAGGCGGCCAGGTCGGCTGTCATCTCGGCCAGCACCGCGGTAGCGGCTTCTATCTGGTCGGCCCGGTCGGCTTTGTTCGCCGCATCGCGGGCCTGGGGAAGCCGATCCAGCTCGTCTCTGGTCTCGGCGCATCGGGCTTCGGCCTCGGCCACCCACTCCCGGTCGTCGAGGCGGTCGGGGTTCTCGTTGCCGAAGAACCAGATAGTGGCTCCGATCCAGAACACCGCAAACAGCACTATCGCCGAGATGCCGATCGTCAAGCCGAGTCGCCTGCCCGTCACTTACTCATTCTCCCTTGGCCGTCGTTATGCGTAGCATTCGCTCGGTGCTTGAAGAACTCGAATCCCGCGGCTTGGTGCAGGACACCACCGACCGGGATCTGCTGGCTCAGCGGCTGAGCAGTGGTCCGGTTGCGGTGTACCACGGCATCGACCCTACGGCCAGCTCCCTGCACTTGGGCAACCTGATCGGGGTGCTGGTGCTGCGACGGTTCCAAGAAGCCGGCCACCGGCCCATAGCCCTAGTAGGCGGGGCCACCGGCATGGTGGGCGACCCCAGCGGCCGATCCGATGAGCGCAACCTGCTGGATGACCAAACCCTGGCCGCCAACCTGTCGGGCATCAGAGGCCAGCTCGAAAAGCTGCTGGACTTCGACGGCGACGCAGAGTTGGTCAACAACTACGACTGGACCCGCGACCTCACCCTCATCGAGTTCTTGCGGGACACTGGCAAGCACGCCACGGTGAACCAGATGGCGGCCAAGCACTCGGTGCGCAGTCGAATGGAGAGCGAGACCGGCATCTCCTTCACCGAATTCACCTACATGCTGTTGCAGGCCTACGACTACTGGTGGCTGCACACCAACCTCCAGTGCGAGCTCCAGATCGGTGGCTCCGACCAGTGGGGCAACATCACCGCCGGTGTGGACCTCATCCGCCGCCGCTCCGGTGCCCAGGCGCATGGCCTTACCTGGCCGCTGCTCACCCGATCCGACGGGGCCAAGTTCGGCAAGACCGCCGAGGGAGCGATCTGGCTGGATCCCGATCGCACCAGCCCCTACCGCTTTCACCAGTACTTCGTGCAGATTCCCGACGAGGATGTGGAGCGCAGCCTGCTCCAGTTCACCATGCTCCCGGTAGCCGAGATCGCCGAGGTGGTCGAGGCTCACCAGCGCGATCCCGGGCGACGGGAGGCCCAGCACACTTTGGCCAACGAGGTCACGACAATGGTCCATGGCCCCGGTGCTGCCGTCGCGGCCGAGAAGGCTGCCCAAATCCTGTTCGGCTCCCCGGTTGTCGACATCGACGAGGCCGCCTTGGAGGCCGTTGCCGCCGAGGTTCCCACCTCCGACATCCCCGAAGGCGGATTCGATGCCGCCTCAAACACTTTTGATCTAGTGGAATTGCTGGCCTCCACCGGGCTGGCCTCCTCCAAGGGCGACGCCCGCCGGGGGCTGTCCGAGGGGTCGGTGTACGTGAACAATGAGCGAGTCTCCACCGAGGAGACCGCAGTGGTTGCCGATCGCCTGTTGCACGGCCGTTACCTGCTCCTTCGGCGGGGCAAGCGCCGACACCACTTACTGAGGGTTGAATCACAGCAAAACCCCTGATTGAGTTGGCAAATGGGGCCAGCACCAATCTCGTGGTTGAGTTGACGCTGCTGGCCCAGGCCGGTAGCGTTACAACTCGCCTCTAAAACGGGTGGCCTGCGGGCTGCCCGCAGGGGCAGAGCAAGGTTCGGCCTGGTCCGGGCCGATGCGGTTCTCCCGTAAGGGTCACCGCCTCACGCTCCTTGAAAACGGAAGAGAGGACGGAAAAGCCAGTGCGGGCGACGGCTCGGCGCACCTCGCGTCGAAGGCGTCGACCTACACAATTCCAAGGAAACCAAGTCAGGAAGGGCTTCGGCTCTTTTGACTTTCCGGAATCGCTTCGTCTTGCCGAGGCAAATTAGTAAGACGAGCACTTGATCGAAGGCGGCGGCCCCCTCGGGGGAAACTGCCGGAGATATTGACGGAGAGTTTGATCCTGGCTCAGGACGAACGCTGGCGGCGTGCCTAACACATGCAAGTCGAACGAGGTCGCCTTCGGGCAATGACCAAGTGGCGAACGGGTGCGTAACACGTGAGAAACCTGCCCCGAAGACTGGGACAACCACGGGAAACTGTGGCTAATACCAGATGCCCTCCGCTGATCGCATGATCGGCAGAGGAAATGCTCCGGCGCTTCGGGAGGGTCTCGCGGCCTATCAGCTTGTTGGTGAGGTAACGGCTCACCAAGGCATCGACGGGTAGCTGGTCTGAGAGGACGATCAGCCACACTGGGACTGAGACACGGCCCAGACTCCTGCGGGAGGCAGCAGTGGGGAATCTTGCGCAATGGGCGAAAGCCTGACGCAGCAACGCCGCGTGGGGGATGAAGGCTCTCGGGTTGTAAACCCCTTTCAGCAGGGACGAAATTGACGGTACCTGCAGAAGAAGCCCCGGCCAACTACGTGCCAGCAGCCGCGGTGACACGTAGGGGGCGAGCGTTGTCCGGAATTATTGGGCGTAAAGAGCTCGTAGGCGGTTTAGTAAGTCAGATGTGAAAGGTTGGGGCTCAACCCTAAGACTGCATCCGATACTGCTATGACTAGAGTCCGGTAGAGGAGTGTGGAATTCCTGGTGTAGCGGTGAAATGCGCAGATATCAGGAGGAACACCGACGGCGAAGGCAGCACTCTGGGCCGGTACTGACGCTCAGGAGCGAAAGCGTGGGTAGCAAACAGGATTAGATACCCTGGTAGTCCACGCCGTAAACGTTGGGCACTAGGTGTGGGGCCTCCTTAACGGGTTCCGTGCCGTAGCTAACGCATTAAGTGCCCCGCCTGGGGAGTACGGCCGCAAGGCTAAAACTCAAAGGAATTGACGGGGGCCCGCACAAGCGGCGGAGCATGTTGCTTAATTCGAGGCAACGCGAAGAACCTTACCTGGGTTTGACATGTTGGGGACAGCCGCAGAGATGCGGCCTCCTTATGGTCCCATCACAGGTGGTGCATGGCTGTCGTCAGCTCGTGTCGTGAGATGTTGGGTTAAGTCCCGCAACGAGCGCAACCCTCGTCCTATGTTGCCAGCACGTAATGGTGGGGACTCGTAGGAGACCGCCGGGGTCAACTCGGAGGAAGGTGGGGACGACGTCAAGTCATCATGCCCCTTATGCCCAGGGCTGCAAACATGCTACAATGGCCGGTACAAAGGGCTGCTACACCGCGAGGTTGAGCGAATCCCACAAAGCCGGTCTCAGTTCGGATTGGAGTCTGCAACTCGACTCCATGAAGTCGGAGTCGCTAGTAATCCCGGATCAGCAACGCCGGGGTGAATACGTTCCCGGGCCTTGTACACACCGCCCGTCACACCACGAAAGTCGGCAACACCCGAAGTCAGTGGCCTAACCCCTCGGGGAAGGAGCTGCCGAAGGTGGGGTTGGCGATTGGGGTGAAGTCGTAACAAGGTAGCCGTACCGGAAGGTGCGGCTGGATCACCTCCTTTCTAAGGAGTTCCGTTTCCACTTGATACCGCTAAATGGCGGCATCAAGTTCGGACACTTCCAGTTGATGCACTGGTTTCTTTTGTCCTCTCTTCCGTTTTGAGGGAGCGTGTTTTCACGCTCGAGGCTCTGTCGAGCAATTTGATCAATTGCCCGCATCCTCCTGCGCTCATTGAGAACTGCATAGCGAGCACGAGCATCTGATCGAAATTAGAGTTCTTCGATGTACGAATCTTCCAAGCTACGAAGAGCCAACGGTGGATGCCTTGGTGCCTACGACCGATGAAGGACGTGAGAGGCTGCGATAAGCCTCGGGGAGCTGCCGACTGAGCTTTGATCCGGGGATGTCCGAATGGGGAAACCTGATACTTGTAAAGGGGTATCACTCCGGTGTGAACACATAGCACCGGTAGAGGGAACCAGGTGAACTGAAACATCTAAGTAACCTGTAGGAAAGGAAAGCAACCGCGACTCCCTTAGTAGCGGCGAGCGAAGAGGGAAGAGCCTAAACCGTGCCGGTGGAATAGCCTGGTGGCGTTGCCGGTCCGGTGTTGTGGGGTCTCAGAGGAGGAGCGCCAGATCCTCCACGAAGTTACAAACGTGCGTGGTAGTGGAATCGTTCTGGAAAGGCGAGCCGCAGGGGGTAAGAGCCCCGTACACGAAACTACTGCACACTTCGCTGAGTGTCCCCGAGTAGCGCCGTTGCCGTGTAATTCGGCGTGAATCTGCGAGGACCACCTCGTAAGGCTAAGTATATGTAGGCGACCGATAGTGAACTAGTACCGTGAGGGAAAGGTGAAAAGTACCCCGGGAGGGGAGTGAAATAGTACCTGAAACCGTTGGTTTACAAGCAGTCAGAGCGTCGTCTCAACCGATGATCTTCGGATCGTCAATCAGAGATCGCGATGGCGTGCCTTTTGAAGAATGAGCCAACGAGTTACGGTATGTGGCGAGATTAACCTGTGAAGGGAAGTCGGAGCGAAAGCGAGTCATAACTGGGCGTACAGTCGCATGCCGTAGACCCGAAGCCGGGTGATCTATCCATGGGCAGTGTGAAGCGGGGGTAAGACTCCGTGGAGGCGCGAACCGACCTAGGTTGAAAACTGGGCGGATGACCTGTGGATAGGGGTGAAAGGCCAAACAAACCCGGAGATAGCTGGTTCTCCGCGAAATGCATTTAGGTGCAGCGTTGTGCGTTCAACCATGGAGGTAGAGCACTGGATGGGCTAGGGGGCCGACAAGCTTACCAACCTCAGCCAAACTCCGAATGCCATGGTTCTAGAGCACGGCAGTGAGACCCCGGGGGATGAGCTTCGGGGTCGAAAGGGAAACAGCCCAGACCGCCAACTAAGGTCCCTAATTTCTAGCTAAGTGGTAAACGATGTGGGATTGCACAGACAGCCAAGAGGTTGGCTTAGAAGCAGCCACCCTTGAAAGAGTGCGTAACAGCTCACTGGTCGAGTGGCCCTGCGCGGACAATGTAACGGGGCTTAAGTACAGAGCCGAAACTGCGGATGTCTGTGTAAACAGGCATGGTAGCGGAGCGTCGATCTTGGTGTGAAGCGCCGGTGTGAACCGTCGTGGACCGTGGTCGAGTGCGAATGCAGGTATGAGTAGCGAAAGAGGGGTGAGAAACCCCTCCACCGGAAGTCCAAGGGTTCCTGGGGAAGGCTAATCCTCCCAGGGTAAGTCGGGAGCTAAGGCGAGGCCGATAGGCGTAGTCGATGCACAACCGGTTGATATTCCGGTACCACCAAGTGCGCGTCCATGCAAAAGCGAGATTGCTAAGAGGATGCCTGGCGCCCCACGAAGGGGCAATAGGTCGAATCGACCCATCTCGTGGCTGCAAGCAATGCGGGGACACAGTAAGGTAGGTGAGCCCAGGCGATGGTTGTCCTGGGGTAAGCGTGTAGGAGGAGGACCAGGCAAGTCCGGGCCTCATGAACTCTGAGACGTGAAGCCGAGCCGCTACAGGTGAAGTCACTGATCCTATGCTGTCGAGAAAAGCCGCTAGCGAGCTCACTCGGTGCCCGTACCCCAAACCAACTCAGGTGGACAGGTAGAGAATACCAAGGTGATTGGGTGAACTATGGTTAAGGAACTCGGCAAATTGCGTCCGTAACCTCGGGAGAAGGACGACTCCAATAGGGTGACGGCCCTTAGCGGCCCGAGCTCGAAGGAGTGGCACAGACCAGGGGGAAGCGACTGTTTACTAAAAACACAGCAGCGTGCGAAGCCGCAAGGCCATGTATACGCTGTGACGCCTGCCCGGTGCTGGAAGGTTACGGGGAAAGGTTAGCCCTAGGGCGAAGCTTTGAACCTAAGCCCCAGTAAACGGCGGCCGTAACTATAACGGTCCTAAGGTAGCGAAATTCCTTGTCGGGTAAGTTCCGACCTGCACGAATGGCGTAACGACTTCCCTACTGTCTCAACCATAGACCCAGCGAAATTGAAGTACGAGTAAAGATGCTCGTTAGCTGCAGAAGGACGGAAAGACCCCGTGCACCTTTACTACAGTCTGGTATTGGTTTTTGGTATAGGTTGTGTAGGATAGGTGGGAGACTTGGAAGCAAGGGCGCTAGCCCTTGTGGAGTCAACCTTGAAATACCACCCTTCCTATGCTGGAAATCTAACCTAGGTCCGTAATCCGGATTAGGAACAGTGCCAGATGGGTAGTTTGACTGGGGCGGTCGCCTCCCAAAGGGTAACGGAGGCGCCCAAAGGTTCCCTCAGCCTGGTCGGCCATCAGGCGTTGAGTGCAATGACACAAGGGAGCTTGACTGCGAGACGTACATGTCGAGCAGGTGCGAAAGCAGGGCATAGTGATCCGGCGGTTGCGTGTGGAAGCGCCGTCGCTCAACGGATAAAAGGTACCCCGGGGATAACAGGCTCATCTTCCCCAAGAGTCCATATCGACGGGAAGGTTTGGCACCTCGATGTCGGCTCATCGCATCCTGGGGCTGAAGCAGGTCCCAAGGGTTGGGCTGTTCGCCCATTAAAGCGGTACGCGAGCTGGGTTTAGAACGTCGTGAGACAGTTCGGTCCCTATCCTCTGTAGCCGAAGGTGATTTGAGGAAAGCTGTCCCTAGTACGAGAGGACCGGGACGGACGCAGCTCTCGTGTGCCAGTTGTTCTGCCAAGGGCATGGCTGGTTAGCGACCTGCGGAAAGGATAACCGCTGAAAGCATCTAAGTGGGAAGCCTGTTCCAAGATGAGATCACCCACCGGGACAACCGGGTAAGGCCCGTGGCAGAACACCACGTTGATAGGCCGGAAGTGTACGCATGGCAACATGTTCAGCTAACCGGTACTAATCGGCCGAGGGCTTGGTTCTACATCACTAACTCGATGTCGAAACCGATGTTCGTGCTCGCTGTGGAGTTCTTGAAGCTCTGCCTCTTTGACAAGAACATAAAGGTTTCGGTGGCGATGGCGGTGGGGTCACACCCGTTCCCATTCCGAACACGGAAGTTAAGCCCACCAGCGCCGATGGTACTTGGGTGGAGACGCCCTGGGAGAGTAGGTCGCCGCCGGATTTCGCAAACAGCGGGGAGCCATTTGGCTCCCCGCTTTCGTTAACCGATGGTTCATCGGCCAGCCACTACACTTTGACGGTGTCTTCCGGCGGAGGTTCTGGTCGCAAGCCTCCCAACCGCCGGAGGCCACCCCGACAGCAGGCGTCCCAGAACCGCCGCAAGGGGGGGCCGCCTTCGGGGGAAGATCGCCGGAGAGGAATGCCTCCTTCGGGGCAGGATCGTCGCAAGGGGGGGCCGCCTTCGGG
>VYEX01000046.1 GCA_009842675.1 Acidimicrobiia bacterium | reverse complement strand
GGATCCCATACTTGCTCCAATCCTTGGAGCCTGCGCGAAACCCAGGGTGAATCACGGTGGTGGAGCCGTCCGGCACCGCTGAGCAGCACCTTGCGCTGCCCATGAAGCGGGTCGCCTTTGCGGCCCCGGTGCCCCAGGGTCTGGTTCTGGGTGCGCGGGCGGCATTTGGTCAGCGCCTGGTTCGCAAAGCGCACGATGTGAAGCAGATCGCTTTTACACCCTCACCCCATTTTTGTCAAGTGTCAAAACACGACAAAAACTTGTCGTGTTTTGACATCATTTTTGGCTTGCTTGGACGTATTGCCACTCTATGATTCCATTTAGAAGAAAGAGGTGGATCGGAAAACAGGCCAACAGCTCAGCAATAGCTGACCTTCAAGCACAAGAAGTGGAGCAGAACCATGGCAGTTAGCGTTCAACATCAAGGAAAACAGCAGACCGGCGCTTTGGCGATTCTCTTCGTACTCCTCGCAGCATTGGCAATTGTCGTCGTGCTCCTCGTGGTCATTGTCATTCCAGATACGGTCAGCATGGTTGACTCTGTTCGAAGTGTTGGCCAGACACCTACGGGAAACTGACGTAGACACGATCGCCGTTGTCCATACCAGAAGCGTGGGCGGTGGCGAAGAACTGCAATGCCAACATTGGCTCCAGCAACCAGGTCTTTGTGCAGCGTCGATTACATGAAGTTCAGCTATCGCATATTTTGAGGTACGGTAACCCAGCATTGGGCGACGGCGAATGCCACTGCTTGGGTGGTGTTATCGACGCCGAACTGATGCCACATGTCGGCGATGATGCGCTGGATGTGGCGTTCGGAGTATCCGAGGCGTTTGGCGAGGCTGGCTTGCTTCTCGCCGTTGGCGAGGCCTTGCAGGCAGACAAGCTGCACCTTGTTGGGCGTGATCGACGAGTTTGAACGGCAAATCTGAGCAACCGCAGCGGCGGCTGCTCGCAGCCCCTCCACTGCGTCGGGATGCATCAACTCGGCGAGTCTTTCGTAGTGGATCACTTCGGGCATGTATTCGATGTCGGGGGACTCCATCATCATCTCCTGCTCAGTGCAGTCCGGGTCTTCGTCTATCGCGGTCGCGACCGCACCCAGATACCTGGCAATGTTCGCCCAATCGCCGCCGACCGATTCATCAGGCAAGACAGATTCCATCAACCAAGCGCAGCGCTCATAGGAGTCGGCCACCTGCCGAAGGAACAGCGGCGGCAGGGTCTTCTTCCACACCTTCTGGGCCTTGCGCTGGAACTCCACCCTCAAGACATCGGTGTGCCCGCCGGGGCCAAAGCCCAGTTTGTGGGCCTCGGCTATGTTCACCGCGTATTGCTCGACCGCGACGACATGGCGCAGTACCACTCTGAGACGGTCGCCGCTAAAGTCCACACCGCAAGCGTAGACGGCTAGTTCCTGCTGCCGCTTTCTCGGGTCTGCTTATCCTTCCATGGCGGGGGCCCGATCCAACCTCGCTGCACCGCGAGTGAAACTCCTTGCACTTGGTTGACCACGCCAAGGCGCTCCCACATCTTCTCGATGCGGCGGTACATGCCCCGAACAGAGGTAGCGTTGCGCTCGGCGAGTTCGTCGAACGGCTCTCGGACGGCCACCGAGATGATCCACTCCAGTTCTTGGGCCGTCGGCACCACCTGCACATGCGTCTCGCAGCAGCGGGCGACCGCTCCGGCCGCGCCCTCCAGCCGGGCGACACCTTCAGGATGCAGCAAATCGGCAAACTGCTCGTACCGCAAGACCGCCGGTGGCGCCGAACCGATCTCAGCGGACCCTGCTCCTGGAGCAACCTCCGCCACCTCCGGAATCTCCAGCAAGGCCTGCGATGTCGACCGCAGGAACTCCGCGACGACCTCCCAATCGAGGGCAATGCCACCCTCGGGCACAGTACCGCCCATCAACTCCCCGCAATACGCACTCGCATCGGCCACGCCCCGCAGATACTCGGTGCGCAGCGTCCGCGCAAACACCGAACAGGCCCGCCGCTGGAACTCGATACCCCAAGGCTTCCGAGACCCCCCGGGCCCATGCCCCAAACGGTGAGCCTCCGCCACACACTCAGCGAAACGGGCAGTCCTCACCGCAAACGAGCTGACGGAACCCCACTCTGTCGGGCTCAACTCCACCGCGCCATCGTACCGGGCTGCCCCTCCCAGTCCATATGGACTGGAAACCGAGAGCGGCCGCCATTGGCTGCGGAACAATCGACTACGCCGAGAACCCGCCTCCCGCGCCCGCCTCTCTGAGAAGACAGCCACCAAAGCAGCACAGCTGGCCGCGTATCCAGGCACCAACGACGGCCCTGAGAGTTACCCCAAAACGCGCTACCTCTACTAGCTTGCCCCAGCCTTGTCAAGTGTCAAAATACGACAAAAGCTTGTCGTGTTTTGACACCCCTTTTTGCTCTCATGCGTATTCGACTCCCGGTATCTTCAAATGACAGCTACACCTGGTCGGAGTCCTGCCCGCAGGATTCCGCCACACAGGCAAGACACAGGAGGAAAAGATGAGAATTCACCGCCATTTTCGACAAGCTAAGGCGAGGGCCATGGCCGCTATTGCCGTTTGCCTGCTCGCAGCTGTATTGACCCCCGTGGCTTCTGCGGAACCCGCTCTGGACAACGCGACCAGTTGCGGCAGTGTCGGAAGCGCCACCGACAGCGCTGGCGGCAACGGCCCCGGCCCGACAGGGCCGGTTGATGGCAGCTCTGTTGCAACGAATGGATCTGTCGGGCAGGTCGCAGAGAACTCCACCTACGATGACGCAGCGCTGAAGATCTTGGACGAGCATACGGAGTTGTTGCGCCAGTCCGACGTCACAGATCCAACCATCGTCGAGGGCAAGCTAGAATCCGACTGCGGAGTCGCTTTCATACTCGAAGGCGCTGATAAGCAAATCGGCGCCGTCGGGATAACCGGGCTTCAAATCAACGAGAACTCCCGCTGGCTCGTACAAGGACTTGAAGGGAACCGGGGCTACAGGATGATGGCCGTCCTCGAAAACGCCCAAGCGCCGAAGTCCTACACCGTCAAACTCGAACTCGACCAAGACATCTCCGTGGTGAGCCTGGACAACGGCGGTGCCGTTTTCGTCAACAACGACAACCTGGTGATCGGCTCAATACTCGCCCCCTGGGCCCTCGACAGCAAAGGTCAATCAGTACCGATAGTCCAGACGGTCGCTACTACCGGAATCACGATCACAGTGGACACCAGCAGCGTGACCGCCTGGCCCGTCATCGCCGACCCCACCTACCACACCTTCCGCTGCTACTCGCAGCACCAAGTCACCACCACTGCCACCGCTAGCCAATACCTCAACGGCCACAAATGCCCCAGATACGCCGACATCATCACCCGAGGCTACTACCCCCAATGGATCGAACACTGGAATCGCTGGAGAGTCGGCAAAGCCAACGGCGACTGTAGTTGGATTCCCGAACGTCTAGATGTGTGGACCCGAGAAGGTGTTGAAGAGGTCCTAACCATTCTGGAAATCACTACAACAACACCTATCCCGAGAATCCCGGGTGTGGTATACGACTTTCACCAAGCCTGTCAGGGACATGACTACTGTTATGATCTAGGTCACTCTGATAGGCTGAATTACACCAATGTGGATAGGTTGGACTGCGATAACATTATGCGTAGTGACATGCTACACGACTGTCCAAATCGTCGTTTCCATGTCAGGTGGCTGTGTCGTCTGATCGCCAACGGTGCCTATAAAGCTGTCCGAAGCGGAGGAAGCTTCTAGGGAGTACGGACATCACTGGAACCAGCTAGGTATTGGGCTCAACGATGGTGTCGACAGAAGCGAGGGTAATCGCTCTTTACTCTAGTGCATTATTAGGTGCTTCTTTGAGTGAAATAGAGGTTTGTAGGATTGGTCTGTGGGGATGCGAACCGCTTCGGGGGGCTTGGGTCGTTGTCGGAGGAGCGGCACCTATGCTTGTCATCTTGATTCTCACTCCAATGAGCAAAAGACTGCTTGTATTCACCAGCTTAGCGGTCGGGCTAACGTTGCTGTTACTTGGAATTAGGTCTGCACATTCTGAAGGATCGCTTACCTGGCCCGGGCATCATCTCGCACTACTTTTGTTTGGAACTAGTGGCGCAGTTGTCATAATGGTCTGCTTTTTACCCAATCGAGAAGAAGCAACATCCATTCCTGCAATGTTGAATCATCCGGAGCCTCACATTCGTTCCCCAATTCCCAGATTGCTTTCGCTAAAGGAGAAAAATCTTTACCTCTTCACTGGAGTATTGACAGGAGGCATTTTTGGGGTACTTCTGATTCGAGGTTCCGAAAACAATAGATCGTCGTGGGATCATTACGTAATCTCAATGAGCGATTTACCGCTTATATTGATTAGCATAGTTGGCGGTAGTGCATCTCCAGTGCTCATACTTCTTTCACAACTTAGGCTGTACAAAACTGGAGCGATTCTGTTGAGTTTTGTAGTTGCTTCCTTCGTACTGGGATTGAGTCTTATATATGGAGAATTTGATTCATTGTATGGCCACTATAGACTAGGGTATTTTGGCCTTTGGTTTGCAGGAATTCTCATCGCTCTTGCCTCACTGTTCTTGCAGAACTACTCTGCAAGGCGCGCTCTTAAGCAGGACACGATCTCGACGCGATGTCGCGATGCGCGGTGACCCAGCCTTGGGCGACGGCGAATGCCACGCCTTCGGTAGTGCTGGCGACACCGAATTGGTGCCACATTTCAGCGAGGATGCGCTGGACGTGACGCTCGGAGTATCCGAGGCGTTTGGCGAGGTTGGCGAGTGTTTCGCCGTTGGCGAGGCCTTGCAGGCAGGCAAGCTGCATCTCGTTGGGCGCTATCGTCAAGTTGAATCGGCAAAACCGAGCCACGGCGACTGCCGCAACAAGCAGCTCCTCCACAGCATTGGGGCGCACCAGCTCGGCGAGCTTCTCGTAGCGGATCACTTCCGGTATGTATCCGACACGAAGAGGACTCGCTGGCATTTCCTGCTTCGCGCAATCAGGATCTTCGCCGATCGCGGCAGCAACCGTACCCAGGTACCTAGCCATATTCTCCCAATCGCCAACAATCGACTCATCGGGCAGAACAGAGTGCATAAGCCAAGCACAGCGCTCATGGGAGTCGGCCACCTGTCGCAGCAATTGCGCGAACAGCGTCTCTTTCCACACCTTCTGGGCCTTGCGCTGTAGCTCCACACCCCAGATATCGGTCTGCTCGCCGGGTCCAAAGCCCAGGCCGTTGGCCTCGGCAATCCTGGTCGCATACTGCTCAATCAGGACGACATGGCGCAGAACAATCCTTAGAGGGTGCGCGGATAGGCGGGTTATGATTCACCCTGGGTTTCGCGCAGGCTGTTTGTTGTGGTTTTCTGTTTTTCGGCG
>VYEX01000058.1 GCA_009842675.1 Acidimicrobiia bacterium | reverse complement strand
CGCGCGGGGGGGGGCGGGGGCACCGGTCGCAGCAGTCCCCAGCCTTCGGGCGCTCTATGGGCGGGGTCTTGGGCCAGCAATCCGTGCATGACGGTGGTGCCGGTGCGGGGAGCGCCTATTACGAAAATGGGCTGGTCGATGGGCTCGTTCAGGGTGCCGGGGTCGGCAGCCAGGTAGTCATTGAGCTGGATGCGGACTTCCAGGAGCCGCAAGATCATCCGCCGCGACATCCACCGGCCCATGACGGTGAGGTCGGCCTCGTGCTCCAGCCCGTGGCAGAACAGAGTGAGCGGCTCGACGAAGTCGTTGTCGCCCAAGGCGGCCCAGTCGTCGGAGGCTCGGCCCTGACGGACCAGAGCCTCAGCCATCAGCAATTCGGGGTCGAATGGGCGACGGGCCTCGTCAACCACCGGCCCGGCATCGCCCCGATTGACGGCGGCCACCCAGTTGGGACGAGGATCAGGGGTCCAGCTCATGGCCGCCGAAAGGGGTTCGCATCACCTAGAACAGTACGCTCAGATGATGCTGGAAGGGCAGGTTGTGATCCTCACTGGGGCATCGAAGGGTATCGGCCGGGGCATCGCCGAGTACCTGGTGGACGAGGGCGTCAAGCTGACGGTGACCAGCCGCAAGCCCGAGAGGATTGAGGCCACTGCCACCGAATTGCGGGAGCGGGGCGGCGATGTGCTGGCAATGGCCGGGTCGGTGGGCGATCGGGACCACACCAACGAGGTGGTTGATCGCACGGTGGAGCGGTGGGGCACGGTGGACGGCCTGGTGGCCAACGCCCAGTCGTTCCGCCCGACCATGCCGCTGCTGGAAGTGGACGAGTCGGATATGGACCTGCTTCTCAATACCGGCCCCAAGGGCACGCTGTGGTTCATGCAGGCGGTGCATCCCCACATGGCGGCCAAAGGCCGGGGGCGCATCATCACCTTCGGCACCAACGTGGGGATCACCGGCGGCCCGGGATATGGGCCTTACGGGGCGGCCAAAGAGGCCATTCGCTCGCTGACCCGCACCGCGGCCCGGGAATGGGGTCGAGACGGCATCACCGTGAACTGCGTGAACCCAGCGTCGGTGGCCCACCGGGCGCCCCCCGACGACGACCCCGACCGCCTGGCCTCGTACAAGGCCCTGATCGACAACCACCCCATGGGGCGTGATGGAGATCCGGTGACCGACATTGCTCCGGTGATCGGGTTCTTGTTGTCCGATGCGAGTCAGTACGTGACTGGGGAGACGTTTCAGGTCGACGGCGGCGGCTTGATGCGCCCCTAAGTCCTGAACCGATGACGCAGGTGGGCTTGGCGGGTGGCGAGGTCGGCGGCGTTTTCGGCGGCGGTGACGGTTGGATGGTCGTCGGGGAGAGCGGCTGCCACGTCAGAAAGGGCAACCACTTCGGTGGTGGGAGCCATGGCCTGGTCGCCGGTAGGCCAGAACCAGCGCAGAGTGCATAGACCGTTGCGGCGGTTGGCGTTGTCCAGCCAGTTGGCGACACCCGGGTCGGTGCCGCACACCACGTAGCGCACTTTGCCGTCGGAGGAGATCGTTGTCTGGGTCTGGTTGCGACAGGAGATGTGGGCGTAGGTGTCGACCAGCTCGAACGTGCCCATCATGTAGAGCTGGGCGCCCCAGTAGTGGGCCTCGGGCACCTCGGCGGTCACGATCAGTGCCTGGTCGGGCTCCAGATCCCAGAAGCAGAACTCGTAGCGGGCCATGGACAGGCCTTTGGACACCTCAAGGGTGCGATTGGTGAAGGTGTTGTCGATGCGCTCGGCCCGGTTCATCACCATGTAGGCGTTCCACCGCTCGATGGAGTCGGTCATCTGCATCATGGCCCGTTCCACGCGATTGGCGAATGTCGGCCCGTCGAGCACGGGGGCAGGCTCGGGGTCGAGGCACTCGATGGTGAAGAAGGCGGGCTCATCCGCGGTCCAGTCGAAGTAGTACTCACGTATCGACGCCGACAGCACGCCGTCGGGAATGGCCACCGCACCGGGCTCTTCGCCCCCGAGCAAAATATCGAAGTCGTCGTGGCGAGCGAGCCCGAGGTCGTGGGCGGTGATGGTGGCCTTGGTGCCCCAGATGTCGTTGTGCATGAACCCGGCCCGCAGGGCAATGATGAAGTCGTCGCAGCCGTGCATGTTGCCGGTGATGCGATAGCGGCGCCCAGGCTCGATGCGGGCGTGGCGGTAGACGTTGTCGGCATTGGGACCGCCCCACTGGACAGTCAGGTCGTTCTGGCGATTGAAGAATGGGCGGGTGGGGTCGGCGTGGAACACCTCCCAGCCCAAGAACCCCTCCACGTTGTCAGCCAGATGCTCGATCATTTCCAAGTCGCCGCCGTCGCCCGTCGGATAGGGCGGGGCGACCACTTCACGGCCCATCTTCTTGAGCAGATCGCACCACTGATCCCAAGCCTTGACCGCCGCGCTGATATCGCTCACGACGCAAACCTTGCCAAGAACGGCTCCACCGCGGCCAGAAAGCCGGGGGTGTTCTGGCCGTGGACGTTGTGACTGCAATCGGGCACGGCCACCAACTGCCCGCTGGGCAGGGCATCGGCGAACCGCTCGGCGGCTTCCTCGGTGAGCACCCAGGAGTCGGCCCCCCGCACCAGCAGCACCGGCTGAGCGATGCGCTTGGCTTCCTCCAGGGTGAAGCGGTCGCCAGCCCGGCGGTGCTCGGCGCCGTGGGCCAGCCGAGGGCCGTGGTCCACCTTGGAAATGTAGGTGCCGTCGACCCGCTGGAGCAGGTTGTACTTGACGGTGCGCTCGATGTGCTCTCGACTGCGGTAGGGGTCGTACTTCTGCACCGCGGCCACGAAGTCGTCCAAGTCTTGGAACTCCCGGTTCTCGGTGACGAACGTGCGGATCACCTCGGTGCCCACCTCGGAGATCTCGGGACCGATGTCCACCAGCACGATGGCCTTGGCCAGATCGGGGTGGTCGAGGGTGAGGCGCATGGTGTTCATGCCGCCCATGGAATGGCCCATCACGATGGGGTCGGCCACCCCAAGCGCCTCGCAGAAGGCGGCGGCGTCGGCGGCCATGGCCCCCGATGAGTAGTCGGCGTCGCGGGCCCACTCGCTGTCGCCGTGGCCCCGCTGGTCGAGGGCCAAGACGTGGTAGCGGTCGGCCAATGCCAGGCTGACCAAGTCCCAGGAGTGGCACGACTGGTTGCCGCCGTGGAGCAGCAGCACGGTTTGGTTCTCGGCGCTTCCCCACTCAGAGAAGTGGAAGCGGTGATGGCGGGCCACGATGTTGCGGGACACGTAGGAGATGTCGGAGCCGTGGGCGATGCCGAGGTCGGCCGCACTGGTACACAGGCTCTCGAACTCAGCGGTGACCGTCATGTCCAGGGGTTCAGCAGTGGAGGCGAACTCGTTGAGATGCATTACCCGCGTGCTCCCTTCAAGTCAGCGTAGAAGTACTTCACCAGTTCGTTGAACACGTCGGCCCGCTCCCACTGGAGGAAATGGCAGCACTCGGGGATAACCACCGGGCCCACCCGATTGGCGAAGGCGATCTCGCAGCGCTTGGGGAAGTCCTTGGGAACCACCTGGTCGTCGGGGCCATACAAAATGAGCGTGGGGGCCTGGACTTGGGTGCCCATCATGGGCGGCTCGGACATTGGCCGGCCGTATTCCAGCTGGTACACCGACCAGCCGGCAGCCAGCCGCTCCAGGTCGGCGAACGGCTCGGTCATGAAGTCGATGTCTTCTTCCTCGAAGGAGTACTGGGAGGCCCATAGCCGGTGCTCGTAGCAGTCGCGAACATAGCGGCGGCAGCGTTCAGGGGTGTCGAGGTCGGCCCGGAGCTGGTCGGGGTCGCGGCCCTGGCGGATGCGGTAGTCGCCGGTAGGGCCGTGGGGCAGCGGGTTCAGCGACAGGCCCCGCTCGGTGTACCAGTCCACCTGGTCGACGATGAAGGGAGCCACGGTGTTGAAGAACACCATCCGCTCGGCAAACTCGGGCCAGCGATTGGCCATGTCCACGATCACCGCGCCGCCCACGTCGCCGCCCAATAGCCCGACCCGCTCGTGGCCGAGCACGTCGTGAACCAGGGTGTGGATGTCCCGGGAGTACAGCACCAGGTCGTACTGATCGTCGTCAGACAGATCGGAGTCGCCGTAGCCCCGCAGGTCGGGCACGATCACCTCGTAGCCGGCCTCGGCCAGCGGAATGATGTTGCGCCACCAGATGCGCTTGGTCTCGGGGTAGCCGTGGACCAGCACCAGGGGATAGCCGCCTTCTCCCTCCCGTATGTAGGCCAGCGACAGGTCGCCATCGACCGGTGCCCGGTGGATGGCAAAGGCATCGGCGGGTGGAGTGGGCGGTTGATCGGGTCGGATGGGAGGCACGGCCCGGAAGCCTAGGGGTCAAGGTGCGAATGCGCTAAGGGACGCCAGCCTTAGGCCAATTGGCGGGCGGGATGCTAGGAAATATCAGCCGAAAACCCACAGAGAGGCCGACATGGAGTTTGGACTGTTCATCCAGGGGTACGTGCCCCAGCATCGCCGGGACGTCGACCCCGATGCCGAGCACACCGCATTCATGGAGGAGCTGGAGCTGGTGATTGCGGCCGACAAGGCCGGGTTCAAGTACGCGTGGCTGCCCGAGCACCACTTCCTCGACGAGTACTCCCACATGTCGGCCAACGACGCCATCGCCGGCTATCTGGCCCATGCCACTGAGCGCATTCACATCGGCTCGGGCATCTTCAACCCGCTCCCCCAGGTGAACCATCCGGCCAAGGTGGCCGAGCGGGTGGCCATGCTCGACCACCTCACCGGAGGCCGGTTCGAGTTCGGCACCGGCCGAGGCGCCGGCAGCCACGAGATCCTCGGCTTTCTGCACCGAGAGGGCATCACCGACACGTCGCATACCAAAGAGATCTGGGAAGACGTGATCGGCGAGTTCGCCAAAATGTGGACCCAGGACACCTACGAGGGCTACGAGGGCAAGTTCTGGTCGCTGCCGCCCCGCAAGGTGCTGCCCAAGCCGTGGGGCAAGGGACACCCGGCCATGTGGTACGCGGCGGGCAACGTGACCAGCTACGCCATGGCCGCCCGCAAGGGGCTCGGCGTGCTCGGCTTCTCGGTAGGGGCCCTCGACGAGCTGGCCCCGGTGCTAGAGGCCTACAAGCGGGACATCGTCAACGCCGAGCCGGTGGGGGCGTTCGTCAACGACAACCTCATGGTGACCACCGGGGCGTTCGTGGCCGAAACCGATCAGGGGGCCGTGGACCACGCGCTGCGGTCTTCGATGACCTATCTCCAATCCAACGTGTTCCGCTACCACGACACCTTCCCCCGCCCCGAATGGGTGCCGCCATGGCCCCAGACCATCCCCATGCCGACCGCTGATGAGCTGTGGCAGAGCGTCGGCCAGCCGGGCAGCGTGATGGGTGACCCCGACCAAGCCCTCAAGGGCTGTCAGCAGTGGGCTGACGCCGGGGCCGACCAACTGGTGTTTGGCATGGGCTCGAGTGAGCGGGCCGACGACCTGAAGACCATCGAGCTGTTGGGCAAGCACGTGATCCCCAAGATCGACACCGACCAGGTTCACCGCACCACTCGCCTACGCGAGGCCGCGGCCTAAGGGTTAACCAGGAAATACCAGCCAAAAGAAAACAGAAAAGAGACCGTCATGGAGTTTGGAGTCTTCATCCAGGGCTACGTGCCCCAGTTTCGCCGGGAGGGCGACCCCGAGGCCGAGCACAAGGCTTTGATGGAGGAGCTGGAGCTGGTGATCGCGGCCGACAAGGCCGGGTTCAAGTACGTGTGGCTCACCGAGCACCACTTCCTCGACGAGTACTCCCATCTGTCGGCCAACGATGCGGTGGCCGGATATCTGGCCAATGCCACCGAGCGGATCCACATCGGCTCGGGGATCTTCAACCCGCTGCCCCAGGTGAACCACCCGGCCAAGGTGGCCGAGCGGGTGGCCATGCTCGACCACCTCTCTGGGGGCCGATTCGAGTTCGGCACCGGCCGAGGCGCCGGCAGCCACGAGATTTTGGGCTTTCTGCACAAGGAGGGCATCACCGACACCTCGGCCACGAAGGAAATCTGGGAGGACGTGATCGGCGAGTTCGCCAAGATGTGGACCCAGGACACCTACGAGGGCTACGAGGGCAAGTTCTGGTCGCTGCCGCCCCGCAAGGTGCTGCCCAAGCCGTGGGGCAAGGGACACCCGGCCATGTGGTACGCGGCGGGCAACACCACCAGCTACGCCATGGCCGCCCGCAAGGGCCTCGGCGTGCTGGGCTTTTCGGTGGGAGAGCTCGCGGAGTTGGCCCCGGTGCTGGAGGCCTACAAGAAGGAGATCGTGAACGCCGAGCCGGTGGGATCGTTCGTGAACGACAACATCATGGTGACCAGCGGGGCGTTTGTGGCCGAGACCACCGAGGAAGCGGTGGACGCCATCATGCGGTCGTCAATGACCTACCTCCAGTCCAACGTGTTCCGCTACCACGACACCTTCCCCCGCCCCGAATGGGTGCCGCCGTGGCCCCAGACCATCCCCATGCCTCCCATCGAGGAGGCCCAGGCGATGATCGGTCAGCCGGGCGCGGTGATGGGCAACCCCGACCAGGCGCTGAAGGGCGCCCAGGCGTGGGCCGACGCCGGCGCCGACCAACTGGTGTTCGGCTTGGGCTCGGCTGAGCGGGCCGACGACCTCAAGATGATCGAGTTGATGGGCGAGCACGTGATACCCAAGATCGACACCGATCCGGTGCATCGCACCACCCGCCTGCGAGAGGCTGCCGCCTAAGGTTGAGCCATGGCTGACGATCCGGCCGGCCATCCCAACGCGGCTATAGACATCGACGAGGGCATCATCACGGTTACCCTCGACCGCCCCGACAAGCTGAACGCCATCAGCCATGAGATGACGGCGGCGCTGTGGGAGGCGGTGCTGGCGCTGGGCGATCGCGACGATCTTCGTTGCATGGTGATCACCGCCAAGGGCCGTTATTTCACCGCGGGCCAGGACATCTCCAGCCCAGCGGGGAACCGACCCGGCGACCCCGAGACCATGGACCAGCATCCCGGTTGGAATTTTCGCCGGGACTACCGCAGCCACCACCTGCTCTACGACGAGATGGAGGCAGTGGAGAAACCGGTGATCATGGCCATCCAGGGGCGCTGCCTGGGGGCGGGAGTGGAGATGGCCGGATCGGTGGACTTCCGTTTCTGCACCCCCGAAGCGTCATTCCTGTTGCCGGAGGTGAATTTGGGGAGCATCGCCGGAAGCGGGGGCACCAGCAGGCTGACCCGGCTTATCGGGCCCAGTTGGGCCAAGTGGATGGCGATGGCCACCATGGAGGTCGACGCGGAGCAGGCCAAGTCGATCGGGCTGATGCACGAGGTGTACCCCGCGGAATCGCTGATGGACGAGGTGTACGCGTTTTGCCGCCACCTGATGTCGCTGCCCGTTGAGGCGCTGGGGCTGGCCAAGATGGCGGTGGACGTTTACGCCGACGTGACCGACCGGAACATCCAGCGGCAGTTCGACCGGGTGGCGGTGTACTCCACCCAGCACGAGTTCGAGAAGTCCATGGAGCGGTTCGGTTTCGGGAAGGACAAGAACCCTAAATCTTGAATAGTCGGCGGGCGTTGGTCTCGGCGAACTTACGGGCGGCCTGCTCGGTCATGGGAGCGGTGGTGTGGGCGAGGGACTCCATGCTGTGGGGGAACAGCGTGGACTCGTGGGGGTAGTCCGACTCCCAGGTGATGTTGTCCTCTCCGATCACGTCAAGGGCGGCGATGGCGGTGTCGTCGCGCAGCATGCACACGGTCATATGCTCAGCGAAGATTTCTCGTGGAGGGCGTTGGGCGACGAGTTGTACCCGGAAATTGTCGAATACGTCACTGGACTGCTCCAGCAGGTAAGGCGCCCAGCCAGCGCCGCCTTCGGAGAAGGCGACCCTGATCGAGCGGTGGCGGTCCAGAATGCCGGAGAACAGCCAGTCGGAGCAGGCAATCATGGAGTTGGCCCCCACATAAGGCAGCACGGTGCAACCGGGGGCATCGTCGGACGACTTGATGAGCTTGGACGACGAGCCGATGTGCAGGCACACCACGAGACCGGTCTCGGCCACTGCATCCCACAGCGGCTCCCAATGGTCGGTGTAGACCGATGGCAGCCCCAGTGTGGTGGGATTCTCAGAGAAGGCCACCGCCCGAGCCCCCATTGCCGCTGTGCGCCGCACTTCAGCGGCCGCGGCAGCCGGGTCCCAGAGCGGCACCACGATCAGGGGGATGAGACGTAGGGGGTCGGCAGCGCACCACTCCTCCAGGATGAAGTCGTTGTAGGCCTGAACGCAAAGCGCGGCGAGCTCGAAGTCGTGGCTGACCACGAACCGGTGACCTGCGAACCGGCTGAAGTCGGGAAAGTTGACTTGGGCCCAGATGCCGTCGAGGTCCATGTCGTCGAGGCGGGCGGCGGGGTCATAGCAGCCCGGGCGCATCTCGCTGAAACGGGCCACGCCGAGTGGATCATCGTCAAAACCGGGCAAGGTGCGGGTGTTGCCCCTCACGGTTTGGACTATCTGGTCCTCGTACAACCAGGCCTCGGTGCCGTTCTCCAACTCCACAACCCGGGGGCCGCGTTCCCGGTAAGCCTCTGGCAGACGACTCTGCCACAGATGGGGAGGCTCGATGATGTGGTCGTCCACCGAAATGGGCTTGACGTCGGCCGGGAGCATGGAGGCCCCAGGATAGTGTTCGAGTGTGATTCGCCGGACGTGGGCTCTGTTGCTGGCGGTGGTCGTTGTGGTGGCTGGCTGCGGCAACGACGCCGAGGAGCCGGAGGTGCCCGCCGATGCAGTAGCCGCTGAAGAGACCGTGGACCTGGACGAAATTCCGACGGTTGTCGTTCCAACGCCAACGCCAACCATGACGCCCACGCCAGCCCCGACCGCCATCCCCGAGCCCACCCCCATTCCCTTACCGGAACTCCTGGTGTGGCCCCGATTCGAGCCTGAGGTGTGGCCGAGCACCCCTGATGAGGCGGCGGTGGAATTCGCCCTGCAAGTAGCCCGCGGAGAAGGGGTCGCCGTGCCTCGACCGGCTGTCCAATCCGAAATGACGGCCACCGCCGAACTGCCCCGGCTGACCGAGGACGGCTCGCCGTTCGGATTGGCCACCACCATCCATATGCAGCAAGTCCAACTCGACGACGGCGCCCTGGTCTGGGTGGTAATCAGCGCTCAGTCTGAGGACATCGTGGTGGAGTTCCCGGCCGTCGGCGAGCTACTGGCCGGCGGCACGTTGGTGCGGGGCGAGGGCAACGGCTTCGAGGGCACAATCGTGTTCCAAATCGAGGACCAGGACGGCCTGCTAGGCCTGGCCCTGGCCCAAGGGGGAGCCCTCGGTCAGAACCTCCCGTTCGAGACCGCGCTGCCCTTCGACCAGCGCCCCGCCTCCGGCGACTGGGCAACCTTGACCGGCTTCACCACCTCCGCCGTCGACGGCAGCATCTCCTCCCTAACCATGCTCCCCATGCGCCTGGTGGACGGCTCGTAGCTGGACCCGATCTCGCGGTGGGCGTTCGGGAAGGCGTCAGTCTTCGAAGACGGGAGGGCGTTTTTCGGAGCGGGCCAGGATGGCCTCTTCGAAGTTGCGGGTGGTCATTCGCACCAGCAACTGGGCGTTCATTTCCGAGCGCATGTGGGCCGCGTAGCTGGACGCCTCCAGGCCTGACCAGAGCAACCGCTTGGTGAGCTCGGTGCCGGGCCGGCTGAAGGCGGCGATGCCGGTGCCGATCTCGTAGCAGCGCTCCAGCAGGTCGGCCGGCGACACCGTTTCGCTCACGAGGCCGATGCGGGCGGCTTCATCGGCATCGACGTCTCGTCCGGTGAGCATGATCTCGAAGGCACGCGACGACCCGATCGCCCGGGGCAGGGTGAAGCTGAGACCCAGCTCGGCCGCGGTGAGGCCGTTGTTGATGCCGGCAGCCCGGAAGTAGGCCTCGGTGGACGCAATGCGTATGTCGCAGGCCAGGGCGAGGCACATCCCCCCGCCGATGGCCGCTCCATTGATTGCCGCAATCACCGGCTGGTGCAGATCGCCAATCAGCTCAATGACCTCGTGAAGACGGTCGGCGGCCCGGTGGGCGATCGTTGAAGGAGTGAGACCATCGATGTAGGGGACTCGGCCCGCGCTCACTAGGTCGGCACCGGAGCAGAAGCCATGACCAGCGCCGGTGACCACCACCACCCGAATGTCGTTGTCGTTGTTGACATCTCGCAGGGCATCAGCGAGGGGCACCATCACATCGAAGGCCATGGCGTTCATGCGCTCGGGCCGGTTCAGCGTGACCAGCGCGATGTCGGGCCGGGGGTGGTCGATCAGTACGAAATCGTCTGTGGAGGACATAGCGGGCGACAGTACCAGCCACTGATTCCGGGCGAATCCCCAGCCGGGCAAGTCGGGCTTCCCGACCGCACCATTGATGTGCCCTAGAGAGCCCGAGAGGAGAATCGAACTCCTGACCTATTCATTACGAATGAATTGCTCTACCGACTGAGCTACTCGGGCGCGGGCGTCAGGCTACCAGTGATGCACCCTGGGTAAAGATAGGAAAAGGGCTTGGAGGAGGAGGGGTTCGTTGGGGTTGCGGACCAGGCCGGCGTGGGCGTCTCGGATGCGGGTGATGGCGGCCACCGCTTCCTGGGGATGGTGGTCGTCAGCGATTTGTTGGCGGTAGAAGGCCGCCAGGGTGGACAGCCCGAAGCGCAGTTCGTCAACCCGCAGAAGGCGCTGCTCTCGGCGGTGGCGGGCGTCCATCTCCCGGCGGAGACGGCTCTGAGGACCCAATTCGGCTTCCACTCGGGCCAACTCGTCGGACTCGGTCCGCTGGCGAGCCGTCAGCGGCTCCTGAGCCTCATCGATTAGCGCCCGCAGCTCGTCGACCAACACCGACACCGTGTTCCCGGTGCCGTCCAGTCGGGCCGGCGCGCCAGCCCACGCTTGACGCCGAGCGCTGAGGCTGGCGTCGGTGGCCAGCAGGCGAGCCCGGCTCACGTCTCCCGCGGCGGCGGCCACGATGTCGTCTAGGCCCTGAGAACTCACCCCCTCACGCTCGAGGATGTGGCGCACGTCTTCGTCGGGCACAGGGTCGAACTCCACGATGATGCAGCGGGAGGCCACGGTGGTGTGATCGGGAGGGACCTCTTCGCTCAACAGCACGATCACCGCGGTGGGGGGTGGCTCTTCGATGGTCTTGAGCAGGCTGGCCACTGCCTCCGGCTCAGCGGTGTGGAACCGGTCGCAGACGATCACCTTGAGTTGCCCTTCCACCGGGCTGCGGGACGCCTCGAAGATGATCTCGTCGGCTTCGGACACCCGTAGCGTCCGGCCCTCCGGCTCGTGGATGGACAGATCGGGATGGCGACCCGACAACGCCAAGCGGCGACTACGGGAGTCGGCCCCGATCAACGATGCGGCAAAGGCCAAAGCGGCGGTGCGCTTGCCGGTGCCCCTCGGGCCGCAGAACAGATAGGCGTGAACCGGCTGAGCCGCCGCCGAGGCCAGGATCTCGGCTGCCCGGGGCTGGCCCTCCAACTGGGCCCAGACATCGTCGACGGCATCGTCGATGCCGGGCAGCGAGTCGCCCAGCGAATCGCCCAGCGAATCGGGTTGTCGCTCATCCAGGTTCAACGAGTCAGACACCGAGTCGATCCCGAACCGCGGCATTCACCGCATCGGCCACTTCTCCAACCGATCGGCCTCCGTCGATCACCACCCACCGCTCAGGGTCTTGCTGGGCCAGGGTTCTGAATCCGTCGAGCACCCGCTGATGGAAGTCGGCGTTCTCAGCTTCGATTCGGTCGCCGGGCGATGACTGGCGAGACCGGGCCACCTCCTCGGACACCTCCAACAGCACATTCAGGTCGCTTTGGAGACCGCCGGTGGCAAAGAGCGATAGAGCCAGGACATCTTCAACCCCCAAGTGGCGTCCGAAGCCCTGATAGGCCAGAGACGACCCGATGAACCGATCGGTGACCACGTGAATCCCCGAGTCCAGGGCGGGGCGGATCACCTCGGCAACGTGCTGGGCCCGGTCGGCGGCCATCAATAGGGCCTCGGTGTGGGGAGACGGCGCCAGATCGGGCGAATCCAACACCAGCGAGCGAATCCGGGCCCCCGAATCGGTGGCGCCCGGTTCGAAGGTAAGCAACGCCCCCAATCGATCAGCAAGCAGCTTGGCTTGCGTGCTCTTGCCAGCAGCCTCGCCGCCCTCAAACGCAATCAGGCGGCCGGTCATGGGCTGGCAGTTCGTCCGCCGGCCCTGCGTCTGGAAGCCAGAGTCAAAAAGCCAGCGGCCACCATGATGAGAGCGGCCAACCACAGTGTGAGACGAACACCGGGGATGATCACGTCAAATCCCAGAATGTTCACCTCCTTGTCGAAGAACTTGTCTGACAGCCCGTTGAGGAATAGAGCCAACGCGGGTCCGAGCAACAGAGCGAGCATCACCGACGATCGCACCAGCGTGAAGAGCCCGGCGAATACCCGGGCTCGCAGCTCTTCGGTTGCGTTCTCCTGGAGCAAGGTGATCCCCAACACGTAGACCGTACCTGCGCACACTCCGAGCCCGCCGACGAGCAATGCCGACCCCACCAGGGTCCACATCGAAGTGGCCACAAACAGGCACGCGCCAGCCCCAAAGACGGCGGCCAGAAAGACCTGCTCCTTGTGCAGGCGGTTTTGCCGAAGGGTCAACCCGGCGATGCCGATGGCCACGCCGATCCCCAGAGCCACCATGAAAGCGCGGAATCCGTCACCGCCATCGACGTGTAGCACATCCTCGGCAAACACCGGACCCAACGGAACGATCATCCCCCCGCCGATCAGACCGACGGCCAGGGCAACATTCACCGTCCGCACGGTGGGGTTCAAAAAGATGTAGCTCCACCCGTCGCGCAAGTCCTTGAATACCTGCTCCGGCGCCCAAACCCGAGTCGAGCCCTCGGCCTGCCCACTGGTCGTCTGTGGCCCCCGGGGCAGGACAAGCCGGGAGATTATCGCCGCTGACGCGATGAAAGTTGCCGCATCTATGTAGAACGCCATTGACTCGGCGTCGATGCGCAGAAAGTCGACGGCGCTGATGCGCTGGATCACCGTGGCCAAACTGGCCAGACCGATGGACACGGCCGCGGCCAGCGGGAATGTGCCGTAGGCGGCTACCAATGAGAGCGAGTTGACCGCGGTCAGCTTCTCCCGGGGAACCAGATTGGGCACCGAGGATTCCTTGGCCGGGGCCCACAGCAGCGCAAAGCCCTCCAAGATGAGCGAGGCCAGCACAAGCTGCCAGACGAAGTCCACGAACGGCAGCCAGAGGATGGTGGCGGCCCGCCCGATATCGCACACCACCATCGTCCGCTTGCGGTCCCAGCGGTCCACCAGCACCCCGGCAGCCGATCCGAAAATGAGTCCGGGAAGGAAGCGGGCGATCATCACGTAGGCCACCGACGCCTCCGGGGTGCCGCCGCCCACGCGGTCGGCGGTGATGAGGATGGCGAACAAGGCCAGCCAGTCGCCGCCGGAGGAGAAGATCTGGGCGATCCACAACCGGAAGTACTGGGCGCTTCCGAAAATCCGGTCGATCCGAGCCGAGGCCACGGTCGAGGACTTGTGAGAACTAGCGGGCTCGGGCACCGCAGAGGACTCGTCAAAAGCCATGCCGGGCCGCCTCCACCCGCTCAGGGTAGCTACTGGCTTACGATCCCGACCGAGGCGGCGACTTTTTCTTTGCCGCCCCTGATTTCGCCGGTGTCTTCTTCTTGGCGGTGGACTTGCCCCGGGCCTTGGGCTTGCCACCGCCGGCGGCGATTCTGTCCCGCCGTCTCTGGAGCAGCTCCGATGCCCGTTCCACGGTCAGGGTCTCCACCGAGTCGGCCTTGCCCAGCGAGGCGTTCACCTCGCCGTCGGTCACGTAGGGGCCGTAGCGGCCGTCCTTGACCAGCATTGGCTTCTCGGTGGCCGGATCCAGGCCCAGATCCCGAAGGGGAGGCTTGGCCGTTTGACCCCGGCGCCGCCGGGGCTGGGCCAACAGCTCCAGGCACTGCTCCAGGGTTATGGTGAAGAGTTGATCTTCGGAATCGAGGCTCCGATTCTCCTTGCCCTTGGTGACGTAGGGGCCATAGCGCCCATTTTGAACCACGACCTCGGTGCCGTCGGCCGGATCGGTGCCCACCACGCGGGGCAGCGACAGCACTTTGAGGGCGTCATCGAGCGTGATCGTCTCCGGCTGCATGCCAGCTAGCAGAGATGCCCGCTTGGGCTTCTCCCCGCCGTCTTCCGCTTCTTCTCCGATCTGGACATAGGGGCCGAACCGGCCGGAGCGCACCACCACCGGCAGACCGGTCTCGGGGTCGTCGCCCAAAGTGCGGTCGTCGGAGGGGGCCGAGATGAACGACAGTGCCCGATCCAGGGTCAGCTCATCGGGGGGCAGGTCGTCGGGAAGGCTGGCTCGGTCTTCGCCTCGCTGTACATAGGGCCCATAGCGACCGACCCTGACCACCACCGGCTCTCCGTTCTCGTCTGCGCCGATGGGTATGGAGTTCACCGCTCGGGCGTCGATGTCGCCCAAGCGATCGGACACCGCGGTGCGAAGCCCATACTTGGCAACACCGTGAGCGGAGTCGTCGTCGGGCTCGTTGTCGGCTGGGCCGAAATAGAAGCGGCTCAACCAGGGGATGGCCTCCCGGTCGCCTGAGGCAATGCCGTCGAGGTCGTCCTCCATGCGAGCGGTGAAGGCATAGTCCACCAAGTTGGGGAAGTGCTGTTCCAACAGGGTGACCACCGAAAATGCCGTGAATGATGGGACCAACGCCGCCCCCTTCTTCCACACATAGCCCCGATCGACAATGGTGTTCATGATCGCGGCATAGGTTGACGGCCGGCCGACGCCGAGTTCCTCCAGTCTCCGCACCAGCGATGCCTCGGTATAGCGGGCCGGGGGCTGGGTGGTGTGGCCCGATGGAGACAGCTCGTCGATGGCCAGCGGATCGCCGGCGGCCAGCGATGGCATGCGCCGCTCGGCCTCCTCCTGGTCGGCCTCCTCGTCGGTGCCCTCGGTGTACACCCGGCGGAAACCCTCATGGGTGATCACCGTGCCCGCCGCCGAGAACGCGGCGTCGCGCCCATCGGCGGTTGTCCCGCCGAGGTCGACATGGACGGTCTCGCCCACTGTGTCGGTCATCTGCGAAGCCACTGTTCGCTGCCAGATCAGCTCGTAGACCTGAGCCTCCATTTGGGGCACTTCGGCCCTTACCTCCTCCGGGGTGCGGAACTGGTCGCCCGAAGGACGGATGGCTTCGTGGGCTTCTTGGGCGTTCTTCACCTTCTTGGCGTATCGGCGGGCCTCGTCGGGCAGATAGGAAGCTCCGAAGCGCTCGGAGACCGCGGCACGAGCCGCCTGCAAGGCTGCCTCCGACAATGTGGTGCTGTCGGTGCGCATGTAGGTGATGTAGCCCTTCTCGTACAGGGACTGGGCCGCTCTCATGGCCATGGCAGCCGACAGGCGCAGCTTGCGACCGGCCTCTTGCTGGAGGGTGGAAGTCATGAAGGGAGCCGCGGGCCGACGGCGGTAGGGCTTCACTTCGACGCCTCGGACGCTGATCTCGGCCTCTGACAGGCCACGGGCCAGAGTTTGGGCCGCCTCCTCGTTGAGGTGGACGGCGTCGGGGCTGCGGAGTTGCCCATCGCTGGCGAAGTCCTTGCCCACCGCCACTTTGGCCCCGTCCACCGCGGTTAGCGAGGCAGTGAAGGTGGAGGGGTCGCCGGGGCTGAGGTCGCCCAATACCCGGAACACCGCGCTCAAGCTCCAATAGTCAGCTGCGGTGAAGGCCATGCGCTCGCGCTCGCGCTCGACCACGATGCGGGTGGCCACGCTCTGCACTCGGCCGGCCGAGAGACGGGGCAGCACCTTCTTCCACAGCACGGGTGACACTTCGTAGCCGTACAGCCGGTCCAGCAATCGTCGGGCCTCTTGGGCGTCTACCAAGCGGCGGTCCAGGTCCCGGGGAGATTCAATGGCCGACCGAATGGCCGACGGCGTGATCTCGTGGAACACCATTCGCTTGACGTTGACTTCGGCCTTCGGGGACAGGACTTCGAGCAGGTGCCAGGCAATGGCCTCTCCCTCACGGTCTTCGTCGGTGGCGAGGTACAGCTCGTCGGACTCTTTGAGAAGTTGCTTCAGCTTGCGAATCTGAGACTTCTTGTCGGAGGGCACCACATACAGCGGTTTGAAGTCGTTGTCGACGTCGATTCCCAGCCGAGACCACGACTCGCCCCGATACGCCTCAGGTACTTCGCCGGCGTTGCTGGGCAGGTCGCGGATGTGCCCGATTGAGGACTCCACCACGTAGCCGCTTCCCAAATAGCCCGCGATGGTCTTGGCCTTGGCCGGAGACTCGACGATAACGAGGGCGTTGGGCACGGAGAGAAGCTAGGGGTTGAGGTAGAGGGGCTGTCAAGCAGAACCTAAACGCGCTGAGCGCAAGATTCGGGGATTAGGCCTTGTCTGCGTACTTTGGACGAGGCTCGGTACGGGACAAGATCGCCAGGCCAACGACCGCGGCGATCAGCGATCCCACCAGGATTCCGATCTTGGACTCATCGGCCACGGATGGGTCATCAAAGGCCAGTCGGGAGATGAAGAGCGACACGGTGAAGCCGATTCCGGCCACCATGGCCAACCCCACCATGTGGAGGCCGGTCAGTGACTTTGGAATGGTGACCCAGCCCAATCGGTGGGCAATCCACGAGAACAGCGAGATGCCCACGGTCTTGCCCACTACCAATCCGACCGCTACCCCCACCGTCACCGGCGAGGTGACCGCATCGGACAGAACATCGCCGGAGAGCTCAACCCCTGCGGCGGACAAGGCGAATATGGGAATGATGATGTAGCCGGCAATGGGGTGGAGAAGCTCCTCAATCCGCAGGCTGACCGGCTGCGACTCCCGCATGTGAAATCCGACTCGGCGCACGTCGTCGAGGTGGACAACGTCTTGCATCTGGAGCCAACTGGCCCAGCGGCGGGCCTCCTCTTCTGACTGGAGGGGCTTGGCTGGCGTGATCAGACCGAGGATCACCCCGGCGATTGTGGCGTGGACCCCTGATTCCAGCACGGCCAGCCAGAAGGCCACCCCAATGATGAGGTACACGGGCAGATACCAAACGTGCAGTCGGCGAAGCACCAAGATGCCGGCCAGCAAAATGGCGGCGGTGAGCAGCCAATTGCTGGAGAGATCGCTGGTGTAGAAGATGGCGATCACCAGAATGGCGCCGATGTCGTCGACTATGGCCAGAGTCAGCAGGAACACCTTCATCTGACGAGAAATGCGATTGCCCAGCAGCGATAAGACGCCGACGGCAAAGGCGATGTCGGTGGCCATGGGGATACCCCAGCCGTCTTGACCAGGCCCGCCGGAATTGAAGGCAAAGTAGACGAGGGCGGGCACCACCATGCCGCCGAGGGCGGCCACCGCGGGCAGCGCGGCGAAGCGGGGATCCCGGAGCTGACCGGTCACCAACTCCCGTTTGATCTCCAGGCCGATGACGAAAAAGAACACGGCCATGAGGCCGTCTTGAACGATGTGAGCGAGATCGTGCTCGAAGTGATAGTCGCCCACTGAGAACGATACGTAGGTGTGCCAAAAGTCCTCATAGGAACCCTGCCACGGAGAGTTGACCCAAACCAGGGCGGCCACTGTGGCGACCAGCATGAGAACACCGCCCGCCGCCTCGATGGCTGCGAAATGGAGAATGGGACGGCCGACATACCGCGCCAATCGACTGGAGCCGCCCAGAAATGTGAGATCGCTGAGGGGGTTCTTGTCAGCCATCGGCGCTGAACGTAGCCGCTCTCGGCTTAGGTTCCTCAGTCACAGCGGGTACTTGGCCATTCACTCGCAATCAGCTCAGGAATTCGAGTTGTTGGCAGGAAGGTCGATGGCCAATGAGACCTCTGTTCCATCGGACCCGCTTTGGATCTCAACCTTGTCGGAGAGGACTCGCATCAGATAGATGCCCAAACCCCGCTCGAAATTCAACCGACTGGGATCGTCGGGCTCGGGGAGTACCTGAATCTGATCGGGATAGAAGCCGTAGCCCCGATCAGTGATGTGGAATTCAAGGCGGTCGTCGAAGAGAGTGCAGCGTATCCGGATGGAATCGTCGCGACAGGCTCGGGCATGGGCCTCAATGGCATTGGTGGTGGCCTCGGAGACAGCCACCTTGAAGTCCTCGATTCGCTCTCGACTCAGGGATGCATCCATTTCGGCGGCTTCGACCACCAAGGAGCGAACCAGCGAGAGATATTCCGGCCGAGCGGGAATCTCGAAGTCGAATTGGGTGGGGTCGGATGTCACGAGTCGGAACTTTCGGTGGCCGCCGAAACCGAGTCGAACACATCCAAGACACGATCGAGCCGGGTGAGCTCGATCAGATCAGCGAGGCGAGAACCCGTCGTGACCAACCGGATGTCTCCTCCGGTGCTTCGCACTCGCTTGGCCCCGCCCATGAGCACGCCGAGTCCGGTGGAGTCTATGTAATCCACCCCGGAGAGATCGATGACCACGTTTTGAGCCCCGCCACTGATCAAGGCGAGCAGCCGCTGGCGGAATCGGGGCGCGGTGGCCATGTCGATCTCACCGGTAACCGTCAAGACCTCCCATCCCTTATGGGAGGCAACGGTGACGCCGAATTCCACGACATATCAGACTAGTGGTGGTTCCAATTCGTTTCGGTCCAGAGCGGCTATTCCACGCGAACAGTCAATGTCTCTTGGATGGTCACGGAGGGGAACAGGCCGCCCACCAAGGGCACCGCGGGCTCGGGCCGAAAGCGCACGGTGACTTGAAGGAGGCCGCCGGTCGTCCGGCTTCCCTGCGTTTCCACCAGCAATCTGTCGGGGTTCAGACTGGTGGCAGCAAGCGCGGCGTCGGCAGCCGCCTCGGTGGTGGGGTCGACCGCCGCGGCGCGGGCTGCCTCTCGGGCCGCATGTACGACCAGAACGTGGTCGCGCACCAACAACCCCACCTGTACCAGCGCCAACGCCACCGCCATGATTAGCGGAAGCACCAGAGCAGTCTCTACCGCAGCCTGTCCTCGCTCCCGGGCAGCTGGGACCACAGCTGGGCCTCTAGCCGACAAGTCCGGTGATGTGGCGGAATACGGCGTCGAGGAGGTTGGAGATCCGGTTGGTCCTGGTAACCCAGGTCACCAGGAGCATGGCTACCGCGGCAGCCCCCAGGAGGATGAGGGCATATTCGGCAGTGGCCTGACCCCGTTCGGACCGAAGTCGGGCCAGCCATGAGTGAACGGTGATGAGCCATCGAAGCAAGAACATGTTGTGTACCTGTGCGGGAAGGAAACGGAAGGGGAAGATGGGGATTCGGTCATTGGCGCAGGATGGCCAACGTCTCGGCCAGTACCGGGGCCAGGGTGAGGAGGATGAAGGCCGGCAGAATGCAGATCACCAGTGGCAACAACAGGCGCAACGGCAGTCGCCGAGCCAGCTCTTCGGCCCGGCGGCGCCGCAACAGGCGGCTGTCGGCCGCCAACTGCTCCAAGGCGGGCTCCAAGTTGGTGCCATAGCGGTCGCCGTCGATCAGCACCCTCACCAAGGGGCGCACCGGCTCGCCGACAGAGTCCGGCAGGGTTTCCAGCGCATCGGCCAGACGCATGCCGGTGCGGACCCGCCAACTGGCGCCGGCCAGCCCGAGCCCCACCGGGCCGCCAAGGCGATTCCCTACGGCGAACACCGCCTGATGAATATTGAGTCCTGACGAGATGGCAAGCCGCAGCAGGTCGACTGCTTCGGGCAGTTCCTCCAGCACCTCGGCCTGCCGTCGTCGTTGCTGTCGGGCTCGCTGTCGGTGAGGGGAAATCCAAACCAGCAGACCGATGCCAACCCCGACCACCGGATGAACAGCCACGGCAATCACAATGGCCATGGCAACCCCGAGTGCCGTTGCCTTGGTCGAAGAACCAACCCGCTTCGGGTCCGGAATGGGTGATCGAACCTGACGGGGCCGTCTCCGCCAGCCCCACAGCACCACCACGCTGGCCCACATCAACCCCAATGCGACTGGAAGCATGACCTCAAGCCCGAGCGTTGACGATCCGGCGCATCCACAGCGCACCGATCACATCGAGACTCAAACCGACGGCGAGGATGGCCAAACCGAGTGGGGTCGTGAACAGAAATTCGGCCCCTGCGTCACCTACACCAGCCGACAAGAGCATGAAGCCGACAGGTAGAGCCGCGATCATCATCGCCGACACCCGGGCCTGCGAGGTAAGCGAACGCACCTCCAGCTCAAGGGCGGCCCGATCACGCAACGTGGCGGCCACCCCGTCAATGGCCCGGGCACGGGCTCCGCCGGCGGTGGCGGCAAAGGCAACGGCCGCCGCCGCCAAGCCAGTACTGCTGCCGGGACGACGACTAGCCCAACGCTCGAACACTTCAGCGCTGCGGAGCCCTCGCTGGAGCTCAGCGGCCAGCGGTGCCACTTCCAGGCTTAGCGGCGGCTGTGTGCTGGAAGCGGCCTCAACGGTCGCGGGTCCGAGCTGCAAGCCGGTGCGCAGGCCTCGGGCAATGGCCTCCAGAAAGCCGGGAAGCTGACCCTCGATCACCCGATCGCGTCGGTGGCGATTGAGCCTGAGAGCCATGAGGCTCGCGGCGACGAGCCCAGACATTCCAACCAGCGCCCCCACAAAACCGGCTTGAAGTGCGCCGAACCCCGCGCCTAGGAGGGCAACGGCACCCAGTCCCTGCCACACCTGGGCCAGAGTCAGACTTACATCGGCCATTGCAGCCATGGTTTGAATCCGACCACCCACTGCTGCCAAAGCCCTCTTGATCGCGGTCATCGGCCGAGCCACCGGGGATCGGGCGTCGCAGCATCGGGAACCCGAGGTTCGACCGTCGGCAGACAGTGCAATTGGCGCTCATCGGCAATCTGGCGCAGGCTCGGACGGCTGCCCTCATCGCGTTCCTCCGAGCGGTCGACAACTGCCAGCGAGACAATGCGCCGCTGCCCCTGGGGGCGACGAGCAACATGAACCACCAAGTCCACCGCGGCGGCGATCTGGTCTCGCACTGCAGCCAAAGGGACGGCACCTCCATCCAGGAGCACCATGGTCTCCAGTCGGCTGATGGCGTCGGCCGGGCTGTTGGCATGGCAGGTGGACAGCGAGCCCTCATGGCCGGTGTTCATCGCCTGGAGCATGTCGAGGGTCTCGGCCCCCCGGACCTCCCCCACGATGATGCGGTCGGGTCTCATCCGCAGGGCGTTGCGCACAAGTTGGCGAATGGTGACCGGGGAAACCCCGTCAATGTCCGTAGGCCTCGCCTCTAGGCGCACGACGTGATCACTGTCCAAGGCCAGCTCGGCGGCGTCCTCCACTGTCACCACCCGTTCGCCGGGATCGATTGAGCCGGCCAGCGCATTCAGCAGGGTTGTCTTGCCTGCGCCAGTTCCGCCCGACACCACCAGGTTGCAGCGAGCGGCTACCGCCCATCGCAGAGCGGATACCACCCCGGGTGGGGCGAATTCCTCCAAGGGAACCGGGCGAACAGAGAAGCGACGGATGGTCACGTAGGGGCCGTCAACCGCTACCGGGGGAACAACCGCATTGAGGCGGGAACCGTCGGCCAGTCGGGCATCCACCATCGGAGAGCTGCGGTCGATGCGGCGACCAAGAGGTGCGACCGTCTGCTCGATGAGCAGCTCGATTGTCTCGGTATCCAGGATCGTGTTGGTGGCCTCCAAGCACCCGCGTCGCTCTACCCACACCGGTCCAGGGCCGTTCACCATGATCTCTGACACCGACGGATCACATAGGTACGGGTCGAGGGCCTCCTTTCCTCCCCCGCTGCGACTCCAAGCCACTGCTCAGAGTTCCTCGGTCAGTCGACCGAGAGCCTTGATCGGGCCCTTGGGCACCCGCGTGCGCAACATCCCGGCATCCACCGCTCGGGCAATTTCGGGATCGATCGCGACGGTGGCCAGCACCGGTGCGCCGATGGCCCGTTCGCAGTCTGATCGGGTCAGGGCCCGGCCAGACTCGGTAACAAGCACCACCCCACTGGGCCGCACCGGAAGCGAAACCGTTCGGCGCAGCGCCAGGTAGCATGCCCGGGTCACCAGCACAGACCGGTCGGCTTCGGCGGCCAGTCTCCAGCGAATCTCGTCGTCCGAGCCGCGGTCGGAAGACTCTTCCTTGGACCTCAGCACCCCGGCGTCCACCACCACGATGCCATCAGAGCCCAACCAATCCACAAGCTCGTCGGCCCGCCGGGCACTGAGGGGGCCTCGACCTCGGGGAAGCAACGACAGGTTGGGGGTCAGCTCCTCGAGCATCCTCTCAAGCGAACAGGGGGCGAGGTCGCTGCGGAGCCATTCGGCCAATCCGGATGACGTCTCGGCACAGCCGAACACCGCCGGCAGGTCGCCGCTGAGGTCGACAAGCAGAACAGGCCGGTCTCGATCTTGGGCGGCGTGTAGGCTGACGAGGGCCGCAATCACCGTTGTGCCAGAACCCCCCTTGGTTGACCAACAGGTCACCAGCATGGAAACCTCCGCGAGTTGATCGCTTCGGCGAACAGAGGGGAACTCAGAGCAATCTATGTTGAAAATGACTGACAATCAACAGAGATTTATCTCTGGGTTCGACATTGGCCGCCTCTTGCGTCCCTTTGCCGGACTAGCGGTGCCTGCGGGGGCGGTGATTGCAGCCCTGGTGGTGGGCGCCATCCTCCTCGGGGTGTTCGGCGCCAACCCGCTCACCGGCTATCGGGAGCTGTTCACCGGGGCGTTTGGGGGTCCTGATGAACTGGCTGCCACCGCCCTGAAGTCCATCCCCCTCATGCTGGTCGGCGTTGGCATTTGTATCGCCTTCCGCACCGGTGTCATAAACATCGGCGGGGAGGGCCAGATCATCATGGGCGCCATTTTGGCCACGCTGGTGGCACTGGCCCTGCCCGATGTCCCCCGTCCGATCCTGGTGCCGCTGGTCATGATCGCTGGAGGAGTCGGCGGAGGAATCTGGGGGGCGATCCCCGGTGCCCTGAAGGCCTACAGCGGGGTCAACGAGATTCTCAGCACCATCATGATGAACATCATCGCCGGGTTCTTCATGAGCTTTTTGCTGGAAGATTGGCTCATCGAGCCTGGCGCCATCAGGATCCAGCAAACCAAGCGCTTGACCCAGAATGCCGATCTGCCCATATTGCCGGGGGGGACGCGACTGCACCTGGGCATCGTGGTGGCCCTGATTGTGGCCATCCTCGCGTACCTGCTGTTGTTCCGCAGCAGCCTGGGCATGCGCCTGCGGGCGGTTGGCCACAACCCCCACGCCTCGCGCGCTTCAGGCATGAAAGTCGAGATGAGCATCACCCAGGCCTTGGCCTTCAGCGGGGCCTGCGCTGGCATCGCCGGTGCGGTGTTGGTGTTCGGTAGCGAATCGCACCGGCTGATCGGCGAGGGCGGCCCGTTGGCATTCACCCAGAGTGCGGGGTTCAACGGCATCGTGACCGCGTTGTTCGGAGGGCTTCACCCGCTGTTCACAGTGCTGTCGTCCTATCTGTTCGGCGGAATGCTGGCCGGAGGCATCTCCCTGCAACGAGCGGTGCAGGTTCCCCAAGCCCTGGTGATCGCACTCAACGGCGTAGTGGTGGTATTCGTGGTGGGAAGCCTCAAACTGCGCACCCGAGTGCAGCGATGGGCTGAAGGCGACATCCAGATGGAGGATCGGGCATGAACGATTTCTTCACCGTCGCCATCATCACCGCCACTTTGGCATCGGGCATCCGGCTTGCGGTGCCCTTCCTGCTCGCCGCGCTGGGCGAGGCCGTCGGCCAACGGGCTGGGGTGCTCAACCTGGGTGTCGAGGGGGTCATGCTCATCGGCGCGTTCGCTGCCTACTACACCGCACTGGAGTCGGGGAGCGCCGCCTTCGGGCTGCTGATGGGGCTCGTGACGGGAATGGTGATGGGCCTCATCTACGCCTTCATCACCGTGGTGATGCACGCCGAACAAGGCATCAGCGGAATCGGGATATATCTCTTCGGCTTGGGCTTCACCGATCTGTTGTTCCAAAAGCAGGTTGGCACCCCGAAGCCCATCAGCGGACTGCAAACCAAGCCCTTCGACTGGCTGGCCGATGACACCGGGCGCGCCGGCGAACTGCTTTTCAGCCACACGGTGCTCACCTATGTGGCCTTCTTGCTGGTTCCGGTCTTCTATTGGCTCATCACCCGGACCACATTCGGACTCAACGTTCGGGCCGTGGGGGAAAACCCGCAAGCGGCCGACACATTGGGCGTGAGCGTGAACGGCATTCGCACCGCGGCCATCGTCATCGGCAACACCATGGCCGGGCTGGCCGGGGCGGCTCTGGCCTTGGAGATCGGGATATTCCAGCAGAACCTCACTGCTGGTCGCGGATTCATCGCCATCGCTTTGGTGTACTTCGGGGCGTGGCGGCCAGTCGGAGTGATGGCCGGTTCCCTGCTGTTCGGCATCGTGTCTTCCACCGTGCTCCAACTTCAGGTTCAAGACGTCATTTCCGGATCGGTGGCATCCATCGCCAACATGGCCCCCGCGGTCTTGACGGTGATCGTGCTAGTGGTGGTGAGTCGGCGAATAGGCCAACCAGCAGCCCTCACCCGGCCGTTCACGCGCGACGGCTGACCTAGTGGTTCGTCTCTAGCTGACAACCTAGGGCGCGCGTACGGTTGGGCTGTGCTGGCGCGTCACTGGGCGGTCTTCTGGGTGTGCATGGGGGCGGTGTTCCTCATCACCCTCGACGCCACCCTGCAACCGCTGGCCTTGGTGAGCATCGGCGAGAGCTTTGGTGCCAGCCGCCCGTCAACCGTCTGGGTGCTCAGCGCCTTCTCCATTTCGCTGGCCACATTTGTCGTCGCCGCCGGGCGCCTGGCCGACCGCACAGGTCGCCGACAGGTTTTCCTTGTCGGCTTGGCCCTTTATGTGCTCGGCTCAGTGGGGGGTTGGCTGGCGCCTGAACTATGGGTGCTGGTGTTGTGCCGGGCCGCTCAGGGAGCGGGTGCCGCCTTTGTCATGCCTGCGTCTCTCGGCTTGATATTGGCCGTGTGGCCCGCCGATGACCAGACCCGGGCCATCACCGCGTGGACCGCGGTCGGTGGTGTGGCCGGGGCCTTGGCGCCAACGCTGGGCGGTTTGCTCATCGACGTTTGGGGCTGGCGGGCGGCCTATGCCCTGAACGTGGCCATCGGAGTGCCGTCGTTCCTGGCGGCCCGCTCCCTGCTCACCGAAACCGAGCGCAAGGTTGCTTCTCGACTTCCCGACTTCGTGGGTGCGCTGTTGGTCGCGGCCAGCCTTGGGATGCTGACTCTCAGCCTGGTGCAAGGCCGGACATGGGGCTGGAGCGACAGCCGCATCATCGCTGCCTTTGCTTTGGCCGCCGCCTTGGTACCTCTGATCCGGCACCGCATCCTGGGACATCCGGCGCCCATCGTCGAACCTCGACTGCTGAAGCTGCGGACCTATCGCCGGGCGCTATTTATCGCCATCGCCATACCCAGCTTCCTGTTTCCCTACTTCGTGATGATGGTGCAGTACCTGGAGCAGGTTTGGGACTACCGCCCGCTGAGAGCAGGACTTGCGCTCTTGCCGTTTCCCGCCGCGGCCACGCTGGCCAGCGTTTTGGCCGGATGGTTGAGCCGCCGTTTCGACGAACGCACCATCGCCGTTGCTGCCATGGCCACTACCACAGTGGCGGTGGTGTGGCTGCGGCTAGTGCCCGGCCCCGATCCGGCCTACTGGACGGCGTTCTTTGTGCCCATCTTCCTCGGCGGCATTGGGGGCTGGGGCATGGGGTTGCCCATGATCAACGCCATCGGGGCCCGTGACCTTGACAACGAGACGTACAGCCTGGGCATGGGCGTGCTGTCTACCGCCCGCCAAGTAGGGGCGCTGACCGGGCTGGCTGTCGCCTTCGGCTTGTTGGGCAACGTGTCCGACGCCCAACTGTTCGACCGGTTCCAACAGATCTGGACCGTGTTAGTGGTGCTATCGGTTCTAGGCGTGTTCGTCGCCCTGTCCCTACCCCGCCGCCCCACTCCCCAGCGGTTCTAGTTGGGAAGAAACGCCAGAGGGATGCGCTTGACGCCAACCCCCACGTTGGTGGTGGGGCCGGCGGCCAACCACTCCACCTCACCGGTCAGACGGAAATCGCTGAACCGGGCCAGAAGCTGCTCGATCATCACCGACACCTCGCGCTTGGCCAGGTTCGCCCCCAGGCAATAGTGCGGTCCGCCCCCGCCGAAAGAGACGTGCGGGTTGGGATCGCGCCGCAGGTCGAATCGGAAGGGGTCGTCGAACGCCGCCTCATCCCGGTTGGCCGACGGGTACCACAGCGTGACCCGGTCGCCTTGTTTGATCAGCTGACCGGCCACCTCGACGTCTCGAGTAGCGGTGCGGCCGAACAGCAGCACCGGGCTGGACCAGCGGATGAGCTCCTCCACCGCGGTGCCCATGACCTCATCGGATCGCTCGGCCAGCAGCTCCAACTGATCGGGGTGGTCCATCAGCCCGAGCAGGCCCATGGACAAGGCATTACGGGTGGTCTCCGATCCGGCCAGCCCGAGGATCACAAAGAACATGTCCAGCTCCATCTCGCTGAGGCTGGTCGAGTCCCCGTCAGGGCCGTCGATTTCGGCATGGGCCAGAATGGTCCACACGTCGTCGGCTGGCTCGGCCCGCTTGGCTTTCCCCAAGTCCCGGGCGTAGCACCACAGGTCGAATTGGGCTTTGTCGTTGTCCTCTGGGCCGAGGCCCGATGCCGGATCCCAGGCCTTGATCATCACGTCGGTCCGCTCGAACACCCATGGTCGGTCGTCCTCGGGTATGCCCATGATGTCGGCGATGATGTGCATAGGGAGCTGGTAGGCCACCTCGCTGACGAACTCGCATTCACCCTGTTCAGCGACCTCATCCAAGATCTGCTCGGTCCGATTGCGGATGTGCTCGTCCAACTGGGCGATCATCCGAGGCGTGAACCCGGCGCTGATCAACCGCCGCATCCGGGAGTGCTGGGGCGGGTCCATCGACACGATCATGTGGTTGCGGTGCTCCAGCAGCGTCTTGTAGACGCCCGAGCCGTCGATGGCCGAGAAGGTCTCCCAATCCCGATTGGCCGACTGCACGCTGGCGTGATCGCACAGCACCCAGAACTCCACCGGCTCCTCGGTACGGGCGAATTCCGCCGGCGGATGCTTGAACACCGGCGAAGTGGCCCGCAGCTCGGTGAACAGATCGTGGGGGAATCCCTGCTGGTAGAGATCTGTACGGCACAGATCGATTTCCGACACGGCAACCATCGCCTCACCATAGTGATCCACAACATCCCCGGCGGTACGGTGTCGGCGTGATGGAGTACCAGCTGGTGTCAGCCGACTCCCATGTGAACGAGCCGCCCGGACTGTGGGTCGACCGGGTGCCGGCCCGCTACAAGGACCGGGCCCCTCGAATGGAGAGCTTCGACCAGGGCGATGCCTGGGTTCTGGAAGGGGCCCACGATCCCATCAACTTCGGTGGCAACTGCTCCGCCGGCCTGCCCGCCGACCAGCGCTCGGGATGGGTCCGCTGGGAAGACGTGAGAGACGGTGGCCATGACCCGGCTGCCCGAATCGGGGAGCAAGACCAGGACGGCGTAGACCTGGAAGTCCTCTACCCCACCCCCCGGATCGGAAACCAGCTGGTGTGGCACCGCGAAGATGCCGACTTCCATATTGCCTGCATCCGGGCCTACAACGATTGGCTGGCTGAATTCTGCGCCTACAACCCAGACCGCCTGTGGGGGGTGGCCATTCTTCCCAACGTTGGAGCAGAAACCGCGGTTTCTGAGATGCATCGAGTGGCTGCTTTTCCGGGCATCAGGGGGGTGATGCTCGGGCGCTGGCCGAGCGGCGACGAAGTGCTGTGCGAAGACGACGACGCGGTGTTCACCGCCGCCGCCGAGGCCGGATTGCCCCTTTCCATTCATGTGGGCTTCGCCACCCATGCTCAAGGCGATGTGACCAAGATGAAGCTCACCGGATCGATGCGCTTTTTCGACATGCCGGTGCGCATCACCCAGCTCATCGAGGGCGGTGTGTTCGACCGGCACCCCGGCCTCCAGTTCTTGGCGGTGGAGACCGACAGTTCATGGTTCCCCTACCTAAGGGAGCAAATGGACGACCGCTTCCGCCGAGCCAACCCGGCCACCCGAGCGCCCATTCAGCAATCACCTGGCGACTACTTCGACACCAACATCGCCTCCACGTTCATCACCGACCACTACGGCATTCTCAATCGCCACCACATCGGGGTGACCCAGATGATGTGGTCCAGCGACTTCCCTCACGGCGGGTCGGACTGGCCCGACTCTCTCACCACCATCAACAAGCACTTCGATGGGGTGCCTGACCACGAACGCCACGCCATCTTGGCCGGCAATGCCTTGCGCATCTACGGGCAGGAAGTGAGCCCATGAGAGTCGGCGACATCACCGCTCCCCAGCTCGACGCCAACGGAAAGCCGCTCGACGGCATTCGCATCCTGGCCATCGAGCAGATGCAGTCGCTCCCCTACGCCACCCAGCTCATGGCCCGCATGGGTGCGGAGGTGGTCAAGATCGAGCACCCGGTGCGAGGCGACCTGGGCAGGGGCTCGACCCCGACCATCTCCGATCCCGAGGGTCGGCCGGTGGGCGGTACCTATCTGCGGAACAACCTCAGCAAGCGCTCGGTGGGCATGGATTTGAAGAACCCCAAGGCCATCGACCTCATCCGCCAAATGATCCCCAACTTCGATGTGCTAGCCGAGAACCTCAAGCCCGGAACGCTGGACAAGAGCGGCTTGGGCTACAACGACCTGTCTCAGGTGCATCCCGGCCTGATCTATCTGTCGGTGTCGGGGTTCGGGAACCTGGGCGAGTCTCCCTACGGGCACTGGCCGGCCTACGCCCCCATCGCCGAGGCCATGGGCGGCCTCTACGCCATCAACCGGGCTGAGGGCGAAAATGTGAAGGTGTCCCCGGTAGGTGCGCTGGGCGACACCGGCACGGGTCTCTATGGCGTCATCGGAGTTCTCATGGCCCTACGGCAGCGGGAGCGGCACGGTCATGGCCAGCACGTGGACATCGCCATGTTCGACGCCATGGTGGCCTTCGGCGACATGGTGCCCAATTACTGGTCGCTAGGGGCCGATCCCCGGGTTCCCACTCCAATCATCAACGACGGTTTCCCCATCGACTCTGGGGAACTGGTGATGCAGATCGGCCGGGAACACCAGTTCGAGCGCCTCTGCCATCTCATCGGCCGCCCCGAATGGCTGGAAGACGAGCGGTTCTCAACGCGCGACGGATGGCGGGAGAATCTGGATGAGATTCGGGCCGCGGTTCGGACCTGGGCCGGTGACCGCACGACCGTCGAAGCGGCCAACGACTTAGCTGCGGCCGGACTGGCCGCCGCTCCCGTGTTCGAGGCTCCCGACGTGATCGACGATCCCCATGTCGCAGCCCGCCACATGATGGTGGAGATCCCCCGCCCCGATTCCGACACGCCGGTGCTCACCCCGGGGAATCCGGTCAAGATGTCGGCAGTCAGCGAGGGTCCCGACTTTCGCCCACCGTGGTTGGGCGAGCACACCGACGAGGTGCTGGCTGCCGAACTCGGCTTGGACGAGGCAGCGCTGGCTGAGCTCAGAGCCGACGGCGTCATCGGCTGATGGCTCAGCCCCCGCTTCGCTTCGACGGGCGCACCGCAATAGTCACCGGCGCGGGACAGGGATTGGGCCGGGCCTACGCCAAGCTGCTGGCCGAGCGGGGAGCCCAAGTGGTGGTGAACGACATTGTTCCCGAAGCCGCTGACCAGGTGGTTGACGAGATCAGCGCTTCCGAGGGCGCTGCCATCGCCGACCACCACAGCGTGACCAACCCTGACGGGGGTGTTGGATTGGCCGAACGGGCTCGAGATGCGTTCGGCCCGGTACACATTGTGATCAACAACGCCGGGGTGAATCGAGCAGCGGAATTTGTGGACATGACCCCGGAGACCGGCCGAGAGCTGTTCGATGAGATGATCGCCATCCACCTGCTCGGGCCCTGCCATGTGCTGTGGCCGCTGTGGCCCGCAATGGTGGAGCAGGGTTATGGCCGGGTGGTGAACGTTGCGTCCGGGGCGGTGTGGGGCCTGCGGGGCCAGTCCGCTTATGCCGCCTGCAAGGCCGGAATCATGGGGTTGACCCGCACATTGGGCCGGGAAGGTGGATACCACGGTGTTCAGGTCAATTGCGTGCTGCCCTGGGCCGTGACCGCTCCAAGTCCCGATCGCTCCGGCGACGAGTTCGGCCCCGTTATCGACGCCCACATGCACCCTGAAAACGTCGCCCCCGCCGTGATCTGGCTGGCCCACGAAGACTGCCCCGCCAAGGGCGAGATCTTCACCGTGGACGGTCCTCGAATGGCCCGCCTCGCCTGGGTCGCCACCCAAGGCCACACCGATCTCGATCCCACCCCTGAGTCATACCGTGACCACTGGGATCAGATCATGGATCTAACCAACTTCACCGTTCCCCAGTCAACCAACCACCACATGCGCGAAACGGTGATGCCGGCGTTCATGCCCCCTAATCCATCGAAATAGGAACCGCCTCGACGCCCGTAATCCAGGGCCGCCCCGCCGCGGCGAGCGCTTCCCACTTTTGGGAGGTCTCTGCCGGGTCGGTTTGCCCCAACTCCTCGGGGGTCGGACCGATTCGGTCGACCAGCGGAGCGAGTGCCTCAGTGTCGAAGCCGTAGAACTCGGCGGCGTTCAGCCCCAAGATGGCCGCGGTGTCGTCAGCGGGAATGTCCCAGAATGCCTCGGCCAGGGCCTTGCGGGTGTGGGGCCACGTTCCCTCGGGGTGGGGAAAGTCGTTGCCCCACATGATGTTGCCCACGCCGATCTCGAATCGCCGGGCCAGTTCCCGGCGCTTGGTGCTTGCCGCACCAATGGCGCAGTTGCGATCGAAGTAATCGCTGGGTCGCAAGCTCAGATGGCTGTAGGCGTCGGCGGCCAGCTTTTGCGCACCCCCGTGCTCCCGGGAATAGGTGGCGTCCATGGTCCACAGCAGGTCGGCGGCCCAAAAGCAGCCACACTCGGTAACCGCATAGCGCATACCCGGGTACCGCTCGAACACGCCGGAATACAGCAAGAACCACAGCGGACGGGTGGTCCACCACCGCACTTCGGCCACGTACATGCCAATGAATCCGGGGCCGGTACCGTAATCGCTGCGAGGAGCGGCCCCCGAGTGGGTGTGGACCGGCATCTCCAGGTCTTGGCAAGCGGCCCAGATCGGGTCGTAGCGACGCTCGTGATAGCCAGGGCCCTCGTTCCACATGGAAGCGATGAGGATGCCTCCCCGCAGCCCCGAATCCCGGGCTCGGGCAATCTCGGCCACCGCGGCGTCCACGTCGTCGATGATCGGCACCACCGCCACTCCGGCCCGCCGCTCGGGACTGTCGTTGCACAGGTCGGCCAGCCAGCGGTTGTGGGCCCGAGCCCCGGCCAACAGCAACTCGGGGTCCTCGGCGAACGACATGCCCAACCCGGCGCCGAACGGCGCCGAGGCACCCCCGGTGACCGCATCGGCATCGGGGAAGATCACCTCGCCGGCGACGCCGTCGCCGTCCAGTTCGGCATCCCGCCGAGCGGCGTTCCAAGCCCCTCGCAGCCCCTCCTCATTCTCGCCGAACCACTCCTCTTCGAACTCGGTATTGCCCATGATGTTGCTCTGGTTGCGGATTGCGGCCCGCTGAACCATGAAGTCATCGAAATCGTCGTGGTACTTCGATTCCAAGTAGTCCCGGTACTCCAGATTGGGCAGCCCCGCATGGCAGTCCGAAGAAATCACCAAATAGCGCTTACTCATGTCGGCCTCCCTAATCGAACACTAGCCAAAAGGCCAAAAGCTGGGTCGGGCAGGCGGGATTTGAACCCACGACCTCTTCGTCCCGAACGAAGCGCGCT
>VYEX01000045.1:833-5641 GCA_009842675.1 Acidimicrobiia bacterium | reverse complement strand
TTGCCAACATGGGGGCCGGCCGTGTGCCACAGGGTGATCGCGCTCGGGGCGACCTGATTGTGGGAACTGGTTGCGGGACCAGTGACATCGCCGTACTCACCAGGCAGAGCGGCGGCCAGGTGCTGAAGGGAATGGATGCGCTCAATGGGGACCCCGGCCAGGCATGCTGCGGTCTTGTAGGCGTTCTCGATGGTCGACTGGGCGTCGGTGCAGACGAATGCCATCCGCTGGTAGCGGGCATTGGTCCAGCGCCTGACATCCCCTTTGTCGGCCTCGATTCGCTCTTTGGCGCCCTCATGGAGGCCGTTGAAGACCCGGCCCAGGGCGTTGTCGGTGTCTTTGAGCCTTTCAAGGGCCTCGGCCCGGTTGTCGGGAGGCATGCCGATCTCCTTGTTCCAGTTGATGGGGCCGGTCGGTAACCCACAGGTCGACCGGGGCTGTGGTCGCATGGCGGGCGGTCTCGGTGAGGCTGGCCCGGAGGTGGTCGCGGCAGGAATAGTCTCCAAGGTCGTCGAAGACGACCACCAGATCGAGGTCGCTTGAAGCCGCAGCGTTGCCGCGGGCAACCGAACCGAACACCAGAACGGCGCCGGCGCCCTGTTCGACCAGCACCGCCGCGACGCGGCGGGCGTCGTCCATCGTCGGCGCGATTGCATGCGGCGCGGACACCAGAGCCATGTCACAACTCTATCCAGCCGACCCAGGCCAGGCGCCCGATGTCCGCGCCTCGGGGTTGTCCGCCGCGGCAGACGGCCCCCATGCGGGCTGGCGGACTGATAGCTTCGAGGCACGATGTCTAAACTTTGGACAGAGTGTCTATCTGATAGAGTCTAACCGTGAGGATCACCCTGGAACTCGACGAGGCTGAACTCGCCCACACCCTTGAGGCGCTCGGCGGAGTCGCCGAGATTCTCGAGCGTCGAAGTGACCAGCTGGTGGCCGCAGTGGTCATCCGAGAAGTCGTTGCCAAAATACGCCGAGCGGTCCGGGAGGCAGAATGAGCAAGACCCTTTCACGCTGGGAACTCGACGAGATCGAGATCTCTAGCAGCGCTCAAGGTGCTGCGCTCCGAGTTGTGGAGCGGGCTACTCGAGAAAAGAGGGACGTCATCGAACAGTGGGAGACTGCGGTGCGCCTTGCCCACGCTAACGGCGCCTCGCTTCGGGACATCGCAGCGGTGGCAGGCGCGTCACCGCAGACGATCTCAAAGATCTGCAAATTGTGATCCGCTAGACACTCCGGTCGTCGAGGCGGTCGGTGCTGGGGGCGTACGCGATCCGGGCGAGGACCCTCAGATCACGCCCGATACACAAAATTCCCAACAGGCCCTGTCTCCACGATTAGGGGGGAAGCTCAGTGCTGGTTGCGGAACTGCCGTTGACGAAGACTGGTGTGCTGCCACGGGGTGTGTACGATGTGGCGTGATGCTCTTTCCTGGCATTTTGATGGTTCGGGGCGGCCGGCGATGAGGCGGGCGCTGTCGGTGGTGCTGGCGCTGGTGTTGACGGCGGGCGCGGCGTCGCCGGTCGGTGCGTCGGCCCCGGTCGACCAGGGCTGCGTGGAGGCATTGGCGGTTTGGGGCAGCGTGGATAGCAGTTGGACGACTGGCGGATGTAGATCGAGCGATTTGTCCGACAGATACGCGCGGTTCTTCACGTTCTCGTTGGACCGTGAGACGGCGATGAGGATCGGCTTCGAGTCCACAGCACAGCGCCCTGCTCTGTATCTGTACCGGGGACATGATCTCCAGTCGGCCCAGGAGATCGGATACTCCCAGTGGGCTATCCGCAAGACGCTGCCTGTGGGCGACTACATGATCGAGGCGACGACGTGGTTCCCCTGGCGCACCGGTGCGTTCACTCTGGCGGTCGGCGAGGACCTCGACCCGGTGCCGGCGGTGACGATCAATGGGGGCATCGGGCCGTACGTGGTGGGCAGCGCCTCGGTGACCGAGGGCAGATCGGCGGTGTTCACGCTGTCGGCGAGCCCCCCGCCGTCGATGATGCTGCCGGTCTCGGTGTGGGTGACGCAAAACGGCGACCTGGGCGTTGTGGAGCGCATTGAAGAGGTGATCATCCCCTCAAGCGGCAGCGCCACGCTGACGGTGGCCACCGTCGACGACGACGTCGACGAGCGCAGAGGGTGGGTGGAGGTGGGTATCAGACTCCACGAGAGCTACCCCTACTGGCACTCGGGGCACGGGACGCACGATGTGGTGTACGTGTATGACAACGACCCGCCGCGGCCTCCTCCGCCTCCGCCTCCGGCGACGGGGTCGGTGGTGAGTGTGGCTGCCGGCAGTGGCGTGACCGAGGGCGGTGATGCTTCGTTCACGGTGACCGCCAGCCCGGCGCCGTCGCAGCCGCTGACGGTGGATCTAACCGTCAGCCAAGTCGGCGACCATGGCGCGGCCACCGGCTCTCGCACCGTCACCATTCCCACCAGCGGCAGCGCCACGGTGACCGTCTCCACGTCCGACGACGAGGTGGACGAGCCGGGAGGGTCGGTGAGCGTGTCGGTGGACAGCGGTTCGGGCTACACCGTGTCCAGCACCCAAGGCTCGGCTGCCGTCGGCGTCGCTGACGACGACGCGCCTGCGGCTTGTCCCACTGTGGCCGCGCTGGCGGTCCAGGCGCGGGCGAATCACGATGCGCTGCCGGACACTTCGGGGAACTGGCTGGAGCGCAACCGTTGGTGGCAGACGTGGATTGCGCTGTCGTTCGCGACGGGGACGCACAACCGCCAGGCGTGGGCGGCCGAGGCTCGGATATGGGAGTTGGACGATGCGCGTTGGACGCCGTTCGCGGAGGCGATGGAGTGCCTGGAGAGCGTCCCGCCGTGGGGCGGCCCCGTCGTGAGCGTGGCTGCCGGCGGCAGTGTGACCGAGGGCGGTGATGCTTCGTTCACTGTGACCGCCAGCCCGGCGCCGTCGCAGCCGCTGAGGGTGAGGCTCACGGTGGGCCAGTGGGGCCGCTTCGGGGTTCCCACGGGTTCGCGGACCGTGATGGTACCCACCAGCGGCAGCGCCACTGTGACCGTCTCCACGTCTGACGACGAGGTGGACGAGCCGGACGGGTCGGCGAGCGTCACGGTGGACTCAGGCGACGGCTACAACGTGTCGGCACTGGACGGCACCGCCATCGTCGACGTGGCCGACGACGACATCTCTGAGCCGGCGGTGAGCGTGACCGCGGGCGCCGGGGTTGTCGAGGGCGCAAGCGCCCAGTTCACGGTGACTGCGAGCCCGGTGCCGCCGCATCCGCTGACGGTGAATCTCGACGTCGGCCAAGTGGGCGATTTCGGGGTTTCCACGGGTTCGCGGACCGTGACGGTTCCCACGAGCGGCAGCGCGACGGTGACGGTCGGGACGTCCGGTGACTCAGTTTCCGAAGCCGACGGAAGCGTGGTCGCTGAGGTGCAGGCCGGCACCGGCTACACGCTGTCGTTTCCTCGGCGGGCAACCGTGGCGGTGTCCGACGACGATGGTCCCTTCGTGCCGCCGGAGATCAGCATCACTGCGGGTGCGGACGTGACAGAGGGCGGCGCGGCGACCTTCACCGTGTCGGCGAGTCCGGCACCCGTGGCTGATATCGACGTGGCGGTCACGGTGACCCAGAGCGGCGATTTCGGTGTGGCAGAGGGTTCGCGGGCGGTGACGGTGCCGACCTCGGGCAGCGTCGACTTCAGCGTGTCGACTTCGGATGACTCGGCGACCGAGCTTCACGGATCGGTGACGGCCAAGGTCCAGAGCGGTTACGGCTATACGGCCTCCGCGACGGATGGTTCTGCGTCGGTATCGGTCACAGATGACGACGACGCGCCGGATGACGCCTGTGCAGCGGCGTTGTCGGGCAGCGGGACGGTGGGGGCGAGCTGGCACAGTTCGTGCGTGTCGGTGGCGCGCAAGGGCCGCTTTGCGCGGTTCTTCACGTTCTCGCTGGACGCGCAGGCCACAGTTCGGATCGACTTGACCTCTCACTGGGACAACTACCTGTACCTGCGCAGCGGCCTCAACTCGCGCGCGAGCGGCGTCGTGGCCCATACGAGCCACGGCGGCCCGGGACTGAACGCGCGGATCGTCCGCACGCTGGATGCGGGCGACTACACGATCGAGGCGACCACGTATTGGGCCAAGCGCTCGGGCACGTTTACCCTCACCACCACCGGCATTCCCGACCAGACCTCGACCAGAGAGATCAGCATCACCGCCGACGGCGACGTCACCGAGGGCACCGATGCCGCGTTCTCGGTGGCCGCCAGCCCGGCGCCTTCGCAGCCGCTGTCGGTGGATCTCACTGTTGGTCAGGTGGGCGATTTCGGGGCTTCGACGGGTTCTCGGACGGTCACAGTCGGCACCAGCGGTACTGCGACGGTGAGGGTGTCCACTTCCGATGATGACGTGGACGAGTCTGATGGTTCGGTGAGCGTGTCGGTTGACGCTGGTTCGGGTTACACGGTGTCGGCCACTGCGGGCTCGGCGAGCGTGGTTGTGGCCGATGACGACGACCCGCCGCCGGCGGGGTGCGGTTCGGCTGATGCGTTGGCGGCGCAGGCGCGGGCGAATCACGATGCTCTGGCGAACACGGCGGCGAACCGCAAGGAGCGCAATGATTGGTGGCGGGCGTGGATCGCGCTGTCGGGCACCACGGGGACGTACAACACGCCGCTGACCGCCGCGGAGGCTCTGGTGCTGGAGTCGGGCGATGCGCGCTGGACGCCGTTCCGGGCGGCGCTGGAATGCGTGGAGGGCACCCCGCCGGCGGGGTGCGGTTCGGCTGATGCGTTGGCGGCGCAGGCGCGGGCGAATC
>VYEX01000045.1:0-823 GCA_009842675.1 Acidimicrobiia bacterium | reverse complement strand
CCGCCGGCGGGGTGCGGTTCGGCTGATGCGTTGGCGGCGCAGGCGCGGGCGAATCACGATGCTCTGGCGAACACGGCGGCGAACCGCAAGGAGCGCAATGATTGGTGGCGGGCGTGGATCGCGCTGTCGGGCACCACGGGGACGTACAACACGCCGCTGACCGCCGCGGAGGCTCTGGTGCTGGAGTCGGGCGATGCGCGCTGGACGCCGTTCCGGGCGGCGCTGGAATGCGTGGAGGGCACCCCGCCGCCGGCGACGCCGGAGATCAGCGTCACCGCGGGTTCTGGGGTGGTCGAGGGCTCAGATGCCTCGTTCACCGTTACCGCCGACCCCGCGCCCACCCAGCCGTTGTCGGTCAATGTCACCGTGTCCCAGTCCGGCGATTTCGGCGCGACGACGGGCTCGCGCACGGTCACTGTGCCGACGAGCGGCACCGCGACCCTCACAGTCGCCACCACCGATGATGATGCCGACGAGCCGGACGGGTCGGTGACCGTCACTGTGGCCGGCGGGTCGGGCTACACGGTGTCGGGCACTGCGGGCTCGGCCACCGTCAACGTGGCCGATGACGACGACCCGCCGCCGGCGGTGCCGGAGATCAGCATCACCGCCGACGGCGACGTCACCGAGGGCGCAGACGCCTCGTTCACCGTGTCGGCCAGCCCCGCGCCCGCGCAGCCGCTGTCGGTCGATGTGTCGGTGTCCCAGTCCGGCGATTTCGGTGCGACGACGGGGTCTCGGACGGTCACTGTCGGAACCGGCGGCACCGCGACCCTCACAGTCGCCACCACGGACGACGACGCGGACGAGGCCGACGGGTCGG
>VYEX01000059.1 GCA_009842675.1 Acidimicrobiia bacterium | reverse complement strand
ACAGGCTTGGTCTGGCGTTCCATCTCCTTGAGGGCTTTGTCCCCGATGTGGTAGGTCGTGGCGACCATGATGCGGCGGGTGAACTCGTCTCCGCCTGAAGCAGAGATGAAGGAATCGACCTCTGGCTTGTTCAAAGTTGTGGTCCGGGCGTAGCACTTGGCCTGAATGGCGGTGTAGCCGTCGTCTTCGCGATTTTTGGCGACGAGATCGATGCCGTGGTCGGTTTCGCCGTTGTTGCCGGGCCAGTCCTTCCAAAGCCACACCTCGTTAAACTGGTTGTGCCAGACCGGGGCGAGGCGGAAGAAGTGGTACATGAGTCGCTCGAAGCGGTCGCCCTGTTCGACGGTGGTCCCTGATTCAGCGATGATCCAGTCAACGATTCCCTCAATTGTGGTGATCTCTGCTGTGCTCACGCCGGCGACTGGCCTTCCTGAGGGAACCCGGTTGTGAGTCCGGTTGTCATGGGTGTGTTTGTTGGCGTTGTTCGGCCCCTTGGGAAGCGTAGACGGCGGAGGGAGCATCGTCGGGGCGATGGGCTGAACGGCCGACGCCGATACGAGCGTCGGCGGGAAGCGCGAGGCGCTGTCGGGGTCCATCGCTCTCCGCGCGGTTCTTTAAGGGGTCCACCCGCTTCCTGGTCGGTTCTACGATTCAGCCACATCCCAGGATCCGAGATGGGATGGACGGTTACGCTGTCCTGGGGTGCTCAACATTTCCGGCAATGTTCGCTTTCGGCGCAGTACTGCCATCGTCATCGGCCGAAATCCAACACGTCTTCAATCACTGGTTGCGCGGAGGGCTCCGTGGTGGCAAGCCGTGCTCTCCTTACTTCAACCTCCCCTTCCTGTACTCCCGGCGAACCACTAGCAGGCAAGCGAGCCATTGGGTCGCTTCCAGATCGCCGCTATGGGCCCTCTCCGCTAGGCGGCGCAAAGCGCGTTTGCCCGTTTCCCCGATGATCCTCTCCCAGCCGAGATGTCGTGGGCCGCTCCACTCGGCTTGCCACTGCCTCGGGTCATCTTCCCCGTAGCTAGCCGCCGTTAGCGCCGCCTCATAGAGGCCGGACAAATGCTCGCTGCACGGGGGTGATCTCTTGTTTCCCATCATCTCGAACAGTTCGATGCCGAGGCGTGACGACAACGCCCCGCAAGCCCGGCGTTGCTCGCCCTCCGATTCGATGTGCACTTTACTTGGGCACCGGGGCCAGCCGAACAGCGCCCGCTCGATGTCGGCGGGCGTGTCACCAACGCGGCGGGTCATGCCCTCTCACGAATTCTGCACTTGGCGACGAGGTGTGACTGTGCCGTTCCTGGATGATCACTCGGATCATTGGTGCTGCACTCAGTGACCGGGACCCAAGTGGGCGAGCGCAGCAATCGCAGTTACCAAGCCACGGGCATTGATGGCACTTCATCGGAGCTTCTCGTGATCGGGACTAGGCCGGAGTTTTTCCCACAGGCGTACTTTCCTGCCGTCCACTATTCGGCGCTTTTGGGTCATGCCGACCGCTACAGCGGCTTCTCCGACGCGATGTTGGTCCCGGACGCTGGGCTTATCCAGCCCTAGTCGACAGCAAAGCTCGGCCATCGAGTATTCGCCGGGTGCTAGCTTGCGTAATTCGTCCTCAACGATCACGTCGCTTTTTATGTGCTTGGAGTTTCGCTCGTCGCGCTCGCCGTGGAGCTGCCAGGGCAGATTCGCATTCCGCCACTCGTCGCCCTCCACAGCGCGCTTCAGCGCCGCCTCAGCCCATAGCTGCCGTATCTCCCATTCGGTGGGCACGCGGCGCTTGTGTCCAAAAACGCCGGGGGTCTCGACTACTACGAATCGGGTACTGCCGGACGAGTCGTTCGGCAGAACTCCAATGCCGCGCTGGTTGGCCGTTCCTATGAGGATGAAGCGCCTTGGCCAGTCCGTCGGCTCGCGGTCGTATGCCAGACGCTGACCAGCATCCACCCTTGAGCCCAAGTATGCCTTCATCTCCTCAATTTCCCCCTTGTTACTGCCAGCCAGCTCGCTTATCTCGACAATCACGCGGCCCTGTGTTTTTTCAATCAGCCGCCTCTGGTCCTCGCATAGCCTGACGGTATCCGCAAACCACCGCTCTGGAATGAGTGCATGACAAAGGGTTGACTTGGCCGCGTTTTGGGGGCCAACCCACACGGGCAGTTCCTTGAGCTCGCAGCCGGGCATGTAGGCCCTCTGGAGAGCACCGACGAATGGGTAGCGGCTAGCCCACCGTACAAATTGGTCGTCCGCGTTTGCTCCCAGGTAGTCGGCCAAGAGGGTCTCCACACGCGGCTTGCCATCCCAGTCAGGAAGCTCCTCGATCCAGCGCAAGAAGAGATCCTCGCTGAGGCGCAAAGAGAGGACGCTCATCTTGTCGAACCACGCATCTTTCGAGATCTTCCAGTTGCCCCGCTTGTGGGTGGAGCCAGGCACGCCCGCTAGCTGGTACTGGATGGCGGCCCAGTCTCGCATGGCCGCTTGGTGGGGCTCAGCAAGAGGCTCCCACCATTTCGTCGGGGGCAGATCCCCTACAGAAGAAGAGTCGTGAAGTCGGTAGTGCATTTTGTCTGACCGCACGTCGAACAGCAGATCAACGCCGGCGTCAGCGAAGATCTTTTCGATGTGGTCAGCGGTGGTGCCCAGCGCCTGGCGTGTGTCCTCAGCCGGAATACGAGGGCCGAAATTTTCGGCTGTTGGGCTCACAGCGAGGATCTCCTTATGAACTCGTGGGTCGGACCGCTGGCGCAAGCCCGCGGCGCAGCAGGCGAATGTCACTCTGACCGGGAGATTCGCAACTGAGCGGACCGGTGTGGACCACTGAAGACCGCTTCGCCCCTCCATCGCTCAGATTCCCGAATTTCTGGACGTATTCGACTTCTACAGTGGTCCATAGTGGTCCAACGGCCCAGCGGCCACTGCGAGCACGACGTGGCGTCCTCGGATTTCGTTCAGAGTGTGTGGCTCTTGATTCGCTCAGTCTCGCCATCAGGCACTCTGATTTTCCGGTAGCTTTCCCACCCCGAGTTGCAACGCCGGTCCCGGCCGGTCTCACGCCTCCGGCCCGGTGGGACACCTTCCCCGATAGGCAGCTGGCTACATGCACGTCAAACCTTGCCCAGCTAGAACGCCGCTTGAGCCAGTCACGATTGCCGCGAGCATTTCACCTGTTCCCCCTGCCTTGTTCGTCTGGGGGCGAACTACTCCCAGAGGGGGACCCTGGGGCAAGTTCTGGGCCAGCGTCGCGCTGGTCGTGCAGAATCTGGGACTCGGCCTGTTCGGACAGCCACGCTTCCACGTCCGCGACTCTCCACACCTTCACCCTCGGTGACAGCCTTATGGGCTGAGGGAAAGTTGGATGGCCGTTCCCGTTCGCCCACCGCCAAAGGGTGGTGGTGCTGACGCCGAGCCGCTTTGCCAGCTCGTCTGCCCTGATTAGATGCAATGGCGGTTCCCAGGTGCCACCATGAGGTTTCATGCGCTCCATGGGCTCGACCGTACATATCCAATTTGCGCGGCCCCCCGAGTTCCTTCCGAATTTCTTGAACTTTTTTTCTGCCACGGACTCCGCCACATTTGCCAAATCCAGTGACACAGGCTCCATCCGCTAGTGAGCAGTGCGCTTAACGTGAAAGCAGTCGCCTCCCACTGTCACCGCTCCACAAGGATGGAACCCACCCCTGAAGACGAAACCTGAAATAAAAAAACACCCAGGTGGTGGACCATCTAGGCCAGAATGAGAGCGAAGGATTTGCGGGGTTTAATGAGAAATTGGCCTCCCCCACTGCTCCATGACCGGGCGGCAGGCTTAGAGCGCGCCGGTTCGCTTACATGCACCTTCTATTCCCCTGGCAGAAAGGCCTTACGCTGGCTCCTCCAGCTCACGGCTCATCCCAGGCTCGGCGCACCAATCCCATAAACTGCTCCGAAAGCCGTGCGCAACCGCGGGAATGCCGTTCTCCTTCAGCAGCTTGTAGATGGCGACGTTAGAAAGCCGAAGTTGCATTGCCTGCCACCAGAAGTTCGGCAACGACGCCGCGAGCATGGTCACAAGCCGCGATTGCGTCAACCGGTCCAAGGGTTCAAGGGACATGGCGGAATGGTCGGGGTGCGTCGGCAGCCGTTCCTGCGAAGAAGTCGAGATGACGGCTCGGGGAGACTGCGATTCGGCCTTATGCGAGCGTTGATTCTGTCTTGGTGGTCGAAAGGCGATCAAGGGCTATGTGTCGAGCAGCTCCTTGGCGGCCGCTGAGGCGAGGTGGGCGGCGTCTAGGGCGGAGGCCACCGCCAGCCGGAGGGCCGCGAACTCCATTCGGAGCAGGTGATCGGCCACATCGTCAGGGTCGCCTCCCGCTGCGGCCTCGCCCAGCTCGTGGGCAGCATCGTCGAGGTGGCCGGCGTCAAGGATCGCGTCGATTCCCAACTCATCGAGGTTGTCGGCCATCTCTATGTCGGTTTCCATCGCGGCGTCCGATGCGTCGTCGCGGCCGTCGGCTGAAGCCTCGGCAGCTGCGACAGCCGCGGCGATCAGTACATCGAATCCTCCGGCGGCCTCTTCTCTCAGCGCGTCCATGGCCGCCTGAGCCACTCGCATCACAGCTCGTGCGGCTTCGGCCTGGCGGTCGGCGGCTTTGACAACAGCTTGGAGAGTGCTCATCGGATCAGGTCCCTTCGTCGGGCCGAGAGCAGCGGTTTCCGGCCATGTTGGCTGGCCCCACTCTCGGATAACTGTTCAGCTAGTCGGCGCTCGGCGCACCCTAGTCGCCGGCAGAAAGCAACAGGTCGGGGCGAGCCTCCCAGGACGAGGTGGGGATTGACTCAACTACGTCTGAGGGCATTTGAGCATCCCCCCTCTGACCGCTCATCTCGATCAGGGGCAATCATGTCATTCATGGAACTACACAGGCCGCGCAGCCGTCCCACAGCCGACGCGCCTACCGCCCTCTTCGGGTGGTCCCCTGCGCCCCCGCCCTGCACAGCGCCCGCCCGCCGTCTCGCAGTCTGCCCCCGCCGGTACGGCGAAACCAGGGGTCAGCGCGCCCGGCCGGGGGCAGGGGCGGCACACGGCGCAGCGTGCATCGACCCGGCCATCCGCACCGGGGCAAACGCGATAAGCGCGTCGCCGAAGAACCGAGCCGCTTCGTTCGCCACCCCGGCTGCTCCATGTCAGGCGCCCGGCAAGGCGGCTCTTTCAGTGCCGGCAAGTCTTTGATGCTCGACGCTAATGCGGCTCTCCAGCGTGCAAGTCGCCGGCCCGCGCCGGAGGTGCAGCAGACAGAGCCTCAATCATTGGACAGGCACTGCCAGAATCCCTCAGGGCGCCCCTGCGCTTCGCGTGGGGCAGGCGTTGGGCTCTGTTGTCTTGGACCATGGAAGGTTTCATGGCCCCTCGGGGTCATCCGGCGGAGTTCCAACGGCGTGCAGTCGATCTGGTGGAGGTGGGATCACCTGTCGCTCAGGTAGAGGCTGAGTCGGGGATCTGTGTTCAGTCCATCTGAATGTGGCGGCGGCTGGCGCGCGTCGATGCCGGCGTGGCCGCGGAGGTGGACGTCTTGTGATCTGATTTCAAGGAGAGGATCGGGGAGGTTGGATCTGTCAGCGGGGCGTGCTGTCGGCCGGCAATTCGGGAACCAGTATTTGCGGCTCTGGAGATAATGTGTCGCTCGCGCTCGAATGGGGAGTAGATGTCGATGCTGCCACGGCTCATCTGCTCTGATGCCGTTCCAAGTCAACATGAACTGCCCGAGACTCAGGAAACCATGAGATACATCCTTACGATAGTTGAGCAGTTGGATCGCGCTGCACGTGAACTATTAACCGACCATCCAATCAATAGTCGTTTGGCTCTGGTGCTGATCGACAACGCCACGGAGCTTGTTGTGCATCGCCAGTGCACTGACCGCTTGGAGCATGACAACTTTTGGACTGAGATGCATGAGGCCGCTCAAGCGATCGCCAGGGACAATCCAGAAGCCGAGATCGATGACCACTCGACGAGTGCCCTGTTGCGGCCAGAACAGCGCGAGAAGATCCGAGGACGACTCCTGAAACCCAGGCTGCATGTGCTGGAAGAAATGGGAGATCTGTCTGGTGTGGAGAGAGAGTTCATCTCCATAGCCCACGACTATCGCAACGAGCTGTACCACGTGGGGCTCAGACACGACTCGATCATCAGGGCCGTCGCTGGACAGTACTTCCTTCTCTGCTGCGACCTGTTCGTCCGAATGGGTCAGCTGTCGCCTTTCAAATATTCCTGGTCCTCAACGGATGAATACACCAGCGTCGCACGACGATATCTCCCGACGCGCAACGGCGACATCGACGTCCTTTCTGTGGACAAGAGTCGGCTCGCGGACAAACTCCGCGGAGCGCTGCCTCATGGGCTTCCCGACCTGTCGGCCGTGCTCGCTCACAATGCCCATGAGTGCATTCTCAAAGTCCAGAAGGACTTTGGTTTCTTGGTTCAGGAGAATCCATTCGGACTTGACGCCCAGAAGATGTTGGAAGCTGCACAATGGCAACATGATCTCGCCGAAGCGATCCAGAAGAAGGACCTCATTGGCCATTGGGTCGATGCTGACTACCGAGAAGGCTACGTTCGGATCGCAGCCGACTTAGAAGCAGACTGGACGCAGCCCCACACCGCGATTCCAATCGAGAGTTGGACACGACGCGCTACTTCCTTGGGAAACGAGACAGATCCGCTGAAGGCCCTAGCGCGGTACAAGTCCCTTCGCAACAGCATGTCGTACCTCGAAGACTCCATAACTTCAGCCGCTGTAGACCTCGATCAGTGGATCCAGGTGGAGATCGACAAGGCTCGAGGAAAATAGGGGTGTCCACACCTAGAGTCGCCGGTACTCGGTGACGTTGACGCCGGTCTCCCACCTCGGATCGAATGGGATACCAGAAGCTGCGTAGTGACGAGTCGGGCACTGTGTCCGTACCCCTCCATGAGCTTGCCGCAGGTTACTCGGGTGATTCGAGGCGGATCTCACCTTCTCGCTCTTTGCGACGGGGCGGGGATGCGGTTCTCCTTCAGCTCTCCACCAACAGGCCGGAAACGGCGGTGTTGGTAATCGGCCTCCGGACCGGCGATGGAAGCAGCAGCCCGGAAACGTCGGCGGCTCCCTCGTCTTGGCCCCCGCCATGATCTTCTTCTACGCCGTAAGGGCCGCCGACCGCGAAGATCCGCTCCCCGACTAGGTGGACGGCAATGTCGGGTACCAATCGGAGACGTGGCGGGGCGCTGTCATTTCGGCGGAGCGGTTGTGGCCCTCATGGTGAGACTCACCGGGTACTTGTCGTGGGTGACGGGGCCGTCGGGGTCTTCGATCCGCTCGATCAGCCGCCTTGCCGACTGCACGGCGATGGCCTTGGTGTCTTGGCGCACAGTGGTGAGCCGGAATGAGTGCCAAGAAGCCATGTGGATGTCGTCGAAGCCGATTATCGAGATGTCGTCAGGGATGGAATAGCCCATTTGCCGGGCAGCGTCGATGACGCCGATTGCGATCACGTCGTTGGCGGCCATGATCGCCGTGGGAGGCCGGTCGCTCTGGAGGAGCCGCCGGCAGTGGGCGTGGCCTGATTCGTGGGAATAGGGGCCATAGAAGATTCTCTCCGGGGGCAAGGAAAGCCCTGGGACCTGTTTCGCACCCCCTATTCGATGCTGGGTGGTGGAGGTGACTTCCGGGCCCATGATGGCGGCTATGTCTCGGTGCCCCAGGCTCACAAGGTGGCGAGCTGCCAGCTGGCCTGCTGCGACATTGTCGGACTCGACGATGTCCACTTCCAGACCGGGAATAGATCGAACCGACAACACGATCGGGATGCCTCGCCGGTGAAGCGCTTGCGGGGCGTCGCTGTCGAGTGTCGCGGTGGTGATGATGAGGCCGTCGAGAGAGGCATCTAGCAGGTTTCTGAGCCTCGTTACGTCGGACCTCAGATGGAGCGGGTCCACAATCAACGTGAAGGCATAGCCTGCCACAAACAATTCTTGGTGCATGTCTGCCAGCAGCTGCGGGTAGAACGCATTATCAATGTCTTGGACCATCACGCCGACTACTCGGCTGCGCCGCTCTCGCAGATTCCTGGCCATGCGGTTCGGCACGTAGCCCAGCTGCTCTGCGGCTTGCTGCACACGCTCGCGGGTAGCTGAACTGATTCTGGGGTCATCGCGCAGCGCCCGCGAGACGGTCGATTGGCTTACCCCAGCTGCTAGGGCCACGTCGCGGCTCAACGCCCGACTCGAAGAAGTCTCCTTAAGGGCATCCCGTTGCTCGCTCATAGCCGACCCTCAAGCATAACCTCAACGTCCTCCCACCATGCAATTTGATGCATCAAAGTGCAATCTGTGTGCAAACAATTATGCCGATATGGGCAAATTAGACCCTAGTGAACGGACTGGCCTGAATCGACGGCACTTTGTCTAATAGCCCAAATGTGCAGGACTTTATTTACTGCGCTTGACTTGTCTGTGCCCTATCCGTACAGTGAGCAAACGAATGCGCATACTATGCAAACAGTGAGCAACGTGGCACCGACAGAAAATGGCCGGGGGGAATTCCTGAAGGCACCGCAGCGGGTGGGCGACCACCCCGACGTCTCGGCGGCCGTCAGGGAAGTGATCACAGACGTGTGCCAGCGCGGCATCGACGCCGTCCGCCACTGGAGCCAGGAGTTCGACGGCTGGAATCCACCTGACTTCCGGGCGACAGACGCCGCCATCCATAAGGCGCTATCAGAAGTGGAACCCGGCTTGCTCACCCAGATCGACTTCGCCCTTCACCAAGTCCGGAACTTCGCCACTGCCCAGAAGGACTGCCTCAAGCCGCTTGATTACAGCCCCAGTCCGGGCGTTCGACTCGGCCACAGAATTGTTCCCGTAGGCGCAGTCGGCTGCTATGTGCCCGGCGGCGTCTACCCCCTGATCGCATCAGCGCTTATGACCATCGCCGTGGCCAAAGCGGCAGGTGTCAGCCGTGTCGTTGCGTGCGCCCCTGGCAAGCCAGAGTACGGCGGCATCCATCCCGTCCAGCTCGCCGCAATGGAGCGGGCCGGGGCCGACGAGATTTACGCGGTCGGCGGCATTCAGGCTCTTGCCGCCGTGGCCTATGGGGTAGACGGCTTCGGGCCTCCGGTCGACCTTGTGTGCGGAGCAGGCAATGCGTATGTGGCCGAGGCCAAACGGCAGCTCTTCGGAATGGTCGGGATCGACCTTCTCGCCGGTCCCACCGAGATACTCCTGATCGCCGACGATTCCGCCGACTGCACGCTCTTGGCCTACGACCTGCTCGGACAAGCCGAACACGGCGTGGACAGCCCTGCTGTCTTAGTCACCCTCAGCCGAGAGGTCGGCGAGCAGACGATCGCGAAAGTCGAAGAGATTCTGGCCAGCGGCTATCCCACCGCGGAAGTAGCGGAGAAATCGTGGCGAGATTTCGGTGCCGTGGTGTACTGCGAAACCCGCGAGGCCGCCGCTGCCTTCTCCGATCAAATGGCGCCTGAGCACCTCGAGATCCATGCCCGCGACCTTCCGTGGTGGCACGACACACTCAGAAATTACGGAACCATCTTCTTGGGCCCCCACGCCACCGTCGCCTACAGCGATAAGGCCATCGGAACCAACCACGTCCTCCCCACAAGGGGAGCGGCCCGATTTACTAGCGGGCTCTGGGTGGGCAGCTTCTTGAAGACACCCACGTATCAGCTCGTGGAAAACACTGCCCCCGCCATGCCAATCGCCGAGGCCACCGCGGCGATCAGCGACGCGGAGGGGATGTTCGGCCACGGGCTCACCGCCAAGATTCGGATCGAACGCCAGCTCAAGCAGGCGGTCACCCATCAGCCAAGTCAATAGAAGGGACCGGAGCAATGATGCAAACCGCAGGACAGATAATTGCCAGCGCGCTCAAGGCCTACGGGGTGCCCTACGTGACCGGATTGCCCGGTCACGGCAATTGGAGTCTGCTCGACGCCTTCTTGGACGACAATTGCCGGCTCCCGTTCGTGCAGGTGTTCCACGAGCAGTCGGCAGTACACATCGCGGACGCCCACTACCGGGTGACCGGCCAGCCGATCGCTGCCACAACATCCATCGGCCCCGGCGCCGCTAACACGGTAATCGGTCTCGCCACTGCCCAAGCCGATTCCACCTCGCTGTTGCTCCTGACGGGCTCGGTTGCCACCCATATGCGCAGCCACGGCGTCATGCAGGGGCTCGACCGGTTCCCTTTCCACTCGGTGACCGCGCCCATCACCAAGCGCAGCTTCGAGATGGTCAAGGCCATCGAAGCCCCGTTCCTCATGCACCGGGCCTTCAACGCCATGCTCTCGGGGCGGCGAGGGCCAGTCCACATCGAGATCCCGCTCGACGTCCAAGTCGAGCAGGCTGATGTGAGCGTCGCCGACCTCAAGCCGCGCCTGCCCCTCGGTCTCCAGCGCGCCGACGAAGACGCAATTGGGACTGCATGCCAGATGCTCGTGGAAGCCGAGCGGCCCTGCATCGTGGCCGGCGGAGGTGCGGTGATGTCCGACGCTTCTTTGGATCTGGCATCGCTGGCCGAGAAGCTGGGAATTCCAGTCGTCTACACCTGGAACGGTAAGGGAGCGCTCTCCGACGACCACGCCTTGAACGCCGGAACCGCAGGCTGGCCCGGGTCGCTGCCTGGCAACAAGCTGGCGGCCAGCGCCGATGTCGTACTGTCGCTGGGTTGCAAGTTCACCGACTGGTCTTCATCATCGTGGCGCAAGGGCGCCACCTTCTCACTTCCCCCCGGCCGGCTCATCCAGGTGGACATTGACCCGACGGAGATCGGCAAGAACTATCCCGCTGAAGTTGGGATCGTGGCCGACGTCAAGTCGGCGCTGGCCGACTTGCTCGCTGCCACCTCCCAGACAGACGCCGACCGGGCACTGAGAAGAAGGGCGGGCTATCTCGACGAGCTGGCCGGCCTCAAGGCGCAATGGGAACAGGACTTGAGCCGCAGGCGCGACTATCAGGGCTCTCCCATGACCATGCTCAGGGTGCTGAGCGAACTACGCCGGGTGCTGCCCCGCAACGGGATCGTCACCGTCGGCTCAGGTCATCCGCAATCGTCCACCAAACAGGCGTTCCCTATCTACGAACCCCGCACCCACATCACCTCGGGCAGCTTCTCGCCCATGGGGTTCGCGGTCCCCGCGGCCATTGGGGCCAAGATGGCCAAGCCCGACACGCCAGTGGTCTGCATCGTGGGCGACGGCGACTTCATGATGACCATGCAAGAACTGGCCATGTGCGTGGTCTACGACATCCCCGTCGTCTTCGTGGTGTTGAACAACAAGGGTTTCATATCCATCCGCGACGGCCAGGTCAACCTCATGAGTCGCCAGGTCGGCTCGGAGTTCAACCGGGTCACCGGCGAGGAGTACTCGGTGGAGTTCGCCGAGATGGCCAAGACCTTCGGCATCGGACAAACGTGGAAGGTCGCCTCACCGGAGAACCTCCACTCGGTACTCCAAAGGGCCATCCAGTGCGGGGAGCCTGCGGTGGTCGAGACCATGATCACCAGGGACAACTCGATAGCGGCCGCCGAGGTTGTCGGATGGTGGGACTTCCCTCTGCTGCCTACTGCCTCCGAGGAGCACCTTGCCGACTATGCCGCGGCCCTGACCGAGGAGCAGCACCTCTAAACGGGGAGCTTGCCCATGCACCGTTCCTCCGTGCCAGCCGCATCGGCCGACGGGCCGCTGCAGCCTGATTTCAACGCAGCCCTCGTGTGGGGCCGGCTTTCGAGGTTTTCGCAGCACTCCATGGCCCGAAGGGCACTCGGAGTGGGTGTGGCCGCGTTGTTGGCCTACTACGCGGTGTCGAAATCGGTTGAGATCGGCGACCGGTCGCTGCTCGTGCTTCTAAACGGGCTGACCGCCGCCGGGTTGTACTTTCTCATGGCCAGCGGGTTCACGCTCGTGTTCGGGCTGGCCCGAGTGACGAACCTGGCCCATGGGGGCATCTACCTCCTCGGGGGCTACGGAGCCCTCTCCGTGCAGAGGACAACCGGCAATTGGTTTCTGGCTGCGCTGCTGGGCGCCCTGTTCGCCGGGGGCGTCAGCGTTGTGCTGTACCTTGTTCTGCGGCTGCTGCGCGGCGACGGGCTGCGCGAGACGATGCTCACCCTGGGCGCGACCATCGTCATCGCCGACCAGGTTCTGGCCACCTGGGGCGGGATACCGACCGATCTCGACCCGCCCTCATTTCTGACCGGCTCCATCGACCTGCCGGGATCGACCCTGCTGTATCCCAAGTTCAGGCTGGCAGTGGTGGCGCTCGCCTTGTTGGCGGGCTTGTTGCTGTGGGTGCTGCTCTACAAGACGAGGCTCGGAATGCTGATCCGAGCCGGGGTGGACGACCCCGAAATGGTGTCCGTCCTCGGCATCCGCGTGCCGCTGGTACTCGCCTCGGTATTCGCGCTGGCCGGAGCGCTCGCCGGGATCGCAGGCGCCGCAGGCGGCACCTATCTGTCGTTGGCTCAAGGCGAGGACAACCGCATCCTGCTGGCCTCGCTCATCGTGGTGATCGCCGGCGGCCTGGGCAGCCTGAGGGGGGCCGGGGCCGCATCGGTCATCGTGGGCCTAGTCGAGGCCTTCGCCCAAACGCACCACCCGGTGCTGAGCGTGCTGATCACCTTCGGCATGCTCACCGCCATTTTGGTGCTGCGCCCGCACGGCCTGATGGGAGGGGCTGCTGATGCAAGCGCTTAGGCACTCCGCGTCCGGCCGCTTGTTGGCCAGCTGCGCCCTTTTGCTGCTGCTGGGGGCGGCTATCGCGGCCACTCCCGCTCTGGTGTCAGACTTCGTCCTCCTCCAAATCGTGATCAAGTCTCTCTGGCTGGGGATTGCCGGCACCAGCCTGGCGTTTCTGATCGGACAGGCCGGGCTGATATCGCTGGCGCAGACGGCGGTGTTCGGCACCTCGGGCTATCTCATGGCCATTCTCGTGCTCGACCACGGCCTCAGCATCTGGGCCGCGGTGGCCGCCGCCGCTTTCGCCGGCCCCGTGTCGGGGCTCGTCATCGGCGTCATCAGCCAGCGCTCGTCTGGCCTCTACCTGATGATGCTCACCCTGGCTATAGGCGTGTTCGGCTTCTTCTTCGCCCAGCAGTACCAGCCGATCACCAGAGGGCACACCGGGTTCAACGGGTTCGACGCTCCGATCATCTTGGGCGCCGACCTCGGCGAGCGCGAACCCCTGTTCTACGTGACCGCGGTGGCCGCCGTGGCGGTGGTGGCCTTGCTGCGCTTCGTGACCCGGACCCCGGCTGGGCTGGCTTATCGAGGGTTGCGTGACAACAGAAGGAGGCTCCAAGCCCTGGGCTACAGCACGGCGGCCACCACCGTCTCCGCCTTCGCGGTGGCCGGTTTCTCCGCGGGCATCGGAGGCGTCATTTCGGTTTGGTACAACGGGGCGATCTCGCCGGGGTCGATCGACCTCACCCGGATCATCGAACTCCTCATCGTGGTGACCATAGGCGGCACGATCCACCTGGAGGGGGCGTTCCTTGGAGCGCTCGTGGTCACCCTGCTTCGCAATTACGCCAACGAGTTCACCAACCGCACCGAGACCCTGGTCGGCGCTGTTTTCATGGTGATCGTGCTCATCTCCCGTCACGGCCTGCTCGGCATATTCATCAACGCAAAATCGCAAGCGCACAAAGCGCTCAAGTTTTTCGGCGGCCAGCGCCTGGCCTCCGAAAAAGAGGCGGTGGTCTGAACATGACCGCCGGCTCGTGCAAACCGGGTCTCCAGCGCTCTGCCGCGACCCCAACCAACGAAAGGAATACCACCATGCGACCACGCAATTTCAAGCCGTTCCGGCGGCTTGTGACCTTCCTGGCAGTCTTCTGCCTCGTCATCGCGGCCTGCGGCAACGATGACGACAGCGCCGATGACCCCTTGCCGGCTGTGCAGGCGACAGCCGCGGCCACCGCCGCGGCCACGGCTGCCCCCGCCAGCGAACCAGCGGCCACCGCGGAGCCCGCCGAAGAGGTCAGCGAGCCGGCACCGAGGACCGAGGAGATCACCATCGGTGCGATCTCCACCCTCGACGGACCCTTTGCCGGTCTCGGAGATTTCTCCATGCACGGAGTGAAGCTGGCGCTGCTGGAATGGGGCGGCCAGCTCGACGGCAGCGGTACCCGAGACGGCGTCTCCGGCGCCTCTGTGGCCGGCGTGCCCATCCGCCTGGTGATCGAGGGGTCGGATGCCACGCCCGATGTGGCGGTGGAAGCCACCCGCAAGATGGTCGAGCAGGACAACGCCGACATCATCATCGGCCCGCTCTCGGGCGACGAAGGCCTAGCGCTGAAGGACTACATCCGCGACATACCGGAAGTGACTCTGGTCAACGGAACTTCCGCTTCCCAGGACCTGACCCTGCGTGATCCGGCGCCCAACGTGTTCCGGTTCGGCGCTGACGGCGCCATGTGGAGCTATGGCGTGGGCACCTATGCCTACGAGGAGCTCGGCCATCGCCGCATCGCCACGATCGCCGAGGACTACTCATATCCCTACGACCAGGTGGGTGCTGTGCTCACCGAGTTCTGCGCCGCGGGAGGGACGGTGACCGACCGGATCTGGGTGCCGCTGGGCACACAGGACTACTCGTCGTTCATCGCTCAAATCCCCGACGACGTGGACGCCGTGTTCTTCGCCATGGGGGGCACCGACGCCATCAACTTCGTCAAGCAATACGACGACTTCACCGGACAGGTGATCCCGCTCATCGCCGGTCCAACAGCGGTGGACCAGTCCGTCCTCACCGAGCTGGGCGACCGCGCCGAGGGCCTGATCTCGTCGGGGCCGGTGGTGGACGATTCCGGCTTGGCCGACTTCGACGCCTTTGCCGCCCGGCTTGACGAGGTGTTTCCCGGTCAGACGCCCAACATCTTCAACGTCTACTACTACGTGGCGACCAAGTCGGCTCTGGCAGCCCTTGAAGCGGTAGGCGGGGACCTCACTGACGGCAGCCAGGCCTTCCAAGCGGCTCTTGCCGAACTGAGGTGGGACACGCCGATCGGCCCCGTCTATCTCGACGACAACCGCCAAGCGGTAGTGGACATCTATCTGCGAGAGGTGCAAGACGGTGCCCAGGTCACCATCGACACCCTGCCCCAGGTGAATGGCACCCTCGGCTTCGACCGCGACGAGTACATCGCCAAGGGCAGCTTCAGCAGGGACAATCCCCCCTGCGGCTGAAGGCTAGGCGCTCCCCAGCATGCAGCCGGCTGACTCCGACCAGCGAACGAACCCAACTCCTTTCCCCCTCCGGGTTGTTGCGGTCTCGCGGTCCTTCGGCGGCCTCACCGCCGTAGACCAAGTCAGCTTCACGCTCGCCGCTGGGGAGCGCCTCGCCATCCTCGGACCAAACGGCGCCGGAAAGTCCACCCTGTTCAACCTTGTGTGCGGAGACCTATCGGCGGACTCGGGCAAGGTCTTCCTCCGGGGCAAAGACGTCACCGGGCTGGCACTGCACCACCGGGTGCGTCGCGGACTGGCCCGCACCTATCAAACGTCGTCGGTGTTCACCGACCTAACCGTGAGGGAGCACCTTGCCCTCGCGCATCGGGGGCCGGGCCGGGGACGACTTTCTCTGTGGCCACAAAACAGCCGCCGAGCCCAGATGGCCGAAGCCGCCCTGGCTTTCGCGGCGAGGGTGGGGCTGGAAGGCCGGATAGACCATGCGGCAAGCCAGCTCAGCCACGGCGGACTCAGGCAGCTCGAAGTGGCCATGGCCCTGGCCACAGACCCCCACATCATCCTTTTGGACGAGCCCGCCGCGGGGCTCTCTCCCGCTGAGCGGGAGCAGCTCACCGACTTGCTGCTCAGCTTGGACACCTCCGTCGCCGTGGTGCTGGTGGAGCACGACATGGATGTGGCGCTGACCGTGGCCGACCGGGTGCTGGTGCTGGAATCCGGCCGGCTCATCGCCGAAGGCAAGCCCGAGGAGATCGAAGCCGACCCGATTGTGCGGGCTGTCTATCTCGGCGAACAGCACGGCCAACAACAGGGGTCAGGCCGATGAGAGCCGCCCCGCCGCTGCTTGACGTGGACGTCACGCACGCCGCGTACGGGACGGCCCAGGTTCTGCGCGCCGTCAAATTCTCCATGGGAAGAGAGCGGCTGGCCATCGTAGGGCGCAATGGCGCCGGCAAGACCACCTTCTGCCAGGCAATCACGGGGCTGCACCGCAATACCCGGGGCACCATTCGCTTCGAAGGTAGGGACATCCTCGGCCTCCGTCCTCGCCAGATCGGCCGTGCCGGGGTGGGATACGTGCCCCAGGGACGCCGGGTGTTCAACAGCCTCACCGTGGAGGAGCACTTCGCCATGCAGGGCAGGCGCACATCTCCCGAATGGCCCATGGAGCGGTTGTTCGAGATCCTTCCCGCCCTGAAAGCCAGGCGGTCGAGCCTCGCCAAGAACCTGTCGGGAGGCGAACAGCAGATGCTCGCCATTGCCAGGGCAGTGTCGATGGGGCCAAGACTGCTCATCATGGACGAGCCCTCCGAGGGCCTTGCCCCCGTGATCATCGACAGCCTGGTCGAAGCATGCGACAGCCTGATCGCCGCCTCATCCATGGGAATCCTGGTTGTGGAGCAGAACCTCAACGTGGCAGTGCGATTGTCCGGCCGGGTCTTGGTCATGGACCGGGGCGAGATCGCAGCCGACATGCCAACTAACGAGTTCGCCGCACGCCCCGACCTGCAAGAGGCCTATCTCGGAGTCAGTCGATCCGCCTGACCCATAGTCACGGACTTATGTCAATCGGCTCATCGGGACTTCGGCGACAAGCAGGCGGGGTCCGGGCCTGCCAACACGTCCAGCGTCGCTGGAACGCCGCGCTGTAGGGTCAGGCTATACTGGTCTTCTCTCTGCTGCGGCCTGGCCGCCTGCCTGTGGCCATTGAGCTGGGATTTGCCATTGGCCCTGAATGGGCCGGATTGGTCGTTTCGGCGAAGCCGGGAGACTGCCGGGACCAGCTCAGAGGAATCGGCGGTCGGTGCCGTCGGCAGTGGACCGGCGGGAGGACCGCGGCGCGCTGGCAGCAGGCGCATGGGACGGGGATGGAGCTGGGGCCGGTTGTGGAAACGAGGATCACCCACTGTCTGCATTCCCGTTCGTCGCATGCAGGTGATCCGGTGGGTCGGCCACCAGCCTGGAATCGGGGCTGCTGCTGGCCGGGTCGCCAACAAATGCGCTTCCCGAGGCCAAGAGTGACAACAAAGTGGACAACATGCCGCCCGCAGGCTCGCATAAGCGCTGGCCAGAGGCAATATACCTCCTCTTGTCTGGCGGAGGGGGTGGGATTCGAACCCACGGTGACTTGCGCCACACACGCTTTCCAAGCGTGCCGATTCGGCCGCTCTCGCACCCCTCCTGGAGCACCGAAATTTACCGCAACCCGGCGGGCAGACCTGAACCAGTTGCCGCTATCCTGTTGCCATCTGGGCCGTGTGCCCGGTTTGGAATGTGATGGTCGGGTCCTGTGCAACGCCAGCCCGTGAACCGAGTCAGGGCCGGGAGGCAGCAGCTCTCAGCGGATCCTGGGGTGTGCCGCAGACCGCCTGGCCATCACTTTCGAGACCGGGATCACACGGCCCAACTGGTTCTGCCCCACTGATTCTGCTTGTCTGAGCCTCATTGTCACTCAGCCTGAGTAAAGTCGGCGCAATGGCCCTACAGGCGCTTTATCGACGGTATCGGCCGGGCTGCTTCGCGGAGCTGCGGGGGCAGGAGCCCGTCGTTCGAGCGCTGCAAAACGCGGTCCAACAGGGGCGGGTCGGCCACGCCTACCTGTTCAGCGGGCCGCGGGGCACCGGCAAGACCAGCACGGCCCGCATCCTGGCCAAAGCCCTCAATTGCACCGACTTGAGCAGCGACGGCGAGCCCTGCGGCCAGTGCCAGTCGTGCCTGGACATTGCCAACAACGCCTCCTACGACCTCATCGAGTTGGACGCCGCCTCCAACAACAAGGTGGACGATGTCCGCGACCTCATCTCCCGGGTGGCGATGGGCTCTCCCGGCAAGGCCAAGGTGTATGTGCTCGACGAGGTCCACATGCTCACCCCCGGCGCCGAGAACGCCCTGCTGAAGACCCTCGAGGAGCCCCCCGACCATGTGGTGTTCGTGCTGTGCACCACCGAGCCCCACAAAGTGGTGCCCACCATCCGCAGCCGCACCCAGCACTTGGAGTTCAACCTCATCGACGGCGACGTGCTGGCCGACCACGCCCGCTGGGTAGTCGAGCAAGCCGGGCTGGAGGTGGGCGACGATGCCATCGACCATGCCGTACACCGGGGGGCTGGATCGGCCCGGGACACGCTGTCGGCCCTCGACCAGATAGCGGCCGCCGGCGGGGTGGCCGATCGGCTCGACGCTGTGGACGCCGTCATCGACGCCCTGGGCGGCCAGGACTACGGTCCCGCGTTTGTGGCGGTACACGATGCCCTGCGATCGGGACGCGAGCCCCGGATAATCGGAGAGGCAGTTCTCGACCGGCTCCGCAATGCCTTTCTGTCCGCGATGGGCGCCGATCTCAGCCATCTCACCGACGCCCAGCAGGAGAGCGCCCGAGCCACAGCGGCGCTGATCCCTCCGGCCGGGCTCACCCGGGCGCTCGAGTTGTTGGGCACCGCTTTGGTGGACATGCGCCAGGCTCCCGATCCCCGGGTGAACTTGGAGGTGGCCCTAGGACGGCTCACCCGCCGCGATCTGGACACCGACATCGCCGCCCTGTTAGAGCGCGTTGAGCGATTGGAACGCCACGGGCCGCCTGCGTCGGCCGGGGCCTCGGACCGCGACAACCCGGCCCCTGCCGCCGAGACTTCGCCTACGGACCGGCGGACTCCCGGCCCCACCAGCGGACACGAGCGGGCCCGAGCCGCCATCGCCCAGATCCAGGCCAAGCAATCCGAGACCGAGGCGAGTTCGACTGCCCCTGCCGTCCAAGACTCCGAATCCGAAGCTGCCCAATCCCCCGATCGGAGCCCGCGGCCCACATTGGGAGCAGTGCGGGCGGGAACGGCAACTGCCACTCGGACGGCCAACCCCGAGGGCTCCGAGGCCGTTTCAACCTCTGAGACCAGCACTGGCGCCGCAGAGACCGGCGAGCCGCTGCCTTCTCGAGAGGAGATCGTTCTGGCGTGGGGAGACACCATTTTGGCCAGCCTCTCCAACAAGGCCAGAGTTCGATTCCAGGTCGGGCGCTTTTTGGCCAACGACTCCCACAGCGCGGTGTTCGCCTTGCCCAGCCAAATCCAAATCGACCGCTGCGATGAAGTCCGCGAAGCAGTAGACGACGCGCTTCAAGAGCACTTCGGACGGCCAGTGCCGCTGCGCCTGGCCATCGACGACGACAGCACAGCATCGCCTCCTGACCTTCAACCGGTTCCGTCGCGCCCCGCCCACGATGAACCCGAGGCAATCGACCCCGACGAGCTCATGGACGAGGAGACCGTCGCCCAAGAGGCCATCTCCAACCTTATGGCGGCGTTCCCGGACTCTGAGTTGGTCTCCATCGAACCGCCAGCGGCCGCGGTTCAACCAGGCTCTGGGCAACAGGGCTCTGGGCAGTAGGGCCTAGGCGGTAGGAATCGACGGACCGAGCATGAGCAGCGTCTACACCGCCCCGGTTCAAGTGCTCATCGACGAATTGGGCCGTCTGCCGGGCATAGGCCCGAAATCGGCCCAGCGCATCGCCTTCCATCTTCTGAAGGCGTCCGAGCAAGACGCCTTGAAGCTGGCCGAGGCCATCAAGGAGGCCAAAGCAAGAGTCAGGTTCTGCCAGCGGTGCTTCAACATCAGCGAGCACGCCGAGTGCGAGCTGTGCGCCGACCACCGGCGCGACCCAGCCATTTTGTGCGTGGTGGAAGAGCCCCGCGACATCGTGGCCTTGGAAAAGACCCGAGAATTCCGGGGCCGCTACCACGTGCTCGGCGGCGCCATCAATCCCATCGAGGGCATCGGCCCCGATCAGCTCCGGGTCAAGGAGCTGCTGGCCCGCATCGACGACGAGAACGTGACCGAGGTCATCTGCTGCACCAACCCCAACATCGAGGGCGAGGCCACTGCCATGTACTTGGCCCGACTCATCGAGCCCCTCGGAGTGGCCGTCACCCGCATCGCCAGCGGTCTTCCGGTGGGCGGCGACCTGGAATACGCCGACGAACTCACCCTCAGCCGGGCTCTGGAGGGACGCCAGCGCATCTCCGCCAGCTGAGCCCTCACGGCACTAAAGGGCCCTTCATCTCCCTTGAGGTCAGAGCCTCTCCGGCTGAGTCGACTGCCCGTCAAACGCAAGACACCGCCTTAGCGGGCCGGGCGGGGGGCATTGGGAACCGGCACGCATAAGGCGGTGCTTGTTTGTTGCGATTACATTACAAAAATGACGGAACAAAGTCAAGTCATACTGCGTCTGTAACAATCAAACTTGAACCAGCAGGGCGTCTCCCTGGCCACCGCCCCCGCACAAGGCGGCTGCCCCGGTTCCGCCGCCTCGGCGGCGAAGCTCGTGCAACAGGGTGAGCACAATGCGGTTTCCGCTGGCTCCGATGGGATGTCCGAGGGCGATGGCGCCCCCGTTGACGTTCACCACATCGTCTGAAATCCCCAGATCGGCCATCGACGCCACCGCCACTGCGGCGAACGCCTCATTGATCTCGAACAGGTCCACGTCACCCAGGCTCATATCCGACGACTTGAGCGCCTGGAATATGGCCCGAGACGGCTGGGTGAGCAGCGAGGGATCAGGCCCGGCCACCTGCCCGTAGCCCGCATACGTTCCCAGCGGCTCCACGCCGAGCTGTTCCGCTCGCTCCCGGCTGGCCACCACCAGCGCGCTGGCCCCGTCGGAAATCTGCGAGGCGTTGCCCGCAGTGATATTGCCCGACTCGGCGAACGCCGGGCGCAACCGGCCTAGAGACTCGGCGGTGGCCTCCAGGCGCACCCCTTCGTCGGCCGATACCGACACCGGGTCGCCTCGGCGCTGGGGCACCTCCACCGCCACCAGCTCGTCGTCGAACAAGCCCGCGTCTGCCCCGGCCGCAGCTCGCTGGTGCGACTGCGCGGAAAAGGCGTCCTGGGGTTCGCGGTCTAGCCCGCTCGACGCCGCGTACTTCTCGGTTCCGGTTCCCATGGCGCATTGGTCGAAGGCGCAGAACAGCCCGTCGTACATCATGGAGTCCACCAAATCACCGTCGCCCAGGCGATATCCCTCTCGGGCCCGGGTGAGCAGATAGGGGGCCTTGGTCATCGACTCCATGCCCCCGGCCACCACGATCTCGGCATCGCCGGCCGAGATCATCTGGTGGGCCAAATAGACGGTGTTGATCCCCGACAGGCACACCTTGTTCACCGTGGTGGCCGGCACCGTCATGGGAATGCCCGCTCCCACCGCCGCCTGGCGGGCCGTGGCCTGGCCCTCTCCGGCCAACAGAACCTGCCCCATGAACACGTAGTCCACCTGCTCGGGTGCCACGCCGGCGCGGTCCAGCGCCGCCCGAATGGCCAGTGCCCCCAGCTCCGAGCCTCGGAAAGACGCCAGGCCTCCAGACATCTTCCCAATCGGCGTACGGGCCCCGGCCAAGATCACCGTGTTGCTCATTGCTTCCCTTTCATCCGTTCGTTTCCGCTGCCGAACAGGTTACGGTCAGGGCGTCAACCGCCATACCGCTCAACCTGTCGGATACCGATTCACAGGATACGGTCAGGATGTGCGGGTTCACCTGGTCGATGGCACATACGAGCTGTTCCGCTACCACTTCTCGCCTGGCAACCGCGATCCTGAGCATGGAGCGGCCCGGGGAGTGGTCCACAGCATGCTCCAGCTGATCGACGACGGGGCCACCCACGTTGGAGTGGCCACCGACCAGGTGATCGAGTCGTTCCGCAACGAATTGTGGCCCGGCTACAAGACCGGCGAGGGAGTGCCCCCGGAGTTGATGGGCCAATTCCCCTTGGTCGAAGAGGCCTTGGCCGCGGCCGGATTCTGCGTCTGGCCCATGGTCGAGCACGAGGCCGACGATGCTCTGGGGGCTGCGGCCCGCAAAGCCGCCCTCGACCTGAATGTGGAGCAGGTGCTGATCTGCACCCCCGACAAAGACCTGGCCCAGTGCGTTACCGCCGACGGGCGCATTGTTCAGTACGACCGCCGCCAGCAGAAGCTCATCGACCACGATGGGGTGGTGGACAAATTCGGAGTGCTCCCCGAATCCATACCCGACTATCTGGCCCTGGTGGGCGACACCGCCGACGGCTTCCCCGGACTACCCGGCTGGGGAGCCCGCTCCACCGCGACGGTCTTGTCCCACTATCGCCATTTGGAGAACATCCCCGACGCCGTCGGCCAGTGGGAGGTAAGTGTGCGGGGCTCGGCCAAGCTCGCCGCCACCCTGTCTGAGAACCGGGAGCTGGCCTTGCTATTTCGGACGGTGGCTACCATCGCCGACGATGCCCCTACTTTCGATCGCCTGGACGAGTTGCGCTGGATGGGCCCCACTTCCGAATTCCCTGAGTTGATGGGCAGAATGGGTGGCGAGCACCTGATCGAGCGAGCTGAGAAATCGAAGGCCCGAATCGGGCAAGACTGAGAGGAATAACCACCCATGCGAACCGCGGTCACCGAGATGTTTGGCATCGAGTTTCCGATCCTCGCCTTTACCCACTGTCGCGATGTGGCTGCCGAGGTCAGCCGGGCCGGCGGATTGGGCGTGCTGGGCGTTGTCGGACACACCGAGGACGATCTGGAAACTGACCTGGCCTGGATCCGGGAGCAGGTCGGCAACCGTCCCTTCGGCGTCGATCTTGTGGTTCCCGCCCGTTACGAAGGTGTCGAACAGGGCGGGCTGGATGTCGAACAGGCCAACTCACTCATCCCCAATGAGCATCGTCAATTTCTCGACGAGATGCTCGAGCGCTACGACGTGCCGCCGCTGCCGCTCGACGACAGCGACCCGCGGGACTGGGGTCCCGCCGCCCCGCTGTCGGGCCGGCGCGCTGGGCGCCAACTCGAGATCGCCTTGGCCTACGAGCCCGCATTGGTGGCTAACGCGCTGGGTCCGCCTCCCCCCGAGATGATCACCCAGGGCCACGCTGCCGGGGCCAAGGTGGCTGCCCTAGCTGGCCGGGCCGCCCACGCCGAGCGCCATGTGGCCGCGGGCGTCGACCTTATTGTCGCTCAGGGATACGAGGCCGGCGGACACACTGGAGAGGTGGGCTCCATGGTGCTCATCCCCGAGGTGGTGGATGCGGTAGCTCCGGTGCCGGTATTGGGCGCCGGGGGCATTGGCCGAGGGCGCCAAATGGCCGCAGCCATGGCATTGGGCGCCCAAGGGGCGTGGTGCGGCTCAGTGTGGCTTACTACCGAGGAGGCCGAAACCCATCCCGCGGTCAAGCAGAAGTTCCTGGCTGCCGGATCGTCCGACACTGAGCGGTCCCGCACTATCACCGGCAAGCCGGCCCGAATGCTGCGCTCGGCCTGGACCGAGGAATGGAACCGGGCCGATACTCCCGACCCTCTCCCTATGCCGCTTCAGATCATGCTGACCGGCGAGCCCCGCCGCCGCATCGACCGGGTTGCCCACCACCCCGGCAGCGGTGCCGAGAAGCTGACCAACTACTTCGTCGGCCAAATCGTGGGTGCTATGAACCAATCCCTCCCCACCCGCCAGGTGGTCTACAACCTCGTTGAGGAATTCATTGAGGCAGTGGAAGGGCTCACAGCTCAACTCGACGACTGATAGAGCAACTCCAAGGCCTGGTCAATCGAACCGGCCCGCTGGATGATCTTCGCCTTGTCGGGCTTTACAAATCCGTTCTCGACCAGCCCGGCGTGAAACTCGGCCAGCGTCTTCCAGAACCCGTCCTCGTCCAACAGTACCACCGGCTTGTACCGCCCACCTTCGTGCAGTCCTAGCTGGGTCCATGTGGCTGCTTCGAACAGCTCCTCCATCGTGCCTAGCCCGCCGGGAAGCGCACAAAAGCCGTCCGACAGCGAGTACATGAGCTGTTTGCGCTCGTGCATGTCGTTGACAAGGTGGAGCTCGGTCAACCCCTGGTGGGCCACTTCGATTTCGTCCAAGAAATTGGGGATGACCCCGATAACCTCACCGCCCGCGGCCATCACCGCATCGGCCATGACCCCCATAAGCCCGATCCGCCCGCCGCCGAACACCACCCCAATGCCCTCGTCAGCCAACCGCCGCCCCAAATCGGCGGCCAATTCCGCATAAGCCGGCTCATTGCCCAGCGACGAGCTGCAAAACACCGCCACCCGCCGCTGCGCTTCCCCAGTTTCCATAGTCACAAGAGTGAGGCTACCGACCCGAACCCCATGTAGCCTGTCACGACAATGGCCGAGCACTCGATGAAGGACCGCCTCAACGACTTGGAGCGTCGCAAGCACGAGGCCCTCCATGCCGGCCCCCAGCGGGCGGTCGACCGTCAGCACGAGAAGGGCAAAATGCTGGCCCGGGAACGCATCGAGTACCTGCTCGACGACGGATCCTTCCACGAGCTCGACATGCTGGCCCGCCATCGGGCGCTGGACAGCGGGATCGAGGAGCGGCCCTACACAGACGGAGTGATCACCGGTTGGGGCACCATCGACGGCCGCAAGGTTTTTCTATTCGCCCAGGACTTCACCGTGTTCGGCGGAGCGCTGGGAGAGGTGTTCGCCGAGAAGATCCACAAGGTGATGGACTTGGCCTTGTCGGTGGGCGCCCCCATGATCGGCCTCAACGACGGTGCCGGAGCCCGCATCCAGGAAGGCGTTGTGTCGCTCGATTCCTACGGCGGAATCTTCCACCGCAACGTCAAGTCGTCTGGGGTAATCCCCCAGATCAGCGTGATCCTCGGACCGTGTGCCGGGGGAGCGGTGTACAGCCCGGCCATGACCGATTTCGTGTTCATGGTGGCGGAGAAGTCTCACATGTTCATCACCGGTCCCGACGTTGTGAAGACGGTCACCGGAGAAGAGGTGACTCTGGAGGAGCTGGGCGGGGCCCGCTCCCACTCCACCAAGTCGGGCGTGGCCACCTTTGTGGGTCCGACCGAGGAAGAGGTGCTCGACGAAGTCCGGTTCTTGATCAGCCACCTGCCGGCCAACAATCTTGAGGAGCCCCCGCAGGTCGCCGCCACCGACGATCCCGAGCGGTTGACTCCCGAGCTGCGGGACATCATGCCCGACAGCCCCAACCTGCCCTACGACATGCGCACGGTGATCCAAGCGGTGGTGGACGACGGGGAGTTCATGGAATACCACGCTCACTGGGCCCAGTCGATCGTGTGCGGCTTCGCCCGGCTGAACGGCTACACCGTCGGCGTGGTGGGAAACCAGCCCATGGTGTTGGCCGGCGTTCTGGACATCGAGTCGTCGTCCAAGGCAGCCCGATTCGTGCGGACTTGCGACGCCTTCAACATCCCGCTGCTGACCTTCGTGGACGTCCCTGGCTTTCTGCCCGGCGTCGACCAGGAGCACGGTGGCATCATCCGACACGGGGCCAAGCTGCTGTACGCCTACTGCGAAGCGACCGTGCCCCGTATCCAGGTCATCACCCGCAAGGCCTACGGCGGGGCCTACGTGGTGATGGACTCCAAGTCAGTGGGCTCTGATCTTTCCTTCGCCTGGCCGGCAGCCGAACTGGCTGTAATGGGACCGCAAGGGGCGGTGGAGATCATCCATCGCCGCGAACTCCAGTCGGCTGCCGATCCAGTCGCCCGGCGAGCCGAGCTGGTGGACGACTACACCGAGCGGTACGCCAACCCCTACATCGCCGCCGAGCGGGGCTACATCGACGACGTCATCGATCCGACCGACACCCGCCGTCTCGTGATCTCCGGTTTCGAGATGCTTCGATCCAAGCGCGAGGAGCTGCTGCCCCGAAAGCACGGCGTTATTCCTCTCTAATCTCCACCGTCGGAAAATCACTCTGGCCAGACCCATAAGACCAGCTAGAACAGCCCCATGAGCCTCATTCAGATCACCCCGCAGCCCTCTGAATCCGAAGTGGCTGCCATTTTGGCCGCCTATGAGGCTCTCTGGCCCCGTCCAGTAGCAGCAGAGCCATCAGCATCCGCCGCCCCTCGCTGGCGGTTCAGCGGACGCTGGTGGACTACGCCGGCCACGACCCGCCGTCAGCGGCAGACCCTGAAACGATGACCGCTGATTCCGCTCACCATCGCACTCCCGAAGAGCTGGAAGCCTCCCTTTCCAATATCCGTCAGGCCCCGGCCGACAATGGCACCCTGGAATTAATCGTGCGCCGTCCGGCAGTAGACGAGCGTGAGGTGTTGGATTCTGGGACGCTCAGCTTGGAGGAGGGTCTCGTGGGCGACACCTGGAATCAGCGAGGATCCTCAAAGTCTCCTGACGGGGGCCCACTGCTCGACGCGCAACTCAACATCATGAACGCCCGGGCCGCGGCCGCGGTGGCGGGGCCTATCAACCGTTGGGCTCTCGCGGGCGACCAGCTCTACATCGATCTCGACATCAGCACTGAGACTTTGCCTCCGGGCACCCGCCTCGCCCTGGGCGAAGCGGTCATCGAGGTCACCGCCGAACCCCACACCGGCTGTGGCAAGTTCTCGTCTCGGTTCGGCCTCGACGCCCTGCGATTCGTCAACTCTCCTACCGGCCGCGCCCTCAATCTCCGCGGCATCAACGCCCGAGTCATCCACCCCGGCCCCATCCACACCGGCGACCAAGTAACTCGTCTTCCCTAACGAGGCCAAGGGGCCGACGGCTGCTTCACCGCCAATTTCAACCGGGCTAAGTACTCACTCCGAGCAATTTCCACCGCCCCCAGGCTGGCCATGTGCTCCGTCGCCCACTGCACATCCAGCAGCCGGGGAACACCGCCGTGATTCAACCTCCCCACCAGAGACACCAGTGCCACCTTGGACGCGTCCCGGTCGACGTGGAACATCGATTCTCCGGCGAACAGCCCACCAATAGACACCCCGTAGAGCCCGCCCACCAACTCCCCATCCTCCGACCAAGCCTCCACACTGTGAGCCCATCCCAAGCGGTGCAGTCGTACATACGCATCCCGGATATCTGGCGATATCCAGCCGTGGGGTCGTTCGATGGTGCGACAAGCGTCGATCACGTCGGCGAAGGCGACATCAGCGGTGATCCGATAGCGGCGCAGCGAGCGGCGCAGCGACCGGGTGACCCGCAATTCGTCGAGCGGTATCACCCCGCGGGGATCGGGCGACCACCATCCCAGCTTGTCGGTGCGCCCCAGCGGCATGGGGAACAATCCGGATTGGTAAGCCGCCAGCAGCGTGCCGGGCGCGAGATCGGCGCCCACTGCCACCAACCCGTGCTCGTCGGCCGTCTCCGCAGGGGGGAACTCCCACTGGCTGGGCTCGGGGACAAGCCTCACCCCAATACTCTGCCCCACCTGGCAAAGCCAGGGTTGGGGGTTACCCAGTTTCTTCGATGGTTACCGAGTTGACGATCACCTGGGGCTCGGGCGCCCCTCCCAGCCGGTTGCCGGGCTGGTCAACGTGGCTGGCCAAAATGGCTTCGGCCACTCCCAGGCTCTCGGCGTCCATCTGGCCGAACACCACATAGGTGCCCTGACTGTTGAGCAGGGCGGTGTTCTCGTTGACCGCGAAGAAGAACTGGGCGCTGGCGCTGTTGGGCGCCGCGGTGCGGGCCATCACGATCTGACCCGGCTCATAGGTGAAACCGGCGCCTTCATCTGGAATGGTGTAACCCGGTCCGGGGTCCGACGGCGAGTTGGTGTGCGGCGCCCCGCCCTGGATGATGCCAATGCCGGGGTCGGTGCGGAACAACAGGGTGTTGTCGTAGTAGTGATATCGGGCCAACACCGCGAAGTTGTTCGCCGTGATCGGCGTGTTAGCCATATCGAGGGCGATTCGCATCTCCCCTGCGGTGGTATCGAATACCGCGGTGTACTGCTTGGACGCGTCCAAGCACGTGGGCTGAGGGCCGTCGAAATCGAGAACCTGTGGTCCTGATCCGTCAGCTGGTGGACATCCGCTCAAGTCAATGCTCCCTTCAGGAGATGGGTCGGTGGATTGAATGGAAATGGATTTGACGATGACCGACTCCGAAGGCCGCCCCCCAAAGGCGGTGTCGGGGTTATCCACATGAAGGACCAGGGCATCGAGAACCACGGCCAAGCTGCCGTCGGAAATCTGCCCCAGGCTGGTGAGCCCCGACACCGGTTGGGACGGCAGGAACTCGTCGAAGGCCAACAAGAGGAACTGTCCGGTCGAGGCTCCTTCGCCCGACCACAGCAACTGGCCCTGCCGATACTCATCGGGCTCACTGGCAGCCACCGTGAAACCCGGCCCGGGATCGTCGGCATTGTTGGTGTGCGGCGACCCGCCCTGGATGTAGCCGCCGCTGGGATCGGAGTAGAAAATGGCAGTTCCGTCGTAGTAGCCGTAGCCGGCCAACGCCGCGAATGCGTTTACCGCCTCAGGGTTGGCCTCTTGGTCAAGCGCCACCCTGATCTGTCCCAGGCTGGTGTCGAATACGGCGGAGTAGCTGAGGTTGGGATCGAGGCATTGAGCTGGCGCCGATTCAAACGAGGTCACTCGGAACGCCGGGCCCGTCGGATCGGGACAAGGCGTGACTTCCCCGGTCAGCTCGCCGCCGGGGCCCGGGGGCGGGGGTAGGTCGGGAAAGCCGCCGGCGCCCGGCGCTACGTCGGCGCCATCGCCTTGGGTCGTATCGCTGATCGCAACGTCCCCGCTGGTGTCGTCGCTGCCGCCGTCTCTTGTCGAGTACCACCACACGATCACCACCGCCACCACGATCACCGCAGCGATCAGGGCGACCCGCACGCCCCTAGAGCGGAATCGACCGCGGCTTTCGGTTACCTTGGCCCGCTGCTGCGCAACCTGTCTGCGCTCTCGCTGCCGCTGCCTCTTGTCGGTGGCCATCGCCTGAAATCTACGATGGCAATCGTCCAAGTGCCTACCAGCACGAGAAACTCGGATAACAACCACAAGAGTGCCTACGATCGACCGGTAGCGTTTGTTCGTGGCCTTGGTCGTTCAGAAGTTCGGCGGCACATCGGTAGCCAATGCCGATCGCATCCGCGAGGTGGCCGACCATGTGCGTCGGTGCCGGGATCGCGGCGATCACGTCGTGTTGGTGATCAGCGCCATGGGCAGGGAGACCGATGAGCTGTTGTCGCTGGCCTCGGCGGTGTCCACCACCCAGCCGGGTCGGGAGCTGGACATGCTCATTACTGCTGGGGAGCGCAAAGCGTGCGCTTTGGTTTGCATGGCCCTGCACGACCTCGGGGTGCCGGCCGATTCGTTCACCGGCAGCCAGGCCGGGTTCATCACCGACACCAATCACGGCAACGCCAAGATCCTGGAGATCACCCCCGACCGGGTTCAGGCTGCGCTGGACGCCAACCGGGTGCCGGTGGTGGCCGGATCGCAGGGGGTCAGTACCGAGAACGACGTGACGTTCTTGGGCCGGGGTGGTTCCGACACCACGGCGGTGGCGCTGGCCCACACTTTGAGGGCAGATGCCTGCGAGCTTTATACCGACGTGCCCGGGGTGTTCACCACCGATCCCCGGGTATGCCCCGATGCCCGCAAGCTGGGCTCCATCTCATTCGACGAGCTCTTGGAAATGACCGCAGTGGGCTGTCCCAAGCCGGCCATGCGCTCAGTGGAAGTCGCCCAGAACTATGGAGTCAAGCTGCACATTCGATCCGCATTCACCTGGGAGCAGGGCACCTGGGTGGTCAAAGAGGAGTCTTCCATGGAGCAACCCATCATCCGGTCGGTCACCCCCGACACGTCGGAGGCGAAGATCACTGTCACTGGCGTGGCCGATAGGCCGGGAGTGGCCGCCACCATGTTCCGCAAGCTGGCTGACGCCGGCGTAAACGTGGACATGATCGTGCAGAACGCCTCCGAGCACGGCGTCACCGACATTTCGTTCACTGTTCCCGATGGGGATGCCGACACGGCGGCATCGCTGACCAAGACAGTGGCCGATGAGATCGGGGCGACCGGCGTGACCGCTGATCGCAAGATCGCCCGGGTCAGCCTGGTGGGCGCCGGGATGAAGTCCCACCCCGGCGTGGCCGCCACCATGTTCGAGACGCTGGCTCAGGAGAAGATCAACATCGAGATGATCTCCACTTCTCCTATCCGGATCAGCTGTGTCATCCGCCAGGATCAGACTGACGCAGCTGTTTCTGCGCTACACAAGGCCTTCGAACTCTCCCGTTAACGACCGCGGTTTTCTGCCTTGTCGGCAGTAGGATTTTCGCCGTGAGAGTTGCCATTGTGGGCGCCACCGGCCAGGTGGGCGGAGTGATGCGCCGCCTGTTGGCCGAGCGGGATTTCCCGGTTGACGAGCTGCGGCTGTTGGCCTCGGCTCGCTCAGCCGGACGCACCATGTCATGGCGAGATCAAGAACTAGTCGTTGAAGACGCCGCCACTGCCGACTACCGCGGGGTTGAAATCGCCCTGTTCTCCGCAGGCGGCGGCACCTCACGGGAGCTGGCCCCTCGAGTGGCCGAAGCCGGAGCCACGGTGATCGACAACTCCTCGGCCTGGCGCATGGATCCCGATGTGCCCCTGGTGGTGCCGGAAGTCAATGCCCACGCGCTAGCTGAGATTCCCAAGGGGATCGTGGCCAATCCCAACTGCACCACGATGGTGGCCATGCCGGTGCTCAAACCACTGGCCGTCGAAGCCGGACTAAGACGCATGGTGATCTCGTCGTATCAGGCGGTTTCGGGGGGCGGATTGGCCGGAGTGGCCGAGCTGGACGAGCAGGTGCGCAAGGTGGCTGACGACGCCATCGGGCTGACTCACGACGGCCAGGCCGTCTCTTTCCCGGCGTCATCGGTCTTTGCCGCTCCCATCGCATTCAATGTGGTTCCCGAGTGCGGATCCTGGATCGATGACGACTCGGGTGAGACCTCTGAGGAGCGCAAGTTGGTCGACGAGAGCCGCAAGATTCTGGAGCTGCCCGATCTGGCAGTGAGCGCTACCTGCGTGCGGGTACCGGTGTTTACCGGGCATTGTCTGGCCATCAACGCCGAGTTCGACCGCCCCCTAAGCCCCGAACGGGCCTCCGAACTGCTGACGACCGCTCCCGGCGTTGTGGTCGACGAAACCCCCACGCCCCTGGCCGCCGCGGGCATTGATTCCACGATGGTTGGCCGCATCCGTGTCGACTCCACCGTCCCCCACGGCCTATCCCTCTTCGTCGCCGGCGACAACCTCCGCAAAGGCGCCGCCCTCAACGCCATCCAAATCGCCGAAGCCCTCCTTTGACAGGACCCGCCACTCCGCCGGAGGATGGCAACCCCATTACCGCGGCGGGTTATCTCGATATCTCAACGCCGCCTCTTCCAAGCTGAGATCTAACTGATTGGCCAACGACGCCAACCACGCCAGCACATCACCCAGCTCGTGCAACCGCTCCGCATCATCGCCCTTGCGCACCGCCTGGGCCAGCTCCCCCAGCTCCTCGCACAGCCAGGCCACTGTTGCCGGAACCCCCCGCTCCCGATCCTGGGGACCATACAGGTCCTCCATAAGCTGTTGGAAGGCCGCAATCTCCACTGCGGCTCTGTTTACTCGATTGGTGGACCGTTCACGGTGACCCGATGCATAAGGCGGCGTCCCTCGGTCCAGTCGGGTACGGCGGCATGCTGCACGGCCCGGTTGTCCCAGATGGTGAGGGTGCCCGGCTCCCACTGCACTCGGCACTGGAACTGAATGCTGGCGATGTGATCCCACAGGAACTCCAAGAGCCAGCGGCTTTCCGCAGGGTCCATGCCCTCGATGGCCACCGTGAACTGTGAGTTCACGTAGAGCCCTCGACGCCCGTTGAAAGGATGGGTGTGAACCACCGGGTGCGTGTTGTCCACATCAGCATGCTCGTGGCGGGGCTTGTCCCAGTGGCGTTTGTATGTGCCTTGTGGACCAAAGGTCGCGGTGCTGGAGTGAACCGCCCGCAGCCCTTCCAGTCGCTGCTGCCATTCCGGAGACAGCGCCTCGTAGGCCGCTTGGGCGTTGGTGAAGAGGGTGTCGCCCCCCACCGGGGGCACTTCGAAGGCGTACAGGAACGATGCCATTGGAGGAGCAACCTCAAATGTCGCGTCCGCGTGCCACTTCAGCACTTTGGTCATCTCGGTGGTATCCAGGATGAGGATCTCGGGATGTTCGGGCATGTTCACCGCAAACGGGTGGGTGTGCAGCGATCCGAAGATGTGGCCGATCGCCTTGTGCTGGACCGGGGTGAGGTTCTGATCTCGGATTGCGATCACCCCATAGGTGAACAGCAGTTCCTTCAGCCGTTCATGCCAAGCCGGGTCGTCCAAGTGCAGAACCAGATCGACGCCCTCCACATAGGCGCCGACGACCCCGGTTATCGGTGTGACTCTCAGATCTTCGGTGACCGTGATCAAAGCCATGTGTTCAACTCCGCGCAGTAGCCCACCATTACCGTAGTCCTACCTTGGCATCAGAGGCGATAGCCTCCGTCCACGCTGATCACTTGTCCAGTGATTCCCCCACCCGCTTCTGAGGCCAGCAGCACGGCCATTGGGGCCAGCTCCTCGGGCTCCAAGATCCGGCGTTGAGCACTGTCGGAATGGGCGTCGGCCTCGGCCTGGGCCGCGGTGACCCCCTTGGCCGCGGCCAGCTTTTCGAAGTCCACCAACGCGGTGTTGGTCCATCCCGGACAAAGGCAGTTAACCGTGATCCCATGCGGTGCCGCGGCCATTGCCAACTGCTTGGTCAGACCCACCAAGCCGTGCTTTGCTGCGGTGTAGCCCACGCTGGCCGCCGCTCTCTTAGAGGCACCCGACCCGATGTTGATGATGCGGCCATACCCCTGCTCCCGCATTGGGGAAAGCGCTTCCTGGCTGGTCCAAAAGGCCGAAATGAGATTCAGCTTCAGCGTGGCCATGAACGGCTCGGCACTCCCCGAGAACGGGTCGTGATT
>VYEX01000037.1 GCA_009842675.1 Acidimicrobiia bacterium | reverse complement strand
GCGACAGCCGCCCCGCCCCCCGAGCCGCGTTGGCGGCCAATCCCTGAGGCAGCGACGGCAGCTTCATACTGACGTATTGCTTACTACCGGAAGCGGCGGAAGAACTCGCGGATGTCGGTGGCCAGGGCCTCGGGCTCCTCCATGGCCGCGAAGTGGCCTCCCTCATCCATGTCTGACCAGTGGACGATGTTGTAGTTGTCGTCCAGCCAGTGCCGGGGGGCCTGCATGATCTCCATGGGAAAGCTGGCCATACCCAGGGGGGTTTCGAGAGGGTCGCCCAAACCAGCCCCGCCGGGGCGCAGCGTCTCGTAGTACATCCGGGCCGAAGAGCCCGCGGTGGCGGTGAACCAATACAGCGAGATATTGGTGAGCAGGCGGTCGCGGCTCACCGCCGATTCGATGGTGCCGTTGTTGTCGGTCCAGGCCAGGAACTTCTCGGCGATCCACGCCAGCTGGCCCACGGCGGAGTCGGTCAGGCCGTAGGCCAGGGTCTGGGGCTTGGTGCTCTGGATCTGCATGTAGCCCGCCCCCTCGGTGAAGTAGAGGTTGGCCCGGGCCAGACCGGCCTGCTCGGCCTCGGTGAGCTCGCCGGGCCCGCCCTCGGGGGCGGTGGCGAAAAGGAAGTTCACATGTACGGCTTCGCAGTGGTCGGGGTCGTATCGTCCGATGTTCTGGGAGATCATCGAGCCCCAGTCACCCCCCTGGGCTCCATAGCGTCCGTATCCCAACCGCGCCATCAGCTCGGCGAACGCCTTGGCGGTGCGGGCGGTGTCCCATCCCCGATCGGCAGTCGGCCCCGAGAAGCCGTAACCGGGCAGCGAGGGGGCCACCACATGGAAGGCGTCGGCCGGGTCGTCGGGGTGGGTCAGCGGACCGATCATGTCGAGGAACTCCACCACCGATCCCGGCCATCCGTGGCTGATGACCAGGGGATAGGCGTCGGGATGGGGGGAGCGCTGGTGGATGAAGTGAATGTTCTGGCCGTCGATGGTGGTGGTGAAGTGGTCGAGCTCGTTCATCTCGGCCTCTGCCGCCCGCCAGTCGTACTCGTCAGCCCAGTACCGGGCCAGCTCCTGGATGTAGCCCATATCCGCGCCGTAGTCCCATCCGACGCCGGGAATCTGGTCGGGCCAGCGGGCCTCCCTCAGGCGGCGCCGAAGGTCTTCCAGCGCGGCATCGGGGATTTCGACGGTGAACGGGGTGATCTCGGACACGGGTCTCCTCAGGTGGATGTTTGTGGTTATGCGGGGGAACGGGGGATGAGCCCCGCGTTGTCGCGGGCTCTCTTCAGGGTGGCTGCCGCCACCGTCTGAGCCTTTTCGGCCCCGGCGGCCAGCACCCGGGCGATCTCTGCGGGGTCGGACGAAAGCTCGGCGTACCGCTCCCGTATGGGGGAGAGCAGCTCGTTCACTGCCTCGGCGGTGTCGGCCTTTAGCGGCCCGTACTGGGCATAGTCATCGGCCACCGCTTCCGGGGTCCGCCCGGTGGCCGATGCCAGGATGCCCAGCAGGTTGGACACCCCCGGCTTCTTTCCGGGGTCGTAGTGGACCTCGTTGTCGCTGTCGGTCACGGCTCGTTTGAACTTGCGGGTCACGCTGTCGGGCTCCTCCAGCACGGCCACAGTGCCAGCGGACTCCAGCGACTTGGACATCTTGTCGCCCGGATTCTGGAGATCCATCACCCGGGCTCCCGCCTCGGGGATCACATGGGCGGGCACTACGAAAGTCTCGCCGTAGCGCCGGTTGAAGCGCTCGGCGATGTCCCGGCACAGCTCGATGTGCTGGCGCTGGTCGTCGCCCACCGGCACCAGGTCGGTGTCGTACAGCAAGATGTCCGACGCCTGAAGGGCGGGGTAGGTGAACAGCCCGGCCGACACGAATTCAGACCGGTCGGACTTGTCCTTGAACTGGGTCATGCGGCGCAGCTCCCCGAAGCCCACGGTGCACTCCATCATCCAGGCCAGTTCGGCGTGCTCGCTCACCGAGCTCTGCACGAACAGAGTGGACCGATCGGGGTCGATGCCCACCGACAGGAGCATGGCCGCCGCGGCCAGGGTGTTATCCCGCAGCTCAGCCGGGTCGGGGGCGGTGGTCAGAGCGTGGAGATCCACTACGCAGTACACCGCGTCGTGCTCGTGCTGGTAGGCCACCCAGTTGCGCAGCGCGCCCAGCAGATTGCCCAGGTGCATGCCGCCGGACGGCTGGATGCCAGAGAACACTCGAGCCACGCCGGTCAAACTACCCGCCTGGGTTCCGAAATCCCTAGGTGCCAGCCCTGATCCCAAAACCCCGAACCGGCAGAAGGCGAGTTCTACACTTGGCGGGTGGTCGCACAGGTGAAAACGGAGGTGTCCGAAGGGCCGTTCGAAGTGCGAACCGAGGTTTTCGAGGGCCCATTCGACCTGCTGCTGCACCTCATTTTGCGCGACGAGGTTGATCTCTATGAAGTGAGGGTGGGCGACATCGTGGATGCCTACCTGGCCGAGCTGAACCGCATGGAGCAGCTCAACTTGGGCGTGGCCACCGAGTTCCTCCTGATCGCGGCCACGCTGGTCCAGCTCAAGAGCACCCGCCTGCTGCCCGACGGCGAGTCGCTCGACCTCGACGAGGAGCTGGCCCTGTGGTCGGAGCGCGACCTGTTGTTGGCTCGTCTTCTGGAGTGCCAGACCTTCAAGGGGGTGGCCCAAGCCCTCGAGCAGTTGGCCGCGGTGGCCGGGCGCGCCCAGCCTCGGACTGCGGGACCTGACGAGCGCTATGTAGACCTGGTGCCCGACTTCTTGGAGGGGATCGGCCCCGACGATCTCCGAGCCGCATTCCTGCGGGCCACGGTGGCAAGGCCCACCCCGCGGGTGAACGTGCAGCACATCACCGACATCCCCATCAGCGTGGACGAGGTGGCCGCCGATCTCATGGAGCGGCTGCCCGAGATCGGGACGGTGGGATTCCGGGAGCTGACCGAGGATCTGGAGACGGGCATCGAGGTGGTGGTGTACTTCCTGGCCGTGCTGGAGCTCTACAAGCGAGGCCAGGTGGACGTGTTGCAGGCTTCGACGTTCGGCCGCATTGCCATCACCTGGACCGGCCAGGGCGAATTCGACGAGCCGCTGGTTGGAGTGGACTCCTATGACGGATGAGTACCGAGCCGAGCGGGGAAGCAGAAGCCGATGACCGATGACAGTCTTGAAGCCCGCCGAGCGGTGGAGGCCATCGTGATGGTCGCCGAGGAGCCGGTCCCACCGGGGCTGATGGCCCAGCTGATCGAAATCCCCACCGGCCAAGTGGAGGCCATCTGCGACCAGTTGGCCGAGGAGTACCGGGCCGAAGAGCGGGGATTTGAGCTGGTCCGGGTGGCCGGCGGCTATCGGTTCCGCAGCCACCCCGACGCCGAGTCGTACGTCAAGCGATTCGTGGTCAGCGGCCAGAGCTCCCGCTTGTCGTCGGCCGCGCTGGAGACCCTGGCCATCGTGGCCTACAAGCAGCCCCTGTCGCGGGCCCAGGTGTCGGCCATCCGGGGGGTGAACGCCGAGGGGGCCATGCGCACCCTCCAGCACCGGGGACTGGTGCAGGAAGTGGGCCGGGACCCCGGTCCGGGCCAGGCCCGCCTCTTCGCCACCACCCCGGCCTTCTTGGAGCGGCTGGGCCTCGACTCCCTCGACGAGTTGCCCCCGCTGGTCGACTTCGTGCCCGGCGCCGAGGTGATTGAGGCCCTGGAGACCAGTCTGATGGCCGACAACCGCCCGGCACCGTTGCCCGAGAGCGGCAACAGCGATGTGCTGGAAGTGTGAGCGAGCCTGAGCGAATCCAGAAGGTCCTGGCTGCCGCGGGGGTGGCCAGTCGCCGGGCAGTGGAGGAGATGGTGGCCGAGGGCCGTATCACGGTCAACGGACAGCCCGCCCGCCTCGGCCAGCGAGTCGATCCCGACCAGGACAAGGTCGAGGTGGACGGCAATCCAGTGGGGCTGCGGACCGATCTGGTGTACTACTTGCTGAACAAGCCGTCCGGCGTGGTCACCACCGCGTCCGATCCCCAGGGCCGCCCCACCGTGGTTGACATGGTGCCAGGCGAGCCTCGGGTGTTCCCGGTGGGCCGCCTGGATGCCGACAGCGAGGGGCTGCTGTTGCTCACCAACGACGGTGGGCTGACTCACCGGCTGACCCATCCCTCTTTCGGGGTACCCAAGGAGTACCTGGCCCACGTGGAGGGCCGACCCAGCCGCGGGGCGCTGAGAAGACTGCGCGACGGTGTGGAACTGGACGATGGCGCGGCCCAAGCGGTGGCGGTGTCGCTACCCGAGCCGTCGGTGATCCGAATCGTGGTTCATGAGGGCCGCAACCGCCTGGTGCGGAGGATGTGCGAGGCAGTCGGCCATCCCGTGATCCGACTGGTCCGAACCCGCATCGGTCCGCTGGCCGATCGAAGGCTGCCGCCCGGCCAGTGGAGAGTGCTCAAACCCAGCGAAGTTCGGGAACTCGAGCGCCAGGGGGCCGAACTCACCGGCAACTGAGTTCAGGGCCGCATCCAGGGGTCGGTACAATTTTGGCCGTGAGCAGCACCGTGCGTGCCCTGCGGGGCGCCACCACCATCGATATCGACTCCGCCGAGCATATGGAGGAGCGAACTATTGCGCTGCTGGCTGAGATGTTCGATCGAAATGACATCGACCACGGAGATTTGATCAGCATCGTCTTCACCGCTACCTCCGATATCAACTCGGCCTTCCCTGCGGCCGCGGCCCGGAAGTTCGGCCTCGGCGACGTGCCGCTGCTCTGCGCCCAAGAGCTGGACATTGTGGACGGAACGCCGCTGTGCCTGCGAGTGCTGATCCACCTGAACACGGAGCGGGGGCGCGACGAACTGCACCACATCTACCTGGAAGGCGCACGAGGGCTGCGCGACGACCTTCCCGAGTGATGGCAGCACAGCGGGCCGCCATTATCGGCACCGGGGAGCCGGGAGTCTCGGGCTCGGCCGCCATCATCGGCACTGGGCTGATCGGCGGCTCCATCGGCTTGGCCTTGCGAGAGCGGGGCTGGTGGGTCTCCGGCACCGATCAAGACGAGTCAGTGGCCGCCGAGGCGCTGCGCCGGGGCGCGCTCGATGAGGTAGGGCCGTCCACCGACGCCGACATCACGTTTGTGGCCACCCCGGTGGGTTCGGCCGCTCCCGAGGCCCGCAAGGCACTGGCGGCGGGCCGTGGGCCGGTCACGGACGTGGGCAGCGTGAAGGCCCCGATCGTGTCGGCGGTGGACAGCCCCCGCTTTGTGGGCGGCCACCCCATGGCCGGCAGCGAGCAGGAGGGGGTGGCTGGGGCCCGCGCCGATCTGTTCCAGAACGCAGTGTGGGTTCTCACCCCCACCGACGACACCGACGATGATTCCCTGGTTCGTATCCGCTCGGTGGTGGCCTCCCTCGGGGCCGATGTCGTGTCGCTGGCCCCGGAGCGCCACGACGCTTTGGTGGCGGTGGTGTCGCACGTTCCCCATCTCACCGCCGCCACGCTCATGGCTTTGGCCGACGAGCGCTCTGAGGAGCACCAGGTGATGCTGCGGTTGGCCGCGGGCGGTTTCCGGGACATGACCCGCATCGCCTCGGGGCACCCCGGGATCTGGCCCGACATCTGCGATGAGAACTCCGAGGCCATCTGTTCGGTACTCGACCGGTTCATCGAGGACCTGGCCGACGTCCGCACCCTGGTGGCTGATGGCAACCGGGGCGGGTTGTTGGAGCTGCTGGAACAGGCCCGCAGCGCCCGATCTCATCTGCCCTATGGCCTGGACAGAGACGTCTCGCTGTCCGAGGTGAGGGTGCCGGTGTTCGACCGACCTGGCGAGCTGGCCCGCATCACCAGCCTCACCACCGACATTGGAGTGAACATCTTCGACTTGGAGATCGCCCACTCGGTGGAGGGCGGCCAGGGGGTGGCCATCCTGGTGGTCAACGCCGAGGCATCCGAGGGCCTATTGCAAGCTCTCAGAGAGCAGGGCTACGCCCCATCGTCCAGGATCCTGTCGTGACCGCCATCTCCGTTGGGGGGAATCGTCCATTTACCGGGTGCCTGCGGGTGCCGGGCGACAAATCGATTTCCCACCGGGCGCTGATGATTGCCGCGCTAGGCCGGCGACCTTGCGCCATAAAGGGGTTGTCAGACGGCGATGACGTGGTCCGCACTCGCCTCGCCGTTGAGGCGCTGGGCGCACGAGTAGAGGTGGCCGAATCTGGCGAGGTGACCGTCACTGGGGGAATGAGCGGCGCCCGCAACCCCATCGACTTGGGAAACTCGGGCACCGGCATCCGGCTGATGGCCGGGCTGGTGGCCGGCTTCGACTTCACCACCACCTTGGATGGAGACGCATCCATCCGCCAACGGCCTATGGACCGAATCATGGCCCCGCTGACCGAGATGGGAGCGTCAATCACCGGCCGCGGCGACAGCGGCTCGTTGGCACCTCTCACCATCGAGGGCCGGCCGCTGCGGGGTATCGAATACACCCTGCCGGTGGCCTCGGCACAGGTGAAGAGCGCGGTGCTGCTCGCCGCGCTGAGGGCCGAGGGGCCGTCCACGGTTCACGAGACGGTACCCACCCGAGCCCACACCGAAGAGATGCTGGCCGCCGCCGGGGTGAGGTTGGAGCGCGGGGACTGCTCGGTCACCCTGTGGCCTGGAGAGGTGGACCCACCCGATGTCGAAGTGCCCGGCGATCCGTCCCAAGCTGCCTTTTGGGTGGTGGGCGCCTGCACGGCCCCCAACAGCGACCTCACGGTGGAAAACGTCTACCTAGGCCCGGCCCGGGGAGGCTTCGTCGAGGTATTGCAGCGCATGGGCGCCGACATAACCGTTGACGAGGATTCGGGCGACATCGAAGCTCGCTCTAGCGAGCTCAGGGGAACCTTGGTGACGGCCCAGGAGCTGCCGGGCTGCATAGACGAGGTGCCCATTCTGGCCGTGGCCGCGGCGGCCGCCGAAGGGACCACCGTGTTCGAGGGGATCGATGAACTGCGGGTCAAAGAGACCGACCGGGTGGCGGCGGTCGCCGAGTTGCTTGCCGTCTTGGGTGCAGGATGCCAGATCGATGGCGACACGCTGGCGATCACCGGAGTCGGTCGCGCCGAGGCATTGGGCAGCGGTACTGTGGACTCCCGTGGAGACCACCGGATGGCCATGGCCGCGGCCATCGCCGGAGCAGTGGGCAACGGCTCGATGACGGTTGAGGGTTTTGAGGCCACCCACACGAGCTATCCGGGCTTTGCCCGCGATCTGGACGCCAGCTGGGGAAGGACGCCGTGAGCGGTCCCACCGAACCAATGGGGGAGGGCGTGAGGGTGATCGCCATAGACGGTCCGGCTGGATCGGGAAAGTCCACCGTGGCTCGGCGGCTGGCCGAACGGCTGGGACTGGAGTATCTGGACACCGGGGCGATGTACCGCTCGGTGGCCTTCGCGGCAATGGCCCGGGAAATCGACTTGGCCGATGCTGAAGCCATCGTCGAACTGGCCCGAACCAGTGATATCCAAATTGACGACACCACGGTGGTCGTCGACGGAGTGGACGCCACTACCCAGATCAGAGGCCCGGAGGTGACCCGCTCGGTGAGCACGGTGGCGGCCATCTCCGGGGTGCGAGAGGTGCTGCGAGTGCGCCAACGAGCCTGGGCGGTGGAACGGGGCGGAGGGGTCTTGGAGGGCCGCGACATCGGCACGGTTGTATTTCCCGACGCCGAACTCAAGGTGTACTTGAGTGCGTCGGTCTCAGTGCGGGCTGAGCGGCGGGCCGGCGAGGTAAGCGCCCTCGACTATGAGACGGTGGCCGCCGACCTGGCGGCAAGGGATGCGGCCGACTCCACCCGCCAGCACGACCCGCTGACCCAGGCCCCCGACGCCGTACACATCGACACCACCGACCTCACCGTCGACCAGGTGGTAGACGAGCTGATCGCCCGATTGGGATGAACCAGGTCGACCTCCATCCCGAGGAACTGGAGGCCAGGGGGCGAATAGCTGGAGTGATTTTCCACTTCTTCGTGCAGCGGTTGGCCCGAGCGGTTTTTGGAGCGTATTTCCGCTGCTACACCCGAGGTCGGCGCAACATGCCACGCCAGGGTGGCGTGATCATCGCCCCCACTCACCGATCCAACCTGGACACCCCGATGATCGGGGCATCAGCGGGGCGCCCGCTGCGGTACTTCGCCAAGAGCGGCTTGTTCAAGGGTCCGATAACCACGTGGATGCTGGTGACCATGGGCGCATTTCCGGTCCGGCGCGACACCATCGACCGCAGCGCCCTCAAGGCCGCCTTAGTGGTGCTGGAAGCCGGGCAGCCGCTGGTGGTGTTCCCCGAGGGGGAGCGCAAATCGGGCACTCGCATCCACCCGCTGCTTGACGGGGTGGCCTGGCTGGCGGCCAAAGCCCAGGTGCCGGTGGTACCGGTGGCCATCGGGGGCACCGAGCGGGCCATGGGCATCGGTGTGCGGATGCCCCGGCCCCGCACGGCGCGGCTCGTGTGGGGCGAGCCGCTGGCCCCGCCCGAGACAGACCCCCGGGGGCGGGTGAGCCGTGACGCTCTTACCCAATATTCCGACGAGCTGCGGGAGATCCTCCAAGAAATGTTCGACGGGGTCCAACAGGAGCTAGGCATCCCCGTCTGGGATCGAGACGAGTTTGAGTAGTCCTGCTGGCCTCTAGCGGCTGGCAATAAGCCCGTCGAGCACGTCGCTGGCCGCCACCTTGCGGTCCACCATCGGGACGGGTGAGGGGGGTCCTCCCAGGCTGAAGGAGGCCAGAGAACCGGAGGCCTCAATCAGATCGCGCAGGTTGCGAGGCGGGGGAAAGTACTCGTCCTCATCGGTGATGGACACCTCTTCGATGCCATTGGCCGGGGCGAGCCGGTCGAGCACCTCGTTGATCAGCTCCTCTGGGGCCGAGGCCCCGGCGGTGAGCCCTACCACCCCGGAAATGTCGTCGGGCAGCTCTGAGGCCCGATTCACCCGGAACACCCGCTCGCAGCCCAGTTCCCGGGCGAGCTTCTCCAGGGCCATGGTGTTGGAGGAGTTGGCCGAGCCCACGATCACGACGGTGCCGCACTGCTCGGCAATGCCGGTCAGCGCCGCCTGCCGGTTGGTAGTGGCAAAGCACAAATCGCTGCGCCCCGGTGTCCACATGTCGGGGAACCGGTCGCGGGCCGCGTGCATTACCCCCTCCCAGTCGCGATGCGACAGTGTGGTCTGGGCCAGCAGGGCCACAGGGTCGTCGAAATCGGGGAGCGCCTCCACGTCGTCGATGCTCTCCACCGGGTGGATGGCCTCTGGGGCCACCGCCATGGTGCCCACCGCCTCCTCATGGTCTTCGTGGCCCACGTACACGATGCGGTATCCCTTACCGGCCCGAACTTTGACCTCGTGGTGGACCTTGGTGACCAGCGGGCACACCGCATCCACCATGTAGCTGGCCTGCTCGGTGGCCGCCTCCACCACCTCGGGGGCCGAGCCGTGGGCCGACAGCATGATGGGATGGCCTGCGGGCACCTCGGAGATGTCGTCCACAAACACCACGCCTAGCTTCTCGAAGCGGCGGACCACCAGCTTGTTGTGCACGATCTCGTGGTAGCAGTACACCGGCGCGTCGAAGGTGCGAACCAGCCAGGCCAGCGCCTTGATGGCCATCTCCACTCCGGCGCAGAACCCCCGGGGAGCGGCCAAGATCACCTTGTCCACGTTCACGGGACCAATTTAGCGGTCTACCCCGGCGTTGCGAGCCTCGTATCATTTCAGGCATGTCCGCGCCTCGGGTCACAGCGGTCGCCGACGGGTCGGTGGCTCAGCAATTCGGCCTGAGGGCCGGTGACGAGCTTCTTTCCGTGAACGGCAGCGTCCCCAAAGACGTCATCGAGTATCAACAGCTGGTGGACGAGCCCGAGGTGAGCCTCGACGTGCGCCGCGACGGGGTGGTGCTGGAACTCGAGGTGCACAAGCGGGCCGGGGAGCCGCTGGGCGCACAGGTGGATTCGGCGCTGTTTGACCGGGTGCGGACCTGCGACAACCACTGCGAGTTCTGCTTCATCTACCAGCTTCCGCCGGGGCTGCGTCCCAGCCTGTATCTGAAGGACGACGACTACCGGCTCTCTTTTCTGTACGGCAACTTCACCACCCTGACCCGCTTCACCGAAGCCGACCTGGAGCGCGTGGTCACCGAGCGGCTTTCGCCGTTGAACGTGAGCATCCACGCCACCGACCCCGACGTGAGGGCCGACATGCTGCGTAATCGCCGGGGGGCCACCAGCCTGCGCTGGCTGCGGGCGCTGTTGGACCACGGCATCGAGGTGCATGGGCAGGTGGTGGTGTGCCCCGACGTGAACGACGGCGATGTGCTGGAGGACACTCTGGCCGGAGTGGCCGACGAGTACCCGGAGCTGGCCAGCGTGTGCGTTGTGCCCCTGGGGGTGTCGCGGCACACCTCTGAGCCCCGGCTGAGACCCCACACCCGGGCCGAGGCGGTTGCGGTGGTCGAGGCAGTTCACGAATGGCAAAAGATCAACCGGCAGATTCTGGGCCGCCGGCTGGTGTTCGCCGCTGACGAGTACTACCTGCTGGCCGGGATCGAGTTTCCCGATCCGGAGGCCTATGAGGGATTTCCCATGCACGAAGACGGCGTGGGCATGGCGACCACGCTGGAAATGGAGTTTTGGGGCCAGACCGAGGAGGTGACCGGAACCCGGGCCGGATTCTTCGCCTGGGTGGAGGGGGCCCCTGCCGAGGGCTACCGGGCGCCGAGGACCGATGGCTCCACGCCCATTGGCCTGCGTCCCCGCAAGGGCTCGCCGGTGGGAGTGATTACCGGAAAGTACGGGGCCGCGGTGCTGGGACCGCTGGTCGCTTCGCTGGGTCGCGACGATGTGTGGGTGGTGCCGGTGGAGAACCGATTCTTCGGCGGAACCACCGCGGTGGCCGGGCTGCTGGTGGGTGCCGATATAGCCCGCACACTGGCCGAACAGCCTGAGGGACACCGCTACCTGCTGCCCGACGTGTGCCTCTCGCAGGGGATGTTCTTGGACGGAACCCGGCCCGGCGATCTGCCCCGCCCTGTGGAGGTGGTTCCCACCGACGGGGCCGCGCTGAGACGAGCCCTCGATGGGTAGGTCTCTGCCTACGGTGGCGATTGTGGGGAGGCCCAATGTGGGCAAGTCCACGCTAATGAACCGAATCTTGGGCCGTCGAGAGGCCATCGTGGCCGAACAGCCCGGTGTGACCCGCGACCGCAAGGAGATGCCGGCTAGCTGGCAGGGGCGGGAGTTCACGGTGGTGGACACCGGCGGCTGGCTGCCCCAAGGCGCGGGTGACAACGCCTCGATGGACGCCAAGGTCTCCGCCCAAAGCGAGAAATCGATGGACGACGCCGACGTGGTGGTGTTGGTGGTGGACTCCCAGGCGGGCATCACCGGCGATGACGAGGGAGTGGCGGGGCGGCTGCGGGGCCGGCCCGGGCCGGTGTTGGTGGCGGTCAACAAGGTGGACGACGAGGTCCACGAGAACCTCATCTGGGAGTTCATCGGCCTGGGGCTGGGCGATCCGTTCCCGGTGAGCGCGCTGCACGGACGGGGAGTGGGCGACCTGCTGGATGCGGTGATGGCTGAGCTTCCTGAGGAGTGGGCGAAGGGAGCCCAAGCTGGTGCGGAGGCTGAGGCGGAGACTGCTTCCGAATCAGGCACCGACGCCCACATGGTGTCGGTTTCCATCGTGGGCCGGCCCAACGCAGGCAAGTCCACCCTGTTCAACCGGCTGATCGGCGACGACCGGTCGGTGGTCCACGACCAGCCGGGCACCACCCGCGACGCCATCGACACCGTGGTGGAAACCGAGTTGGGCCCGATCCGGTTTGTGGACACCGCGGGCATGCGCCGCCGGGCCCGCATCGATCAGGCCACCGAGTATTACTCGCTGCTAAGGGCGCTGGCCGCAGTCGACCGATCCGACATCGCCCTGTTGGTGGTCGACGCCACGGTGGGGGTAACCCACCAGGACCAGCGCCTGGCCGAGCGCATCGACGGGGCAGGCTGTCCCATCGTGGTGCTGCTCAACAAGTGGGACATGCTCGACACCGAGGCCCGGGAGGCGATAGCCCTCGACATCGACCACCGCCTGCACTTTTTGGGCGACGCCGCGGTGTTGAGGGTGAGCGCCCTGTCGGGTAAGGGGCTGAACCGGCTCCTGCCCGAGCTTCGGGGGGTGATCGCCGAATATCGGCGGAGAATCCCCACCCAGGCGGTGAACCGGGTGCTGCGCGACGCCCAGGCCGCCCATCCTGCCCCCGACGGGGCCCGGGTGCTGTATGCCACCCAGGGGGCGGCCGATCCCCCCACTTTCACGCTCTTCGCCAATCGGACCCTTCCCCGCACCTATCTGCGCTATCTGGAGCGCCGTTTTCGGGAGGCATTCGACTTGGGATCGGTGCCGGTCAAGCTGCGGGTTCGTCGCCGTTCGGGCGAGTAATCCCCGGCATTTGCCTCAAAAGCGGCAAGAATTTCGCCATTTTGCGGGGTAATCTTCTGCGATGGAAACCCTCCTGCTGGTGCTGACCGCGGGTGTGTGCGCTTTCGCCGCCGGCGTCTTCACCCGAGCAGCCCGACACCGCTACCGGTTCCTGCTCCGGGTTGAGCACACCCACGCAGGGGAGGGATACGACGAAGAGGGTGAGAGCGCGTACGAGGCGGCCCACACTTTGGCCCAGTCCAGCTTCCGCCGGGACGCCCATTCCGCCCTGTTGTATGCGGCGCTGACCGTGGTGGCGGCCTTGACCGCGGTGCTGGAGTCGCGGGCGGTAGCCGCTGTTTTGGCTCTGGTGGTGGTGCCCGCTCTCTTCCCGCTGTGGTGGGGGCGCCGCTCGGTAGCCGAGGCCCGCCTCACCCAGGAGCGGTTCGAGATGGAGCGTCGAGCCGAGGAGACCTTGAGCCAGGGCGACCTCGCCCCCCAGGCATGGGCCGGCCGCCTGGCCCCCGACGACCTGCCCGACTTCGTCGGCTACGAGATGGGCCGGGTGTACCAGGCCGGCGAAGGGGTGATGGCCGGCGACTTCTTCGACGTGTTCCGGGTGGGCCCAACCCGGGTAGCCGCCGTCATCGGCGATGTGGCCGGACGGGGAATCGAGTCATCCATCACCGCATTCCAGGCCAAGTACTTGCTCCGGGTTTTCCTGCGCCAGTTCCGCGACCCGGCCCAGGCCCTTGAGGAGCTGAATGCCCAGATGTCGTCCATCGAGCGGGCCGAGGAGTTCATCTCGGTGGTGATCGTGGTGTTCGACACCGAGGCCCAGTCCATGCGGTACGCCTCCGCCGGCCACCCTGCCGCCTGGCTGTGGCATGAGCGCGAGGTGCAGCCGCTGCGGGCCACTGGGGCCCTGTTGATGCTCGACCCCGACAGCACCTATTTCAGCCGGGAGATCCCCCTGGACTCGGGCGACATGGTGCTCATGTACACCGACGGCCTGGCCGAGGTGCGCTACGGCGACGCCCAATTTGGAGAAGACCGAATCTCCCAGCACCTGCGCCGCGATCCCACTGTTTCCCCCGATGTGCTGTGCAAGTCGCTGCTGGAGGCCGCTCGAGACTTTGCCGACGGCACCATCACCGACGACGTGGCCATCCTCGCCGTCCGCCGGGCCTGAGTCTTAGGCCGCGCTAGCGAGAAGAGGCCCCGCTCCTGGGCTTGTTCCGGTTCTGCCGATGGGGGCGACCCTGGGACTGCCCTTTTGGCCCTTGTCCGTTGCGGTTCTTGTTCTTTGGCCCTGACCGGTTGCGGCCGTCTTGGGATTGCCGTTTTGGCCCTTGTCCGTTGCGGCTCTTGCTCTGCTGGTCGGATTGCTTGCGGGGACGGGGTGGCACTGTGTGATCGTCGCTTAGATCGGGGCTGGTGATGGGCTGTTTCAGGCCGAGTTGGCGCTGCATATGTTTTGTGTCGCCAACCTGATTGGACTGGACGAGCGACACTACGAGGCCTTTCTGGCCCGCTCGGGCAGTGCGCCCCGAGCGGTGTAGGTACGCCTTTTGGTCTTCGGGCGGATCGAAGTGGATGACAGACGCCACGCTGTCCACGTGAATTCCGCGGGCGGCGACATCGGTGGCGACGAGGGCTTGGACCCGGCCGTCGATGAACTCTTGGAGAGTGCGCCTGCGCCGGTTCTGAGCGTGGCCACCGTGTATCGCGGAAGCGTTTACTCCTCTTTGGACTAGCTGGCGGGCCAGCCGGTCTGATCCGTGGCGGGTTCGGCAGAACACGATGGCCGATCCAGTAGTCGAAATTACATCGACACAGGCGGCGATCCGCTCGGTCTTGTCCACCGACCAGAACCGGTGATCAGCCGCCTCTATGTCAGGTTTTACTTCGCCAACTTCGTGGGTGACTGGGCGGTGTTGGTAGTCCCGGGTGATCTTGGCTGCGTCGCGGTCGAGAGTGGCCGAGAACATGACGGTCTGGCGGTCGGTGGCGGTTTGATCGAGGATGCGCCGAACAGCGGGGAGAAAACCCATGTCGGCCATACGGTCGGCCTCGTCGATGACAACTTGGTCGACTTCGTGAAGGCTCACCGCATTTTGGGCCATGAGGTCTTCCAGCCGACCGGGGCAGGCCACCAGGATGTCTATCCCCCGCTGGAGCTGCTTTTGCTGGACGCCGTAGCCCACGCCGCCGTATACGGCGCCGATCTTGGTCTGGCCGGCAAAAGAGCGCAGTTCAGACGCGATCTGGTCGGCGAGCTCACGGGTCGGGGACAAGACCAGCGCTCGGGGCCGGCGGGCCTTGGCTTGGTCGACATTGACCACCAGGGGGATACCGAAAGCGAGGGTTTTGCCCGATCCGGTGGGCGCTCGCCCGCAGATGTCGCGGCCCTCTAGAGCATCGGCAATGACTGCGGCTTGGATTTCGAATGGCTTGAGGATGCCACCGCGCTCCAGCGCGCGGCAGACATGTTCGGGCACGCCCAGCTGGGCGAAAGTGGGGGACATGGGGCTCCTTGCCCGCGTGTGGCGGGCGCTCTGGGGATCGTTGGCGCCTGAAATCGTCAGCGAGGCGAAACGCAATTCGGGCAGCTTGCGCGGGATCAGAGAAGAAGCCCGGCTGTCAGCCCACCGGCCGAAACCTTCGGCCAAACAGGCAAAGGCTACCACCGCTCGGTGCAAAACCATCATCTTCCGAACGCCCGGCCGTCCGCAGAAGACGCTGTTGGCAGCTCGGGATGGCAGCGGCAGGGATCTCAGCCTCTGGCGGTGGCAAGCTAATGAGGTGCCATGGTGTGAGCCCTGTGAGCGGTTCTGGAACCCCTCCTCTGTTACAGAAATGGGGGAGTGCCCCACCTGCGGCACCTTGGTCGAAACCGCGTCCGACGTGGATTCCACCGCCCGCCAGAGAGTCCCATGGCACTTCTGGCTAGCCATCACCGCCGCCGGCGTGTACCTCGCCTGGCGCGCCATCGACGGCATCGCCCTGCTGTTCTGAGAGGATGCGGCTGCCAATTGGCATCGCTCTGCACTGGTGATTCGCTTCAATCGCTGGTCGGGCTGCCGGGATTTGAACCCGGGACCTTCGGTCCCCCAGACCGACGCGCTAACCAAGCTGCGCCACAGCCCGTAACGGGGAGAGCATAGTGCGGCTGCGTGGGGGAGCCCCATGCGGATAATTGGGATTGAGGCCCATCGGTGCCTACCGCAGGGTTGATCGGGGGAGCCCCATGCGGATTAGTAGGATTGGGGCCGTGTTGGACCTGGTTATCCGCGGGGGCACGATTGTCGACGGGTCGGGGAGTCCGGGCTTTTCGGGAGACGTCGGCATCGAAGGCGGGCGGATTGTCGGCATCGGCGAGGTGGCCGATTCTGGGCGCAGCGAGATAGATGCCACTGGCCGGGTGGTTTGTCCCGGATTTGTGGACCCCCACACTCACTACGACGCCCAGTTGTTCTGGGATCCAGCCGCCTCTCCTTCCAACCTGCACGGCGTTACCACCGTGATCGGAGGCAACTGCGGCTTCACCCTGGCGCCCCTCAATCCCGGCGACGCCCCCTATCTCCAGCGGATGATGGCCAAAGTAGAAGGCATGCCGCTCACTGCCTTGGAGACCGGGCTGGACTGGTCGTGGCGTTCTTTTTCCGACTACCTGGCTCGCTTGGACGGCAATCTAGGCGTGAACGCCGGGTTCCTGGTGGGCCACTGCGCCATCCGGCGGGCGGTAATGGGCGCCGACGCCACTGGCAACGAGGCCGCCCCCGACCAGCTTGAGGCCATGAGGGCTATGTTGGCCGAGGGCATTGCCGCGGGCGGCCTGGGCTTTTCTACCTCGCTGTCCTACACCCACAACGACGGCGACGGCGCACCGGTGGCCTCCCGCTTCGCCAGCAACGACGAGGTTGTAGCGCTGTGCTCGGTGGTTTCCGAGCACGAGGGCACCACCCTGGAGTACGTCACCGACGGCTGCATGCAGGGCTTCACTGAAGAGGAGCTCGACCTGATGGTCGCCATGAGTCGAGCGGCCCGGCGGCCGCTGAACTGGAACGTGCTTACCATCGACTCGGCCGACCCCGACCGCTACCGGGAACAGCTCGGCGCCTCGGTGCGGGCTGCCGAGCACGGGGCCCGGGTGGTGGCGCTGACCATGCCGGTGCTAGTGGGCATGAACATGAGCTTCCTCAACTACTGCGCCCTCAACATGCTGCCCGACTGGGGGGATGTCCTGGGCCTGCCGGTGGCCGAGCGGATGGCCCGCCTTGCCGATCCCCAAACCAGAGCGCATCTGGCTGAGCGGGCTGCTTCGCCCGACGCCGGGGTGTTCAGCCGGCTCACCGGCTGGGGCGGCTATCGGATCGGCGACACCTTCAGCTCGGCCAACGATGGACTTACCGGGCGCACCGTGGCGGAAATCGGCGCGGAGCGGGGAACCGAGCCCTTCGACACCCTGGTCGACGTCGTGCTGGCCGACGAGCTGCGCACCGTGCTGTGGCCGGCGCCCACCGACGACGATGAGGAGAGCTGGCGGCTGCGGGCCGAAGCGTGGCAGAGCGAGCACACGCTCTTGGGCGGCTCCGACGCCGGTGCCCACCTCGACCGAATGTGCGGCGCTCCCTACACCACCGCGTTTTTGGGCGACTGTCTGCGGGGCCGGCGGCTGGCTTCGCTTGAGACGGCCATACACATGCTGACCGACGCCCCGGCCCGGCTGTTCGGCCTGCGGGAGCGAGGCCGCATCGAGCGGGGATGGCGTGCCGATCTCGTGGTATTCGACCCCGACACGATCGACTCCGGTGCCATGCGCATGGTGGACGACTTGCCAGGCGGCTCGCCTCGATTGTTCGCCGATTCGGTCGGCGTCGAACATGTGCTGGTGAACGGGGAGCTGATCGTGAGCGATGGGCAGGCGACCGATGCTCGGCCCGGCACCCTGCTGCGGTCGGGGCGCGACACCGAAACCGTGCTGGTCGGGTAGTGGATCTAGAGCAGGCCAAGGTAACGCTGGCCCAGTCGCGGCGCCGGCTGGAGATCTTCTCGCTGCGCTGGCAGGCCCGTTTCGACACCCGGCGGTTCGATCAAGCTGTTCCGTGGATCATCGCGGTGCTGCTGGGCGCGGCCCTCTCGGGTCTGGCTTTGACTCGGGCCCATCAGCTGGATGCCGGTGCCGACTTGTCAGCCCACCTTCAGGGGCTGTGGCTCATCGGTGAGGGCTACGAGCCGCGCTCCAGTGTGGCCGGGCACAACCTGTTGTGGGAGCAGGCCGCGTTCATCCTCTACCCGGTGGCCGGGCTGATCGCCCTGTTTCCCGACCAGCCCACCCTCTTGTGCCTGCAAGCCGCGGCCTTGGGGTTGGCTGTGGTGCCGCTGTGGCGCATCGCACGCGACGTGGGAGGCCTCAAGTCGGGAGCGGCGTTCGCGGTGGTCTTTGCCTACTGCGCCTATCCGGCGGTCCATTCGATCAACCTCTCCGACTTCCACCCTGAGGCCCTGGCCGTGCCCGCGCTGTTCGCCGCGGTGCTCACTGCCTTCAAGGGGCGGTGGAACTGGTTCGCGGTGTTCGCGCTGGTGGTGGTGACCTGCCGGTCGGACCTGGCCTTCGCCCTCTCCGGACTGGGCCTGCTGGTGCTGCTGGAGGGCCGCCGCCGACCCGGAATCGCCATTTCTCTCGGCGGCCTCGCCTATGGGCTGGTGGCGATGACGGCTATCCAGCCTCGATTCAACGGCGGGCGATTCCCCCACATCGAGGCGTTCTCCGACTTTGGCAGCAGCCATCCGGGATCGGTGCTGTGGGGTTTCATTTCCGCCCCCCACCAAGTAGTTGCCGACGCGGTGTCGCAGGCCAATTTCCAGATGATCGTCTTCCTGTTGGCTCCGGTCATGCTGTTGCCGCTGGTGGCGCCCCGCTACGTGCTGCCGGTGCTTCCCCTGTTCGCGGTGTATCTGGTGGCCGACGTGCCCTCCGGTCCGTTGGCGGAGGCCTCCCAGACGGTGCCGATGATCCCGTTCGTCTTTGCTGCCACGGTGTTTGCCCTGGCCCGATCGGGGAGAGTCCTAGTGGAGCGGGTTAACGTGGACCGCCGCCTGCTCACTGCCCTGGTTCTGACGGCCAGCCTCTTCTTCTTGCGCGACGCCCCTAGCTCTCTGTACGAGAGGCCGTGGAATTGGGGCCAGCGCGACACGATGGACATCGCCCGCCAAGAGGCCGCCGACCTGATTCCGACCGATGCGTCAGTGCGAGCTTCAGAACAGGTCCTTCCCCTGTTGTCGGACCGCACCCGGCTGTATGTGCTGCATGCCGGGGACGACCCCGACAGCGCCGCGGTGGCGGCCACCCCCAAGGTGGAGTGGATCGTGTTCGACGCCGAGTCCGCCCCCGAATGGAGTCCCCTGGATATCGAGAGCTTCGATTTGGATATCCGGAGGACCGGTTTCGAGCGCCTGCAACTGGAGGAGGGGGATGCGGGCCTGCGCGTCTACCGGCTCCGCAATGTGATCCAGAGCTAGTTCCCGGAGATGTGAGAGCGCAAGGCCTCAGCGGCCTCGGCCAGCTCTTCGGGGGGAACCGAGGCTTTGGCGTTGGCGAAGCTCAGATCGCCGATGTCGAACATCGGGATGACGTGCAAGTGGGTGTGGGGCACCTCGTGGCCGGCGATGATGAGACCGATCCGGGGCGGCCCGAATGCGGCCATCTGGGCAGCACCCACCTCTTGGGCCACGACCATCAGATGGGCGGCCAATTCGGGAGGCACATCCAACCAATGGTCGATCTCGGCTCGGGGCACGACGAGCGCGTGGCCGGTCTGTATGGGGTTGATGGACAAGATGGCCACGCAGTCGTCGTCTTCCCATACAAAGTGTCCGGGTAGGTCGCCGTTGATGATCATCGTGAACACGCTGGGCATCTGCTCATAGTATGACCTGGGTATGTCCGGGCGGCAGGTGCTGACGGTGCCGAATTTGATTTCCGTGCTGCGGCTGGGGTGCGTGCCGGTGTTCTGCGTGCTGCTTCTAGGCATGGGAAACCGGGCTGGGGCGGCCATCCTCTTGGGAGTACTGGGGGCCACCGACTGGGTTGACGGCTATATCGCCCGGCGATTCGACCAGGGCTCCGAGCTGGGAAAGATTCTGGACCCCACGGCCGACCGCTTGATGTTCTTGGCCGCGGTGGTGGTGATGATGGTGGACGGGTCGCTCCATGCGGCATTCGGGGTGACCATGCTGGCGAGAGAGGCCGCGGTATCGCTGGCCACTGTGGTGCTGGCGGCAATGGGGGCCCGCAGGATCGATGTGACCTGGACCGGCAAGACGTCCACGTTCGGCCTCATGTTCGCTCTGCCATTCTTGCTGCTCGGCGACTCGAGCGTGGGAGGGGGCGCCGCGCTGCGGGGCGTCGGCTGGGGCTTGGGCATCCCGTCCTTGGCGCTCAGCTACTACGCCGCGGTGGAGTACATCCCCCGGGCCCGTCAGGCCCTTGCCGAGGGGAGGGCGGGCCGAACCGCAGCCTCAAGCTGAGGTTGAGAGTTTTCACGCCAGCCGGTACGGTGTCCTCAATGAACGTACCGGCCGAACTCCGCTATTCCGAAGACCACGAATGGACCAGGGTTGAGGGCAACCGGGTTTGCTTGGGCATCACCGATTACGCCCAGGATGCCCTGGGTGACGTCGTCTACATCGATCTTCCTCCGGTGGGGACGGACGTGGTCAGCGGCGATCCGTTCAGCGAGGTCGAGTCCACCAAGTCGGTGTCAGAGATATACGCGCCGCTGAGCGGCACCATCGTCGAGGTGAACACCGATCTGATCGACCACCCCGAGCGGCTCAACGAGGACCCCTACGGCGAGGGGTGGATCTGCGTGATCGAGGCCTCCGATCTGTCGGAGCTGGACAGCCTCCTGGACGCGGCGGCCTACACCGAGCTGACGGAGACCGTCGATTGACCTCCCGACCTGATGATGGAGAGACCCAAGGGGTCGTCTGCTCGCAATGCGGCTATGTCAGCGAGGCTGGGGCCAACTTCTGCGCTTCGTGCGGCTATTTCCTCAAACCGACAGGCGACCCTGACGGGGCTGGATCGGTGGACGAACCGACCACCGAGTTGGAACTCGAGGCCGATCTGGTGAGGCATCCGGCGGTATTGGTGGTAACCCAGGGACCGACCGCGGGCAGCCGATTCGAGCTGTCCGAAGCCCGGGTGACCGTGGGTCGCCATCCCGACTCCGGCATCTTCTTGGACGACATCACGGTGTCCCGACGGCACGCCGAGGTCTATCGGGACGGTCTGGTTCAACACGTCAAGGACATGGGTTCGCTGAACGGCACCTATCTGAACAGTCGGCGAGTCGAGGATGCCGGTTTGAAGAACGGCGACGAGCTCCAGATCGGCCGATTCAAGCTGGTGTTCTACGACGGGACCAGCGAATGACCGTCCAGCACCGGTCGATCGGCCAGGTCTTGGACCTGCTGAAAGACGAGTTCTCCGACATAAGCATCTCGAAGATCCGCTTTCTTGAGAGCCAGGGCCTCATCGATCCCGAGCGCAACCAGTCTGGGTACCGGAAATTCACCGAGGCCGACATAAACCGGCTGCGGTGGATACTGGAGCAGCAGCGAGATCACTTCCTGCCCCTCAAGGTCATCAAGGAGCGAATCGACGGTGAGGATTTCGAGGAGGTGGACGGACGCGGGGAGTCCGGCGGGGACGAAGCCGCCCCTCGCTCCCGGACGTCCGGGCGTCCCAACCCGTTGGACACCGGGGCGGTGTCGGTGTCGCTGACCCTCGACGAGTTGGCATCGGCCAGCGGACTGAGCCGCTCCAAAGTCGTCGAGCTTGAGAAATTCGGCCTCATCGAGCCCCTGGACGACGGAGCGCTCTCGCACTACGGCGCCGAAGCGGTCATCGTGGCCAAGGTGGCCGCCGGGTTCTTGGCCCATGGGCTGGAGCCCCGCCATCTGCGGGCCTACAAATCGGCCGCCGAGCGGGAGGCAGGCCTGCTGGAGCAGCGGATCATGCCTCTGGTGATGCAGCGCACACCCAAGTCCCGCAAGCAGTCCCAAGACGTGCTGGTGGAGCTGATCAACCTCGGCTCGGAGCTGCGGCTCTCGCTGCTCCGGGGAGCCTTGGCCAACCACACTGGGAATCGCAATTAGCGGCGTGAACCGCGCCGACCCCGAGTTGTTCGCCAGCCGGGAGGCCATAGAGCAGGCCGTTGAGCGCGTCGCAGTTGAGATATCGCAGCAATGCTCCGATGGAGTGGTGCTGGTGTCTGTGTTGAAGGGGAGCCTGCCCTTCCTTGCCGACCTGGTCCGGGCGGTGGACATCGAGGTGGAGGTGGACTTCATTGCGCTGTCCCGGTTTGCGGCCGACTCGGGCCGCGTCCGGCTGGTCAAGGACCTGGACTGCGATGTGGGAGGACGCCAAGTGGTGCTGGTGGAGGACATCGTGGACACCGGGTTGAGCCTCGGCTATCTGATGGGAGAGCTGCGCCGCCGGTCGGCTGCCTCGGTGGCGGTGGCCGCGCTGTTGAACCGAAACGCTCGTCGCATCTTGCCGCTGGAGCCCGACTTTGTGGGATTTGAGGCCCCCGATGAGTTCTTCTTGGGCTACGGCCTCGACTGGGACGGCCGGTACCGGAACCTGGACCGGTTGGTAATCGGAGATCCTGGTCTATTGGCCGACGATCCCGACGCCTATGTCTCTATCCTCTACTAACGTGGAGTCGATGAAGGAGATGGAGCTGGTCGGGGTTCGGATCGAACTTCCGTCGAATGCCCCGATTGTGCTGCTTCGGGAAACCGACGGCGACTGCCGGCTTCTGCCCATCTTCATCGGAGGAGCGGAGGCTCAGGCCATCGCTCTGGCCATGGAAGAGGTGGAGACTCCTCGACCCATGACCCACGACCTGTTCAAGAACGTGCTCGACGATTTGGGGGTGCGGATCGAGCGAATCGTGGTCACCGAACTGCGGGATCGGACGTTCTATGCCGAACTGGAGTTGGCGGGAGGAAACGGGGCCCGGCGGATTTCAAGCCGCCCCTCTGACGCGGTGGCCCTGGCCGTGCGCACCGGCGCCCCAATCTTCGCCGACGAATCGGTGCTGGAAGCTGCCGGGCACACAGTGGAGCCCGACGAGCCTGAAGGGGAAGAGCCCCCGGCCGAGGAAGTTCTGGACCAATTTCGGGAATTCTTGGACCAGGTGACCCCAGACGACTTCAACGGCTGACGCTTTCTCGCCTCAAATTCCTTTCTTGACAATCCACAGATCGAGGTTTACCCTGTGGAAGTTCATTGGCGTAGTTTCCCCGGTGTAATATGCCGAATTGGGAACGCGCCCCGGCACTGGAGAGTCAGATGAGCGAGTACGGACAAGTAGCCAGCGACTTCAGTTCCCCCCAAACCATTGAGATTGTCGGCATCACTTACCGCCAACTGGATTACTGGACACGCACGGGGTTGGTGACGTCTACCGCGCAGGTTGCCGAGGGAAGCGGTAGCCGCCGCCGGTATTCCTACAACGATTTGTTGGAGTTAAAGCTGATCAAGCGGCTTTTGGACGAGGGAATCGCCCTACAGCGGGTGCGCGAAGTATTCGACTACCTGCGCGACGAACTGGGAGAGGAAGTGGCCAGCGCCGATCTGGTGATCAACGGCAACCAATCGCTCCTGGTTCGGACTGATGAGCAAATTCTGGATGCCCTGCGCCAGGGCCAGGGTGCTCTTTACCTTCGCATGGAAGGCCTTATCGAAGAGGTAGAGGCCGCCGTGAGAGAGCTTCCCGTTGAAGAGCCCCTTCCTGTGGATACTGCTGAGCCCCAAACCGGCGTCAGCACGGCCCAAACCGGCTCTTAAGGAGGCCGCCGAAAGCGTGTTCGCCCACGATTCCGAGCGGCAATTCGCCGAGTTGCTCGACTTTTATGGTGTCGAGTGGCGATATGAGCCCGAGACCTTTGTGCTCTCCCGCAACGAATCAGGCGAAGTGGCCGAGGCCTTTACTCCCGACTTCTACCTGCCCCAATTCGGCCGTTACGTGGAAATCACCACCGCGCGCCAGAAGTACATCACCCGCAAGAACGGCAAAGTTCGCCGGTTGCGGGAGTGCTATCCCGACATCGATGTCGTTGTGCTTTGCCAGCGGGATTATCACAGCTTGTTGAGCAAGTACGGCTTCGACGATGTCGCCGGAATGGACGGTGATCTGACCCATACTGGCGCCGGCGCCGGGACCGGTTAGCCGGAAGGGAAATACACGTGCGTTCCTCCCCGTTGGAGGGCCGTCATCGGGCGCTGGGGGCCAAGCTGGTTCCATTCGGCGGCTGGGAGATGCCGCTTTCCTATCCGTCGGGCACGCTGGCCGAGCATCGGGCCTGCCGGACCGAAGCGGTGGTGTTCGATGTGAGCCATCTGGGCACGCTTAGGGCGTCTGGTCCCGATGCCTACGAGCGGCTTCAGCAGGCGTTCACCAATGATCTGGCTCGAATAGCCCCGGGACGCACGCAGTACACCCATCTCCTGGACGACGACGGTTCGGTGCTCGACGACATCATCGTGTGGTGGGTGGCGCCGGAGAGCTTCGACGTGATGCCCAATGCCTCCAACACCGACCGGGTGGCCGATGCCCTGGGCAGCGCTGAAACCGGTACCAGGTTTCAGGCCGTTGATGTGACCGCCAGTCGGGCGGTGCTGGCGGTGCAGGGTCCCGAGGCCCGCAGTCGACTGGCCCAGGTGTCGCCCAGCGCGTCGGAGGTGCCCCGCAACTGCGTGGCCACGGTGCAGTGGGAGGGCACTGCGCTGACCGTGGCCGGCACCGGCTACACCGGCGAGGACGGGGTGGAGATCGCCGTTCTTGTCGAAGCCGCTGAGCAACTCTGGGATGCGGTGACTGCGGCGGGGATCATTCCCGCCGGACTGGGAGCCCGGGACACGCTTCGCCTGGAGAAGGGCTTGCCCCTGCACGGCCATGAGCTCGGCCCGGGCATCTCCCCACTGCAAGCCGGGCTGGGCTGGGTAGTGCGCTGGGACAAGGCTTCGTTTCGGGGCCGGGAGGCGCTGGCCGCGGAGCAGGAGCGGGGCATCCACCGGCGATTGCGGGGACTGCGGGTGGAAGGCCGTCGCCCGCCCCGAGAGGGTCAATCAGTGCTGCGGGGCGACGAGGTGGTGGGGGAAGTCACGTCGGGCAACTTCTCGCCCATGCTGGAGACGGGTATCGCCCTGGCCTTTGTGCCCCCCGACGCCGAAATCGGCGACGAGCTGGCCGTGGATATGCGGGGCACCCCCACGCCCGCCGCCGTGGTCAAACTCCCGTTCGTGTAGCGGGGCGCTAGGCGCCGACGGCCTCGAGCACCCGGCTTTGGGGGATGGCGCCGCGCCAAGAGGTGAGGATTGTGCCGTTGGCGTCCAGCAGCATCCCTGCGGGCTGGCCGGAGATCCCCAATTGGCGCCAGGACTCAAAGGTGGGGTCCCAGAGCATGGTGAAGGTGGTTCCTGTGGATTCCACGAAGCTCTCGGCCAGCCCGAGGCTGTCTTGGGTTCCTACACCGATGACGGTGAGTTTGTCAGAGTTGTTTCGAGCGAACTGCTCGACGCCGGGGGCTTCCCGGCGACAGATGGTTCAATGGGGCGCCCAGAACCAGAGGACGAGGGGTTGTTCCGCCGGGGCGAAGCTGGCCAGGTTCACGGTGGCCCCGGTGGCAATGTCCACCAACTCGACCGAGGGCAGATCAGATTCTGGAGCTGGGGCGGCGCTCTCTGTCGCCGGTTCGGGCGCGGGGGCCTGCGTGGCAGGGGCTTCGGCTGGGGCCGGTGCCTCGGTGGGAGCAGTCGCAGGGCTGTCGACGCTGTCTCCGCAAGCAGCTGCGCCTAGGGCCAAGCAGAAAGCCATGGCGAGTACCTTCGTCTTCGTCAGGGCACCCACGTCAGGCTTCTCCAATGCCGGCCACCTTGTCCAGGATCCAGCTGTCCGAGGGGTTGGCCCGCCGATCGACCTCCTGGCCGAACCGGTTGAGCACGATTATTCGGTGCTGGCTGGTGATTCCCAGTCCGTTCCAGGAGGCACTGGATGAATCCCACAACATGGTGAAGGTGGCCCCGGTTCTGTTCACGAAATCCTCAGCCTGTCCTAGGCTGTCCCGGGCACCCACTCCGATGAGTGTGAATTTGTCGGTGTTGTCTCGAGCCAACTGGTCGAGGCCGGGGGCTTCCCGGCGGCAGGTGGGTCAATGGGGCGCCCAGAACCACAGAACGATGGGCCGGTCGGACGGGGCGAAGCTGGCCAGGTTCACGGTGGCGCCGGTGGCCACGTTCACCATCTGCACCGAAGGCAAGTCTGATGGGGGAACCGGCGTTGGCTCGGGGGTCGGCTCTGGCGTTGGTTCTGGCGTTGGCGCTGGTGTGGGCCGCGGAGTGGGCGGCGGCGTTGGCTCGGGGGTAGGTGCTGGGGTGGGCCGAGATGCTGCCGGCGTGGAGGCGGGTGTCGCTCGTGGGGTCGGTTGAGGAGCCGAAGTGGCCGCGGGAGCGGGAGTGGACGCTGGCGTAGGAGCAGAAGTCGGCTGGGAAGTGGACGCTGATTCAGTGGGAGCGCTGGTTGGCCCTGCATCAGTCGGCTCCGACGTTGGAGCTTCTTCCGGCTCGGGTGAGTCGGTGGAAGTTTCCACGCTGTCTTGGTCGGAACTCGACACCGTGGACGCCGCGGTAGGCGTCGCCTCGGCGGACGCGGCCTCGGTGGGTGTCGGATCCTGAGCCGATTCGGTGCCGGCGGATCCTGGGGTGGGCGCGTCCGCCACCTCGGCGCTTTCGGTGCCAGGCGTTTCAGAACCCCCGCAGGCGACCGCGACCAAGCTCAATGCCAGCGCGAGCCCCAGGGCCGCGGCAAGCCCCCCGTTGTGGCCGCCGCTGCGCAGGGCTCGAGCTCTCACCCTCCCGATGTTACCGGGGTAGCGGCCTGAATCACTCCCCGATGCGTCGGTATGGTGCCGTCTGCTCGATGCAGGTGGGAATGTCGGGGTCGTTGGGGCACGGGAAGTTGAACACCAGCTCGGTCACCACATCGGGAGCGCCGAACTTGTCGGGACCGAAGGTGGCAGGAAGCTGGTGCTGGATGTCGACTGAGCCCATATTCCTAAAGGCGTTGAAGATGTCTTCGCGGGTGGGGTTGGGACCGGCGTCATACAGGGCCCTAGCCACCATGCGCATCTCGCTACACACCGTGTTGGTCATGCCGTAGGCGCTGTCGTAGCTCCCGTACACATCCCGGATGTTGGCGGCGCCAATGTCGTTGTTGTTGGCGTAGGTCTCGTTGCACATGATGTTCAGCGGCGCATTGAAGCTGAGCACCGGATCGGAGACCCGGAAGTTCCCGGTGGGGGCATCGTCGATGATGATGGTGCCGTTGTAGAGCTCGGCAGCAGCGTCACCGCCGAACTGGGCCACCTTGCCCGACACCAGATCGCCGGCCTGGCTATTGAAGTCGGAGTTGTAGAACTGCACGTCGCCGGGGGCGAATCCCTGGCTGACCATCTCATTGATGAACTGGGGCAGGCTCAGCACGTTGAGCGCGGGGAAGAGCACGTCGACACCCTCCTCAATCATCTGCTCTACCGTGATGTCGTTGCCGAGAGTGCATTGGGTAGCCCCACCGCAGCCGATCTGCTCGGCGACCGCGATCTCGTAACCAGCGTCTTCTAGAACGTCGATGATCCCGGCCTGCACGGTTTCGGGTTGGCCGGGGGTGTCGGGCCAGACCACGGCGATGGTCTTGCCTTCGAGGGCGCCGGTGGCGATGATGGCCTTGGTCATGTTGACCACTGAGTCTTCGGCCACCGGGCTGAGCGAATACAGCAGGCCATTGGCTTGCTCGTGGAAGTTGCGGGGGTTGCCCTGGGTGGTGAGGAACAGGGTGTCGTGTTCGGCAATGCACAAGATGGCGGTGCCTTGGAATCCGGAGGTGTTGACCACGATCACCGCGTTCTTGTCTTCAGTGGCCTCGATGCAGGCCTGGTTGCGGAGGGTGTCAATGTCCTCACCGCCGCCGCCCAGAGCGGAAACCTCGACGAGCTGGAGGTCGATCTTGCGGCCCCAGATGCCGTTGCACTGCTCGTTGATCACCTTGGTGAAGGTGTCGAATTGGTTGATGACGTCGCCGACGGGGATGGCGAAGCCGATGCCCTCCAACTCCTCCAGCTTGGTGCGGAGATGGACGATGGTTATCGAGTCTTCGGTGATTCCCCTATCGGTAGCCTGCGGCGGCGAGTCGGGATCGGGCGTGGCCGTGCAGAACACGTCCAGCGGCTGGAACGGGTGAGTCCGGTCGAAGGTCCGGTGGAACTCGATGAACATGTCTCCCCGGGGCTCGTCGAAACCGATCTCCACCGGCTCTTCGGGGGCGGGCTCGTCCCCGTCGCCGGTGTCGGCAGGCGCCTCGGGTTCGTCGGGAGCAGGAGCTGTCGTCTCTTCTTCGGCCGGGGCGGGCTCGTCCCCGTCGCCGGTGTCGGCAGGCGCATCCGGCTCATCGGGGGCCGGAGCGGCGGTCTGCTCGGAAGGTGCTGGTTGAGCCCCTCCATCATCGTCGTCATCGCCCCCGCATGCCGAGGCGATGAGCACCAGCGCCAGCAGCGCTCCGAGAATCTTGAGCATCTTGTGAGACACGGTTACCCCCTACGTGCGTTTGAACGGTGAACCCTAGCCGATGAATGAATGGCTGTGAACCGGCTGATACCGTGCGCTGCGCCTAGCTGATGGCCTAGTGTCGCGCCCCGATGGGGGATCAATGGACGACTCGGTAGAACCGGAAGTCGAAGACTCTCAGCTGGATGATCCGGCCAGTCTGGCCTCGGCGGTCTTCGAGGAGGAGTCCAAGCGCCTAGCCGAGCAAGAGGCCAAGTCGGAGGTCATAGTGCTTCCCGACGACTTGTTGCCCGGCGTGGGCGAGGAGCCCATGACCCTCAAGCAGGGCATCCGGGCCGGCGGGGCCAGCATGCTGGTGGTGCTGTTCCTGCTCAACGTGATCGACGAATTCGATCGGGTGGCGATCGCCGTACTCCTCCCCGACCTCCAGGAGGCCTTCGGGGTGTCCGACACCGTGATCCTGGGCATCTCCTCATTCGGCGGCGTGGCCCTAGTGCTGGGAGCAGTGCCGTTGGCCTGGCTGGCCGACCGGGTGAAGCGCACTCTAATCGTGCCCATCGCCACCGCAGGGTGGGCGGTGAGCGTGTTTTTGACCGGGTTGGTGAGGAACCCGTTCCAGTATTTCTGGACCCGGGTACTTACCGGGGCGGGCCAGGCCAACCGTCTGCCGGTTCACTCCTCGCTGCTCACCGACACCTATCCCATTCCCGCCCGAGCCCGGATTTTCGCTTTCGAGGGCATGGGCCGGCCCATCGGCTTGCTCATCGGCCCAGTGCTGGCCGGAGCCATCGCCTCGATCGCCGGTGGCGACGACGGGTGGCGGTGGGCGTTCTATATCTTCGCCATTCCACCGATTGTCCTCGCGCTGGTGTCGCTGCTGCTCAAGGAACCCCCTCGCGCGGGGAACGAACAGCAGGCCATCTTGGGCGAGCAGTACGAGATGCCCCCCATCGGCTCGGATTTGCCGGTATCGATGTCCACTGCTTTCGCCCGGCTCAAGAAGGTCAAGACCTTCTACTTCTTGGCCGTGGGCGTTGGCACCCTCGGCTTTGCGCTGGTGACGCTGCCCAGTCAGCTCAACCTCATGCTGAAGGACGAGTACGGCTACGAGGCGTTCCAGCGGGGATGGGTGACGTCGCTGGTGTGGCTGGCCAGCCTGGTTGCCATCCCGATTTCGGGCTTCAAATTCGACGGGATGTTTCGTGAGGATCCCAGCAAGATGGTGAGGACCGCGGGCACCCTCATCATCATGTCGGGCGTTCTGGTGCTTGTCGCCATGCGATTCCACCAGCCCGCCATCATGATCTTCGGCATCAGCCTGGCCAACGCCTGCACTTCGGCCTCATTTGTGGCTGCCGCCCCCACTATCGGCGCAGTGGCCCCCTACCGGATGCGGGCCCAGGCCTTTGCCCTGCTGCCGGTGTTCATATTCTTGATGGGCGGCTTCATGGGCAGCATCATCGCCGGGTCGATCAGCGACGCCCACGGAGAACGCCTGGCCATCAGCATCGTGGCCCCGCCGGCGTCGATCATCGGCGGACTGCTGGTGGCCTACGGCTCCCGGTACATCAAACGAGATATCTCGCTGGCAGTGAGCGAGCTGGTGGAAGAGCAGGAGGAGATGCGCCGCATGTCGGAGCATCCCGACGACATCCCGGTGCTCCAGGTGCGGGGACTGGACTACAGCTACGGCCCGGTGCAGGTGCTGTTCGACTGCGGTTTGGAGGTTCGCCGGGGCGAGACGCTGGCCCTGCTGGGCACCAACGGCGCGGGCAAGTCCACCCTGCTGCGGGCCGTTAGCGGCCTGGGCGTGCCCGACCGGGGGGCCATCCGGCTTAACGGGCGCACCATCACCTACGCCGATGCCGAGCTGCGCTTCAAACAGGGAATCGTGCAGGTGCGGGGCGGTGCCGGTGTGTTCCCCGGGCTGTCTGTGGAGGAGAACCTCCTGGCCACGATGTTGAGCACCAAGGAGGAGAAGGACGAGATCTATCGGCGGGTTGAGCGGGTGTACGACGTATTTGGCGTGCTGCGGGAGAAGCGCAACCAGGCCGCTGGCGACCTCTCAGGAGGCCAGCAGCAGATGTTGGCCTTTGGCATGGGGCTGATGCACGAGCCCGAGGTGCTGCTCATCGACGAGCTGTCGCTGGGCTTGGCCCCGGTGGTGGTGCAAGAGCTGCTGGAGGTGGTAGAGCAGCTGAAGGAGACAGGACTGACCATGATCATCGTGGAGCAGTCGCTCAACGTGGCTTTGAGCGTGGCCGAGCGGGCGGTGTTCATGGAGAAGGGTCGGGTTCGCTTTGAGGGACCAGCCCAGGAACTGGCCGAGCGGGACGACCTGGTCCGGGCGGTGTTCTTGGGCGCGGAGGGTGGCTAGCCAGTGAGCCGGATTGACGAAGACCGAGCCGAAGACCAGGCGGGCGTGCTGTGATCGACATCGGCTGGGAGATCTCTCAGCAAGACCTGTTCTCGGGCAGCGTTCAGGGGCTGATCGTGGCCGCCCTGGCCGCCGGCTTCGTGCTCATTTACCGGTCCACCGGAGTGTTGAACTTCGCCCACGCCGAGATCGGCAGCTTCGGCGTCGCCCTGATGGCGATGCTGACGTTCCGCTACGACGTGCCCTATTGGCTGGCCTTCTTCTTGTCAGTTGGGGCGGCGGCCGGCTTTGCCATGGTCACCGAGCTGGTGGTGGTGCGGCGGCTGTTCGACTCACCCCGCCTGGTGCTGTTCATCGCCACTCTGGGGGTGGCCCAGCTGGCCATTTTCGCCGCCATCCAGCTTCCTGACGTGTCCCGGCCGGGGCCGTTTCCGCTGCCCCCCAAGCTCACCGCCCAAGAATTCCGCTGGGAGGTGACCGATCACCTGCGCATCGGAGGGCGCGAGCTCATCGTGGTGATCATGGTGCCGCTGGTGATCACGATCCTGGCGCTGTTCTTGGGCCGCACTCGATTCGGGCTCGCTATCCGAGCTTCGGCGGACAACTCCGACACCGGACGGCTGTTCGGCATCAGTGTGCGGCGGGTGTCCACCATGGTGTGGACCATCGGCGGGGCGCTGGCTGGGATTACGCTCATCCTGTTGGCGCCGTTCCGGGTGAGCGCCGCCGATGCGGGTACCGCCAGCCTCGGTCCCGGTCTGTTGCTTCGGGTGCTGTTGGTTGCGCTCATCGCTCGAATGCGGTCGCTGTGGGTCACGCTGATCGCTGGCATTGGCCTGGGCATCTTCCAGCGCCTGTTCCAGGGCAACGTAGACCGGGAGATCCGCGAGGCGGTGGATGTGATTTTCTTCATTGCCATCCTGGTGATCACGGTGATGTTCGCTCGCCGGGGTACCGAGGATGAGGGGGAGTGGTCGCTCTCGCCCAAGGTGAAGGCCATTCCCGAACGGCTCCGCGGCCTGTGGTACATCCGAAACCTGTCCCGGTTCGGGTTCGTGGCCCTGTTCGGCGGTCTTGCGCTGCTGGGGCTGTTCCTCACCAAGAACTCCAACCTGTACACCTGGACTCGCATCTTGGGCTTTGCGTTGATCGCCTTGTCGGTGTCGATGCTCACCGGCTGGGCCGGCCAGCTCTCGCTGGGCCAGTTTGCCTTTGCTGGAGTGGGCGGCCTCACCGTTGTGGCTCTAACCGAGGGTGGCGACATCCCCATCCCGTTCGACTGGTGGGACTGGTCGTTCGACCTGCCGTGGGGAGTGGCCATGGTGATCGCGGTAGCGGCGGGGATGGTCACCGCGTTCATCATCGGGGTGCCCGCGCTGCGGGTGAAGGGGTTGATGCTGGCGGTGACCACGCTGGCGTTTGCCATTGCTGCCATGTCGTGGATATTCGGGCAGGACGTGTTCACCCAGGGCGCCACCAACACCCCCAAGGTGGTGCCGCCGGTGTGGGGCCCGTTCGACTTCACCGCCTCCCGAAAATCGTTCTTCTTCATGGTGCTGGTGCTGTTGGCCCTGGCCGTGTGGATGGTGGCCCACCTGCGCAAGACCGGCATCGGACGGATGATGATTGCGGTGCGAGACAACGAGGACATGGCCGCGGCGTCCACCGTGTCGGGCAGCAGGATCAAGCTCATCTCGTTCACGCTGGCCGGGGGACTGGCTGCATTGGGCGGCGGGCTGATCATCACGGGCGAGCCCACCATCAACCCCCAGGTGCTGTTCAACGCCAACGAGTCGATCAACGTCATCGCCATCGCCATCATCGGCGGGCTGGGGTCGATAGCTGGGCCGCTCTTGGGCGTGCTGTGGGTGAAGGGCATCCCGGCCATATTCGGGGCCAGCGACGAGGTGAGGCTGCTCACCTCCGGCGTGGGCCTGCTGTTGCTGTTGATGTACTTCCCCGGCGGAATCATGCAACTCCTCTACAAGCTGCGCGACTTCTTGCTGGGAATGGCCGATGAGCGGATGGCGGCCCGGAACATTCCCGAGCCGGTGCCGGCGCTGGACAAGCCGGTGCCCATCACCAGTGAGCGCACTGTGGACATGGAGCCGGGACTCCCGTGGTTGGCAGTTCAAGACGTACACGTGCACTTCGGCGGCAAGGTGGCGGTGGACGAAGTGTCCATCGAAGTTCACCAGGGGGAGTTGGTCGGTCTGATCGGCTCCAACGGGGCGGGGAAATCCACTTTGATGAATGCCATCAGCGGCTTCGTGCCGTTCAATGGCCAGGTAGAGGTGCTGGGACGCGATATCTCCCGGCTACCGTCATACCGTCGCCACCGGGGCGGCCTGGGGCGGGGGTTCCAGCATGCCAAGATCTATCCCGACCTCACCGTGCGAGAGGCGTTGATGGTGGCGATGGAGGCTCGCGACCGCTCGCTGCTGGTTCCTTCGCTATTGGGGATTCCGCCGTCGCCGGGCCAAGAGCGGCGCAAGCGGGCCGACGTGGACAGTCTCATGGACTTTGTGGGGTTGGGGCGCTACGCCGACCACTTCATCTCCAACCTGTCCACTGGCACCCGCCGCATCGTTGAGCTGGCCAGCCTGCTGGCGGTGGACGCCAAGGTGCTGCTGCTAGACGAGCCCACCGGCGGGGTAGCCCAGCGGGAGAGCGAGGCGTTCGGACCGCTCATCCGCCGCATCCAAGCCGAGCTGGGCGCGGCGGTGGTGGTGATCGAGCACGACATGCCGCTGGTCATGAGCATCAGCGACCGGGTGTACTGCTTGGAGGCAGGATCAGTGATCTCCGAGGGCTCGCCAGACGAGGTGCGTAACGATCCTTTGGTGATCGCCTCGTACCTGGGCACCGATGTGCGGGCCATCGAACGCTCTGGAGAGCGGTCTAGCTAGAGCCTGCGTAGGGCGGGGTTGGCGATTCCGGGGGGGATGTAGAATGAGTAGTCGGGGTTGAGCTC
>VYEX01000001.1 GCA_009842675.1 Acidimicrobiia bacterium | reverse complement strand
GATCCCATACTTGCTCCAATCCTTGGAGCCTGCGCGAAACCCAGGGTGAATCATTATGTAGGGTTGTATCGGTTTTGCCGGTCGATGAGTTTGGCGGTGATGATGATGGTGGTGGCGAAGCGCATGGCGGCGTGTCGGCTGTCGGGTTTTCGGTCGGTGTTGCGTCGGAGTTGCCCGTAGTTCGACAGCCAAGAGTTGGTGCGCTCGACGGTCCAGCGCTGTCCCAGCGGTTCGGTCTTGGGAGCGCCCCGGGCCTGGCCGGGCGGGCGATTGGGGGTGCGCACGATGTCGTCGATGCCCCAGCGTCGGCAGGTCTGTGCTGGGGGGTATCCGGCGTAGCCGCGGTCGAGGTGGATGGTCTCGACCTCTTCGAGCAGCCCGGTGTTGGCGACGGAGGCCAAGGTGGGCTCCAGCAGCACCGAGTCGTTGCAGCTGGTCCTACCCGACATCAAAGCCGGGACAACACAACGACCGGTGGACGGTCTCCTATACGCGCGGCCTCTAAGTGGACATCCCCCCCATACCAAGCAATGAGTGCAACAATCTCAGACCTTCTCGAGGCGGGCAAACGAGGCCATCAGCACCTTCGAGCCGGCGGTGGTGAAGTTGACGGTTATCTCGGCGTCGCCTCCGGCCCCCTTCACGTCGGTCACCACCCCGAGGCCGAATTTGGGGTGGTTCACGTCGTCGCCCACCACCAGGTGGACCGGGTTGGAGTCGGCCTCGATTGGGGTGCGAGCAACCAGGGCGGCGTCCACCGCCCGCTCCCTTCCGGCGAAAGTGCGGGATGCCTGCTCGGTATCCCGGCTATAGCCAGACTGGCGAAAGCGGGTTCGGCTGCTGCCCCGGTTGTCGACCAACTCTTCGGGGATCTCCTCCAAGAACCGGGACGGCGCGTTGTACATCGAAGCGCCGTGGAGGGTACGGCGCCAGGCATGGGTCAAATACAGCCGCTGTTGGGCCCGAGTGATGCCCACATATGCCAGGCGGCGCTCCTCCTCTAGCTCATCGGGCTCGGTGATCGAGCGGATGTGGGGGAATATGCCCTCCTCCATGCCCACCAAGAACACCACCGGATACTCCAGGCCTTTGGCCGAGTGCAGGGTCATCAGCGTCAGCATGGAATCGTCGGTCATCCCATCGGTGTCCGACACCAGGCTGACCAACTCGAGGAAGTCACTCACGTTGTCACTCTCTGAGGCCACGCTGATCAGCTCGTCGAGGTTCTCGAGCCGACCCTGGGCCTGCACGCTGACGTCGGTCTCCCCCGTGGTCTCGCTGGCCGCCTCGGCCTCAAGCTGATCGAGATAGCCGCTGGTTTCCAGCAGATGCTCCAGCACCGCCACCGGGCCGTCGTCCAGCTTTTCGCGGGCGTCGGCGATCACCTTCAGAAAGGCTGTGATGCCGCTCAGCGCCCGCCCCTTCACGCCGGCCTCCGGGGCGCTGGCTAAGGCGTCCATCAACGTGAGGCCATGGTTATCGGCCCAGGCCGCCAGCTTGTCCACCGAACCGTCGCCCACTCCCCGCTTGGGGGTGTTCAGCGCTCGCAGCAGGCTGACCGCATCGCCGGGATTGACCGTAACCCGCAGATAGGCCAGCGCATCCTTGATCTCCCGGCGGTCGTAGAACCGGGTACCGCCGATGAGCTGGTAGGGAACGCCGGCCTCCATCAGCAGCTCTTCCACCACCCGGCTCTGGGCGTTGGTGCGGTAGAACACGGCCATCTCATCCCAGCGGTATTGCTCGTCGTCGTGGAGCCGGTACGCCTCGCGCACCACCCATCGGGCCTCCTCATACTCATCAGAGGCACAGAAGCGCACGATGGGCTCACCGCCGGTCTGGTCGGTCCACAGGTTCTTGGGCTTGCGGCTGAGGTTGTTGACGATCACCGCGTTGGCCGCGCTCAGAATGCGCTGGGTGGAGCGGTAGTTCTGCTCCAACAACACCACGGTGGCGTCTTCGAAGGCCCGCTCGAACTCCAATATGTTGCGGATGTCGGCCCCCCTGAAGCGGTACACCGACTGGTCGGCGTCGCCCACCACGAACACGTTGCGGTGCTCTTGGCCCAACAGCAGCACGAGCTGGTTCTGCACCTGGTTGGTGTCCTGGTACTCGTCCACCAGCACATGCTCGAATCGGCGGCGGTAGCGGTCCAGCACCTCGGGCTGCTGTCGGAAAAGGTCGACGGTGGTGCCCAGGAGATCGTCGAAGTCCATGGCCCCGGCCCGGCGGAGGCGCTCCTGGTACTCGTCGTAGACCTCTCCGATGCGGCGCTCGAACAGGTTGGCGGCCCGGTCCTTGTACTGGGCCACGCTGATCATGTCGTTCTTGGCCGCGCTGATTGCGGCGTGAATCGACCGGGGCGGCATCCGCTTGGGATCGAGGTTGAAGTCCCGGCAGATGTACCGGGTGAGCCTCACCGAGTCGGCCTGGTCGTAGATGGTGAAGCTGGAGGGGAAGCCAATGGCCTCCGCCTCGTAGCGCAGGATCCGAGCGCAGGCCGAGTGGAAGGTGCTCACCCACATCTTGTCGGCCACCGGGCCCACAAGGTTGCCCACCCGGTGCTTCATCTCCTGGGCCGCCTTGTTGGTGAAGGTGATGGCCAACAGGGCGAAGGGGGAAACGCCCAGTTCATCGATTAGGTAGGCGATGCGGTGGGTGAGGACGCGGGTCTTGCCCGAGCCAGCGCCGGCGATCACCAGAATGGGGCCGCTTGGGTGGGTAACCGCGTCGATCTGGGCCGGGTTCAGGCCCTCGGTGAGCGCTGTCGATGACACTCGGCCACACTACCGGCAGCCAGTCTCAACTTGGGATCCGGCCTCACTTCAGCCCTCAATCCCAATCAGCAAGAAGGCTGTCCGCGTACACGACCGTGCCGCCATTGTCAAGTGTCAAAACACGACAAAAACTTGTCGTGTTTTGACACCCATATCAGTTGTCATCCGCTGAGTAAAGATGTATTTTTGCCAATTAACTGAGAGCACACAGGAGAGGATCACAAAGCCAAGAACAATCATTTGGGGACACGACTTGAGAGGCAATCTACTAGTGTCAGTTTGGAAAATAAAAAACATAAAAGAACAATTTTTCAGTCAGGTGAGTTGCGATCAAGCCAACAGAGTGTGTCGCAGACTCAGCAGAGGTCAGCTTTTCACTTCTTTGGTCCTGCGAAGGAGTTCACTATGTTGGTCGTTTACACTTTTTTCTTGATAGCTACTCTGGTGGTGCCAGCATCTGCACAGCACACACCTGAGGAAGACTCACCAGGGTCTACACCAAAGGCCCCTTCTGAAATGCCTGTTGGCGGATATTTTGCTCCGTATCCGGATGCTGCGCATTCTTCGAGCGAGGGTCTAGCAATGGCGGAATCCGGAGTCATAACAGCAGGATCTTGCAAATATCGACAAGTAATCGATGACCCGCACATGTCAGGGCGTGAAATTTCTATCCATGGCTCTTGGAAACATGTCAGCGGCACATGCCCAGATGAGGCGAACGTGGACACCTACTTGCAAGCCTATTGGTGCGATAGGTACCAATGGTACACAATATGCCGATGGATAACTGTATCTTCAGATAGCGATGATGTGCGTGCGGGCACCGGTCATGGAAAACGTGTGACAGCAAGAAGAGCCTGTACAAGTTCTCCAGACGTTGGTTGGCGCGGGTATGTTGATGTTGACTTGATAGGCATCGGCGATCCAAAGGGATACACCTACTCGAGGATAATTGATTTCCCATGCGCACCATCATGATGGTGTCACTATGCCAGTCAAAGTATGAGTGAGTCCCAGCAAGGGTGGGCCCCTCACCCTGATGCAATGCCCTCTCCCCCAGTAAGTGACCAGGAAGTGACGGCTTTGACATCTGTCACTGCACTCTGCGCTGTCTGCGACCGACGAGATGATTGGAGCGATGACTGGTCGCAGAGATTCTCCATAGGAGAGTTCGCCATTCTGGAAACCGGCGATCGTATCGCGCTTCATTTCGAACGTGGATTCACGCTGTCAAGCATGCCAGGCGATTTCGAATCTATACCAGCGAATCTTCTAATCGAACAAATCCATGACGTTGTTGCGTCTGATGATGATGAAATAAGTCTGTCGAATCGGTGGTTGTGGTTGGCTGGCTTGGCCAATAAACGAGGTCTTGAAGTTACAGCTGCTCAACTACGAGAATTACCCTATGAAATCCTGATCACAGACCGGGTTGTTCTCTGGCTTACACATCCTGATGAAGGTGGTTAACATTCTTGCCTCACCTCAATTATGCAGAAGTAGACTGCGATTCCGTGTTTGTGAAAGTTGAGGGCGAATACCTAAAGGGCTGCCGAGGAGACAGCGGAGGACCGTTCTACCAAGGCGGCGTAGCCTACGGAATAATGGCGGGCCTTATCGGCGGCGACCATGGCAACTGCACAATGAAGGGCAGGACGGTTACGTTCTCAGCGATCGACAAGATTCAGACCTTCCTGGGCGTAGAAGTGCTCACCCAACCGGTCACGCTCACGGCTTCGTGACAGCTGCGGGAATTGTCACATGAGTAGGCACGACCAAGACATTTGCTGCCGCGACAGAAGTCACTCTGCGCTGCGCCGTGCGGCACCATGTGGATGGACTGTGCGATGTGGGGTTGCGGCGCTGTGCTTTACTTTGGCCGCTGGCGGGTGCTCGCCGGGACACAAGACGGCTGTGGAAGAGCCAGAAGCCACCGTGTCGGCGGCAGCCGAGCACGAACAAGCCATAGCGAACCCACCGGCCGAAGAGTCCAAGACGGCGTATCTAGACGGCGACTTGGGAAATGGCGCGGATTGGCCGAGGCCACCGCTGGCGGGCATGTGGGTGGACTACCCCCAGCGGGAGAGCCCGTCGAGTTTCTTTTTGCACGGGATCGTGTCCGTTGATCCGTCTTGCGCATATCTCACCAATGTCTCGTACGTCGATACGGAGGGGCTTTTGGTTGACCCCGAGGCGGAATGGGAGGGGCGGCGTCTGGCGTTGTCGCTGATCTATCCCGATGTTCGTTTCGATGAGGGCAGCCGGACGCTGTGGAACCCTTTGTGGGAATATGACGTCCCGGTCTCCCACGGCGACCGAGTCATCGTGGCCTCAGACCCGCTGTTTGAAGACGTTGGGGGCAAGGAGCCCCACGAACTGCATCTGTTCTGGGACCTCTGCCCCGCACACGCGTACGCCAGTCCCGAGGGCCTTTGGACATCCGTGGAATGGCTTTGCACGAACAGGCCCGCGAAGTGGGTGTGGCACGAAGGTGAGGAACTGGAGCGCATCTGCGCGCCGGACACTGGGCCGTGGAATCAGCGGGACCTGCTGGAGCGACAAGACGTCGCGCCTGCTGTCGGGGCTCCCGCCCAAGGCGGGGGCCCCGGCGGGCCGCCCCCTGTGGCAGAACTGACGCCACCGCCGTTTTTTGACATGCACCCCTACCATCCCGCCATGGAACTCGAGCTGTCCAAGCTCGTGGGGATCTTGTCCATTGAGTCCATGCCGCCGAACTACGGCATAGAGTCGAAGTGCGTCTACCTGTACCCCACAGCGGCCTCGGTGCCGCAGTCGGTGCTGTGGGGGGACTTGTGGAAGTACACCGGTCCCGACGGCCAGCCGCTCGCCATAAGGCTGGACCTGCCCTACCCTCAGGCCCGCTTCGACGAAGACACCTGGACGATGTGGAACGGCGACATCGGGCCCATGACCACCGGAGACCGGGTCATCGCCGACCCGATCAGCCCCCCCGACTTCCACACCGACGGCTACAACACCAGAGCGAAACAACCCCACGAACCCCAGATACACCCCTGCACCAAAGCAGGCGCCAGCGCCGCCGTGCTGGACATACAAACCG
>VYEX01000056.1 GCA_009842675.1 Acidimicrobiia bacterium | reverse complement strand
GGCTGGCTGGCTGGCTGGCTGGCTGGCTGGCTGGCTGGCTGGCTGGTATGACGTGCTCCCCAGTCATAGCTGGGGAATATAGCCCAAGGCTATATTCCGGCACCTAGCCGACCGCCTGGGACTCGGCCCACGCCTCCAGGTCGGAGATGCGCCACCGCTTGATGCCCCCGCCGAAGTCGCGCGGCCTGGGGAAGTCGGCCCGCTCGTCACGTCGGCGGCGGAACGTGCGCGCGGACATGCCCAAGATCGCTGCGGCCTGGGCCTGGGATACGTATTTGATCGGAGGTGCGTCCATAGGAGGACATGCTATGGCCTTGCCCTGCCCCCGATGACTCGTCACGAGTCGATGTGGTCAGCCCACGCCTGCATGAGCGGGCGGCGCTCGTCGAGGAAGTCAGTCCGCAGGTACGCAGCCCGCACCTTGTTCGTGTCGGTGTGGGCCAGGGCCGCTTCCACCTGCTCGGTGGGCCACCCGTTCTCGTGGCCCCAGATCGAGAACGACGACCGGAACCCGTGGCAGCCGGTCCCCAGAAGCGGCCTTGTGAGCCGCAGCAGTGCTGCGCCGGTGAGCACCTTGGACCGGAAGCTGGGGAACACCAACTCCGTCCCGGCGGCCAGGTCCCGTGCCTGTTCCAACACGGCGACCGCCTGGTCGCTGAGTGCGACCCGGTGGGTGCGACCCGCCTTCATCCGGTCGGCGGGGACGGTCCAGACCCGCTCGGCCAGATCGACTTCGCCCCAGGTCATCCCCCGGACCTCCCCGGAGCGGGCGGCGGTCAGGATCAAGAACTCGACCGCTAGGCGGGTGCCGTCCCACTCGTCTGATGCCCGGACCTTGGCGACTGCTGCGGCTACCTCGGTGTGGGGGATCGTGTCGTGGTGTTCCGGCGCTGCCTGCTTCGGCAGGAACCCGGCGACTGCTGCGGCGGGGTCGGCGTGGCACCAGCCTCGGACCATCGCCCATTTGAAGCAGGACGACAGCCGCTGCCGGTTCAGGCGGGCGATGTTCGGTGTGGAGCCGTCTAGGGACTGCTGTACGTCGGCAGCAGTAACAGCCCCCACCGGAGTGGCCAGCAGATCGCCGCAGTAGCGGGTCATCTGGGACCGCCAGGTCTGTTCGGACGTGGCTGACCGCCAGCCGGGGCGCTTGTGGGCGATGACCTGTTCCAGTACCTCGGACAAGAGCGGCCCGCCGCTGGCTGGCGGTGTGGGTATGGCCACCGGCTGGGGCGGGGCTGCTGGCTGCTGGGCAAGTTGCAACTGGAGCCGCAGCTTCTCGTTCTCGGCCTCGGCCAGTTGCAACTGGAGCCGCAACACCTCGTCGTCAACGGCGGGCTGCTGCGGCGGGGCTTCGGGTGTCGGGGCCTTGCCAGCGTTGGCCGCTGCCCGTTCCCGTGCGGTGGACAGATCGACCTCGGCCACGCTGCCCAGCCCCCGGTTGACCAGTTGGCCGCCCTCGGTGCGGAGCCGCTGTACCCAGGACCGGGAGCCGGACGGCTGGACCACCAGCCGCAGCCCGTTCCCGCCCCTGCCGTCGCCGTAGGTGCCAGCGGGCGCAGTGGCCACCAGTTCGTCGGTGAGTCGGCCAGTCACGATGCCCGCTCAAGGTTCTCGACCGCCAGCTTCCCGGCGGTGAGGTGGTGGTGGATATTGGCCAGGTGTTCAGGCCTGCCGTTCCCGGCCCAGAGGTCGAACTGTTCGACCAGTGCGTCGATGTGGGCTGCGAGGCTGTCGTGCGCCTCGAATACTGGGCACCCCTCCTGGTGGTGGCCGCCGTAGCAGCCGATGCAGTCGGTGGTGTTTGGGTTGGTGTTTGTCTCCATGCGAGCACAGTACGAGGCAATGGGGCCAAAGGAAACTCCAAAGGAGACAAACTAGTGACAAAACCCCAGGTCATCAGGCCCAAAGATAATGTCCACGAAGTCCATGATCATCGTGTACCACTCGTAAAACTGGGGCACGTCCTCCATGGGGAGATCAAGGAGCTGCACGATGACCCCGATCGGGTAGTAGGTGCTGAACCGCTTGCACAGGTCTACCTCGCCGTCGGCTAAGAATTCGCCAATCTGTTGGCGGGCTGCCTTGGTGATGGCCGGCACGATGCTCTGCTCCAGGTAGCTGCCCCGGAAGATGGGGTTGACGATGCCCCGATAGGACGAGTGCTCCTTGCCCTCCATCTGCAAAATGGTGCGCCCGTGCACCGGCTCGGTCTGCCACTCGTAGTTGCGACTGGAGATCTGGGGATTGCGAAATGCCCCGGCCACGTCCTCGTATCGGCTGATCACATAGGCCTGGGTGCCCTCGTGCCACATCACGGGATGCTCGTTGCGCAGCACCTCATAGAACGGGTAGGGGTTGGCGTCGTACTCGGGCGAGAGGATGTCTGGGGCCGCAGTCATGGGCCGTATAGTACGGCGGGCTGCAAGTACGACAAGAACAGAGGCACGAGGGGGACCAGAAGACTCGATGAGCAAGATAACGACTCTGGAACAAGCAGCAGCGTCCATTCCCAACGGTTCCACCGTGGCCATCGGCGGCATGTCGATGAACAGCGCCCCCATGGCCTTGGTGCGCGAGCTGGTCCGCCAGGAGAAGAAGGACCTCGAGCTGGTGGCCATCGTGTCGGGCATGGCGGTGGACTGGCTGGTGGCGGGAGGTTGCGTGCGCCGGGTCGTCTCGGGGCTGGTCAGCTTCGAGGGCCTAGGGTTGGCCCCCAACTTCCGGGCCGCAGTGCAGTCGGGCCAGGTGGCCATTGAGGAGTACAGCGAGCACCTGTTGGTTTGCCGCCTCCAGGCCCAGAGCCACGACTTGCCGTTCATACCCACCAAGGCCGGCCTGGGCACCGACGTGCTGGGACTGCACGCCGCCTCAGGGACGGTGCGGGAGGAAAAGGACGGCCCCACCGGAGAGCACTATGTGGCCTGCACCCGCCTGCCGGTGGATGTTGCCCTAGTCCATGCCCATGAAGCCGACCAGCGGGGCAACACCCGGGTCAACCCCAAGCTGATGTGGCTGGACAACGAAGTAGTGAACGCCGCCGGCCGCACGGTGGTATCGGTGGAGCGGACCGCGGAAACCGCGACCTTCGCCGCTGAACCGGAGCGTACGACCTATCCGGGATTCATGATCGATGCGGTGGCTCCGGCCCCTTGGGGCGCCTACCCCTGTTCATGCTTTCCCGATTACAGCCACGATTCAGAGTTCTTCATGGCGTATTCCCAGGCCGCCCGCGACCGGGAGACGTTCACTCAGTTCTTCCAAGAACGAGTGGTCGGCCCGGAGACCTGGGAGGACTTCCTGGCCGTGAATAGCGTTACTGCGGGGGTATCGACATGAGCACTCCCGTACCCGGCTACGACTGCACCATGGACGAGCTCATGGTGGTGACATTTTCCCGGGCCATGTCCAACGACACCCGGGCATTCAACGGCGCAGTTTCGTTCATCCCGGTGAGCGGCTATCTGCTGGCCCGGCGCACCCACGCCCCGGAGTTGGTGTGGGCGGCCAGTTCCATAGCCATCGACGCCGACCCCGACGAGATTGGCGATTCCACCCTGTCGGACTCGCTGTGGGGCGGTGCCTCCATGCTGAGCAACTCCACCTTCGACTTCTGGGCCTTCGCCCAAGGGGCCCGTTACAACACATTCGCCTTCCGAGGCGCGCAGATGGACGCCTACGGCAACGTGAACAACACGGTCATCGGCCCTTATGACGCTCCCAAGGTGCGGCTGCCCGGCGGTGGCGGCATGGCCGATCTCGGGGCCATGATCCCCCGCATCTACCTGTGGTCGTCCACCCACGATCCCCGCACGTTCGTTGATCAGCTCGACTTCCGATCCGGTATGGGCTGGGGCGATGGGGGCGACCACCGGGAGCGTCTGGGCATGCCCGGCGGACCCCAGCTGTGCATCACCAATCTGTGCGTGTTCGACTTCGAGCCGGTCAGCAAGCGGATGCGATTGGCCTCGCTGCACCCGGAGGTCACCGCGGAACAGGTCCAGGAAGCCACCGGATTCGAAGTGCTGATGCCCGACGGGGAGATCCCGGTCACGGCCCAGCCCACGGCCGAGGAACTGCACATTCTGCGCACTGAGGTGGACCCCACCAGCGCCCGCCTCCGGGAGTTTTGAACGATGCAAGTACCTGGTTCGGTTGCCCTGGTTACTGGGGGCGCCTCTGGGCTGGGCGCAGGGGTGGTCAAGACGCTGCTCGACAAGGGCGGCAAGGCGGTGATCTTGGACCTGCCGTCGTCGGCGGGACAGGCCATGGCCGACAATCTGGGCGACAGCGCAGCTTTTGTACCCGTTGATGTCACTGATACCGATGATGTTGAGCAGGCAGTAGCCGCCGCGGCTCAGGTCTATGGGCGAGTGGACCTGCTGGTGAGCTGTGCGGGAATCAGCTCCGGGCAGCGAGTGGTTTCCCGCGACGGCACTCCCAATCCACTGGACCACTTCCGAAAGCACATCGAGGTGAATCTGATCGGACTGTTCGACGTCGCCCGCCATGCGGTGTCGGCCATGTCGGCCAACGAGCCCAATGCCGACGGCGAGCGGGGCTTGATCGTGAACATCGCATCCATCGCCGGCTACGAGGGCCAAGTAGGCCAATCGGCCTATGGCTCCTCAAAAGCTGGGGTCATCGGTCTGACCCTGCCCATGGCCCGCGACCTAGCCGTGTGGGGCATTCGGGTAATGACCATCGCCCCCGGCACCATGGACACCCCCATGCTCGCCACGCTCAACCAGGAATTTATCGCCAAGCTGGTGGAAGACAACGTGTTCCCCCACCGCCTGGGCACCCCGGCAGACGTGGGCAACCTGGTTGTTCACTTCATGGAAAATGGGTTCCTCAACGGCGAAGTTGTGCGTTTGGACGCCGGACTGCGCCTGACCAGCAACTAGGCCCGATCAGGCCAGCATTCCGCCGTCGATCACCAGGACGGCGCCGGTGATGTAGGAAGCGGCCGGAGAAGCCAGGAAGGCCACCGGCAGGGCCACCTCCTCAGCGGTCGCCCACCGCCCCAGCGGGATGCCGATGCCGGCCTCTGCTACCACTGCATCCTTGTCGTAGCTGTCCCAGCCGCTGGTGTCCACGAAACCAGGGGCCACTGCGTTAACCCGCACTCCGTGGGGAGCCCACTCTCGGGCCAGTGCCTTGGTCTGCTGGAACAGTCCGCCCTTGGCCGCCGAGTAGGCCGCCATTCCGGGCAGGTGGCGCAGACCCGACAGGGAACCGACATTGACGATGCTGCCCTGCCCCCGCTCGATCATGGAGCGGCCAAATGCCTGCGATACCAGGAACGGCGCGGTCAGATTGAGGGCCACGGTCTTGGACCATCCCGACTCGGCGATATCGAGCACCGGTGCGGTGAACCGGGCGCCTCCCGCGTTGTTCACGAGCACATCAACCGGGCCTATGTCAGATGTGATCGTCTCGGCGGCTGCGGTCACTGCCTCAGGATCAGTCACATCGCAGGGAGCGACGGAGACCTGGGCACCGCCATCTACCAGCTCACTGGCCAGCTCCTCCAGCACTTCGGCTCGCCGGGCGATGAGCCCAACCCGGGCGCCCTGGTCGGCCAGCACTCGGGCGATGGCCCCCCCGATGTCGCCGGTGGCCCCGGTGACCACCGCACCCAAGCCCTCCAGCGGCCGTGGAGAACTCACGACAGGCTCACCGGAAGATGCTCCAAGCCCCGGCTCAACATGGTGGGGACCCACACCTCGGGCTCAGGACCCAGCTCCAAGTTCGGGAGGCGGCGCACCAGAGCCTCAAGGGCAATAGTGCCTTCCAACCGGGCCACCGATGCCCCCAGGCAGAAATGCAGCCCGAATCCGAACCCGATGTGATTGTTGGGATCGCGGGCAATGTCGAATTGATCGGGCTGATCGAACGCGTCGGGGTCTCGGTTGGCGGCGTGCTGCACCAGATACACCATGTCGCCCGCCGGCAACGTCTTGCCCCCCATCTCCACCTCATCGGCCAGGGTGCGAACCTCCATCTTGGACGGCCCGTCGAACCGCAGGATCTCCTCCACCGCCGGCCTGATCAGCGAGAGGTCGCCCCGCAGCTTCTGGATCTGGTCGGGATGATTGAGCAGCACCCGAATGCCGTTGCCGATCAGATTGGTGGTGGTCTCGTGTCCGCCGAACAGAAACAGCACGCAGTTGGCCACAATCTCAGGGTCTTCCAAGCTGTCGTCCCCCTCGGAGGCCTCCACCAGGTTGGAGATGATGTTGTCAGCCGGGTGCTGGCGATAATGGGCTACAAGATCGCCGAGGTAAGAGGCCAGCTCCATGAGCCCCTTTTGGGCCCGAGCCCGACGGTCTCCCACACCTCGAGCGCCAAATACCAGGATCATCACGTCGTCAGACCAGTCCTTGAACCGATCGCGGTCCTCGGCGGGCACCCCCATCATCTCGGCGATAACCACCGCGGGGATGGGATAGGCGAAGTCTTCGATCAGATCGAAGTGCTCTTGGCTAGACAGGCCATCAATCAGCTCGTCGACCACGCCGATAATCCGATCCCGCCACGCCTCCACCGCTCGGGGGGTAAAGGCCCGGCTCACCAATCGTCGCAGCCGGGTGTGGTCGGGGGGATCCCGGAACACCAGCCAGTCCATCAAGATGTCGTAAGTGGGCTGGCGCTCAGCCTTTTGCTCGTCGGTCAGTCGGTCATAGGCCGCGCCGATGCGCTCGGAGGAAAAGCGGGGATCCCGCAGGGCGTCGAGCACGTCGTCGTAGCGGTGGATGAACCACGCCCGATATTTCTCATTCCAATGGACCGGATCTTGCTCCCGCAAGATCGCGAAGTAGGAGTGAGGATCGGCAATCCGCTCCGGTGACAACACCTCGTCATCAATCACCGCTGTTGGCTGCTCGCTCATGGGGTCACCCCATTTGCTCCAGCACGGTCACCACACAGGCGTTGCCGTCGATCCCTGCGGTACCACCGCCCATTGTCTCTACTGCGCCAATCCGGGCACCGGGTACCTGCCGATCGGCGGCCATACCCCGAAGCTGCCAGACGATCTCGGCGATCTGAGCCAAACCCGTAGCCCCCAGCGGGTGACCCCGCGACAAGAGTCCGCCCGATGGGTTAACCGGCTGAACCCCGCCCAACGCGGTGTGGCCCGACTCCACCAGCCGCCCGCCTTCTCCCAAGCCGCACATCCCCAATGCCTCGGTGGTGATGATCTCACCGATGGTGAAGGCATCGTGTACCTCGAACACATCGACATCGCCCGGCCCCACCCCGGCGGATTCATAGGCCTGGGCAGCGGTGTCGGCCACGATGTCCCAACCCCACACTTTGTCGGTGGTGTGGTCCCACAGCCGGCCGGAGCGCAGCGCGCTGGATCGGATCGCCACCTCCTGAGCGGGATCTTGAGTGCCGCCCAGCGGCCCGACGACCGCAGCCGCGGCAGCATCGGCAATCGAACAGCACTGGAACAGGGTGATCGGATCAGCCACCATGCGGCTGCCTAGTACCTGCTGAACGGAAACAGTCTTGCGATGCTGGGCCCGGGAATTGCCCACTGCGTGGCGGCGGTTCTTCACCGCCACCGCGGCCATCTGCTCGTCGGTAACCCCGAACTCGTACTTGTACCGGGTGGCCGACATGCCATAGATGCTGGGCATGGCATAGCCCTGGGCCCCGTCGGGATCGGAGGCGATCGGGCTGATGGCACCGTCGAAATGGGCGGTCATGGTCTCGATGCCAAACGCCAAAACCCGCTCATATCGGCCGGTTTCCACCGCCATCCTGGCTTCGTGGAAAGCCGATGTGCCACTGGCGCAGGCATTCTCGATGGTTATCACCGGTACTTCGACGATCCCGATCTGCTGAAGAGTGCGAGTGACGGTGCCGGGGTCGCCGAACACCGAACCGGCGTACACGGCATCGACGTCAGACGCCTTCAACCCGGCATCGTCCAAGGCTTCCACCGTGGCCTGCCAGGCCAGTCGGGGGCCGCCCAGCGAAGTTTGCTTGCCGAACGCCGAGGTCCCCACTCCCCAAATAGCCGTACCGGTACCGCTCATGGACCTGTCCTCTGCACCACTGGATCGCCGTGCTCGCTCCATCCGGCCAGCGCAACCCGGCTTCCCGGAACCAGGGGCTCGTCGGGCCCGTCGACGTGGGCAAGAATGCGAGGTCCATCGTCCACGTCCACATAGGCCAGAGTGAACGGCGGGGTGCGCCCCGGCACCGGAACCCGCAGCACAGTGGAGCTGAATACCGTCCCCTTAGGGCCGAACGTCGCGGGAGCCATTGAATCGCTCCCGCATATCGGACAACGCGGCGGATTCACCGCCAGCGGATAGCCGCAGTTCCCGCATCGGCTGCCATTCAAGAGTATCCGCCCCTCGCGCACGGCCAACTCGGGACGGGGGTCGGCTCCGGCCCGCTCCGGCGGTGTCGTGGACAGCGTGGGCACCGGCTAAACCTACCAATCGCCGCTCGCCGTCCCACGATTCAGCTTCCCTGCGCCCACCGCAGCTGTGGCAATCCACCCCGCCATTTCACACACTGACTGCCAACCGCCTACGCTGCGGGCCGTATCGCACTCAAGGGGGCATGTATGGGCATCGAAGGACTGCGTTTTGTGATCACCGGGTCGGCCACTGGCATAGGCGCGGCCACGGCCCGGGTCGCGGCCAGCAAGGGCGCCAAGGTGATGGTGTCCGACCTCAGCGACGAAAAGGGACAGGCGGTCGCCGACGAGATCAACGCATCGGGTGGAACCGCGGCGTACCAGCACTGCGATGTCACCGATCCCGGCCAGGTGGAGGCATTGATGGCCGCTGCTGCCGAGGCCTACGGCGGCATCGATGTACTGCACAACAACGCCGGCATCCACGAAAGCGGGCTCGCCCCCGCCGACCAGTGCAATCTGGAGCAGATGTCCCTCGACGTGTTCAGGAAGGTGGTGGAGGTCAACGCCGTGGCCCCGTGGATCTGCTCGAAGGCCGCGCTCCCCTACCTCAAGGAGAGCGACTGGCCGTCAATCGTCAATGCGGCTTCCACCGGTGCCCAGTCCGCCTATCCCAACAATTCGGCCTACGGTACGTCCAAGGGCGGCATCCGGCTGCAAACCCAGAACTTGGCGGTGGACTTGGCCCCGCTGGGGATCAGGGTGAACTGCTATGGCCCCACCGCAATTGCCACAGACATGGTCACCGACTTCGTGAAGCAAGCGGACGACCCGGCGGAATTCGAGAAGGCACTCATTAACACCTCGCTCATCCCCAGGCTGGGACTTCCCTCCGAGGTGGGCGAGCTGGTCTGCTTCTTGGCCAGCCGAGAGGCCGGCTTCATCAACGGCGCATACATTTTGATCGACGGTGGCTCGCTCGCGTGGCGGGGCACGGTGGAACAACTGGGAATGGAGTAATCCAATGGCAGACAAGCAGGCAGTAACCGAACTTTTGAACCACGCCGGGGTGGCCTACGACGTAGGCGACAGCGATTTCCTCATCGGGATGTTCGCTCCCGACGATCCGGTGTTCGCGATGACGATCGCCGGCGGCGACCCGATCACCTTTGAGGGGTCGGAGGCCATCGCCGGGCTGTTCAGCGGAGCGATGGAAGAGCAGACCGACCAGCGTCGCCACGTGGTGACCAACCTCTACTTCGAGAACGAGACCGAGGACTCGATCACGGCCATCAGCTACCTGGTGCTCATCACCGTGGAGAACGGCCAGCTCTCCGTTCTGTCCAGCGGCGTGTACACCGATGACTGCGTGCGCGTAGGCAGCGACTGGAAGATCCAAAAGCGGTTCTTGGCTCTCGACCTGCCCTACTAGGGCAAGACCGGCCAACCAGGGCCATGAACATCGCACTAGCTCTTTAGGAACTCTCTAGAAAGGAGCCGCAGATGAACATCGGCCAGATCCCCGCCAAATGGGCCCGGCAGACGCCGAACCGCGAGGCGATCATCGACTCCACCACCGGCCAGCGGGTCACGTTCGCGGCCTTTGACGAGCACGTCCGCCGCCTGGCCAACGGGCTGGTCGGTTTGGGCCTGGACAAGGGCGACCGGGTCGGCATCTTGAGCCAGAACTCAGTGGAGTACGCCGCGTTGTACTTCGCCTGCGGGCGCTCTGGTCTGGTGGCCCAGCCCATGAACTGGCGGTTGTCAGCCCCGGAGCTGGCCAAGATCGTGAACAACGGCGAGCCCCGGGCCTACATAACCCAGGGGGCTTACGCCGCTGAGTCAGCCGAGCTGTCGGGCCTGGTGAACTCAGTGGAGCACTGGCTCCAATACGGCGACGGCGGCGACGGAACGTACGAAGAATTAGTGGCCTCGTCGTCAGACGCCGAGCCCGAGGCTTCGGCCGAGGTGGGCGACAACGATCCGCTGTTCATTCTCTACACCGGGGGCACCACAGGGGAGTCGAAGGGCGCCCTGCACAGCCATCGCAGCGTCTACTTCGGAATGCTCAACCAAACGGTGGCTGAGCGCATCGTCCCCAGCGACGTGTACATGCTCACCGGGCAGATGTTCCATATCCCGGTGGTGCTGGCCATGAACTACCTGGCCCACGGCTGTCCGCTGGTGCTGATGAACTTCGATGCCACCTTGGCTATGGAGTTGATCCAGGAAGAGAAGGTGTCGGCTTTTTTGGGCGTCACCACCATGTTGAACTGGATGATGGCGGTGGAGGGGTTCGACGACTACGACATCTCCAGCCTGCGCAACATCCAATACGGCGGTGGTCCCATGCCATCTCGGGTCATCACCGAGGCCATGGACAAGTTTCCCTGCACCCTCATCCAGGGCTACGGCCAGACCGAGGGCACCACAATGTGCTTCTTGTCTCAGGAGGATCACATCCGAGCCATCCGCGACGACTACCGCCCAGAGCGGCTGCGGTCGTGCGGCCGGGAGGGGTTCGTGACCTCTGTTCGGGTGGTGGACCCCGACGGCGTGGACGTGCCCTGCGACGGAAAAACGCCGGGACAGATAATCGTTCGTTCCGAGGCCAACATGCTGGGCTATTTCCGGCGTCCCGACCTCACCGCCGACACCATCAAGGACGGCTGGATGTGGACCGGAGACATCGCCACTTGGGACGACGAGCGGTACGTGTTCATCGTCGACCGGGCCAAGGACATGATCATCTCCGGCGGTGAGAACATCTACTCGGTTCAGGTGGAAGAGGCCATCGCCACCCACCAAGCGGTGCTGGAGACCGCGGTCATCGGCGTGCCCGACGACACCTGGGGCGAATCGGTCATGGCCTATGTGGTGCTCAAGCCGGGCATGACTGCCACTGAGGACGAGATCATCGAAGCCGCCCGCCAGAACCTCGCTTCCTACCAGAAACCGAGGTCGGTGGCATTTGTGGACGAGCTGCCCAAGGCTCCCACCGGCAAGATCCTCAAGCGGGTGCTACGCGACCCCCATTGGGCCGACGAAGAACGCCAGGTCTGATCTTCCCGCCCTGTTTGTTCCCCTAGGGCAGCACCCGGACGAACTGGATGTGCTGGTTGGGATCAAACAACTGTGCGGCCAAAGCCTGCACATCAGCCAGTTCTAAGGCCTCCAGCTCTTCGATCAGTCGCCTGGGCGTAGGAAGCTCGTCGTCGCTGGCGTAGGCCCGGCGAATCAGCACGTTTGCCAGATCGCGGTTGCCGATCAGCTCGAAGTCGTCGCCCACCACGGCTCGGGCCTGTTCGAACTCCTCATCGGTGATCTCACCGGCGTGCACCTCGGCCAGAATGCGGGCCATCTCTTCTTCGACGCTGTCCATTTGGTCGGGAGCACCGGTAGCTACGACCTCGCCGGTGATCCTGGGTTCTGGTGTGAGACTCTGACCTAGTGATGCACCAGCGACGTAAGTATCGCCTAGGTCTTCTCGGACATCTTCAATGAGCCGGGCGCTTAGGATGACATCGAGGACCCTACTGGCGACTTGCGTGGCTGGATTCACATCCAGCACGGCCTCGTAGGTGTAGGTGGCCATGGTGGATTGGATGTCGGGCCCGAGCACCACCTCGTGGCGCACCACTCCATCGGGTTCCGGCGTGCGCCGATTGACGTAACTGTCGGCCTCCTTTGCGGGAAGCGATCCCACATAGGTTCGGGCCATCTGCTCCACGACATCGCGTTCCACGTCGCCGACAACAACCACCACAAGGTCGTCCACCCCTCCGAATCGTTGCTGGTAGATGCCCAACAGTTCTTCGGCGGTCAGCGAGTCCAGCCTCTCCTGGGATGGAACCAGGTTGAACCAGTCGAAAGCATCCCCGTAGCGCACTTCAAGAAAGGCCACTGCCTCCTGCCAATCGGGGTCGGAGAGTGATAGCGAGACGATGATGTCGCCGATGTTGGCTGCTTCAGCGAACGCCTGATCGTCCACCCTGGGTTCGGTCATGTACAGGTGCATGAGCTGGAACATCGTCTCAACGCCCTCGGTATCCGATGCTCCCGAGATTCCTTCTGTGGTTTCGGCAATGTATGGCTGTACTTGGGCGTTGCGATCGTCCAGATACCGGGATACCTGCGCTGGGCTCAGATCTCCCAACCCGCTGTTGCCCACTGCCCGAGTAGCCAGATACTGGGCCAAGGGCCGATCGCCTTCGGCAAGCGCTGACCAACCGCCCCAAGAGAGGGCGTCCAAACCGACTTCGTTCTCCGAAATGTCGGAGTAGGCGTACATGACCCGAGCCCCGTTGGCGAATGTCCACTCGTAAGCATCATCAAGCTCATCGACAATTGCCTCGATCGGCCCCTCGCTCACCGCGTCTACCGGATCAGGCACAGAGAGAAGCTCCGACGCCTCCCCGATCATTGCCGGAAGTTCACCCGGTGTGGCGGCAGCCAGCGCAGCCTGCATCTCCTCGACGGAGGGGACTTCGGAGAGATCGGGTCCGACCGCGATCAAGATCAGCCCGCTCTCCTCCAAGATCTCCCGATAGCGATCGGTGAGGTCGTCAATTTGCAGATCATCTAGCAGGGCATCGACTCGCGCCGCGGTGTCTTCCATCCGACCGATGTCTCTACCCCCCAAGAAGTGCGCCGTATATAGATCGGCTCGTTGAACATCTTGGACAGTGGGGGCTGCCTCGATCGCTGACTCCAAGTCGGTCCTGATGGTTTTGGCCGCCCGCTCTAGGTCGGCATCGCTGAAGCCGTGCTCGGCAAGGCTGAGCAACAGCGACCAATAGTCGGTGAGGGCCGCTGAGAAATCACTCGCCCTCAAGTTGGTGCCGTAGTACCGCAAGCCTCGTGTATAGGAGAAGGTCGACCAGTGGGTGGGATCGATCTGGGACAAAAAGTCCTGCTCGTAGCCGTCCTGCAAGCGATTCTCCACCATGATGCTGATGATCTGCTCAATCCACAGTTGGCGGTCGCCGTCAATGGTGTTTGGATCCCACGACGGTAAGCGGATGTCTAAGGAGAGGTAGGAGTAGGACTGCTCAGGCGTGGTGGCTGTGTCGAAGGTCGCCTCCCGATTCAAAGCCGACCAATTGTCCGCCGGTGCAGGATCCACCCCGGCAGGAATCCCGCAGAAGTGCTCCTCGACCAAATCTTCCAGAGTGTCAAGGGGCAGGTCGCCCACCGCCACCACTGCCATGTTGGAGGGTACGTACCACTTCTCATAGAACGCCCGGAGATTCTCCGAGGTGGTGTCCTCGATGCTCTCCACCGTCCCGATCGGCGGGCGGCCTTCATAGGGTGTGCCCTGGCTGTACATTCGGTCGAATACCTGATGGATGATGCCTTGGCCGCTCTCATTCCCCAAGCGGTATTCGTCTCTGATAATCCCCCGCTCTTCCTCCACATCTTCAGGAGTGATCGAGGCGGCGTGGGCCCACTGGGAGAGCACATCGAAGGCAGTGGCGACTGACCCCTCCTCTTCATCGATGACCAGGTCGAGCATGTAGACGGTCTCGTCATACGAGGTATACGCGTTGATGTCAGGACCGAACTCCACGCCGATGCTTTCCAGCGCATCGATGATCTCGTTGCCGGGATATTTCTCCGTGCCGTTGAACAGCATGTGCTCCAGGTAGTGGGCATAGCCGGCACCCGCAAACGGCTCATTGAGTGACCCCGCGTTGACCACTAGTCGCAAAGAGAGCGCTCCACCAGGGCTGTCGTTGGAACGCACGTAGTAGGTAAGTCCGTTGTCCAGCGTACCGATCTTTACCGCAGGATCGACCGGCAGCAGCCCTGCGGCGGCCTCAGTCTCGATGTTGCCAGCTGTCTGGCACTGTTCGACTGAAGTCTCGGCCTGCTCCTCCTCAGCAGCTATTTCGTCGGACCCCAGTTCTTCAGACGGCTCGGCAGCGGACTCTGAGGATGGCTCTGCGGTGGGTTCAGCCTTGGGTGCGTCTTCTTCGGTAGCTGTGGCATCGCCCGAATCGACCTGGCCGGTTACCGGCACGTGGGTTTCGCCATCCGAGCATGCGGCCGCGATCAGTGCCGCGCTGAGCAACAGGATAAGGAGCTTCTTCATACCCGCCTCGAGGATTCAATATTCATCTCGGCCCAACCAAGTTCGTGGCCGAACACAGTACCGATCGCCAGCGACACAGCCCACACCACCACCCGAGAAACCCCAGCGCAACAGGGTGATTAGTGCTGGCTGTAGCAGATCTCAACGATGGCTGGCTCGGTTACGGCATCACCCTCCAGCTCGCCGACGATGCGGCCTTCGTGCAGCACCAGCACCCGATGGCACACGCCGACCAGCTCAGAGAACTCTGAGGAGATGAACACGACCGCCTTTCCTTCGGCGGCCAGCTCCTCCATGATGTCGTAGATCTCTTCTTTGCCGTCCACATCCACCCCGATGGTGGGCTCATCGAAGATGAGGACGTCAGCCCCCTGCTCCAACCACTTGCCGATCACCACCTTCTGCTGGTTCCCGCCGGATAGCAGACGAACCAGCTGCCGGTCACTAGGGGTAGCGATGCTCAATCGATCGATTCGGCGGTCTGTAGCCTGCTTCTCTGACCGGCCAGATGGAGCTGGCACGCGCGGCCGCGCCCGGTGGCGATCCAGAGAAGCCAGCGTGATGTTGTGGCGCACGCTGAAGTCCATGATGTTGCCCTGGGTCTTGCGATCCTCTGGCAACAGCGCCAACCCGGCCGCCATGGACTCTGAAGGGTGTTTGTCGCTGACCTCAATGCCGTGAACTCGGACCGAGCCCTCCCGGCGGTGGTCGGCGCCGAACACTGCCCGAACCATTTCAGTGCGACCGCTGCCCATCAGCCCGCCCACACCCAGGATCTCTCCCTTGCGGACATCGAAGGAGCAGTTGTTGACGCCGGTGTCGGCGCTAACCTCGTCCACCTCCAGCACCACCTCGGTGTCGGGACGACCGCCTACTCCCCTACTCGCCCTTCGTTCAGCAGCAGTCTGGGCGTGTTCGTGACCGGTGATATGGGAGATTAACGATGACCGATTCAGCGATGCAGTGGGCTCGTCGGCCACCAACTGCCCGTTGCGCATCACAATCACCCGCTCGGTGAGTTCGAAAATCTCCTCCAGCCGATGCGAGACGTAAACCACGGTGATCCCGTCATCTCGCAATCGCCGCACAACGGCAAACAAGTGCTCGATTTCCTCATCGGTGAGGGAGGCGCTGGGCTCGTCCAACACCAAGAGCTGGGCCTGCTGAGCCAAACCGCGAGCGATCATCACCAGGCGCTGCTTGGCCACGCTCAATTCACCCACCGGCTCGCGGGGATCGATATCGGCTTCCAGACGGGTGATGGGCTCGGCGGCCTGTCGGTGCAGTTCGGCCCAGTCGACGAACAAGCCCATCTTGCGGGGATAACCCAACCCCATTCTCACGTTTTCGGCCACCGAGAGATCGCCGACGTCTTGCAAGTCTTGATGGACAAAGGCCAGGCCGGCGACAGTGGCGTCATGGGGACGGTGCAGCACGAGAGGCTCACCGTTTAAGCGCAGGTGGCCTTCGTCGGCGTGCTCGGCCCCCGCGATGATTTTGATCAGCGTGCTCTTGCCCGCTCCGTTCTTGCCTACCAGCCCGATGATCTGGCCGGTCTCCAGTGAGAGGGACACATCATCAACGGCCAACACCCCCGGGTATCGCTTGGTGACTCCAGAGACTTCGAGCAATGGTGTCGACGCCTCCGGCGCAGTCGCGGTCATTGTCGGGAAGCCCCGATGCGGGTGAACGCCATGGCCAGCAGCAGGATGCAGCCCTTGGCAATATCACGGACACCAGTGCTGTATCCCTCCAAAATCAGTCCCCTGTCGACTGCTTGCAAGAAGATGACACCCAGCACTGTTCCCGGCACGTTGAAAAGAGTCCGTTTTGAAGCGGCCGCTCCCAAGAAGGCTGCTGCATAGGCACCAAGCAGTGTCGAAAAGCCGCTGTCTGCCACCGATGAAGCAGTTCTTGCCGTTGAGGTAACTGCCGCAAACAACGCCATGAAGCCAACGGCGGTAAACCCCAAGGCTCGTAGAGCCTTGACGTTTATGCCCGACAACCGTGCGGCCTCAGGATTGCCGCCGATGGCATACATGTAGCGACCAGCCTCGGTCTTGGACATGAGAAGCCACATGAGGATGGCCAGTCCTGCGGCTATCCACACTGGTGTATGCAACTCCAGCCATGGGTCCGGCCTACCTACACCGAAGTCACGGTAAATGGCAGGCAGGTCTTTCGCGCCGGTGATATTGCGGCCATCAGCTGCCTCATATCTGGTTCCAATCAATATCAGGCCGGTTGCCAAAGTAGTGATGAACGAAGGCATTCCTGCATAAGAGACAAGCAAGCCATTTACTGAACCCGCGATCAGGCAAAACAGCAGGCCCACTAGTACGGCGAGCAACCAAGACCAATCATGGTTGACGATGAGAATGACGACAATGGCCCCGGCCGCCGACTGTATTCCGGTGACCGACAAGTCAAAATCGCCCATGGCCAAGACCACAGTGAGGCCTAGAGCCAGCATCAGCAACGGAGAGGCCAGGTTGAGACTGGTTCGGATCCCGTCGATTTCGATGAACCGATCGTTGAGAACGGTGAAAATCAGGATGCTGGCCAGCAGCGTTATGATCACCCCAAAACGTGAGATGACCTTGAGCAAGTCAAAATCCTGACGCCTGCCACCGGACTCTGGTGACGGGGCCTGAGCAGTTGCCATTTCAGACACAGCTAGAACCTCCTGCGGGCAAAGTAGCAGCTTGTACGCGAATGGGCCGGTGGCAAACATCGTTGCCACCGGCCCATTAGACGCATTTTCCTACACCTAGAAGTGCAAGTTCAGCTTCTTAGCCGCAGTTCGCGACCCCGCTGAAGAGCGAGCACCACTTGTTGCGGAAGTATTCCTCATAGTCACCTGGCGGATCCGGTGCGGGAACCTCAGTGCTATCGGCGGGCATGGCATTCACGGTGTCGATGGTGACCACCTGGCGCACGGAGAAGACCCGGCCATCGTAGGACGGAGCCCGCTCCTGGCTCGGTTGGGTGCCGAATGCCAGCAGCTCGGCCACGGCGTCTACCTGGGCCCAGCTCTGCCATTCCAGCTTCTCGTCTACCGCGGCATCTACCCGGCCATCCCGGATGTCATTGACCGTTGTCGGGTTGGCGTAGAAGGTGACCAGCAGCGGTCGGTCTGGATCATCGCCGTCGGGATAGAGGGCGCCAATTGCTGACGCAGCACCGATGGAGGCAACCGAGAAGTTGATCCATACAGCGTCAACATCGTCGTACTGCTGCAATTTGGTGGTCACATCCGCCTCGGTACCGGCTACCAGGTTGGCAAAATCGCCTTCCCATTGATCGACAACCGTGATACCGGTCCCCTCGATCACTGAATTGAGCCCGGTAATGCGCTTGTCACTCCATGCGGTGGGCACCGTCTGCACGATGATGTTGCCCCCGTCAGGCAGCTGCTCAACCAGGTAGTTGGCCAGCTGAACCCCGAGGTCGGTGTCATCAGAGGCGAAGCTGGCGATGTAGAAGTTGCGAGGGTCTACCTCGCCACCGGCTGACAGCACCGGCACGCCTTCGGCCTCGGCCCGTTCCAGAACGTCGGTGATGAACGCCTCGGGAATACCGTCGGTGAGCATCACGTCGATGTCGGCATCGAGCAACTGGTTACCGCAGACCGGCATCTGTGCCGGGTCACCGGCCGCGTCGCAGGTCTCATAGTCCCAACCCAGGAAGAGCACCGCTTCTTTTGCGGCATCCTCAATGCGCTTGCCAGCCTCATCGGCGTAAATCCACTGGAGATAGCCGACAGTGATATGAGGCAGCTCGGGAGCCATCTCTTCAGTCGGCTCTGGTGCAGGCGCCTCAGTGGCTGCCGGGGCGGGAGCCTCCGTGGCAGCCGGGGCGGGAGCCTCCGTGGCCGGGGCAGGCGCTGGCTCGGCGGCGTCGTCATCGTCGTTGCCGCATGCAGCAACAACGAGCGTCAACGCCAGCAGTGCTGCCAGCAGCTTCCACAAGGAGCGTTTCATAGTTGTCCCCTCTCCGGACGATTCACTATCGGTCCAACGCTTGAGGCCTAAATTGTAGGAAATCCAGCTTTTCGGGACCAATCGCCCCAAAACCTAGCTGCCCCCTACCGGATCAAATTCCACCCGAAGTTCGGCCGGGGCCCGGAGGAACACCCCTACCTCTTTGGCCTCGAAGCCGTCGGCCAACCGGAGGTTTTCGGTGCAATCCAGCACCATGTTCAGCGCGGCCTCGATCTCGGCTTTGGCCAGATACGAGCCCACGCAGTGGTGCCGCCCGAAACAGAACGTGGTGTGCTCAGCATTGGCCGCGAATGCGCTGGATGCGGGTAGGTCTTGCCGGTTGATGTCAAACAGCTCGGGATCGATATGGGTGTACTTGCGCTCATCCCGATTGGCCGCCCCGATGATGCCGGTCACCGTGGCCCCGGCCGGGATGGTGCCGGTGCCCGACGGCAGCTCGGCCTGCTCGTGGGGCAGTCGTTGGATCCAGTGGGCCGGCGGGCTATAGCGCAGGGTCTCGGCCACCGCCATGGTGACCATTGAGCGGTCGCTGCGCACTTGCTCGAGCTGATCGGGGTGCTCAAGCAGGTTCTTGAACAGACTGGCAATGGCCTTGTCTGTGGTCTCTCCCCCAGCGGTCAAAAGCAAGCTGGTGAACGACTTGACCTCGATGTCCGACAGTCCACTGCCGTCTATCTCTGCGGTAACCAAGTTGGACAGCAGGTCGTTGCCGGGATTGCGGCGGCGCTCGGCAATAACTGGCATCAGGTACTCCTGGAAATCGACCCGGGTCTGCTCCCCCTCGGCGATGACGTCCGGATCCTGGTTGATATTCGACACGAACCGGTTGATCGACTCGTACCAGTCCTGGAACTTGGGGTGGTCCTCGTCGGGCAACCCCAGCATGGCCACGATCACCTTGATGGGCAGGTAGCGCGACAGCCCTTCCACCAGATCGCAGCTCCCATCTTCGAGCCATTGGTCGATCATGGACTTAGCCTGGGCCTCGATCATGGGCATGAAGTCGGATTCCAGCAGCGCCCCTCGGAAGAATGGAGCAACCAGGTTGCGATAGCGGGAGTGCTCGGCGCCGTGCTTGGACAAGAGCGTCGGCCCGTGGGCGGGCTCAATCATCCACTCGTACATGTCGGTGCTGAATTCCGGATTCTTGAACACATGCTCCACATCGGCGTAGCGACTCACGAACCACGTGTCGGACGCCTCGTCGTGAAAGCAGGGGTATTCGTCTCGGTAAACTCGATACACCTCATAGCGGTCTTCGTCGGAGCTGAGCAGGTCGGGGGGTGCCATGGCGGGCACTCTAGCTTTTGGACCCCGATGCCCCCAGAGTGGGCCGTCCAATCAGCGGGTGCAGATCACCGACGATCCGTGGCCGAACATGCCGTGGTTGATGGACAGACCCACCTTGGCCCCATCCACCTGGCGTTGGCCGGCCTCGCCTCGAAGCTGCCACACCATCTCGCACACCTGGGCTATGGCCTGGGCGGGAACCGCCTCACCGAAGGCCCCCAGCCCGCCCGAGGGATTCACCGGGATGCGGCCGCCCAGCGAAGTGTCGCCGGCTCGCAGGAGCTTGGCGGCGTCGCCCCGCTCGCACAGCCCTATGTGCTCGTACCAATCGAGCTCGTAGGCCGATGACAGGTCGTACACCTCGGCGAAATCGAGGTCATCGGGGGATACCGATGCCTCCTCGTAGGCCCGGGACGCGATGTTGTCTTTGAAGGTCATGGTCTCGTCGCCCACCGCGGCCCATGAGTCCGACGCCAGATAGGGCAGCTCGATCACGCTGTTGGGGTAGGTGGGGCTCACGGTGGAGATACCCGAGACCCGAACCGGGTTGTCCACTCCCCGGCTGGCCGCCCACTCCAGGCTGGACACCACCAGCGCGGCGCCCCCATCGGAGGTGGCACAGATCTCCAACAGCCGCAGTGGGTCGGCCACCATCGGGGAGTTGGCGATGTCGTCGACGTCGTACTCCTTGGTGTAGCGGGCGTTGGGATTGAACACCCCGTGGCGGGAGTTCTTGACCTTGACCGCGGCGAAGTCCTCGGAGGTATCGCCATACAGCTCCATGCGCCGCCGGGCATAGAGGGCAAAATATGTTGGATTGGTGGCCCCAACAAGGTGAAAGCGGAGCCAATCGGGATCTTCATGGCGCTCCCCGGCGTTGGGAGCGAAAAATCCCTTGGGGGTGGACTCAGCCCCCACCACCAAGGCCACGTCGCAAACCCCCGACAGGATCTGGGCCCGGGCGATGCTCAGCGCGGTTGCCCCGGAGGCGCAGGCCGCGTATGAACTGGCCAACTGGCAGCCGGTGAATCCCAGAGCGTTGGCGAAGGTGGATGCCGACACATAGCCGGGGTAGCCACAGCGAACGCTGTTGGCCCCAGACACGAACTGGACCTCGTCCCAGCCCACCTCGGCGTCGGAGAGCGCGTCGCGGGCGGCCTTCACCCCGTACTCCGCAAAGTTGCGACCCCACTTGCCCCACGGGTGCATGCCCACCCCGAGAATGGCGATCTCGTCCATCACTCTTCTCCGTTCCGGTTCTTCGCCACTGGAGCCCACTTCCACACCAAGTAGTCGTGCTCATCGTCGGAATAGAGCACGTCGATCACCAATTCCATTTCCATGCCCATCGACAGCTCATCCACCGACACCCCCGGAATCACCTGCCCCAGCACCACCAAGTTCTCCTCAGCCAGCCGCACCGCGGCTACTACGTAGGGTTCGAACTCGTCGCCGGGGATCACGTAGGGCGCGGGCGGAGCGTATTCACCAGTGGTGAAGGACCAAAGCTCGCCAGTCCGGCTGAGCAGCACTTCGTCGATCTCGTCGCCCAGGCAAGCAGGATCGGAGCCGGCCAAGGCCTTCGGAAAAAAGTAGGAGCCTCGACTGCGGGCCCGTCCGCCGATCAGCCGCGGTTCGTCGGGGTCCAGCGTGAACAGCCCCTCCACCGCGGCCACAGAAGTCCTCGTCATCAACGAGGGAGCTTAGGAGGTCAACCGCTAGAACGGCACCCCGCGAGGGCGGTGGGTGGCGCCGGAGGCGGACCTGGCGCACGCGGAGCACGCCAGGCCGCCGTCACGTGACAGGACCCGCCGCCCGGACGCGCGCCAATGCCCACTAGCGGTTGAGCATTCCGCCGTCGACCAGCATGGTGTCGCCCGACACCCAGCGTGCCTCGTCGCTGCACAGCCATACCGCGGCTTCAGCCACTTCTTCGGGCTGGCCCAAACGTCCGCCGGGCATCATCTGGATGACGGCCTCGGCCATCTCGGGGCTCGACTCCCGCCACGAAGCCACCATCGGGGTGTCGATCATGCCCGGGCAAATGGCATTGACTCGAATGCCCTTGTTGTTGAGCTCATCGGCTGCGTAGGTGGTCAAACCCAGCACTCCCCGTTTGGCCGCGGTGTAGTGGGGCTGGCCGGGCGCAGGAATAATGGCCGCTCCAGACGCTGTATTGACGATTGCTCCGCCGCCTTGGGCCAGCATCTGGATGATCTCGTGCTTCATGCACAGAAACACCGAGGTCAGGTTGACGGTGATCATCTCATCCCATTGCTCAAGCGTGAGCTCATGGAACAGCCTCGATGGATGGGTGATACCCGCGTTGTTGAAGGCGTAGTCGAGTTGGCCGAACGCCGACACCACCGATGCCACCAAGGCAGCCACTTGGTCCTCGTCGGTTACATCTGTGGCAAAGAACTGGCCTTGGCCTCCCTCGGCCTCGATCCGGGCCACCGTCTCGGCACCGCCTTCCGCATTTCGGTCGGCCACCGCGACCTTGGCCCCTCTCCGGGCAAACAGCACCGCGGCTTCTTGGCCGATCCCGCTGGCACCACCGGTCACCAGTGCCACCTTGCCTTCCATTGTGTCGCTCATGGACCTCTGCTTTCTATGGCCGTTGCTACGAGGACATAAGGTAGGCGACCGCGCAACGATTACTGAAAGGACAGCAATGGCCATCTCCTCTTGGGACGAGTTCCCGGTTCACCAGTCCCCTGATTGGATCCGCAACGTCGCCACCTCCGACCGCAATTTCTACGACCGCAACTACTTCTGCATGCACGGCTCCAGCGACGAGCTGTTTGCCATCTTCGGCATGGGCCAATATCCCAACCTGGGCGTTCACGACGCCTTCTGCTGTGTGCGCCGGAACGACGAGCACCATGTGATTCGAGGCTCCCGACCGCTCACCGACCGCATGGACATGTCGGTCGGTCCCATGCGGATCGAGGTCATCGAGCCCCTCCAGAAGGTGCGCTTCATCGTGGAGCCCAACGAGCACACCATCGCCATGGATGTGACCTGGGATGCGTCGATTCGAGCTATCGAGGAGCCCAACCAGTTCATCCGCAGCGAAGGGCGAGTGGTGTTCAACACCCAGCGTTTCGCCCAGCTCGGCCGATGGGAGGGCACCCTTTCGGTGGGCGGCGAGGACTTCGCAGTCACTCCCGACCGGTGGGGCGGCGCCCGTGACCGCTCGTGGGGTATCCGCCCGGTAGGCGAGCCCGAGGCCGACGGTATCCGCCAAGGGGTCAACGTGATGGCCGGCATGTGGAACTACTTCCCGATGATGTTCGACGACCACGCCGTTCTCTACATGAACAACGAGGAGGACGACGGAAGTCGGCGATTGGTGGAAGGCAAGCGGGTGTGGGCCGACGGCCGCCCCGACGAGGACTTGGGCCGCCCCGAGCACAACCACACCTTCGAGTCGGGCACCCGGGTGCTCACCCATTCCACCGTCTCATTCCCCGAGGCCGGAATCGAGATTGACTGCCAACCTTTGCTGGTAAACTTCGTATCTGTGGGCACCGGGTACGGCATGGACGCTGATTGGCGCCACGGCATGTACCAGGGACCTGACCTGGTAGTGCAGGGCAAGGTCCTGAGTGTGGAGAAGGAAGTCAAGCCGATCGGCCAGTACGGCGTGGTGGATCACGTGGCTCGTTACACCTACGAAGGCAACGTGGGGTACGGCCTGTACGAGCACGGCTTCTTCGGACCGTTCAACCGCTACGGGTTGACCGACGCAGGGGCGGTGGCCCCCTAAGCCATCCGATCACCCATGTCTTCGACGTCCACCCCTGCTGAGAGCCTCGCGGCCCTGGAAAACCCTGACGAGTTCCAGGCCCGCCACATCGGTCCTGGGCCTGAGGAGCGGGCCGCAATGCTGGCCGAACTGGGTTACGACAGCCTCTCGGCTCTGGTGGACGCCGCTGTTCCTCCCATCATCCGCTCTAACAGCCCGCTAGAACTGCCCCCGGGGTTGACTGAGGCGGCTACGACCGAAGCGCTCAGGGAACTGGCCAATCGCAACAGGGTGGTCACCTCCCTGATCGGCATGGGCTACTACAACACCATCACGCCACCGGTGGTGCGCCGCAATGTGCTGGAGAATCCGGCCTGGTACACCGCCTACACCCCTTACCAACCGGAGATCTCCCAGGGCCGTCTGGAGGCGCTAGTCAACTTCCAGACCCTGGTCACAGACCTGAGCGCCATGGGAATGGCCAACGCCTCGCTGCTGGATGAGGGCACCGCGGCGGCCGAGGCCATGACGCTGCTGCGGCGGATCAATCGCAAGGCGCCCGACGACCGGTTCATCGTTGATGCCGACACCCACCCTCAGACCATCGACGTCGTGGCCACTCGTGCGGAGCCGCTGGGCATCGAGATCGTCATTGCCGACTTGGACCAGGCCAACATTGAAGAGCTGGCCGACGGGGCCTTCGGGGTGCTGGTGTCGTATCCCGGAAGTTCGGGACGCATCGGTGACCTGAGCGCAATCATCGCCGCCGCCCACAACGTCAACGCCCTAGTGGCGGTGGCCACCGACTTGCTGGCGCTGTGCCTGCTGACTCCTCCCGGAGAGCTGGGGGCCGACGCGGTGGTGGGCTCCTCGCAGCGGTTCGGGGTTCCGCTGGGCTTCGGCGGACCCCACGCCGGGTTCATCGCGGTACCAGAATCAGCCATGCGGTCGTTGCCCGGCCGGTTGGCGGGGGTGTCGATCGACGATGCCGGGTCGGTGGCCTACCGGCTCACCCTGCAAACCCGGGAGCAGCACATCCGCCGGGAGAAGGCCACCAGCAACATCTGCACCGCCCAAGTGCTGTTGGCGGTGATGGCCTCCATGTACGCCGTGTACCACGGCCCCGAGGGGCTGGCCCGCATCGCCCGACGGGTCCACCGACTGACCGCCATTGCCGCTGCGGGGCTGCGCCAGGCCGGTTTCGAACTGGTCAATGACCACTTCTTCGACACTGTCACCGTCCTTGTGCCGGGCCGGTCATCGGAGTTCATGTCTGCCGCGCTGGGTGAAGGGTTGAATCTGCGGCCGGTGGACGACGACACCGTGGGGTTCTCGCTCGACGAAACCACCACCAGGAACACGGTCATCGACCTATGGCGAGCGTTTGGTATCGACGGCGATGCTCAAAGCATTGACGACTTGGACGCCGAAACCCCGGACGCGATTCCAACCGAATACGTTCGGACCAGCGAGTACCTGGCCCACCCCACATTCCACCGTTACCACAGCGAGACTGAGATGCTGCGTTACCTGCGCCACCTCGCTTCCAAAGACCTAGCCCTCGACCGCACCATGATCCCGCTGGGATCCTGCACCATGAAGCTCAACGCCACCACCCAGATGGAGCCGGTGAGCTGGCCCGAGTTCGCCGCCATGCACCCGTTCGCCCCGTCGGATCAGACCGAGGGCTACCGGGCAATGATCCACGAACTAGAGCAGATGCTGGTGACCATCACCGGCTACGCCGCGGTCTCGCTCCAACCCAACGCCGGCTCCCAGGGTGAACTCGCTGGACTATTGGCCATCCGGGGCTATCACGCGGCCCGCGGCGAGACTCAGCGCGATATCTGCTTGATTCCTGCTTCTGCCCACGGCACCAACGCGGCCAGCGCAGTCATGGCCGGCATGAAGGTGGTGGTGGTCAAATGCGATGACGACGGCAACGTGGACATGGAAGACCTGAAGGCCAATGTCCAGGAGCACGACGACCGCCTCAGCGCCCTCATGATCACCTACCCGTCTACCCACGGGGTATACGAGGCCACCGTGACCGAGGTGTGCGACTTGATTCACGCCCACGGCGGGCAGGTGTACCTAGACGGGGCCAACCTCAACGCCCTGGTAGGGGTAGCCCAGCCCGGCCAGTTCGGCGCCGACGTATCCCACCTGAACCTCCACAAGACGTTCTGCATCCCCCACGGCGGGGGCGGGCCGGGCGTCGGGCCGGTGGCGGTGGGCCCGCATTTGGCCCCCTTCCTGCCCAACCACCCGGTGGTAGCCGAAGCCGGCCCGTCCACCGGAGTAGGGGCGGTTTCCGCCGCCCCCTGGGGTTCAGCCGGCATTCTGCCCATCTCCTGGGCCTACATCGTCGCCATGGGAGGCGAGGGGCTAACTGAGGCCACCGGAGTGGCCCTGCTCAGCGCCAACTACCTGGCCAAGCACCTCGACGGCCTGTTTCCAGTGCTCTACACCGGCGAGAACGGCCTGGTAGCTCACGAATGCATCATCGACCTGCGCCCCCTCCACGCCCAGACCGGCGTCACTGTGGAAGACGTGGCCAAACGGCTCATCGACTTCGGCTTCCACGCTCCCACGGTGTCGTTCCCAGTGGCAGGCACGCTGATGGTCGAGCCCACCGAGTCGGAGTCGAAAGTCGAGCTCGACCGCTTTGTGGCGGCCATGACTGCCATCCGAGCCGAGATCGACCATGTGGCCGACGGGGTGATCGCCATAGAGGACAGCCCGTTGCGCCGAGCCCCCCACACCGCAGCGGTGATCGCCGACGACCATTGGGACCGGCCTTACTCCAGAGAGCAAGCCGCCTTCGCCCTTCCGGAGATCCGCGAGCGCAAGTACTGGTGTCCCGTCGGCCGCATCGACGGGGCCCACGGCGACAAGAACGTCTTCTGCGCCTGCCCGCCGATCGAGGACTTTCAGTAGCCCTTAGTGGTCCGACGGACCACTACCCGTTTCGCCCCAGAACCTACCGGCCCACTAGTTTTCGGGGGCTGCCAGATTGGCGGCCTCGAACAAAGGAGACCAGCCGGTGCCCGACGCCATCGTGGAACGAGACGGTCAATCAATCATCATCACCATGAACCGTCCTGAGCGCTACAACGCCTTGTCGGGGGCGATGATGGTGCGAATGTTGGACGCCTACTACGAGGCGGACAACAACGACGACATCCGCTGCATCATCGTGACCGGCGCCGGGGGAAATTTCAGCTCGGGCGCTGATCTCAAGGCCATGAGCGGCGACGCGGGCAATGCTGATCCAGAGATCGACGTGGCCGCCCGCCAGGCGGCTGACCCCGAACTCCACTGGAAGGCGCTGCTGCGCAGTTACCGGCCCACCAAACCGATCATCGCCGCGGTAGAGGGTGTGGCCATCGCCGGGGGTACCGAGATTCTCCAGGCTATGGACATCCGGGTAGCCGGGGAGAGCGCTCGTTTCGGAGTGTCGGAGGCCCGGTGGTCGCTCTACCCCATGGGCGGCTCCGCAGTGCGCTTGCGCCGCCAGATCCCCTACACCGTCGCCGCGGAGATCTTGCTCACCGGAAAGCACATCACCGCAGCCGAGGCCAAGGACATCGGCTTGGTTGGCCACGTAGTGCCCGATGGCCAGGCCTTGGACAAGGCCAAGGAAATTGCGGCAACCATCTGCGAGAACGGACCGCTGGCGGTGGAGGCCATTTTGCGCACGCTGCATGAGACCGATGGCATGACCGAGGAAGAGGCCCTGGCCCACGAGTTTGAGTACGGCTGGAAGGTGTTCCAAAGCGATGACGCCAAAGAAGGGCCGCTGGCGTTCAGCCAGAAGCGAAAGCCGAATTTCCAGCGGAGATAGCGGTGGGCAGCTCGTCGGGTATTTCGGTCTTCGACGTCCACCACCACGTGGGCGACGCCTCGGGTGCGTTGGGCCTGCCCCCCGAGGAGGCTCCTGAACCTGAGGCCTACGCCGCTTTGGAGCTGTCCAAGCGAATCGAGATCATGGATGCTGGAGGCATAGACCAAGCCGCCGTCATCCCCGGCCACGGATATCTGCGGCCCAATGGCCATGCCGATACACAGGCGGTGAACGACAAGATCGCCGCCTACCGAGACGCCACTCCCGACCGTTTCCCGGTGGCCATCGGCATCGTGGAGCCCCGCGACGGCGAAGTCAGCCTCGGGGAATTGGAGCGAGCTGCCGGGACGCTGAGCCTGGTGGGCATGAGCTTTCACACCCGCTTCCAAGGGGTGAGCATCGACAACCACTGGGTGACCACCTACGTGGGGGCCATGGGCGAATTGGGCCTACTCCCGGTGGTCCACGCATTGGACGAAACCGCGGAGGAGTCGCTGTGGAAGGTCGGGCAACTGGCCTCCCGCCACCCGAATCTCACCATGTTGGTGCTGGACGGATACTCCACCCACGAGGGCACTAAGCACTGCGGCCATCTGGCCGCCACCCACCCCAATCTGGTGTTTGATTGCAGTCTTTCGTACAATTTCGATTTCATCGCTAACCATGTGCGCCAGCACGGCGCCCACCGTTATGTGTACGGAACCGATCTCTACTCCTGGCCCTTGGGTCAACGCATCAGCCATATCTTGGGCCAGCTTCTGGAATCTGACCTGTCCGACGAGGACAAGGTTGCGATAGCAGGAGGCAACGCCCGCCGGTTATTTGGACTGGACACACCATGAAGCATTCGAAACGGATACGACACCAGAGGTTGATCGTCGGCGTTCTGCTAGCCGTCGCATTGACTGCAGTTGCCTGCGGGACCGCCCCAGGCAGCGACACCGACAATGTAGTGACCACCGACCTCAGCGAGGTGCTGCCCGACGGCCTATTCGAAGCCCTGGACCGCATCGCCAATCCCCCGGCCGAGCCAGACCCCATAACAGACTCGGACAATGAGCAGATCGCCAATCCCCCGGCCGAGCCAGACCAAGATCAGGAGTTCGAGACTCTGGTGCCCGCCCAGGCCGACACCGAAGGCGAGCTGTCTGAAGAAGAGCTGCTGCGCTTGCGCGATGAGGCATTCGTGGACTTCTCCCGCTGCATCCGTGAAGAGGGATTCCCCGACTTCCCCGATATCGACAGCTCGCAGATCGTCGACCAGGCTTCATTCCTCAGAGCCATGCAGGAGGCCGGAGTTAGCTTCACCCAGCCCGGCTTGGCCCCGGCCCTCCAGACATGCGCCAGCGTCTTCAGCGAATTGATCGCTCTCGCGCCCCAACAGGACACCAACGTCCAGCAGGTGGAGCGAGAAGAGAATGCGGTGGCGTTCTCTCAGTGCATGCGAGACCAGGGTGTAGAAGAATTCCCCGACCCCGACTTTGGCCAGTACCCCAATTCCGGCTTCCCCGGACAGGGCGACGGCTCCGGCGTGACCCCGGAGATCCAAGCCGCGTTGAGGGTGTGCATCCCGGTCTTCGGGGGGGCAGAACCCAATCAAGCAGCCGCACCGACAACGACCGATGAGCCGGCCCCCACTTCCCAGGTGGCTTCCGGCAACGCGCAGAGCACCGCCGGTGCCCAATCGTCGGGTACCAGTACGCAAACTCCCACCTCGGGCGCCACAGCTACTCAGCCAGCGGCGGAAGGCACGGCATCTCTCCCGAACCCCACGGTAAGTCCCAGCATTCTGCGCGACACCGAAGAGCTGAACACTGCGGAGGTCGTACGGCGCGACTTGATCGACACCGAAGAGTTCTCCGGCACACTTGGCTACGGCGACCCCGAGCAACTGCACACCAACACCGCGGGCATCGTCACCGGCCGACTGCCCGAAGAGGGCGAAGTGCTCGACGTTGGCGACGTGCTCTTCGAGGTGAACAGCTACCCGGTGATTCTGTTGCGGGGTGAGCGCCCCATGTACCGGCGATTTGAGCGAGACATGGAAGACGGACCCGACGTGGAGCAGCTAGAGCAAGCCCTAGCGGATATGAGAATCTCCGGTTACGAGGACATGACGATCGACGAAGAGTTCACGCGAGTCACCGAAGATGTGGTGGAAGAGTGGCAAAACCGCTTGGGAGTCGAGGAGACCGGCACCATCGAAATGGGCTTCGTGGTATTCATCGTAGAACCCATCCGCATCTCATCGGTGAACGTGAACGAAGGCCAGACGATTTCTGCGCAAGCGGCTGCCTTCAGCATCACCGGCCAGCACCAGGAGATCGTCAGCAATCTTGATCCCGCCGATGCCGAGATCGTAAATCGGTTGGACCGGGTGGAAGTGGAGCTGCCCGACGGCCGTATTGCCCCCGGAGCCGTAGTTGAGGTAGCCCGAGTAGCTACTCGACTGATCAACTCCCAGACCGGCGCCCCCGGAGATCCCACCATCGAGGTCATCATCGTCCTGCTGGACGGTGAGGCTTCGTCCCGGTTCGACGCCGCTCCGGTGGATTGGACCATCACCAAAGAGGTGACCCCCAACGCCCTCGTGGTCCCCGCCTCGGCGCTGATCGCCACGGTGGACGGAGGGTTCTCCGTCGAGGTGGTACACGACGATTCCACCACCTTGGTCCCGGTTCAGGTGGGCACTTTCGTGGATGCTTTCGTCGAGATCACCGACGGGGACCTCCAGGTGGGTGACCGGGTGCGAATTCCCTAGTCGCCTCAAGCCCAAGAGGGGCGTTCGGATGTTGACACAGCCCAGAAAGGTGCTGGAGCTGCACCAAGTGGTGAAGCAGTACCCCGGTTCTCCTCCGGTGCGGGCGCTTGACGGCGTAGACCTCACGATTGGAGCCGGCGAGTTGGTGGCTGTGGTAGGGCCATCTGGATCGGGCAAGAGCACCATGTTGAACATCATGGGAGCCCTGGACCATCCCACCTCTGGCGAGGTGATCGTGGACGGACAAGCACTATCGAACTTGTCAGATCGGGCGGTGGCCGGGGTGCGGGGTCACCGCATCGGTTTCGTGTTCCAGCAATTTCATTTGTTGGAAGGCCTCACCGCACTGGACAACGTGGCCACCGGGAACCTGTATCAGGGTCTCAGCCTCCGATGGCGGCGCCAGATGGCCAGGGAGGTCTTGAATCGCGTCGGACTTGGCCACCGAATAAACCAACGACCGGGAAAGCTCTCGGGCGGCGAACGCCAGCGAGTGGCCATAGCCCGAGCGCTGTTGGGTGACCCGGCAATCGTCCTGGCCGACGAGCCCACCGGGAACCTCGACTCCCAGACCACGGAGGAGATCGTGGAACTCTTCCTGGAACTCAACCGGGCGGGCTCGACCATCGTGATCATCACCCATGACCGAGAGCTGGCAGACCGCATGCCCCGCTCAGTGGCCATCCTCGACGGCCTCATCAGCCACGACTCGGCAGACGGCTGACATGGACCCCGGCAACCAGCAAAACGCGCCATCATGACGGATAGATCCCGCAGTCGGCTGCGGAGCCGCGACGCCCTCTCGTTGGGCACCCTTGGACTGCGGACCCGCAAAGGCCGCACTGCCATGGCCGCCATCGGCATCGCAATCGGGGTGGCATCGCTGATCGCGCTGGTGGGCATCATCAATTCGGGAGAGGCCGACGCGCAACGCGACCTCCTAGAACAAGGCATCGACGTGCTGGAGCTGACCCCGGGAACCTCCTTTGCCGAAGACCCAGAACTACTGCCTGATGCAGCCGCGGCTATCGACACCCACATGCGAGATCTAGTCGAAGTAGTGGCATCCATCCGCCGGGTGCCGGCAACCCTCCGCAAGACCGACCTCATTCCCGAAGTAGAAACGGGGGGCATTCGGTTGTTCGCGGTAGAAGAGGCCGACTTGGACCTGCTCATCCCATTGCGAGGCGGGGTGGCCGCCGGCCGATTCCACGATGCCGCCACCGTGCACGTGCCCACCGTGGTGCTGGGCTCCGATACAGCTGGGGTTTTGGGCTTCGATGAGCTCTACGCCAACCCGACAGTCCACATCTCCGGACACGAGTTCGCAGTGATTGGGATCCTCGACCCCTTCACCATCAGCCAGGGTTTGACCCTGAACAGGGCCGCGCTCATTGGCTTCTCCGTGGCCGAGAAGCTCTACGATGCCGACGCCAATCCCGAGCGCATTTGGGTGCAGGCCGACCTGGATGTGATCGAACAAGTCCGGGAGCTGCTCCCCCGACAGGCCAACCCCGAAGCCCCCGGCGAGGTGGCGGTGTCATCGCTGGACCTGGAAGCACGAGAGATCATCAGCGAGAACTTCGAATCCTTGCTCAGCCTGCTGGTGGTGGTGATAATCGTGGTGGGTGCCATCGGGGTGGGCAACATCATGCTGATCTCGGTGCTGGAGCGCCGGGGCGAGATAGGAGTGCGCCGGGCATTGGGAGCCAAGAAGACCCACATCGCGACCCAATTCCTCATCGAGTCGGTGTTGTTGACCCTCTTCGGCGGCCTGATGGGCATCGTGCTCGGCCTGGCGGTGGTGGCCGTGGCCACCCAGGTGCTGGACTGGCCCTTCACCATCGAGTTCTCATTCATAACCATCGGGCTGGCCGTGACCGTCGGAGTGGGGCTAGTGGCCGGCATGTACCCCTCATGGAGGGCATCTCGAATGGACCCAGCCGAAGCTGTCCGTCCCGCGGCATAGATTCGCTGTCCCGTTCTTTGGCCGAAAGTCGAGCGTCCTAGTCTCTGGGCCATGACCGCGACCCTTGAGGAGTTTCGCCAGCGAACTCAGGAGTTCCTCACAGAGAACGCCGTTCCCCGCAGCGAGCCGCCCGTTGAGTGGACCGAGGAAACGCTGGTGCCCGAGTGCCGACGGTTCCACGCCGCACTGGCCGACGCTGGGCTGGGGGGCATCACCTACCCGGAGGAGTACGGCGGGCAGGGCCTGGACAAGAGCTACGTCGAGGTGTTCAACCAGGAGCTGTCCCGATACCAGGCACCGTTGGTCCCCGCGGCCATTTCCCACGGAATGTGTCTTCCGGTGATGAACGACTTCGGCACCCCCGAGCAGAAAGCCCGCTTCCAGTCCCGCATGATCCGCTGTGATGACATCTGGTGCCAGATGTTCTCCGAGCCCGGCGCCGGATCCGATGTGGCATCGCTGGCCACCCGAGCAGTGCGAGACGGCGACGAGTGGGTGTTGAACGGCCAGAAGGTATGGACCTCCGGAGCCCAATACTGCGACTACGGGCTGTGCGTGGCCCGCACCGACCCAGCCCAGCCCAAGCACCGTGGGCTGTCTATGTTCATCGTCGACCTGTCGCTGCCTGGCGTGGACGTTCGGCCGCTGCGCCAGATCAACGGGAGCTCACACTTCAACGAGGTCTACCTGACCGACGTTCGAGTGAGCCATGACTGTCTTGTGGCCGGCGAGGGCGACGGCTGGAACGTGGCCGTGGCCATGTTGATGTACGAGCGGGTGGCCATCGGCGCCGGCGGTTCTGGGGCCATGAGCGGCCGGGTGGGCAGTGCGAAGCTCATCGCAGAGGCCCGAAAGCGGGGTCGCCATACCGATCTAGTGACCCGCGGCGCGCTGGTCGATCTCCACATTCGAGAACAGATCCAGGGATTCATCGGGATGCGGATCCGCCAGGCAGCCGAAGCGGGTCGGGCACCTGGACCAGAGGGGTCTATTGCCAAGCTGAACGCGGCGCTGATCAGCCGCCTGGCGGCCGACTTGGCCATTGAACTAGCTGGCGCATCGGGCCAAGCCTGGGCGGCCGAAGATGATGACGGCGGCCAGTGGGCCGACGGGGTTATCAGCTCGCCGGGAATGGGCATCGCCGGGGGCACCAACGAGGTGCAGCGCAACATCATCGGTGAGCGGGTGCTGGGTCTGCCTAAGGAACCCGACCCCTATAAGGGCCAGCCCTGGGAAGAAATCCCCCGCACTTGATCGGCTCGGTCTACTCGCCGGTCAGCTCGGCCCAAATCTGATCGACGGCGGCGGCGAGCTCTTCGGGAGTGCCGTCGTTCACGACCACATGGTGGGCCAAGGCCCGGCGCTCCTCGTCGGTGGCTTGGCTGCCCATACGGGCCCGGGCCTGATCCTCGGTAAGGCCCCGCTCAAGAAGCCGGGGCAAGCGCACTTCCTCAGGCGCTTCCACCACAACCACCTTGGTATAGCCCCTCCCCGACTCGAGCTGGCCGAGACGGCTCTCGGTCAACACCGCCATGTCGAGGACCACAACCTGGACCTCTCCCCCATCGGCCATGTCTCGAAGCTGCATGTCGAGCTCGGCGTTGATGGCTGGATGGCTGATCGCCTCGAGAGCTGCCAGCCGGTCGGGGCGACCGAACACCTCGGCGGCCACCTTGCCCCGGTCGATGCAGCCGTCCTCGTCCAGGATTCCGGGTCCGAAGACGTCGATTACCCCAGACTCAGCCCGCCCACCGGAAGCGAGTACCTCCCGGCCGATGGCGTCCACGTCGATCACCGCTGCTCCCAGCTCGGCAAACCGGGCCGCCGCAGTGGACTTTCCCGCCCCGATTCCCC
>VYEX01000015.1:1458-34141 GCA_009842675.1 Acidimicrobiia bacterium | reverse complement strand
GCCCCACCCCGATCCCGACATCAGATCCGCCGACCCCCGCATCGCCCTGGCTGGCGCCGAGCTCGTCATGCCCCAGACGGTGGCCAGCGGCATGCTGGCCATCCACGAGTACTCCGGGCGCATGTACAAGGAGTGCCTGTCGGCCATGTCGTTCGAGTTCCGCTCCGAGGAGATGGTCAGCCGCACCGACGTGCCCAGCTACCAGGCTTGGTACGACAGCGCCGATCTGCGTCCTGCCTACCGCACCTATCGCAAAGTGCTCCAGATATTGCAGCGGCGCATGCCCACCCGCCGATGGGTACTCAAGTCGCCCGCCCACCTCCAAGGACTGCCCGCGCTGCTGGAGGTGTTCGACGACGCCCGCTTCGTGATCACCCACCGCGACCCCACCGCCATCCTTCCGTCGGTCACCAGCCTCATTGCCACCATGCGCTGGGCCCACTCCGACCAGGTGGACTTCGCGGCCATCGGCCGGCACCACTTAGAGCTCTACAGCCGCAGCCTCGACAACCTCATCGACCTCATCGACTCGGGCCGGCTGCCGGCCGACCAGACCGCCCAGGTTCCCCACAAACTGGCGAGCACCGAGAAGATGGCCGCCGCCCGGTCGGTGTATGAACAACTCGGAATGGATCTGACCGCCGAAACCGAGGCGGCTATGGCCGCCCATGTGGCCGCCACCCCGCCCGGCAAGCACGGAGGGCACAGCTACCAGTTCGAGGACTTGGGTCTCAACCAAGCCGATGTGCAGGCCCGCTTCGCCCGGTACATAGAGCGCTTCGACATCCCGGTGGCTGACGATGACTGATCAAGAGCACCCTGAGACGGCATCGGCCTACCGGCTGGCCGAGCTGCTCGGCGATCTGCCCCACCCCGACGACTTCGGACCCGAGGCCTACGAGCTGGTGGAGCGCACCCGCGACGTGGTGGCCGCGGTGTCGGCCAACGACGCCGACCCCGCCACCCGAGCCGAGATCGCTGCCGCCCTGGCCGACATCACCGAGCGACTCCGGGCCGCCGCCCGCGACCCCCACATCGTGGTGGCCAAAGACCACGACGGCACCATCTACAACCTGACCCAAGCCGGATCAGGCCTGCTCAATCCCCATGCCCCCAGGCTCAAATTCGACCCGGTCCCCTTGCCAGACCCCGATGCGGAGCCCCGGTCAGTGGAGATGCGGGCCACCGTCACCCTTACCGAGGCCCACTCCGGCCCGCCCCACCGGGCTCACGGCGGTGTGGTGGCCACCATCCTGGACGAGGCCCTAGGCACCGCCGCCACCCGAGCCGGCGCCACCGGCCTCACCGCCGGCATCAACATCCGCTACAAGACCGGCGTCCCCCTCCACACCCCCCTCGAGGTCACTTGCCGCTACTCCCACACCGAAGGCCGCAAACACATCGCCACCGGCGAGATCCGCGCCGACGAAACCATCTGCGCCACCGCCGAAGCCATCTTCATAACCGAACCCCGCTCGTAACTCCAGGAGTCTCCCCACCGGGCCATCCGCCCGCCATCGCCTCAGCGAAGGGAGATGACCAGCGAGCCGATGTGCTCTTTGCGCTCAAAGTCGGCCTGGGCGGCGTGGATGTCCTCTAGGGCGTAGACCCCGGCCACCACCGGTCGGACCTCTGCCCGCTCGATGTAGCCAACCAGATCGGCAAACACCCGGGGAGCAAACACCGTGGCGCCGTACAACTCCAGATCGTTGAGATACAGGGTGCGCAAATCGAGTTGCACCAGCGGTCCGGCGATGGCCCCGGAGGTGGCGTAGCGCCCCCCTCGGCGGAGCGCGTCGAGGCAGTCGGCGAAATGGTCGCCGCCCACCACGTCTGCCACCACGTCGAATGGCCCCCCGTTGGCGGCCACTGCGGCCTCCAGCGGCGCCGGGCCATCACGGGCAACCACCGCGTCGGCGCCCAGATTGCCAAGCCCTTCGAGTTTGGCCCGCCCGGCGATGGCCACCACCCGGGCCCTCCGCCGCTTGGCCAGTTGAATGAGGGCGCTGCCGACACCCCCCGACGCCCCGGTGACCGCCACCGATTGGCCGGGCTCCAGCCCCACCCGCTGCAACATGTGCTCGGCTGTCGACCACGAGCAGGCGAAGCTGGCCAGCTCCACGTCGCTCAACGGGGTGTCGATGGGATGGGCGTTGATCGCAGGCACTGCGCAGTACTCTGCGAACCCGCCGTCGTGCTCGCTGCCCAGATACCCGGCCAGCTCACGGCGCTCAGGGTGGCGGGAATCTCGGATCCAAGGGTCCACCACCACCCGGCGACCAACCAGCGCTTGGTCTACTTCGGCGCCGATGGCCACGATCCGACCGCTCACATCAGCCCCCTGGATACGGGGAAAGCCCAGCCGCCCACGGCCCCAAGTGCTGTCGTTGGGCCGGGCCTCCTCGAACCCGATTCCGTCGGTGGCCCCGGTCACCGAGCGGCTGTACCAGCCCACCCGGGTGTTTATGTCGGTGTTGTTGACGCCGCAGGCCGCCACCTCTATCAACACCTCGCCCGCAACGGGCCGAGGGACGGGAACATCGCTGCGCACCTCGATCATCTCGGGGCCGCCGTTGCCCACCAGAACCGCCGCTCGCATGGCCTCGGGAAACCGAGACTCGCCAGACGCACCCTGGCCGGTCATGAGCCCGCCGCCAGCATCCGATCGGCCGCCCCTTGGCGCTGGCTTGCGGCCCGCTCTGGCGCCAAGCGGCGACCTAGTTCGTCGATCCGCAGACCTCGGGTGGCGATGGGGGGCACTCCGGCATCGGCCATGCCCTGGTAGCGGGCGGCGAGGGCCTCCTTCTTTCGCACCTGATGGGGCTGCATGTTGTCGAGTTCCCTCGGGCCGATGGCATCTCCCAGCACTATCCGGCCATCAGCAGCCGCCCGGCTCAACAGCGACTCGCCGACCGCACTTCGGGCGATGACGCCGCTGAAGCCCTCGTCCTCGCCAGTGGGCGCCCCTCCGGGCCACACGTCGGCCACCGCCACGTCGGCGGCCTCCCCCAGGGCATCGGGGCACAGCTTGCAACGGGTTTCCAGATCCCAGGTGCCCTCGTCCTCCCACAACTCCAGGTAGCCGACCTCGAACGTCTGGCCGTCTCGGGTCTCCACCCGGGTGGGGCCGGGATTGCCGTGGCCCCGATAGCGAATGAGCGTCACAGCCGACTCGGCCACCCCCAATTGGTCCAACAGCCGCTGCGTTTTCGACAAGCGCGATTGGCCGCCGCACACCATGGCCAGCCGGGCCACTACCAGCTTGTCGATGCGGGAGTCGGCCGCAGCCCGCCGATGGAGGGCTCCGAGATCGCAGGGCTTGGCGATCACTGCGAACGGTTCACCCCGGTCTAGCGCCACGCCCAATCCGGCCATGGGCGCAGTCGGCCCGTACCGGGACCCGGCGTTGGCCAGCACTTCTTCGGGGGTGGTGCTGATCACCCAGCGGCTTCGCAGGGGCTGGGAGGGATCGGGACCAACATGCAGGACAGACGCGGCCTCGCCGGAGGCCAGCAGGTGCTGTCCCAACGCGGTGAGCACACCGGCGGTGGCTGCGGTGAAACGCACGCCGGCATCGGATGCCCACGCGTAGCGCATGGTGCCGCATCGTCCCCATACCGGATCGAGCGGCAGGCTCATATCGGCCCGGGACTCAGCGGTCACCCCCGGACAGGCGTCGAGGATGGCCCGCTCCTCCTCGGCGGTGAAGCCGTCCACCGGCGCCGGGCGCAGCGAACCAGTCGGTGTCGCAGCCATGCTCACCCGTCCGCCGGTGATCGCCTCGCACAGCCCGCAGCCCACGCACAGGTCGCGGGCCACCACCTCGGCCACGCTGGACAGCCGGTCCCGGCGCCCAGCCCAGGTGGAGTCGTCAGTCGGCGTCGCGGCTTCACTAGGGACGGTCATGGAACCCGTAGGCGATGGGCAAACAGGTGGTCGTAGTGGGGTCGGGTGACCTCATAGGCCTCTTGCACCCGCGGGGGAGCGGCGGTGATGTCGACATAGGTCCGAGGCTGGGGCTCCAGGCCCTTTGAGTTGCGAAGGTTCTCGTGAAAGGAACCGCCGTCCCACCAGCTCACCTCGTCACGGGCCCCGGCCTCCCACCGCAGCGCTTCCTCGATGAACTCGATGCCCATTGCCCGACACCAGGCCTCCACCACGCCGGGCGGGTCTTCCAGCAGATCGTCGCTGTCGATGACCGGTGGCGGTGTGCCCGTTTTGGCAGCCAGATGGTCGAACAGGGCCCGCTGTTCGGCGAAGCCGGTTTCTTTGATGTGGAAGTCGGGCCAGTGCTTGTACATGGAGGTAAGGGTCTTGGCCGGGTCCCGGATGATGAAGCTGTGGATGAAGTGGTCGAAGAAATCGTCGCCCCATAGAGCATCCAGATAGTGGGGGAAGTCCTTGATGAAAACCGGGCCATCAGCGGCCGCCGACCTCAGAGTGGCCCAAGCCGACTGATACGTGAGGCCCGGGGTTCGCAAGCTGTCGGGCTGAAGGCGGGGCCAATCCGGCGACTCGCCCTGATACCACACCTCTCCGAATGGCTCGTGGAAGCAGGTCATGTCGCCCCGCACCCGCATCATCCACTCGAATGCGGTGGATGTCGACCGGGGAACAGCCCAAAGCGCAAAGATCCGTCGACCGCCGGTCATGTCGGGCTCCGTTCCCCCAGCATGGCCAGCAGCGAGCCGTGGCCCGGTGCGGCCGACAGACCCAGCTCCGACAGCATGGCCCAGTACAGAGCTACGTCCGATGCCACCAACGGAGTGCCGGTGCGCTCTTCGACGGCATCGGCCACCTGGAGCATTCGGAATCCGGCCCCGGTTTGGACAATGGCGTCGGCGTCGGGAGCCTGGCGGTGGGCGTCCACCGCGGCGGCCGTCATCAGATGGTCGGGATAGTCCCACAGGGTGTCGGCCTCTATGGCCAGCTTCTCGTCGTGGTCGGCCACCAGTCCCTGGTCGATCAGGTCGCCGGCCCAAATGATCTTGAAGCCCGCCGCTTCCAGATAGCGGTTGATGCCCGCCGACCAATCGGGGCGGAAATAGCCGTTGGCCACGGTGATGGTGGTGGCCCCGATGGCCCGCAGCGCCTCCACCAGGCATTGCCCGGCCATGAGAAACCGCACGCCGGTCTCGTCAAACAGCTGTCGGCAGAACTCGACAATCTCCTCTGGTCCGGTTGTGCCCGAGCAGTGCACCCAATTTGTGCCCACCTGCCCGATCACCTGGCAGTGCGACTGGGCCAGACACGCGGCAGCCTCGCTCAGCAGCTCGAAGTTGGCGGCCCGCTCGTCGAGTCCCCACTCATAGTCGGGGATGTGGAGCACCCGTTGGAGCACTCCCGTGCCTGGCGGGGCCACTTGCAGAAACTGCTGGGGGCTGTCGTCGAAGTACCGGGGCGTGGTCACGAACCCGGCGTAGGCCTGGTAGCGGCGGCGGGCGGTGTGGGGGGTGGACACAGCTCTCTCCATCCTGGACTACATGCGCAATCGGGCGCTGGTGGGATCGTAGACCGGCTCGCTCAGCACTCGGGCCGGGCGAAACTCGCCCACCACTCGCACCTGCAACTCAGTGCCGGCCTCGGCGTGCTCGGGGGCCAGATAGGCAAAGCCCAAGCCGTGCCCCACGGTGTGGCCGTAGGCGCCCGTGGTGACCAGCCCCACCGGCTCACCGTTGGCGTATACCCCGTCGCTGCCGTGGACATCGGCGTCGTCAGTGTCGATGGCCAAATAGGCCAGCTTCCATCGATAGGGGTGGCGCCCCGACTGGGCCCGCTCTCGCCGGGCGGCCAGGGCGTCCCGGCCGACGAACGGCCCCTTGTCAACCTTCACGAAGCGGTAAAGGCCGGCCTCGTCGGGGCCGACGTCGTGGGTGAGGTCGCGGCTCACCATGTACTGCTTCTCCATACGCAGCGAGTCGAGCGCATGATTGCCCACATTGGCCACGCCGAGGTCTTGTCCCGCCTCCCACAACCCGTCGTACAGCACGCCGAGATCGGCCACCGGGGCGTGCAGCTCCCAGCCTAATTCGCCCACAAAGCCCACCCGAAGGGCCCGCACATCCACTCCGGCCACAGTGATGCTCTGGGCGCTAAGCCAGCGGAATGCCTCATTGCCCAGGTCGGCGTCGGTACACCGGGCCAGCAGCTGCCGGGCCCGGGGCCCCGCCACGGCCAGAACGCCGAAGTCCTCAGAACGCACCCTCAGCTCGGCTCGGGCGCCAGCTGGCCAGTGGGTCTCGAAGTACTCCCGATCCTTCTGCTCTCCTACGGCCGCCGACACCAGATAGAAGTGGTCGTCGCCCAGCCGGGTGATGGTGGCCTCGCCCTCGAGGCGCCCGGTGGGGGTGAGGAAATAGCTGAGGGCGATCCGCCCCGGCGACGGCAGCTTGTTGGTGGTGAGCTGGTCCAGCACCGCGGCGGCGTCGGGGCCGATGAGGTCGAATTTGGCGAAGGCGGTGCTGTCCAGAATGCCAACCCGCTCCCGCACCGCCCGGCACTCCTGGGCGGCCACCGGGAACCAGTCGGTGTGGCGAAACGCCACCACGTCCTGTTGGGCCAGCCCGGCCGCTCCGGGAAACCACTTGGGCCGCTCCCACCCGTACACCTGGGTGAACACCGCCCCCTTGTCGGAAAACCGCTGGTGCAGCGAGTTCACCCGATAGGGACGCAGCTCGGGACGCTCCAGCCCCGGCACCGGCGTCTGATGGCGATACTCGTAGTCTTCGGCGCCCTTGATTCGCCCATAGCGGGGCGCGTCGTCGGGCGGCACGAACCCGAAGCGGCGGGCGTCGTAGCCGCGGACGCTCACCTCGGTCTCGCCATGCACCATCCACCGGGCCAGTTCCCGCCCCAGTCCGGGTCCGTCGGCGATTCCCACCTGTACCCCTGCCATCATCCAGAAGTTGGGTATGCCCGAGGGGCCTAGCAGGGGCTCGCCGTCGGGGGTGTGCGCGATGGCCCCTCGAATGGCCCGCTTGATGCCCAAGGGCTCCAGCACCGGGACCCGCTCGAAGGCCCGGGCCAGCCAGTAACCGATGCGGTCGTAGTCGGCGGGGAAGAGGGGGTTTTCCAGCGACCAGTCGGGTCCGTCAGGCCAAGCGGTCTCGGTATCTCGCTGTTCGTAGATGCCGATGAGCCCCGCCATCTGCTCTTGGCGCACATAGCCCGACACATAGTCATCGCGCACCACGGGCAGCTCGTGTTCGAGGTCGGCAAACTCGGGCACCGCGTCGGTAACCAGATAAGTGTGCAGGGCGTTGGCCATGGGCACCGACAGGCCCACCATTCCGGCTACTCGGTGGGCGTAGCAGCCCGCGGCGTTGACCACGTGCTCGGCCCGGACGGTTCCCTGCTCGGTGATCACCTCGAACGTCCCGTCGGCCCGTCGGCTGATGTCGATCACCCGATTGCGGCGGCTGATCTGCGCTCCTCGGCGGCGGGCCACCGCCACCATCGCGTTCACCGCCCCGGTGGGATCGACGTGCCCGTCGTCGGGCGTCCACACTGCGCCGATCACCGACTCCACGTCGTAGAACGGATGGCGCTTGGCCATGAAGTCGCGATCCACCCACTCCATGTGGTTGCCCACGTACTCGGCTACTCCCAACTGGCCCTTGAGCCAGTCAACCTCGATGGGCTCGTAGGCCACCCGGAAGCTCCCGCTGCGATGCCACGACGGGGCGGTGCCGCTCTCGGCCTCGAGCGACCCATAAAGCTCGCAGCCATATTTGCGGAGGTAGGCCAGGGTATAGCTGGAAACCGAGTGCGTTATCTGGCCGGCGGCGTGCCATGTGGAGCCTGAGGTCAGCTCGCCCTTCTCCACCAACAAAGTGTCGGTCCAGCCCTCGTGGGCCAAGTGGTACAGCAGGCTGGCGCCGCATATCCCACCGCCCACAATCACCACCTGGGCTGAGTCAGGCACCGCCATTGGGCAGAATTGTAGAGTCTCGATACTTCTAGTACTCCAAGAGAGGCCCCATGTTTCACGCCCATCCCGGCCTGAAAAATCCCGAGTACTACGTGCCTGGATTGGCGAGTGAGTATGTGGCCCAGCGCTACGGCATCGCCCCGGGCGACATCGCCAAGCTGGGCTCAGCAGAGAACCCCTACGGCGTCTCCCCCAAGGCAAAGACTGCCGTCGCCGACACCCTCGACCGCCTCCACCTCTATCCGTCGTGGACCGCCGAGCCCCTGCGGGAAAAGGTCGCCGACACCTACGGCTATCAGCCCGAACAGGTGGTGTGCGGCGCGGGGGAGACCGAGATCATCTCGCTGCTCATCCGGTCATTCTGCGAGCCCGGCGGCAAGATCTTGATGCCGGGTCCCTGCTTTCCCATCTACCACCTCTTTGCCGAGGCGGAGGGACGCATCCCGATCTTGGCCCACGAGGCCACCCATCGGCCCGCCATGGCGCTGGACCCCGAGGCCTACGCCGCCGCCATCGACCACGACACCCGAATAGTGTTCATCACCAATCCGCACAGCCCATCGGGCACTTGGCTGGAGGAAGCCGACGTGCGCCGCCTCATCGAGGCCGCCCCCCAGGCGTTGGTGGTGCTGGACGAGGCCTATGTCCACTACTCCGACACCCCCGGCTACATCCACCTGGCCCGGGAGTACGAGCACCTCATCGTGCTGCGCACTTTCTCGAAGGCCTACGGTCTGGCCGGGCTGCGGATCGGCTTTGGTGTGGCGGCCCGGCCGATCATCGACGCCCTCTTGGCCGTCAAGCCCACTTGGAACATGGGCCAGCTCCAGATCGCCGCCGGCGCCGCCGCCCTCGACGACAACGAGCACGTGGCCCGCACCGCGTCCACCATCGTTGAGGCCCGCCACCACGTTCAAGGGCGATTCGGGGAGTTGGACCGGTTCCGTATGGTGCCCGGCAGCCGCTCCAACTTTTTCTTGGTGGAGATTCTCGACCCCGACACCGACTCCACCGAGGTGTTCAACGGCCTGCTCGAGCGGGGGGTGATTGTGAAAGACGGCGCGGTGTCTTGGCGGGGCCTCGACGACCGCTTCCTGCGCTGCGACGTGAACCTCACCGAGCGCATGGACCGCCTTGTTGACGCGCTGGCCGATATGGGCTGAGATAGCCGTGGTGACGAGGGTGGGTTCTCGACACAATGGCCTAAGTGGTCGCTACTACACCGACCCGGATGTGTTCGCCCATGAACTCGACCACATCTTCGCCCGCACCTGGCAGCTCGTTGGCCACGTCTCGCAAGTGGCCTCGCCGGGGCAGGTGTTCACTGCTCCGGTGGGCGACGAGAGCGTGCTGGTGGTCAACCACGATGGGGCAGTACGCGGCTTCTACAACGTGTGCCAGCACCGCGGCCATCGGCTGGTAGCAAGCGACTTCGCCGAGCTGTCGGCCATCACCTGTCCTTATCACGCCTGGACCTACGACCTCGGCGGACGGCTTATCACCGCCCGGGGCGAAAACGTGGGCGAGCTGTGCGTGCCCCCGGTGCGCCTCGACACCATGGCCGGATTCCTGTTCGCCAACCTCGATCCCGATGCGATTCCGCTCGAGGAAACCGTTCCCGGTATCGAGTCCGAGCTGTTGGCTATAGCCCCTGATGCCGGCCAGCGGGTGCTGTCGTCCCGGCGCACCCAGCTGATCAACGCCAACTGGAAGATTGCGGTAGAGAACTACAACGAGTGCTACCACTGCCCCAACGTCCACAAGAGCTTCACCACGAATACGGTCAATCCTGGGAGCTATCGCATCACCCTCCGAGGATCTACTATCCACCACACCGCGCAGGGGCCACCCCCAAAACCCTCCGGTTCCTTTGGCCATGGCGAGGTGGGCGAGTATGGCGCCTTCTATACCTGGCCGGTGTCCTCCATCCAGTGCTATCCCGGCCGGGAGCTCAACACGTTCCGCTGGGTGCCCCTAGCCGTCGACCAGACCATGCTCATCCGAGAATGGTGGCTCGACCGGGCCGACCTCACCGCCGAACAGCGGGAGGTGATCGAATTGGACTGGACCACCACCGTTGTGGAGGACTTGAGCATTATGGAGTCGGTGCAGAAGGGGGCGGCCAGCCGCGGCTACCGGCCCGGCCCCTTGATCGTGAATCCCAGCGGGGTGGCCGACGTCCATTCCGAGAACACCGTCGCCCATCTCCAACGGCTGCTGCTGGACGCGCTGGATGGCCCCTGACAACCAATCGCCTTCCCGCCGTTTGGCCGACTACCTAGCCGGACTGTCAGGCCGGGTCGAAGATCGTCTTCTGCACCGGGCCGCCGATGCTGTGGTCGACACCGTGGGGTGCATCATTCAGGGAGCGGGCCAGCCTTGGTCGCAGGCGGCCATTGATCATGCACTGGCCAGCGGGGGTGATGGAGCGGCCACCGTGATCGGTGCCGACCACGGCCCCGGCTCGCGCACGACCCCAGCCATGGCCGCCTTCGCCAACGGCTGTTCGGCCCATGGGTTCGAACTCGACGACGTGCATGAAGAGGCCATCAGCCATCCGGGCGCGGTGGTGGTGCCGGCCGCCTTGGCCCTGGCCGAAGACCGGGGGGCGACGAACCTCGATCTGCTCGAAGCCATCCTGATCGGCTACGAGGCCATGGGCCGAGCTGGTATCGCCGTCGGTCCGGCGGCCCACATGTTGGCCGGGTTCCACCCGACCTCGATGTCGGGGGTGTTCGGCTCGGCTGCAGCCGCGGGACGCCTGCTGGGATTCAACGGCCAATCCATGAACCATGCCTTCGGCATCGCCGTCTCGCTGGCCTCGGGCACCATGGAGTTCGCCTCCTCCGGGGGGATGGCCAAGCGAATCCATGCCGGGCGAGCCGCCGAGGCCGGACTATTGGCTGCCTCCCTCGCTGCCCGGGGCGTAGAGGGCGCCGACGATGGGCTAGCCGGGCGCTATGGCTTCTGTCGGGTTTTCGGCGTCGAACCCGAGTTCGATCGGCTGACTGACGGGTTGGGAAGCCGCTGGATGATCGACGAGATCACTGTCAAGCCCTTTGCGGCGTGCAGCGACATCCACCCGCTGATTCAAGCCACCGCTGAACTTCAGGCCGAGCACGGCTTCGATCCAGCTCAGATCATCCGGATCGAAGCCGACTGTCCCACCAAGGCGGCCACCCAGAACAGCATGGACGGCACCACATCGGTCATGGCCGCGCAGTACTCCGCGCCCTTCAACATCGCGGCAGCCCTCCTGGCCGACCCCCGCGACCCGGCCACTTATCAGCCGGAGCAGATTGCACACCCCGCGCTGGCTGAGCTTCAGGCCAAGGTGGCTCCACTCCAGGCCGCACCGGAGTTCGACCGCACCTACGCCTGGAAGATGGGGGGCAGAGTGCGGGTGGTCACCGCCGGCGGAGAGGTGTTTGAGCGGACTGTTCACGGGCAGAAGGGCTCCATGCACGACCCTCTGAGCCGACCGGAGCTCGATGCCAAGTTCGACCGCCTAGTGGACGGCTTGGCTCCTGTAGGCACCGCCGACGCCCTTCGACAAGCTCTGCTCGATCGCCGTCAGACCGCCGCCGGGCTGTTGAGCCGGATTGGCGGCGGGTAGACACCCAAGGGTGATCGCTGTTCGGGCCTGCTGCTTGACGCCTGTTGTGTGCCACGATTGACGCCATGGTCGACATCGCCACAACCGACGAGGCCGAGATCCTGGGCACCGCGGTAACCGCCTCGGGCCTCGCCGCCGAAGCCCCGGTGAGGATCCCCGTCCAGCGCTACCTCTCCTCCGAGTTCGCCGAACTGGAGTACGAGCGGATGTGGCCCAAGGTGTGGCACGTGGCCTGCACCGTCGACCACATCGCCAACCCCGGCGACTGGTTCGAACACCGCCTCGGCAAGTACTCGATCATCCTGGTTCGGGGCGAAGACGGCGTCCTCCGGGGCTTCCAGAACGTCTGCCGCCACCGGGGCAACTCCATCTGCCAGGGCTCGGGCACCGGCATCACTGAGCTGCGCTGCCCCTACCACCGCTGGGCTTGGGACCTCACCGGCCGGCTCCGCGAGATCCCCTCCCGCCGGGGCTTCGGCCCTATCAGCAATGACGATCTCCCCCTGGTGCCGGTGCAGGTGGACACTTGGGCCCGTCTGGTGTTTGTGAACCTCGACTTCGATGCCGAGCCGCTGGCCGACTGGCTGGAGGGCATCCCCGACGACATCGCTTGGGCCAACCTCGACGAGTTCCGGGGCACCTACTCCACCGCCACCCCGGTGAACTGCAACTGGAAGGTGGTTAACGAGGGCTTCTCCGAGACCTACCACGTGCAGGGGCTGCACCGGGAGATGCTGGCCAGCATCAACGACGTCAACTCCCCCCAGCGCATTTGGGACCGCCACGGCGTGTCCTACCAGCCTTACGGCGTGCCCAGCCCCCGCTTGGGCCGCAACGTCGACGATCAGACGGTGTGGGAGTCGTTCGTGGTCACCCAGGGCGGCCGCATGGGGCCGGAGTACGGCGAGCCCGGCAGTCCTGTCCCTGACGTGCCCGACGGCCAGACCCTCCAAGACGTGATCGCCCAAAAGATCAGGGACCATCAGGCCACCGTGGGCGTCGACCTGTCGGACTACGACACCGCCCAAATCACCCACCTCAGCCAGTACAACCTCTTTCCCAACACCACCGTGCTGATCAGCGCCGATATCTTCACCGTGTTGACGGCCCGGCCCGGTCCCACCCCCGACGAGGGCGAGCTGGCCACCATCCACCTCAGCCGCATGCCGTCGGCCGACGCCCCGGCCTCCTCGCCCGTCCATGTCACCGTGCCCATGGACCAGGCCGATTTCGGGTTCGTGCTCAACCAGGACTTCAGCGTCATCCGCACCATGCAGAAGGGCCTCCACCAGCCCGGCTTCACCCACGTGTGGCTCTCGGGAGAGGAGTGCCGCATCATCAACATGCACCGCCAGCTTGAGCGCTACCTGGGCCTCGAGCCCGGCGGCTGGGTGCCCGCTGACCAGGCCCGGTGAGCCTGCCCGAACATCCCGAGGCCATCACCCCCGACTGGCTCACCGAGAACCTGGCCGAGCGCTATCCCGGCACGGTGGTCACTGCCGTTGAGGTGCTGGCCATCCACGCCGGCACCAACGCCAACGCCCGCCTTGGTCTCACCTACCAGGGCGACACCGACTTGCCCGCCACCATGTTCGCCAAGCTCCCGCCGCTCGATCCCGACCGCCGGGCTCAGATCAACCAAACCGGAATGGGCCGTCGGGAGGCGCTGTTCTACCAGCGCCTGGCCCACCGGGTGCCCATGCAGACCCTCACCCCCTACGTGGCCGCCTTCGACCCCGACACCGGTGCGTTCGTGCTGCTGCTGGAAGACCTGGACAACTCAGCCAAGTCCCTGCCCGATTACAGCACAGGGGTTCCGGTGGCCTACGCCGCCGAGGCCCTGGACCACTTTGCCGAGCTCCACGCCCGCTACGAGGATCCCGAGCGCCGAGCCACCGAGGCCGACTGGGTGCCGCTAGCCAACAAAGGCAGCGACTACGGGGCGCGGCTGCTGCGCTACGGGCTCGACAACCACCGCGACAAACTCACCGACGCCTTCGCTGAGATCGCCGAGCTCTACATCGACCACACCGCCGAGCTCCACCAGGCATGGACCGCAGGGCCCATCGGCGGCCCCGCCACCGTGCTCCAGGGCGACGGCCACATCGGCAACCTGTTCGTGACCGAGGCCGGCGGGCCGGGCTTTCTGGACTGGGGCCTCATCAACGTGGGCGCCCCCCTGCGTGACGTGAGCTATTTCCTCAACATGTCCATGGCCCCCGAAGACCGCCTCGCCCACGATCAGGCCCTGATCCAGCGCTACCTCGACGCCCGCAATGCCCACGGCGCCCAGCCCATTTCCTTCGACGATGCCTGGCTGGCCCACCGCATCCACGCCGCCTACACCGTCCCCGCCAGCTGCCAGGTAGTCACCTTCCCCGAAGACGCCTCTCCTGGCCGCCAGGCCTTCGCCGCCGCCTTCTTAGCCCGCTCAGAAGCCGCCCTGGCCGACCTCAACCCCCGCCCCGCCCTCCGTGACGCCTTCGGCCTCTAGTCGGATTGCGAGGCTGTTGCTGGCGTTGTCGGTATTAGGGGCGGCCGTCATTACAAGCGTTGCCGCTGGGCAGTCAGAGCACGACGAGACCATGACGGTCGCTTCGTTCTCCGAGACTTTGACAGCCTCAGACGGATTTGCTGGCGACGGGTTCGGATTCGCCGTGGACGTGGATGGCGATGTGATGGTGGTTGGCGCCTATGGCGCGGCCTACGTGTTCACGAGGACCAATGGACGGTGGCTTGAAACGGCGAAGCTGACGGTCGAAAATTTGCCGCCCGGTCGATCGGCCCCGACCCTGGGAAGGGACAAGGTTGGCTTTCCCCAGATGGAAGGCCGGGCAATCCTGTTAGGCAGTTCGGGCACATTGTTCGGAGGGTTTGGACGTTCGGTAGCCGTTGATGGCGACGTGATCGTGGTAGGCGCTTACGAGGCGGCTCATGTCTTTTCCCTGTTAGGGGGTGACTGGGTGGAGACAGCCAAACTCAACGGAACGGATGATCTCAGCATGTTGGGACCTCAGCCCGACGGTTCTCGCGTTACTGCCCGCTATACGGACCGTACCTTTCTCGGAGGTGGATTCGGATCATCAGTTGCCGTAGATGGCGACGTCGTTGTGATCAGTGCAAATGGCGTCGTTACGTCGCGAGATGTCACTGGGGGATTCGTGGGACAGACCTATGTCCTCCCGGAATCGGTCTATGTATTTGAACGTTCAGGCGACCAGTGGTCAGAAACAGCAAAGCTGGTCCGCCCTGGAGAGATGCAAGCTCTCAACTTCGGAGGAGACGTGGCCGTAGACGGCGATCTGATCGTTGCTGCCGGCAGCGAGGTGGCGTACGTGTATGAGCGTTCTGGGAGTCAGTGGGCGGAAACGGCAGAAATCGTCCCCCCGGTGGACTCAGCGAGTAGTCGGTTTGGCCAGGCGGTGGCGGTGAAGGGGAGAACGATCATCGTGGCGGCAGAAGACTTCGCCTACATGTTTGAGCAATCAAGCGATAGATGGGTCAGCCAGCAGGTGGGTCGATACGACGAGGCGAGGGCAGGCAACTTCGGCTGGGACGTTGATGTTGACGACGGTCTTGCTGTGATTGCTCCTCGCAAAGGCACCGACGGTTACACCCCGGAGACATTGGTGTTTGGCTTGTTCGACCGGCCCAGAGAAGGCTGGCGCTTTACCTATGCAGAGCATTTTCTTGATTCAACATGGAAGCCCCAGGCAGTCGCTCTGGGCGGGGGAGCGATAGCGGTCGGCGCCTATCGGTATTCGTACCGGGACGTGGGAGAGTCGATTAAGCGTCCCATTCATGAGGAACCTGGAGTGGTTCGCGTTTACAGGCTGGATGTCCTTCATCCCGTAGGGAATGGGGTAGCGCCCACCGCGACGGTCGAGACCGCCGCGGCGCCAACTGCTACTCCAGGCGAGCCCGCCGCAGAGGTGCAGCCAACCGCCATTGCGAAGCCAGACCCAACTCCGGCTGTGGCGCCCACCCCAACGGCCATTGCATCTGCCACCCCGACTGTGGCGCCCACCCCAACCGCTACTGCACTTCCAAATCCAGTTGCGACGATTGCCCCAACGACTGCGGCGACCCCGGTTGTAGCGGCAGCGGCTTCGCCGGCGCCGGTCGACGACAATTCGTCCGATGGAGGCACGGATGCTGCCTGGGTCTGGGTGTTCATTGCTCTGTTGGTCCTATTGGTCCTGGCCGTCGCCATCTTCGTCATCCTTCGGAAACCAGACGACGACGCCGGGCGCTACAACACCTGACGGGCCCCTTCTGGCGTCCCGTACCATGGACCTATGGCTCTGGCCCAGGTTGAGCAACTTCCGACTCTGCCATTTCTCATTAACGATGCCGACAACCACTTTGTGGAGCCCCGCGATCTGTATGTGAACTACGTCGACCCCAAGTGGCGGCACAAAGCGGTCACCTTCGAGGCCGATGAGCAAGGCCGATGGATCGGGGTGTTCGGGGGGCAGCCGTCCCGTCTCAACCAGGCGGTGGCCCTGGTGGCTTCCGACGACGAGGCTGCGGCTGAGGTGGCTGCCCGAGCCGTGCCCACTGCGGGCGACGAGAACCAGATGAAGGCCGGCCAGTCCAACATCCACTCCCCGGGGATGACGCTGTCCCGTCTCAACCCCTATCGCAACCTCACCATGGAGGAGCGGGTCGAGCTGATTGCCTACTTCCGCGACCAGGAAGAATCGTGGGGCAACCGCGATCTGCGCTTGGCCCTCATGGACAGCCAGGGCATCGGGGCCGCCCTCATGTTCCCCAACCAAGTGCTATCGCTGGAGTACGAGTTCGCCGACGACGTCGACGGCATCTACGCCAACACCCGGGCCTACAACCGATGGATCAACGAGGAGATCGGCTGGGGTTACCTCGACCGCCTGTTCCTGCCCGCCTATGTGTCGCTGGCCGATCCCAATGAGGCCGCCGCCGAGGTCGAGCTAGTCCTCAACCAGGGCGCCACCGTCATCCAGATCATCAGCGGCCACGCTCACGGTGGTCGCCTCAATCCGAGGGGCGGGCGCTCCATGGCCGACCCGGTCTACGACGGCTTCTGGGCCCGCATCAACGAGGCCGAGGCCCGAGTGGTGACCCACTTGGGGGCCACCGACTACCAGAAGAACGGAGCCGACTGGAGCGAGGACCCCGATGTCGGGCTGGGCGAATTCGACGCCCTCCAATGGGTGCTCTACTGGGGCGACCGCCCCGCCATGGAGACGGTGGCCGCCATGGTGCTGCACAACCTGTTCGGCCGCTTCCCCAACATCAAGGTGTGCCTATCAGAGCAGGGCACGGTATGGCTGCCCTACATCCTGCGCAAGATGGACCATGCCTTTCTCATGGGCCGGGGGGCCAAGTGGGGGCCGAAGCTCGACCGCCGCCCTAGCGATATCTTCCGCGACCACTTCATCGTGGCGCCCTTCCCCGAGGAGAACGTGGCCCGGGTAGTGGACGCGGTGGGCATAGAGCCCATCGTGTTCGGCTCCGACTTCCCCCACAGCGAGGGACTGCCCTTCCCCGCCCTTTACGCCACCACCCAGCTCAAAGACATGAGCGACGCCGACATCAAGACCATCATGTGCGACAACCTGGCCCGGTTCCTCAACATCGAACCGGTGCCTGTTCCCGCAGGGAGCTAGGCCCTAGGCCACCTTCATCAGGCGGGACATGTTGCCGCCCATTACCTTGCGAACGTGGTCGTCGGGTAGCCCTTCGAGCTGATCCACAAACGAGATCGGGTCGGCCATGCCCTCCACATGGGGGTAGTCCGAGCCGAACACCACGTTGTCCACGCCCACCACGTCGATCAGCCCCACCGGGTCGTCCTCGTGGAAGGGGTGGATCCAGATATTGCGCCTGATGGCGTCCACGGGATGTTCCTCCCAGGCGTGGGGGAATCGCTGGTAGCACGTCTCCAAGTGGGACAGCAGTGGGCGTACCCATGAGCTGCCGTTCTCAATGATGGCCACCTTCAGCTTGGGGTGCCGGGTAAGCGCACCGTGGGCCACCCAGGAGGTCACGGCATCTTCGATGGCCCGGTTGTGCATCACCGACATCTGGAATAGCGACTGGTTGAACGCCATCATCTCCCCGCTGGCACCCTCCCACTCGTTGGTGAATCGGGTGTACCCGCTGTCGGAGGCGTGCATGGCCACCAGCACGTCGAGTTCCACCACCCGCTCCCAGAGCGGATCGAACTCCGGCAGTGCGAACGAGCGCGGCCCCCGCAAGCCGGGAGGCGGGGCGGGACGAATAAGAACCGCTCGGGCTCCCCGTTCCACGCACCACTCCAGTTCCTCGATGGCCTTGTCCACAATGGGCAGGGTCACGATGGGCACCGGGAAGATGCGGCCCTCGTAGTTGAACGTCCAGTGCTCCAGCATCCACTGATTGAGGGCATGGATGACGATGTGGCACTCGTCGGGGGCGTCCCGGAACCGCTCCTCCACCAGCGACGCCAATGTGGGATACATCATGGCGTAGTTCAGGCCTAGCTCGTCCATCAGCTCCAGACGGGGCTCGGGAGAGAAAAACGCCGGCAGTGCGTCGATGGGCCTCATGATCTCTCGGCGCGACTTGCCGTCGGGATTGCCGTGCTTGAAGTACTCCTCTTGGGCGCCGGGGGAGCCCACCCGCTGGAACGTGGGGTTGGGGATGTACTCGCTGATCTTGCCCCTCACCATGATCTTGGTGCGGCCGTTGTGGTCGATGTAGTCGATTAGTCCCCGGTGGGAATCGGGCAAGTGCTTGGTAAGTGCTTCTGTGGTCTCGTACATGTGGTTATCGGCATCGAAAACCGGAAAATCGAGCTGGCGAGAAGGCATACCGGTAATCATATTGCTGGTATACGCTTTTGGCGATGGCGGGACCGCTCACGCCTGACTTTTATCGTTACGAGTGGCATCCGCTTAGCGGCGTTCGTCTCGACGGCGAGTTCGTGGTGGCTGAGTGGGCCGACGGCGCCGAGCTGCGTTGCTACCGGTGGTGGCTGGCCGAGCAGCGCGAACTCGAGCCCTCTTCCCGCGAGGGCCTACTCGATCCCTGCGACTTGGGTGACCACTGGCGGGTGGCCGACGCCTGGGTGAAGGCCGACGGGGAGCTGGCGGTGCGGTGGACCCACGACGGCGTGGTCTCTCGCTATCACCCCGGCTGGCTTCGCCACGTCGCCGACGGCCAGTTCCGGCCCCAGAGCTTCCTTCCCGATCCCATCCCCTGGGATTCCACGGTGTTGTCCGAACCGGTCACCTACCACGGGCCGACGGTGCTGTCCGACCCCGAGACGTTTCGGCAGTGGCTCAACGACTTGGCGGCCTACGGGCTTACCCGGTTGAGGTCGCTTTCGCTCGATCCCAACCTATTGGAGTCCGTGGCCCGGCGGGTCGGGGTGCTGCGAGACTCCCATTTCGGCCCGGTGTGGGACATCGAGGCCGTCCCCGACCCCACCTCCACCGCCTACATGAGTATCGGCCTCGGCCCCCACACTGATTTACCTTCGTTAGAGACGCCGCCGGGTTTCCAGTTCTTCCACTGCATCGAGAACTCCTGCGTTGGCGGAGCCAGCCAGATGAGCGACGGCCTGGCCATTGCCCGCCACATCGAAGAGCACGACCCTGAGGCCTACGAGGCCCTCACCACGCTGCCGTGGGTGTTCCACGGGCGGGGCGCCGAGGTCGACTGGCGCTGGTCGGGGCCGCTGATCGATCTGGGCGTGGCCGGTACACCCCTTACTTTGCGCACGTTCTACCCGGTGCGGACCTACCCCGACATGGCCCCCGAAGACGTTCCCCGGGCCTACCGGGCGGCACACAAGCTGGCCCAGCTATCTCGTGATCCCCGATTTCTGATCACCTACAAGCTGGAGTCCGGTGATGTGGCGGTGTTCGACAACCGGCGGGTGCAACACGCCCGGGAGCCGTTCGAAACCGCCTCCGGTCGTCGCCTCTTCCGGGGCTGCTACGTCAACAGCGACGACATCTATTGCAAGCTCCGGGTTCTAAACCGCCGAGCGCAAGAAAGCGAGCTGGCCCCCGTATGACCGGAGTCTTCATCACCTGTGCCATCACCGGCAGCGGCGACACCACGTCCAAGTCCGACTTGGTGCCCATCACCCCCCAGCAGATCGCCGAGGCCGCCATCGACGCCGCGGCAGCCGGCGCGGCCATCGTCCACATTCATGTCCGCAACCCCGAGACCGGCGAGCCGGCCCGCGACGTCGAGCTGTATGCCGAAGTGGTCGAGCGGATCCGGGCGTCCAGCACCGACGTGGTGCTCAACCTCACCTCCGGAATGGGCGGCGATCTCACCCTCGGCTCGGCCGAGGAGCCCCTGCCCCCCGCCGATGAGGGCACCGACATGGCCGGGGCCACCGAGCGGCTGGCCCACGTGAGGGAGCTGATGCCCGAGATCACCACCCTCGACTGCGGCACCATGAACTTCGGCGAGGGCGATTACATCATGGTCAACAGCCCGTCGGTGCTCTACGAGATGGCCCGGCAAGTGCAAAAGCTGGGCGTGCGCCCGGAGATAGAGATCTTCGACAGCGGCCACCTCTGGCTGGCCAAGCACCTGGTGGACGAAGGGCTCATCGACGATCCGGTCATGGTGCAGCTGTGCATGGGCATCCCCTGGGGCGCCCCCGACGACCTCAACACATTCATGGCCATGGTCAACAACCTGCCCGACGACTGGATCTTCTCGGCGTTTTCTTTGGGCCGCGGCCAGCTTCCCTATGTCGGGTTGGCCGCCATCTCCGGGGGCAACGTGCGGGTCGGCCTAGAAGACAACATCTACCTCAGCCGCGGCCAGCTCGCCACCAACGCCGACCTGGTGGCCCGAGCAGTAACCATCCTCGAAGCCATGAACTACGAAGTCCTCGGCCCCGAAGCCGTTCGCGACAAGTTGCATTTGACCAAGCACTGATTCGCCAGCCCGGTCGAGCGCGGAACAAGTCGCCTAAATTGAACCCATGAACGCCGACCTAGCCATACGCGGCGGCACCGTCATAGACGGCACCGGCAATCCGGGCCGCCGCGCCGACATAGGCATCACCAACGGCCGCATCACCGAAATCGACGAAACTGTCAAGGCCCCCACCGAAATCGACGCCACCGGCCGCCTCGTCTGCCCCGGCTTCATCGATTGCCACACTCACTACGACCCCCAAGTGCTCTGGGACCCCTGGCTGTCGTCGTCGTGCTGGCACGGGGTCACTTCGGTGGTGGCCGGCAGCTGCGGCTACAGCATCGCCCCCACCAAGGCCGCCGACCGAGCCTCGCTCATCCGCACCCTCGACAAGGTTGAGGACATGCGGGTGGCCACCTTGGAGGCCGGCGTCAACTGGGACTTCGAGACCTACGGCGAGTATCTCGATGTGATCCAGCAACGGGGTCTGGCCGTCAACTTCGGCGGCTACGTAGGCCACACCGCGGTGCGGCTCTACGTCATGGGCCAAGACGCCTACGAGCGGGAGGCCACCCCCGAGGAAATCAACCAGATGAAAGCGGCGGTGGCTGAGGCCATCCAAGGTGGCGCCCTGGGTTTCTCCACCGACCGGGCCGGATTCCACTTGGGCGACGGCGGCCGTCCGGTGCCGTCCATCGCCGCCTCCCAGGAGGAGACCGAGGCCCTCATCGGGGTCACCGCCGAGATCGGCCGGGGCGTGGTGCATGTGGCGCCGGGGGAGAACTACCGCTGGGTGTACGACATCCAGCCCAAGCTGGGCCGCCGGCTCAACTGGTCGTCCATCCTCACCTACCCGGCGGCTGCCTCCTCTCGGGCCGACTACCGCACCAAGCTGGCCGACCACCTGGCCGGCCGGGCCTCCGGGGCCGACGTGTGGGTGCAGGTCACCTGCCGTCCCATCACCCAGCACGTCACCATGATCGAGCCCACCTCCTTCTACACCATGGGATCGTTCAAAGAACTGGTAGCCCTGGCCCACGAAGACCGCCCCACCCTGTACGCCGATCCCGACTGGCGGGCCCGGGTGCAAGCCGACCTCGATGCCAACGGCCTGCTGGCCTCCCGATGGAACACCCTGGCCATCGTGGAGTCGACCAACCAGCCCGAGCTGGTGGGCAACACCGTTGGGGGAGTGGCTGCCGAGCGGGGTTGTTCACCATGGGACGCCATGTGCGACATCGCGCTGGCCGACGGGCTGCTGACCCGCTTCGAGATCACCTTCGCCAACGACGAGGTCGACGGCGTGACCTCCCTCATGCAGGCCGAGGGAGCGGTGATGGGACTGTCCGACGCCGGCGCCCACGTTGGACAGATATGCGATGCGGTAATGCCCACCGACTTCCTGTCCCGCTGGGTGCGCGACCGCGAGGTCATGGCCCCCGAAGCCGGCATCCACAAGCTCACTGGCGAGCTGGCCGAGATGCTGGGCCTGGCCCCCGACCGGGGCTACCTGCGTCCCGGCGCGGTGGCCGATATCACCGTGGTCGACTGGGACAGCCTCGACGTCGGTCCCATCCGCCGGGTCCACGACATGCCCGCCAACGGCGAGCGCCTCATCGCCGACGCCCCCTCCGGCGTCGACCACATCTTGGTGGCCGGCACACCCACCCGCCTCCACGGCAAGTCACTGCTCGACCAGCTGGGAACCCTTCCTGCCACCACCCTGCGCTCCGCCTGAGGGGATTAGCCCTAGGAAGGCTCAGCCAGGAGGCACTACCGGCTCGATGCCGAGATCGGTGTAGGTAACAGCGGGGAAGTAGGGCAAGCCCAGTGCTTCGAAGCGGCGACGGGCGGTGTCGCCCCGGTCGATCACTGTGGCCACGGCCACCACCTCGGCTCCGGTGTCGCGTATCACCTCGTAGGCCTTTTCTGTTGAGCCCCCAGTTGTGGTGGCGTCCTCGAGCAGCAGCACCCGGTGGCCCGGCCCGAGGGGAGTGCCTTCGATCTGCTGTTTCGTTCCCCGCTTCTTCGGCTCCTTTCGAACCGAAAACCACTGGCCGTCGGTTTCGGCGGCGATACCCACCGCCAGTGAGTCGGCTCCCATGGTCATCCCACCGGCCGCATCGAATTCGATGCCGGCCTCTTGTACCTGCTGAACAATCGCCCGGCAGGCCACCTGAAGGTCGGCCCATCGACAGAGGGCCACCTTGACGTCGACGAAATCGCTGGACATGGCCCCGCTGGCCAGCTCTATCGGCTGGTCCAGCCTTCGCAGTCCTTGCCGTTTGATGATGTCAATAAGCGCCTCGTCAGCCACGTCCCCAGCCTAGTAGTCGCTGGTGTTCTGGCTTGTTAGCTTGAGATAAATGGAAATAAAAGGAAAATAAATATATTTCCACAAGCGATCCCCAGCGCGGGCCCGCTACGGTCAGCTCAAACTTCCCCTCTAATGCTGATGAATGAGGGGAGGAGCCTGTGTCTGCTCCGCCTGTTTCCTGCGCCTGGGCTCCGTGGTGGACCCCAGAGCAACTCCGTGACTTCCTCAACCACGTGGAGAGCGTCGTGCAAGCCCGATTCGGCGAGCACACCGTCGACGAGGCCGAGGGCACTGTGACTGTCGAAGACATGGACTGCGTGCTGGGTCTGTCCAACCTGGCCCAAACCTGTCGGGCGGTCGACTCCGAAGATTGGCGGCTCATCATCTACGGCCACGTTGCCCGCCTCGACGATTTCGCGCCCGACCTCCTGGCCGAGCGCCTGGGCAACTACGAGCAACTCCAGCCCGATCTGCGGGTCAGGGTGGTCGGTGCCCATCATCTGAATCAGATCGATGCAGTAAGCGACCCTCTGCCACTGGGACTGTCTGCCTGTCTGTCGGTGGACTTGGACGGCGCGGCCTGCCCGGTAGACCGCAGCTACTTCAGCGAATGGGGCGTGGAGCAGGGCGAGGTAATGGCAGCCGCGCTGGCCAATACCCTGATGGACGAGCCGCTGACCCCCTTGGAGGGGGACGATGCTCCCGAGCAATTCCAGATTCTCACCGGCGACACCCTGTTTGTTACTGGTCACCTTCTCGACTTTGGCCGCACCATTCCCGACATCGGCGATATGGGCGCGGTGATAACCGTGCCCGCGGCTCACACCGTCATGGTGTGTCCCGTGGAACTCGACGAGCAGTTCGTGGACAACTCCGCCACCATGCTGGCGGCCAGCTACATCCGCTATCTGGCCGGCCCCAACTCGGTCAGCCCCAACGCACTGTGGTGGCGCCCGGGCCACCCGTTGGAAGGCTTCGCCCGCCTAGACGACCAGAGCTTCCAACTCGTCGCCCCCGAACCCCTCCGCTCCCAACTCTGGAACAACCTCAAAACCAAGAGAGACGAGTGAGGGATGTTCTGGGGTAGGTGTGCGGGGGGTGGCGCCGTAGGCGGACTTGGCCGCTCCGACGGGCAAGCCGCCGTAGGTGACAGGACCCGACGCACTCCGGTTGCTGGTAGCACTTGCGGCAAAAGCAAGCTGCTCTGACAATATGTCTCTGCAATCGAACTGCGGGGGAACAGCACATGACAATTACCGATACCACCAAGGCAACATCCCTCAACGAGATCGACATTCACTCCACCGATCTGTACCGCGGCCGCGGCTATCCATGGTCCGCATGGGATCTGCTGAGGGCCGAAGCCCCGGTGCACTGGTACGAGCGTCCCGACATCGAGCCGTTCTGGGCAATCACCCGCCACGAGGACATCCACTGGGTTTCCTCCAACGACAAGCTGTTCATCAACGGCGGCCCCCGCCTCCGCCTCGCTTCCATCGAAGAGGACAAGGGGATGTGGGAGCGCCGGGAACGGCGGCTCACCGAACTGGGGTGGGATCTGAAAGAGCCCATGGACATGGTCTTTTTGGACCGGCCCCGCCATACCCGGTTCCGCCTGCTCACCGCCCGCCGGTTCACCCCCCGGGCCATGCGGGAGCACGAGGAGCACCTGGCCCAGTACGCCGCCCGGTTCACCGGCGAATTCGTGGAGGTGCTGGAGCGCGACGGCGAGGCCGACTTGGTACTCGACTACGCGGTCAAGCTGCCCCTGGCCACCATCTGCGATCTCATGGGCTTGGACATCGAGGACTGGTCGAAGGTTCACAAGTTCACCGAGATGGCGTTCAACGATGAGGAGAACATGCGGTGGGCCGAACCGGGCGAGACCTTCGACGACCTGAGGTTCCGGATGGGCAAGGACTTCAGCGCCTATATCGGCACGATCATCGACGACTGCCAGGCCGAACCCCGCGACGACCTCACCGGCGCAGTGGTCCAGGGCGAGGTCGACGGCTGTCCGCTCAATACCCAGCAGCTCACCGGCTACATCACCCTGCTACTGGGCGCCGGCAACGAGACCACCCGCAACGCCACCACCTCTGGCGTGACCGCCCTGCTCCAGAATCGCGATCAAATCGACCGCCTCCTGGCCGATGAGTCGCTGATCGAGCCGGCGGTGGAGGAGATCCTCCGGTGGACCTCCCCGGTCATCCAGTTCGCCCGCACCGCCACCGCCGACGTGGAGCGCCACGGCCAAATGATCAGAGAGGGCGACACCGTGGGCGTGTTCTACCCATCGGCTAACCGGGACGATGCGGTGTTCGACGATCCCTACCGCTTCGACGTGGGCCGCAACCCCAACCACCACATGGCCTTCGGCCACGGTGTCCACTTCTGTTTGGGCGCCAACCTGGCCCGCTGGGAGCTTCGAGCCATGCTCAAAGCAATCCTGCCCGTGCTGCCCCGCCTGGAGTTGGTCGACGAGCCTGAGCGCCACGGCCACCTCCACCTCGGGGCCGTCAAACACCAACGCGTCCGACTGGTGGCGTAGCGCCCTGTCGCCGGGAATCAACGACAGCGGTACTGTCAGAGCTATGGATGGCCTATTGATCCGCGGTGGAACGGTGGTAGACGGCACCGGCGCGCCCGCCCGTCAAGCTGATGTGCGGGTGCGGGGCCGGACCATCACTGAGGTAGGTCTTGAGCTGGTTCCCGACGGCGAGCAGGAACTGGATGCCACCGGGGCGTTGGTGACCCCCGGCATCATCGAGACCCACACCCATCTCGACGGGGCCATGTGGTGGGATCCCTCCTTTGATCCGCTGCCCAGCTATGGGGTCACCACCACCGTGTTCGGGAACTGCGGTATGTCTATGGCACCACTGGCTGGTCCTCAGCGCGACGAAGTAGTCGATCTGTTTTGCTTCCTGGAAGACCTGCCGCTCGTCGCCTTCGAGGAGGATGTCCCCTGGACATGGGCCACCTGGCCCGAATACCGGACCGCCCTCGACGGACAGCCCACTGCGGCCAACATCGCCGGCTATGTCGGACACATCAGTTTGCGCACATTCGTGATGGGCGACGCCGCCTGGGAGCGCCCCGCCACCGCCGCCGAGCGGGCCGCCATGGCCAAGGCCTTGGACGAGGCGCTGGCCGCCGGTGCCCTCGGGTTGTCCACCAACGGCTTCGACCTCGACCGCACCTTGCGGCTGGTTCCCAGCCGCCATGCCGCCGACGACGAATACGCCGCGCTGTTCGATGTGCTGGCGGCACACCCCGGCACCACCTTCCAGGCCATCACTCGGTTCAACGAGCCCGAGCACAACTTCGACGACGTACAGAGATTCGCCGATCTCGCCCAACCCCGCGGCGTTCGAGGTCAGTGGACGGCCATTCCCGCTATGGCCAACGAGGCCGACTATCGGGCCGACACGCTGGCGTTCGACCGCCGCCTTCGCGACCAAGGAGTGGACTTTTGGCCCACGATGGGCACCCGACCGCTCGACCTATATTTCAACTTTGAGAAGGCGCTGACCTTCCAGCGGGTTCCCGCTTGGAACGACCTGGTCAACGGGCCTCCCGAGAACAAGATGACTCTCTTGGCCGACCCCGCTTGGCGGGATCAGGCCCGATCCGACTGGGACAACCGCAAGAAGTCCCGCCGGGCCCGGGTCGACCACCCCCACACGCTTATCTTTGCCCTGTCAGAAACCGGCGTCGGTCCCCTGGGCATCTCGCTGGCCGAGCACGCAGCCAACACCGGCCAGCATGTCTCCGATGCGCTGGCTTCCTGGCTATTGGACAACGGCATCGGCTCATCGCTGCGAGCGCTGCCCGACGTCCACGATGAGACTGCGCTAGCAGAAGTGATCCGCTCGCCCCACACCCTCACCAACGTGAACGACAGCGGGGCCCACCTCCAACTGTTCTGCGGTGCCGGCCAGAGCACCCACCTGCTCACCCACTACCACCGCGACACTGGACTCTTGACCCTCGAAGAGGCGGTTAACGTCCTCACCGGCCGCACTGCGGGATTCTTCGGGCTGTCCGACAGGGGAGTGGTCGCCCCGGGTAAGGCCGCCGATCTAGCCGTGTTCAGCCTGGACGAGATCTCGCTGGGACCGGAGGTGAAGGTGCGAGACGTCCCCGGCGGGTCGTGGCGGTTCAGCCGGGAGCCGGGCGGCTTTCGGGCCACCATCGCCAATGGCGTCGCCACCTGCTGGGAAGGCGAGTCAACCGGAGAGCTTCCCGGCACGCTGATCGGCCCCAGGGGTGCGTAAGAGCCCATTCTGCAACCTACGATTCCGCTGACCCCAGAAGAGAGTGAGGCAACACCGATGGGACGACTAGAAGGCAGGGTGGCGTGGGTCACCGGAGCGGCTTCGGGCATCGGCCTGGCCTCAGCAGAGCGGTTTGCCGAAGAAGGGGCCGTGGTGGTCGGCTCCGACATCGCCGAGAGCGACGGCTGGAAGGCAGTGGAAGAAACGGCCCCCGCGTCCAGCTTCCATCTCGTTGACGTGCGCGACGCCGACGCCCAGGAGGAGCTGGTCGGCCAGATCATCCAAGAACACGGTCGCCTAGACGTGCTGGTCACTGCGGCCGGCGTCGCCGGCGGCGGCCAGGTTCACACCCTCGACGTCGAGGAGTGGGACCGGGTGCAGGACATCAACCTCAAGGGCACCATGCTGTCGTGCCGGGCTGCCCTCAAGCCGATGGTTGGGGCCCGCTCGGGGAGCATCATCACCATCGCCAGCGTGGAGGGTCTCGAGGGATGCGAGGGGGGCAGCACCTACAACGCCTCCAAGGGTGGGGTCATTCTGCTCACCAAGAACATCGCCAACGACTACGGCCCGGCCAACATCAGGGCCAACGCCATTTGCCCCGGCTTCATCGACACCCCCATGTTCCAGTCGGTCATCCCCCATCTCGGGCCCATCGCCGACAGCATCCGCGACCAGCACAAGCTCAAGCGATGGGGGCTCCCCTCGGAGATCGCCGGAGCCGCTTTCTTCTTGGCCTCCGACGACTCGTCGTTCGTCACCGGCGTCGCCCTGCCCGTCGACGGCGGCTACACCGCCGGCCACGCCCACGGCCTAACCTCCATTTGACCAGCCCAGCATCTAGTCCTACCGCTCAAACAGGGCGGAACTTGATGAGGGTGATCTCGTCGGTGGCGTCCTCGAACACGGCTTCCACCGCCAGGCCGCAGGCGATGTCGTCGTTGTCGATGCCGACGAGGTTGGAGTACACCATCGGGCCCTCCTCCAACTCCACCAGCACCACGTTGTAGGGGAGTTCCGGCTCGAACGAAGGGATGTAGGGCTGCCGCATGATCGTGAAGCCCCACACCGTGCCCCGGCCCGATGCCTCGGTCCACCCCCGGTCGAACGCCAGGCACGACGGGCAGGAGGCATAGGGAGGGAACCACACGTGCCCGCATGTCTGGCACTGGGGCAAAACGAAGCGGTGCTCTCGGGCTGCGGCCCAGAACTCCCGATCCTCGTGGCTCACCGTCGGCAACGGCTTGGTGTAGCCGCCCCCGTCGCTCACAGCAGCCCGTCCCGGCACAAGAGCGACGCCCCCGGCAATGCCGACAGGCACCAGTACAGCGACCAGTCGCAGTCAGGAATCTGGCGCTCCCCGGCCTCGCCCCGCAACTGGCGCACCGCCTCGGCGTGCTGGTTCCACCCCTGAAGGTACGACTCGCTCAGCATCCCCCCGCTGGTGTTCACGGGCAGCTCCCCGCCCAACGCGATGCGGCCGTTCTGCACCCATTCCAGGCCCTGGCCCTTGGGGGCGAAGCCGAACCCCTCTAGTCCCCACAGCACCGACACGCTGAAGTTGTCGTACACCTGGAGGCAGTCGATGTCGTCAGTGGTCACCCCCAGCGGGTCAAACAGGTCGGCCTTCATCGATCCGCAGGCGTCGTCCCAGAACCCCAGGTCCACGTACCACTCCCGGAAGTTGGCCCGCCCCGCGGTGCCGGCGATCAGCACCGGGGGATGGGCCAGATCCCGGGCCCGCTCGGCGGTGGTCACCACGTAGGCCACTGCCCCATCGTTGATCAGGCAATAGTCGAACAGCCGCAACGGCTGGGCGATGTACCGGGCCGCTAGGTAGTCGTCGATGGACATCTCCTGCTGCATGATGGCCCTTGGGGTCATCTGGGCGTGGGAGCGGATGGCCACGGGAATGGCGCCCAGCTGCTCCTCAGTGCCGCCGTATTCCGCCTGGTAGCGGGTGAAGGCTAGCGAGTACTGCGCCCCCGGCGAGGCCATGCCGTAGATGGTGTCGTACAACAGCCCCTGGCCCTGGGCCCCGAACTTGACGCCCTGGGAGCGGAACACCACCGAGTTGAACAGCACCACGTAGTCGGCCAATCCGTGGTGAACGGCGGTGGCGGCGTGCATCAGCGCCATGGCGCACATGCGCCCGGCCCCCGGGTAGTCCACCACGAAGCGAACGTCGGTGAGCCCGGTGCGGTAGGCCACCGGCTCGTAGTGCGGCAGCCCTCCGGTGATGAGCCCGTCGATCTGCGATTTCTCCAACCCGGCATCGGCAATGGCCGCAGCGATGGCCTCGGTGGCCAGCGCCTCCCCAGTCCGCTCGGGATCGTTCGTGCGATACAGCCGGGCAAAGTCGGTGCTGCCGATCCCGACGATGGCCGTCTTGCCGGCAAACTCCCGATCGCTCATCGGCTAGGCACACTAATGGTCAGCAGTGTCGCTGCCGTTGCCCAACCCCTATCGTCAGGACTCGAGCAAGGACGGTCCCGATGAAGATCAATCCCGACAACTCGTGGCGGCTAGTGGCCGAGCGGCTGGAAGTCGAAACCGATCCCCGGCGGCGTCACGTCTTGGAACTCGTCTTAGACCACATGAAGCGGGAGCTCCGCCTCGACATCGAAGGGGTTATCGACACTCTCAGCGACAAGCCTCAATACAAGATCTGGCCGAACGTCGATGATCCCGTCGCCAGCCCCGGAGGCTCGAAAGACGCCATACGCGACCTGTATGACCGTGCCCTGGTGCAAACCGGCGCCCACCGCTGGGAACTGGAACTCGACCGGGTCATCGTCGACGACCACGCCGTGTTCACCGAGGGGGTCATGCGCATGGCCTATCCCGGCCGCACCCTGGAGGCCATGGGCATCGACGTGCCCGACACCGACTCCTATTACCTGTCCCAAGTCCGCATGGGCATCGTGTGGCCCATCGACCCTGACGACCCCGAGGCCCGACTTTCGGGTGAAGAGGTGTACGCCGAGGGCGATCGATTCGAAGGCATCGCCGACCGACCCATCAGCCTTGATGAGATCGCTCCCTTGGAGTAGGTCGAGGCTTGACCGTTAGCCTCTACGTCGAAGCTCGAGCGAAAGGCGAAGCCGATGAAGATGAACCCCAACAAGACATGGCGTTTGGTGGAAGAACGATTTGAGGCCGAGACCGACCCCCGGCGGCGCCACGTGCTGGAGCTGGTGCTGGCCCACATGAAGTGCGAAGCCCAGGCCGACATCGAGGGAGTGGTGGCCACCCTCAGCGACAAGCCCCAGTACATCATCTGGTCGAACCCCGATGATCCCATCGCCAGCCCCGGCGGTGATCGCGACGCCATTCGAGGCTTCTACGACCGCAGCATCGTGCAGACCGGCGCCCACCGGCTGGAGTTCGACTGCGACCGGGTGATCGTCGACGACGACGCCGTGTTCACCGAGGGGATGATGCGCATGGCCTATCCCGGCCGCACGCTCGAGGCCATGGGCATTGAGGTGCCCGACGTGGACTCCTACTACGTCGCCCAGTCCCGTATGGGCATCGTGTGGCCCGTCGACCTCGACGACCCCGAGGCCCGGCTTACAGGCGAAGAGGTCTACTCGGCCAACGATGCCTTCGAAGGTGTCGCCGATCGTCCCATCAGCCTGGAAGAAATCGTCCCCCTCGAGCTCGCCGCCGTCTGATTGATCATCGAGGAATATCTGGTCATACCCGGACTACGTCGAGTTCCCCAAGCGAAGGAAAGTCGTCGTCTTGGGTGACGACGGGGATGTCGAGAGCGATGGCAGTTGCCGCGATCCACGAATCGTTGACCGGCATCTTGAGCTCGTTGTCACGCAATGCCAGGCGCAGTCTGGCCCAAGCAGCCGCGACCGTCTCGTCGACCGGAACGGGATTGAGTGCCAGCGCCGCGGTAAGCGTGGAAAGGCGCTGGTCGCGAGTGGTGGTGTCTGTGGCGGCCAGCACGCCGGCCCGCAATTCGCCGATGGTGATTGCCGATACCGCCAGCTCGTCGGGCAAAAGGTCTGTCTGAAAAGGGCGCCCGCTTTCTTTGGCAATGAACAGGGATGTGTCAGCCAGTCCTCTGCTCATTGCCATTGCAGGTCATCGGTGGTCTCGTCGCTGAGTTGAGCGAGGTCGTCAACCAAACCGGGATCGGCTTGGTGGGCCAGCACTTGGTGGACGAATCGGTCGCGTCCCATCCAGCGCGGCCGATCGGGAACGGGCGACAACTCCGCTACCGGCCGTCCCTGAACCGTGATCGTGATGCGCTCGCCGCGGGCCACAAGATCCAACAACGCCCTGGTCTGATTGCGCAGTTCCCGAGACGCAACCTCACTCATGCGACAAGTGTAGCAAAAGTGCTACACATATCAATTACACTGGATCAAGCGGCGGATCGGGCTGCGGCCAGCCATCGGTCCACGTTGTCCTGATTTTCGGCGATCCACTGTGCTGCCGCCGTCTTGACGTCCTTCTCGGCATATTGGGTGCCACCGCCCATATGCGCGTGGATCAAGCGGGAAACGTCGAGCGGCGAGATGACCACCAGTTCAAACAGCCTTCTTGCTGCCGGATTGGCTTCGAGGAAGTCATTGCGAGCCACCACACGGATGTCCGCAGTGGTGAATCCAGTTTTGCAGGGTTGACCTGGGCATTGTTCGACGGGCAGGACTGCTGCGTTCCGGTGATGGGCCAACGGGTTGTCCAGCGAGAGCCAGATGACGTTCTCGCCCGGCACGAGCACGGCAGTAAAGGCCGACGGACTCCACACGAACTGCAATAGCGGTTCTCCGTCTTGCATTCTGATCACAGAATCGGCGAACTGCTCCGAATGGGATCCGGAAACCTGTTCGATGGTGCCTTGCCAGCCGTTGGCCGCAATGGTGTCGTTGATCACTGTGCGGCAGGCCCAACCCTGCTCGCAGCCCATGATGTCGGCCTTGCCGTCGTCGTCCCTGTCGAACAGAGCGGCGATTGCTGGGTTGTCTCCGATGTCGTCCCACCGAGTGATTCCATGAGCATCGGCAGTGATCTTGTCCACCACAACGCCTTCTACGCCGCCCGATCGCATTTGATAGCCGATCGGCCGCGCCAATCCGGTGAGTCCGGTTTCACCAAAGAACGGGGAGTGGTTCGGGAACCGGCCATTCGCCCAGAAATGGAACTGGCCATTGGCCATTCCCTGGTAGAAGTTACGCGGGGCATACATGGCATTCGCTAGCTCATTGACGTCGTAGCCCAGCTGCTGCAACAGATTCCTATAAATCTCTGCCTGGATGAATCCGGTAGTCCAATTGGCCCGACCCATATTCACCTGCACTCCCATTCCAGGAGTTGGATTCACAGCCTCGTTGGGCTCTGAGGAGATGTGGCCATCGGCGGGCCGCCCATCGACACACCCGAAAGGCACGATTTGGGTGTCGATGCTGAACATGCAGCGGTACACGTTGAGCAGAGATTCCTGAGCCGTGATGAGCGCGTCGCGAGCATCAAGTTCACCTTGAGATGGTGTGCCCTGGAACGGCGTTGCCTCTATCGGGCCCATGTGAGGACGGCCGTCGGCACAGCCGCCCGTCACGATTTGGGTGTCGATGCTGAACATGCAGCGGTACACGTTGAGCAGAGATTCC
>VYEX01000015.1:0-1448 GCA_009842675.1 Acidimicrobiia bacterium | reverse complement strand
CACGATTTGGGTGTCGATGCTGAACATGCAGCGGTACACGTTGAGCAGAGATTCCTGGTTGGCGATCAGCTGGTCGCGCAACTCAACATCGGCTCGGGACACCTCGCCCTCCGAGGTGCTTTGAGCTGCAGCCGCACCTCCAAAGGAGGCGGCCACCAGGCACACAGCAGCAACAAATGTCCATTTTCGAGAACGATTCAACCCAGGCATAGCAACATGAATCTAACTGGAAACGAAACTCTGGCTCAGCGGCAAGTGCAGAGGGGCCCGGTCGTGAGTTTGCTATTTCGCCGACCAGGTCTCGCGTCGGAGGTAGGTGTAGACGCCTTCGAAGTCGGAGCGGGCCTTGTCGGGCAATTCGACGACGTCGCCGAGGCGACTGGCACCCCACACGATGCGGGCGGTGTGCTCGGCCACGAGAGCGGCGTGCAGGGCGTGGTCGGGCGACTCGCCGATGCACAGCATCCCGTGGTTGGCCATGAGAACCGCTGAGCGGTCAACCAGGTGGCGCACCACCTCTTCGCCCAATTCCTCAGAGCCGGTAGTCCGATAGTCGCTTACCGCCACGTCCCCGCCCAGATACACGATGACCTCCTCGATCACCGCGGGAATGCTCTTGTGAGCGACCGCGAACATCGAGGCGTGAATCGGGTGGCAGTGCACCACCCCGCCCACCTCGGGGAAGGCCCGATAACAGGCCAGGTGCATGGCCTTCTCGGTGGACGGCCGAGACGTGCCCTCCAGCAGGTTCCCATCCAGGTCCACCGCCGCCAGGTTGTCGATACTCACCTGGTCATAGGGGAGCGACGACGGCGTCAGCCAGATCATCCCGTCATCGGCCCGCCCCGACACGTTTCCCGCGGTGCCCACCACCAGCCCCGCGGCGTCCATCGCCTGAGCGGCCGCCACCACTTGAGCTCGAATGTCGGCGCGGTCAGTCATCGCCATACCTCCGGGTTGGCCAGGCGGTGGGGACGCTCGCCGGCCAACAGCCGGCAGATGTCCTCAACCACCATGTCGGTCTGGTTGACCTCGGTGTCATAGGTGGCGCCGCCGATGTGCGGGGTCAGCACCACGTTGTCAAGTGTGGTCAGCGGGTGGTCCGCCGGCAGAATCTCGCCCTGCACGTGATCTAGGCCCGCGCCCCCCAGATGTCCCGACGCCAAGGCCTCCACCAGGGCTTCAGTGTCGTGCAGCGCTGCTCGGGCTGTGTTCAAGTAGATGGACCCCCGCCGCATGGCCGCAAACTGATCGGCACCGATCATTCCCTCCGTATCGGGCAGCACAGGGGCGTGCATCGACACCACATCGGCGTTGGCCAGCAGCTCGTCCAATTCGCAGTCGGCGTCAGGCTGATAGGGGTCGTGGGCGATCACCTTCATCCCCAGGCCCTCGAACCGCCATTTGGCTGCTCGCCCCACTGCCCCCAGCCCCACCAGACCCACGGT
>VYEX01000035.1 GCA_009842675.1 Acidimicrobiia bacterium | reverse complement strand
CATTCCTGACCGGCCATTCTGGCCGATCTGTCGCGACCACCGATGGAGTTCACGGTTGAAGCAGCAGGCCGTGCGCATTGAGTTGACCCGCCCATGAAGCGCCGTCAAGCCCGTGGGCTACGACGCTGACAGATGAGTCACATGCCTCAAGAAGTTCAGAAGCGTCTTCACGACTCAGCTTGTGGGGGGCCAAAGCCACCATTGGGTGGCAGAAGTCACCGTTGCCTCCGATTCTGCTGCGGTCGGATGGAGGATGGCTTCCTAGCAGCGCCTGGTTCTGACGTTGATGGCACCTGATTCGCTCGGTGGCAGAAGCTAGATCGGGTACGTGCTCGACCCGTTCCAACACTGTGAGCTCCCGTCCGAACCCCACACACAAGACGGTGAGATCGTCAGCCAAATGACTGCTGGCCAGCTGCATCGCCATCGCCGCGCAGAGTTCGATGATCGCTTGGTGGTTGCCTTCCAGGTTCAGGGTGGCCATGTGTTCAAGGTTCAGCAAGAACTCGCCGCCGTCCTTCTTGCCCACGGTGGCCAGAGTGGGCAGAGGCGCGGGGACACCATCGGCTTCATCTAGGAGTAGCTCCAGTCCATGGTCCTTCGGCAGGGTCCAAGTCGTACCGTCGTCCCCGATGTGAAATCCGGGTGGAGCAACTTCAGGCGAGCTGAGGTGAATCGACACTCTGCTTGAGTCCATCGTCACTCCGACAATGCTGGGTGGGGGATTGTCTGCAACTCGAGAAGACATGATCCGCAACGACGCGTCCAAGAACAGAGCAGCGTCGGGATCGGAAGCAGCCTGCAATTGTTGGTCCAACTGGACGGCGCCATCGGATGGTGGCACGGGCATTCGACCATTTGGCAATCGACGGCGTTGAGTCCGTCGAAGTCGGGCCAGTACCCATCCAAGGCTGCTGGCGAAGACCCCGAGACCACCGACGGCAAACATTGTCTCCCTGGTGGGGACTGACTGGTGGTCACTGCTTTCGGAGGAAACGACGGCCACCACGGTTGGTCTTGTCGTGGCGTAGGCCGATACGGGGGCGGTGTGGCCGACAGACTCCGCCAAGGGCTGGATCTGGAGCGCGGTGTAGTCGACGGTCTCCGGAAGGGGTTGGGCCGGTGGCAAGATCTCAGTCGGCTTGGAATCAATGGCTGGAATCTCGAGCTGCCATCCAGGCAGGATGACTTCTGGGTCTTGGATGATGTCTTGGTTGGAGTTGAAGATGTCAACCCACCTCTCCGGGTCATCGAGATGTTGAGCCGCCAGCCCCCACAAGGTGTCGCCGGTCTGGACTGTGATTAAGGAGTGATCGAGTTCAATGGCAGGGACATCAGACTGCTGATTGTCATCGGAATTCTCGGCAATCTTGAATTCGGCGGCACTCGGAGTACGTGAATCAGCGGGCATGACGAGCTTCCACCCTGCTTGGAGTTGATTTGGATCCGACAGCGACCCTCCGTCTATCTGGGTTTGCCCTTCATTCAAGACGAACACCTCAGTCCATCTGTTCGGATCTCCCAGGTACCGCTCCGCCAGCTGTCGCAGGTTGTCGTTTCGCTCCACGGTGTGGGTGTGGGGCCCTGCATCTGCGGCCTCTGCATCTATCTTGAAAGTTGTTGGGGCAAGAAGCTCTTGGTTGTCGGCCGTTGCGAGTCCGGGGTGTTGTAGTGAGAAAGCAATCAAGAGAGTCGTGCCCATGACTTGGGCTGAAAAGCGCTGAATGAACGACGGCAAGAAGGCAACTCGGGGGGCAACTCGACCTCGCAGGTGAGCCCACGCTTCTACCCCCACCCCGGCAAGCAAAAGGAACCAGAGAACCCACACTACGACCGAGATTGACTTCCAGATGGTAGAAGGGGGAACGGCGCCTGTCTTGATGGTTGTGACAATGTCCGAGCCCGAGGGGATCCCTTGGGGAAGTGGCCAACCCACTCCAAGGATCAGAAGTATCGGAACGCCAATTAGCAATCCGACCAATAGCGCGGCTGACGCCAAACCGCGGACAGCCTCCCCTCGGGGATTTTCATTCAGGTTCATCGGTAATCTCCTCTGTCTATTCCCTGTATGGCACGGGCACTGGCATGGCCAGTCACCCGACGTGACTCAATGCCGAGCATTGAGAGCACTTGAAGTGGCTGGGTCAGCCACACGGTTATGGAGACCGTGTCCCCCCGCACCGAAATCGACCATTCATCGTGTTGGTCGAGGAATTCAGCCGCCGCGAATCGCGCTTGAATAGGGTCAACGGTTACGTTCCCGTCCCCTTGGTAAAAGGATTCGGTCGAAATTGCCTGGGCGCCGGCTCTGGCAGCTTCTAGAGCCAAAGAGGAAGCGGCCCTTTTGGCGTTCAAGATTCGGGCTCCGTCATAAGCCAGCCCTCCCAGCATGACCAGCACTACAGCTAATGCGACAAAAACCACTGTCACCTGCCCCCTTTCCCGGTCACCGGGTGGCCGGACAGGGCCAAGAATTCTTCGGGGAGCACCCCGGTGCACAGCTAAGAGTCTCCGCTTCGAAACCGGTCCACCACTGAAACGGAGTCTGCGGACACTATTCGACTGCCGGGCATGCCGGGCACGGTCAGATCCGACAGCCGCACCACGCACGAGACCTTGATATGCACTTGCCCTCCTGGTCGAAGGTCGAGCTCTAGGACACGAACCTGGGGTCCGCCATGGCAACCCGTTCTTAGGTGACCCAGAGAGGCTTCCGCAGTTGTTGCCGCCGCTGCCTGTGCAGCGGAGACAGACTGAGTCTGTGAGGCGGCGCGAGACGCGCTACGAGCTGCGGAAGTCAGCTTGCTTTCGATTACTCCAAGTCGGCCGGCGGCCACAACAAAGAACAGAAGTGTGGCCATCATCGGGGTCAGAATCACCAGACCAACCACACTGCTGCCTCGTTCAGCGGGTACACCTCGTCGCCGACACAACCACAAATTGGTCATCGCCTTCGGTACTCAGGGACGAAGATCTCACGGGGTCCCGCCGCAATAGAAGAAACGGTGGGGTTGTAACCAGGGATCAGCGACTTCACAGTGGCCTGCACTGTCACCGATAGACGCCATGGGTTTGCATGCACAGAGACATCCACATTCGACAGCAGGTTTCCCGCACTTTCTCCAATGACCGAATGCACGGCTGAGTGAACTGCCTCCTCGGTGCCCAATACGCCTTGACCAGCTTGGGCGCCGTCTTGGGCAGCGGCATCAACTAAGGCCTGGGCATGAAAGACCAGGGCCGCTTGGACGACTGCAAAGATCAAGAGCATGGCAATGGGCACGACCAAGACGGTCGTCGTCACTTCACCGCGCTCGCATCGCATTCCTAGGTCTGCCCCGCCGCGGTTGATCAGCTGATCTTGCTGGTCTGGCCGGTGATGAAGGTGGTGATTACTACTCCAGCAGCCACCGCCGCGGCGACCAAGACTGCGATGACAATCACCGTTGAAGTCACATCTCCTCGTTCGGTCTGCCACGCCTGGCGGACTCGATCCTCGGATATTGCCGCCGCCGCGACCAATAGTTCATAGAGCCTGGTAGTTGCTTTCATCGTCATTTCCTGCCAAGTGTTGGTTGGGGCGAATCAATACGCCGATAGATCCATGTCTCGCTGCATGATTCCCAGAGGCACTCATGAGCTGAGAATGGCTGCGATTGCCGGATACCCGATGAGTCCTAGGAAACCCGAGAACATGAGAACCACCGGTAGCGACATGTGTTCAGTAGCCTGCTGTGCTTCCGTTTCGGCCTCGTTCAACGCTCGCTCTCGCAAGCCCCGAGCCTTGACGTGCAAGGACGACCGCACTCGGGATCCGGAAATGCCGGCCAGCATCAGCCATGCCGCCAACTCCTCCAGTTCTGACGAACCAAGATCTCCACCCAGCCTCGCTAGAGCTGTCCATGACGGTTCATTCGCCAACTGGGCTTGCCGCAAGGTCTTTTGGATTTCGGCAAAACCCCAGGCAGTGCCCTGATCTGCTGCGTCAGTCAAAGCTCGTTCGATGCCCGAGCCTCCCGACAAGAGGAGATCCACCAAGTCCAGATAGGCGCTGAGCTGATTCCGCAGTTCTCTTCGCCGCTTTCGGGCTCTCTCTCGTAGTGACAAGTCTGGAACGAAAAAGAAGAGGCCCCCTGTCACAACAGATGCCAGGACCACGACCGCCGGGGAGACCCACGTTCGGGCCAACCAGGTAACTATCCAGGCTCCCACAGGCAATCCCATTCCCAGGACCAGCATCCCGAGCTTTGCCAGTGCCAGTGCTTCCGGGCTCTGCCCAACTGCTCGGAGGTCGCGCTCAAGTCGTTGTTTTCGAAAAGCCAAACGACCGATCGACTGCGCAGCGGCATGGCCTATTCGCTCCCGGCGCGATTTCGACCGGTTGGTGAGATCACTTGGCTGACCTAGTTCGCGTAGTCGAGTGTGCAGGGGCTCTCGGGGGGGAAACAGCCCCCACAAGGCCACAGTGAGACCAAGTCCAAACATCATGCCCATAGCCAGACCAATGGTCATAGGGGAAGTTCGCCGGTTGGGCCTGGGACAGCAGGTCCACGATGCACCTCAAGAATTCGGGGCGGGCTGTTGAACCGGCTCATTCTCTCTAGAGCAAAACCTGAGCCGATGAACAGCCCTCCGATCACAGCAAGCGCCAACTGCCCTGAAGCGGTGTCGAAGGGTGCCAGATAGGTTCTGCTGAAGCTCACCATGAAAATGCAGAGCACAGCCACCACTCCGGCAATCAAGCGGGCCGAAGCAAGTTGGCGAGCTCGGGAGGCTTCGATCCGCAAACGCATTGACACTTCTTGACGAGTGTTCTTAGCGAGTTCGGCCAGCGATTCCTGCAATGAACCCACTTGGTTGGTAGCCGCCAACCCAAGCGATACCGCAACGGTGTCGGCCACCGCGTGGTCCACCTCATCGGCAAATCTCCCTAGGGCAACCGGAAGGGGTTCTCGCTCAGCCCGGGCTGCCAGTTGTCTTACGGGAGCACGTAGTACCGATGGTGCGGAATCTGCGGTGGCCTTCAAAGTTTCGATCAATCCCGATGCCGCTCCGATTGTGTCCCTCAGCATCTCCACCCAGGTAGCCAGCGCATTCAAGCGATCAATTTCCCGGTTCCGCCTTGCTTTGGCCTTTAGCAGCGTTGGTGAGAGGAAGGCAGCAATGCCCACGACGAAACCGGCGACCAACCATCCAGTCACCACGACTGCTGCTACGAACCCGACAATGGCGATGACCAAGCGAACTCCTTGTGGCATCAGGGGTCCTTGGAACCATGTACCCAGTCTTCCGCGGCGTGTACTCGGGCTTGACCAGAAGCCGCGCACCCCCATGATGGTGGTGAACGCCCCAGTGCCCAACGCTGCCCCCAGCAGCGCTCCTATCAGCGGGGACATTTGAAGTCCTCACTGGCCAACTCCCACTCCAGAGAAGAAAGATCGAGCCCAGCGTTGGTCAACCGGTGTTGGGTGGAGGCTTGCAAACTGGCGTACGGCCGGGCCATTTCCGATCCCTTGGCTGCGAATACCTCGACGCTGGTCACTTCACCTGACAAAGCACCGGTGACCTCGCGCACTGAACTCACTAGACGCTTGCCGTCGTGTGTTCTGCTCACATGGACCACAAAGTCGATGCTCTCAGCGATCATGCGGTTGGTGGCTTCTACCGGGATGTGCTCGGCGGATCGCAGGGCGTAGGTGGCAATTTTGCTGAAAGCCGCTTGGGAGGAGTTGGCGTGGATCGTGCACATAGATCCATCGTTTCCCGCCGACAGAGCCGAGAGCATGTCTACAACTTCGGGGCCCCTTACCTCGCCCACGACTAATCGATCGGGTGACATGGCCAACGCGTTTCGCACCAGCTGCTGCATGGTGATCTCCCCAGATCCCTCGATGTTGGCCGTGCGGGTTTCTAGTTCAATTACGTCACGATGCCGGTCGGGGTGGGCGGATAGTCCCAACTCCAATCGATCTTCAATGGTGACCAGTCGCTCATTGGGGTCACAGGCATTCAATAGGGCACGCAACATCGTCGTCTTGCCCACGTTGGTTCCACCACACACGATGATGCTCATTCGGGCCCGCACCGCCGCGGTCAAGAAGGCTCTGAGAGTCTCGTCGAAGGTGCCCAGTTCGCAAAGATTGGCCAAGGTGACCTGCTCGTGGCGATGTCGACGAATCGAAACCGACGGACGCTCCGATACCGCCATCACTGCGTTTAGGCGGGATCCGTCAGGCAGTCTCAAGTCCAGAAACGGATTGGCAATATCGAACCGCCGTTCGTTGCGGCCCAGCCGGGCGGCTGCCCTGCGTATGAGAGCAACCAATTCATTGTCCGAATCGGCAACCGCCCCAACGCGACGCTTCTTGCCTCCTGCATAGTGGACCCAAACCGTGTCGCAACCGTTCACGCTCACGTTCTCGACTGATTCGTCAGCCAGCAATCGATCGATGGGCCCGAGTCCGAACAATGTGGCCAGAACCTCGTCGGTGATTTGAGACTCTTCGGCTTCGTCGAGCGGAGGCAAAGATGCCCTGGCTCGATCCGCGGCGATAACGTCAAGCGCCTCAGCGATGAATTGCCTGGCCAGGGACTTCTGCTCTATCCGATTTCCGAGCCGGCTTGACTCGGCTTGCTCTAGCTCGTGAGTGACCAAGGCAAGCACGCGATCGAGCTGAGCAGATGCCACTATGCCGCTTCTCGACTGCCCGCCGTGGCTTGTAGGCGGAAATGGATTCGATGTACGAGCTCGGTGAGTGTTCGCCACAACAAGAGGCGACGATGACGCTGGTTGAATGGAAATCCGCCGACGAGTGCTTGGGTAACTCTCGGCTCGTGAGCCATGACGCCCAAGAGATCGAGCTGAGTGGCCTTGGCCATTTCAGTCGGCGGATAGGGCCGGTCGCCAACGCAAACCAGAACGGTTGGGATGTCCTGGGAGAGCAAGCTTCGGGCCTGATGAACAAGGGGGACTAGCTGGTCGAATCTCGGTTGAGCGACAAGCACGAGAAGGTCGCAGCGTCTGATGAGCTCGGCAGTGGGAGAGTGAAGCCGCACGCGGCCCACGTCGACGACCGCGTCGATGTCGTCAAGATGGTCAAGGCCGTCTGCCAATCGCTTTGCTAGATGGGAGAGGACCCGGGTGGTTGTTTCGCCGCAGCCCGGAGCAACCAGAGCAGGCAAGTGGCCGGCCAGCGGCTGGCAACTGGCTTGCAGCCGGTTGATTGTTAATTCATGTCGAGCGGTTCCCGAAAGCTCCACCAACGAGGGAGCGGAAGCCAACCCGAATCGAGCGGCCAGCACCCCGCCATCGCCATCAGCTTCCACCAAGACGGCCCGTCGTCCTGTGGTCGGTTCCCATGACTGTCCGAGTCCGACCGACAAGTTCGTCACGCCTGGACTGGCCTTGGCGCTTCCCACCACGATGATGCTCATGGAACTGCTCCGGCAACCGTTAACTGCCGGATTGGAGGACTGTCTGTTGTCGGAGATTCCTCGGGCAGGAGAATAAGCCGCAATTCGCGGTTGGCTGCTGAGTTGCTGATATGCACAGCGTCGTCAGCGGGGACCAAGAGCGACACAAACAAGGCGTCTTGGCCCGAGTCCAGCACTTCGCTTACTTCGGCCACTGTGGCCCGGACGGTCGCAACGGCGACGCCGGGCAAGGAGGACAGATTGGTATGGCCGCGTTCTGGTGCCGCATATTGGCCGCGTTGTCCGCTGACGGTCACCACTCCAACCGGTTGGCCGGGACCAAGTTGGGCGATCGGGTATTCGCCCGGGTGGAGAACCGCACCGACTATCGCCATATTTCCATCGATTGGCGAACTTGACGACAAAAGCCCAGGGTGAAGAATTGTCCCTTCGGGAATGGCGGCCCGCACAGTGCGTCCCACCACGGAATCCAAATTGGCCATAGGCACGAATCCCGCGCCTTGCCCGCTGGCCATTTCCACCGCCCGCAGGTCGTCGACCTGAACCGTTGACCCGGTGGGCATATCTCGACCGGCCACTGCCACCGCAGTGCGATTGCTGAGTGACGATGCCCACAGGGCGAAGACGATTGCCGCGGTGAGGGTGACGGTCAGTCCGAGTATCACCCAGGGAAGCTGACGCCGACGATCCTCGCTTGCCATCCGCATGGGTTGTCACCGATGTGTCGGGAGGGGAGCTGTCGAGTTGCTCCGATGGCCTCAATCTGCCATACCCCGTTCAGTAAAGCAAGGTGTATTTCAACTAATTCTATGAATTGCTGTTCGGCTGGTATTGGCAGATGTGGGGGAGTTGGCGATAGCGCTCGCCCACGTCGAGGCCGTAGCCCACTACGAAGTCGGGCGGGATCTCGAAGCCCACGTAGCGCAGGTCGAGGTCTTCGTACTGGCGGCCCTTGCGCACCAGCAGGGCACACACTTCCAGGCTGGCCGGGTTGCGGGCGGCCAGGTTCTTGCGGAGGTAGTTGAGGGTCAGGCCGCTGTCGATGATGTCCTCCACCAGGATCACGTCGCGCCCGGCCAAATCCAGATCGAGGTCTTTGACGATCCGCACCACTCCGCTGGTGCGGGTGGAGCTGCCGTAGGAAGACACCGCCATGAAGTCGAACTCCACCGGCAGTTCGATGGCCCGGGCCAGATCGGCCATGAACATGAAAGCGCCCTTGAGCACCCCCACCAGCAGGGGAGCCCGGCCCTGGTAGTCAGCGGTGATGCGGGTGCCGAGGTCTGCGATGCAGGCGGTCAGCTCCTCGTTGGAGATGAGGATCGGGCCGGGGTCGCCGTTGCCACTGTCTGCCGCGGTGGACACGGGGTCAACCTAGCGGTGCTTATCTTTGGAGGCCGAGCCGTTGGGAAGATCGGGTGACTCGCCAGCCTCCGCCAATTTCAGTGGATCGAGCTTCATTTCGGACCACGGCCATGACCCGCTCGATGGCAGCGGCGTCGGGCGGGTGGTCGGCGTGGGTCTCGCGTTGGATCCACCGGCGCAATGCCATCTGGGCCAGAGGCTCGGGAGCCTGGGCCAGCGCCTTGGCGTCGGTGGGGTCGATGGCCGCGGCCAACTCATCGAGCAAGTCCCGCACCCCGCCCGTCAGGCTGGCCCCTCGGGCGATGATCGGCACCACATCGCGCTCGGCAATGTCGTAAAGCAGGGGCAGCAGCTCATGGCGGATGCGGTTGCGGCGATGGGCGGGGTCGAGGTTCGACGGGTCTTGCACCGGCTCCAGCCCTTGGGCCTCACACAGCGCCTGGGTCTCGTGGCGGCGCAGCCCCAACAGCGGTCGACGGGTCGGGTCGATGCCGGCCAAGCCGTCCAATCCTGCTCCCCGCATGAGGTTCAACAGCACCGTCTCGGCCTGGTCGTCGGCGGTGTGGCCGGTGAGCACGCCAGCGGGCAGCACCCCGTAGCGGGCTTGGCGGGCTCGGGCCTCCAGATTGGGTCCAGGCTCGCAATGCGCGGTGCGAGCCTCGAAGGCTGCCCCCCAGCGCGCGGCCGCCTGGGCCACCACCTCGGCTTCGGCGGCCGAGCCCGGTCGCAGCCCGTGGTCCACATGCCAGGCGGTCACCGCGCAGCCTGCTTCTGAGGCCAGCACCAGCAATGCCAGCGAGTCCGGCCCGCCCGACACCGCGCAGTCCACCGCGGTGCCCGCAGGAGCGAAAGTGCAGCGCGCCAGCAGTTCGGGGACTTTGACGGCCGCATGCTCGGGGGCCGATTCGGAGAAGATCTCCTCGCTCAAACGGCCGCTTCGGCGGGGGTGCCGTTGACCCGGTCGATCCATTGCTGGGGGTTGCGGATCTCGGTCATGGTGGGCAGCCGGTCGGACGACTCCCACACCCGGTTCAAGAGCTCGGGCCCGCCGCGGGCCTCCACCGTCTCGATAAACGCCTCGCCGGCGGCGTACTGGTTCAGCTTGGCCTCGATGCCGATGATGCGCTGCACCATCTTGGACACCCCCTTGGCCGAGTTGCGGCGGTGGCGCAGCACCCGGGCAAACCGGCTGGCATCGGGAATGCGATTGGCACCAGCCCGGTCCATGGTGATGTCGCCGTGGCCCTCGAGCAGGCTCATCATGCCGCCGATTCGATCCAGCACCACCTTCTGCTCGGGGGTGGCCAACAAGGCGGGGAGGCCTCCGTCGGCCAACGGGTCCTCGCCCCGCCGACGGGCGTCTAGCACCTGCTTGGCCACCTGCTTGAAGTGCTCCAAATCGGGCTCGGCCGCATCGAGGGCGTCTTGCACCAGGCCTAGGAAGTAGGGGCGGAGCCACTCGATGCCGGTGAACTGGGCCCGGTGGGTGGTCTCGTGCAATGCCAGCCACAGCCGGAACTGGCGGGGGTCGAAACCGTGTTTGTGCTCGAGAGCCATCACATTGGGCCCCACGTAGTAGACCATGTCCTGGTCTTCGGGCCGGTCGTCTTCGATGATGAGCAGGTCGTACTGGCCCAGCACCCGGGTGGACATCCACCCCAGCACCGCTCCCATCTCGGTACCGCTCACCCGCTGGGCCACGGGGGCGAACCACGTCTGCGACACCCGCTCGGCCATCTTGTCGGTCACCGGGCGAAGCAGCCGCTGGAATGAGGCCACATTGGCAGCCACCCAACCGGCCCGGGTGGTGACCTGGGCTCGGGCCGCCCCCGCCATCGACTTCAAGCCCGTTTCCGCGGCCACCAGCTCCTCGGCTTGGGCGGTCAGTTCGGTCAGTTCGGGGGAGAGGCCGCGGTAGTGGTAGGAGTCGAGGAAGGGCTCGTGGCCGCCGACCTTCTTGGCTACCCGTTCAGCCAGACGCCAGTCGACCGGGTCGGCTGCGACAACCACCGGCGATGTCCGCCGCTTCTAGTCGGTGTCGTCGGCACTCTGAGATCTGGTTTCCCGCTGGTGCCGACTGTTGTAGCGGGGTCCGACCACCTTGGTGAAGTAGCCGACGATGGTGGCGATAACCAAGGGAACGGTCCCGATTACCAGCAGCAGGGCGATCCACCAGTGCCACACGACGGCGGCGATCAAATCCATGTGCTCACCCTAGTGGTCTGCTTGGGAACACTCCATGCCGGGCAACCCGGCCGTGACTGCTCAAAAATCCTGGATGTCCAGGTCGTCGAGCACCACCCGTTGGAGGGTCTCGGTGATGCGGATTTGCAGGGAGGCGGGGGCCGATTCCCGGCAGGCCTGGCTCATGGCCAGCTTGAACTGCACCTCTACATCGAGGATCTGAACGCAGGGAAGGCAGTTGGCCAGTTCGATTCGTGCTCGGCTGACGTCTTCCACGCTGGGCTGGCCGTCCAGGGCCTGGGCGATGAGCTGGCGCGAGAGGTCGCATTGATTGGGAACCCCCAAGCAAGGCTCATCCCTCGTCATCGCAGTGCCTCCGATAATCAGATGCCAGCCGGAGCCGGCGCCCGGTCGGGGTCGGGTGGATCCACCCAGCCCCTTGTCTTTCCGAACTCTAACAACCGCTTTTGCAGCGTTTTTCTTCCCCGATGCAGCCTGCTCATGACCGTGCCTATGGGCACGTCCAAAATTTCGGCGATCTCCTTGTAGGCGAAACCCTCCACATCGGCCAAGAGCACGGAGATCCGGTACTCCTCGGGGAGCGACTCCAGGGCGTCGATGATCTCCGATTCGGTGATCGTTTCCATCAGCACGTCCTCGGCGCTGGCCCCCAGGGCAGCTTTGGTGTCGCCCCCCAGACGCTGGTGCAGGTAAAGGTCCTCGACCCCGGCCAGGTCTACCGACTGCGGCTTGCGCTGCTTGCTCCGGTAGGAGTTGATGAACGCATTGGTGAGGATTCGGAACAGCCAAGCCCGCAGGTTGGTGCCCTCTTGGAAGTTGCCGAAGCCCCGGTAGGCCCGCAGATAGGTTTCCTGCACCAAGTCTTCGGCGTCGGCTGTATTGCGGGTCATCCGCCGGGCCGCCGAGTAGAGCTGGTCCATGTAGACCATGGCCTGGTCGGCGAAAGTGGCTTGGTCAGCCATGTTGGGGCCAGTTTACTTCCGCAATCGGCAAGCGTGACCGCGACCGAGATGAACAAGAGGTGAATTCAAGAGGTCATCCTGAGCCGGTTCCGCCCACCTGCTCCCGCCACGAAACGTGCTTGTCCACCCGGGGCTCAGGGGGCAGCCCGAGCACCCGCTCGGCCATGTTGTTGCGGTGTACCTCGTCGGTGCCCCCGCCGATCGACCCCCAAAACCGGTTCAGCGCCTCGTTGGCCCACACCCCGGTGTCGGCGTGATCGCCGGCCACCCCGTATCCCCCGAGCATCCCCACACCGAGGTTGCCCCTATCCCGGCGGCTCTCCGACCAGTACACCTTCAGCACCGAGCCGTCGAAGGTGGGCCGGCGACCCCGGCGCACATCATCTTGCAATCGCCGGCCCATCCAGTCCAGCAGCTTCTCCTTGGTGTAGGCCTGAGCCAGCTCCTGGCGGACCATCGGGTCTTGGGATGTGCCCCACCGCCGGGCCAGGGCGATCAGGTTGGCCGTGCTGTCGGCCCGGTCCATGCCGCCGCCGATCATGGTGGACTCGTTGGCCAGCACCAGCCGGGCCACCGCCCAACCGCTGTTCACCTCGCCGACCACGTTGTCGGCTGGGATCCGCACATCGCTCAAAAACACCTCGTTGAAATGGGCCGATCCGTTGATGGTGCGAATGGGGCGGGGGTCGACGCCGGGGGTGGCCATGTCCAGAAGGAAGAAGCTGATGCCCTTGTGCTTGGGGGCGTCGGGATCGGTGCGGGCCAGCAGGATTCCCCAGTCCGACAGGTGGGCTGAGGAATTCCACACCTTCTGTCCGTTCACCACGAACTCGTCGCCGTCCCGTTCGGCCCTGGTCGCCAAGTTGGCCAGATCCGACCCGGCGCCGGGCTCGCTGAATAGCTGGCACCACACCACATCGCCCCGCAGCATGGGCTTCAGATGGCGGGCTTTCTGCTCAGCGGTGCCGAAGTGGCCGATGGCTGGCCCGGCCAGCGCGATACCCGCGGCGAGAAAGCCGCTGGTGACGTCGAACTGGGCGGCCTCTTGCTGGAAGATCTGCCGCTGCCACCGCTCACCGCCTTGGCCGCCGTGGTCGACGGGCCAGTCGATGGCCGCCCAGCCGCTCTCGTACAGCTCTCGTTGCCACGCCCGGCAGCGGTCCATGTGGGCCCTCTCCGCCGCGGCGTCGGAGTGGGAGGTACGGGTTGACCACCCGTCGCCGTCTTCCCGCAATGGAGCACGGGCCTCCAGCCAGGCCCTCACCTCCACCCGGAATTCCGCTTGCCTCGGGGTGTCCTCTGCGTGCTCGCCCACGCTGCGACGATACGGTATGGCGCCACCGGAGACAGAGGGGGAGCACCCATGGCCGATGACCGATATGGGGTTCGCGATGAAGAGGTGGAGATTGAGCGCAACCGCCTCGAGATGTTGGCCGAGGCCCGCGATCCCCGCACCCGCCGCATTCTGGACGGCACGGGGCTGAGCCCCGGGTGGCGGTGCTGGGAGTTGGGTGCCGGCGGTGGAACGGTGTCGGCCTGGCTGGGCAAGCGAGTGGGACCCGACGGCACGGTGTGGTCCACCGATGTCGACCTCCAATTCCACCGCCCGGTGCTGCCCAACGTGGTGGTGGAACAACACGATGTGACCCGCGATCCCGTGCCCACCTCGGCGTTCGACCTCGTCCACGCCCGGGCCGTGCTCCAGCACCTGCCCGAACGCGACCAGGTGATCAAGAAGCTGTGGGATGCCCTGGTCCCCGGCGGCTGGCTGGTGGCCGAGGACGGCGCTTTCGCTTCCTTTGCCGAGCAAAGCTTGCCCGAGCCCTATGCCACCGTCCACCGCTTCGTGTCGATGGGGACGACAACCGATTGGCGCGATGCCGACTACGGCGTGCGGCTGACCGGTCGTTTTCGCGACTTGGGGGCAGCCGACGTCGACGTCATCGGCGATGTGTGGGCCATGCGACCCGGCGAGCCGGGAGGGGAGTGGTGGTTCATGGCCTTGGAGCGGGCCATACCCCGGCTGGTGGAGGCCGGCCTGGTGGCTCCCGAAGACGGCGAGACCGCTCTGGCTCAAGTTCGAGAGCCAGGATTTGTCATGATGAGCACAGTCTCGATCGCCGTGGTCGGCCGAAAGCCCTCGAACTAGAGAACTCAGGAGGCAGTGATGGAAGCAGTGGAGCTTTGGAATCCCGCGATATTCAAGAACGGATTCCCACACGAGTACTTCCGCCACAAGCGGGACAACGATCCGGTGTTCTGGTGCGAGCACCCACAGTGGCAAGGTTTCTGGAACGTCACTCGCCACGCCGACGTGCAGCGGGTATCCCGCGACTCGGATTGCTTCAGCAACCAGCCCAATCCCTTCCTGCCCGGAGATCGGGGCCCCGCGGTTGATGACGGGTCCAATCAGGAGATGCTCATCAGCCTCGACCCACCCGACCACACCAAAATGCGCAAGCTGGTCAACCGAGGATTCACGCCTCGGCGAGTGCGCGACCTGGAGGAGAAGATCCAGGCTCAGGTTGATCGGCTGATCGATCAGGTATCAGACAAGACCAGCTGCGAGATGGTGAACGAAATCGCGGTGGAGCTGCCCTTGCAGGTGATCGCCGACTTGGTAGGCGTACCCGAAGAAGACCGCCATCAGATCTTCCACTGGACCGAGATCACCTTCGGGTTCGACGAGAAATACAGCATGGAGGAACAGATAGAGGCTGGAGTGCAAATGTTCGCCTATGCCGATCAGATGTGCGAGATCCGCAAGAAGGAGCCCCACGACGACCTCATCGGCGTGCTCTTGGAGGCTGACATCGATGGGGAGTCGTTGAATCAGGTGCAAATCGACGTTTTCTTCATGCTCCTCCAGAATGCGGGCTCCGAGACCACCCGCAACCTCATCACCACCGGCACATTGGAGTTGCTCCGCAATCCCGAACAACTCCAGATGCTCAAGGACGACCCGTCTCTTATCCCCAACGCTGTAGAGGAGCTGTTGCGCTACACCACCCCGGTGATGCAGTTCGTGCGTCGGCCTCGCTACGACACCGTGGTAGGGGAGCAGGAGATCAAGGCCGGAGAGCCGGTAGTGATCTGGTATCCCTCGGCCAATCGGGACGAGAGGGCTTTTGACAACCCCGACACCCTCGACGTGACCCGGGACGCCAGCCAGCACGTTGCCTTCGGCGCCGGCGGGCCCCACTTCTGCTTGGGGGCGTCGCTGGCCCGCTTGGAGGCCAAGATGATGTTTGAGGCCATCATCGGCCGCTTTGAGGGCCTGGAGCTGGGGGTGGACGACCCCCGCACCCTGCCCCGTCTGCACTCCAGCCTCGTTGACGGTTACGTCGAGATGCCGCTGCGCTGGAAGGCGGTCAAGCCGGCTGCCTAGAAGCAGTGTTGCCCTCCTAAACGACATTTGTTAGGCTAACTTGACAACAAGGCGTAGTCACCCTAGAGTGCTGCGCTTATGATCAAGATCTCCCGAAATGGGCTGGCTGGCGCACTACTTGCGGTAGCCCTTTTGGCTGCGGCCTGCGGTGGCGACAGCGGCACGAAACTCGAGGGCGTTGCCGCCACTGTCTACGATGGCAAGTGCGCCGACGACAACGGCACTTCGGTAACCGTTTACTCCGGTCGAAGTGAGAACCTGATGAAACCCGTCTTCGACGCCTTCGCCTGCGAGAGCGGCACATCAGTCCGGGTTCGCTGGGGTTCGTCCACCGATTTGGCCCTCTTGATCGACACCGAAGGCGACCGCACCGAAGCCGACGTCTTCATCTCCCGCTCACCCGGGCCGGTGGGCTTCCTGGAGGCGAATGGCCATCTCACCGCAATGGACAGCAGCGTGCTCGGCCTGGTCGACGGTGACCATCGGGGGGACAATGGCACATGGATCGGCTTCTCCGGACGCAAGCGGGTGCTGGTCCACAATCTCGACAGTGTGCCTCCCTCCGAGTTGCCGACCTCGGTGTTCGACCTCACTGAATCGGAGTGGAGGGGACGGGTGGCCATACCGGCCACCAACGGATCGTTCGTGGACTGGTTCACCGTGTTCCGCGACCAGTACGGCAACGAGGTGGCCTCCGAGTGGCTGAGCGACATGGTGGACAACGACGCCCGCTATTACCCCAACAATGTGGCCATCGTGGAGGCGGCCGCTAGGGGCGAGATCGACGTAGGGCTGGTGAACCACTATTACAACTACCGACTGGCCGCCGACGCTGAGGCGGCAGGTGAGCAGCATCGGGCGGCCAACTACGACTTGTCGGATGAGGACATTGGTTCGCTGCTCATCATTACGGCGGCCACCATGACCAAGAACGTGGAAGATCGGGAAGCAGCCCAGAGCTTCATCGCCTACTTACTCTCTCCGTCAGCGCAGCGCTTCTTCACGAGAAACACCTTCGAATACCCCCTCGCTGGCGGGGTTGAGCCCAACCCGGTGCTGCCCCCGCTGGCCGCCCTGTCGATCGGCTCCGTTGACTTTGACGCCCTCGGCGGCGGCTTTGAGGCCACCGAAGACATCATCCAACGCAGCGGAATATTGAGTCAGTAAGGGGTTGCACTAACGTTTCATCCGTGGACGTCGACCCCCTAGATCTCATCTCCCCCAAGCGCTACGGCGCCAACGGGCATCCCCACGAATTGATGGCCTGGATGCGCCAAAACTCTCCGGTGCATTGGTGCGAGCCCGACGGCTACCAGAACTTCTGGGCCGTAACCCGCCATGCCGACATCATCGAAGTCTCCATGCAGCCCGAGTTGTTCAGCAACGAGGCCGACAGCATCGCGGTGCGCAGTGACCAGCAGGTCGCCGATTTGGAGAAGCACGGCAGCATCATCAGCCAAATGCGGACCATCATCAGCATGGATCCGCCTGAGCATCGTCTCTACCGCAAGGTGGCCAGCGGATTCTTCACCCCCCGGGGCATTGGCCAGCTCGACCAGATCGTCCACGACAGCGCCAAGGCCCTGCTCGACAGCCTGGGTGACGAGGGGGAGTGCGATTTCGTGGATGTCATCGCCCAGCGCCATCCGCTGCGGGTGTTGTCCACCATTCTGGGCATCGACCAAGAAGATGAGGAGCGCCTGCTGGTTCTGACCCAGCAGCTGCTTTCGGGCGACGATCCCGACTACCAGCGGAAGGCCGACAGCCGCTACGAGGCCAGCCTGGAAGTGGGCTTGGAGTTCTACGCCATGTTCGACCGCATCATCAAAGACCGCCAGGCCAATCCCCAAGAGGACTTGGCCACCATGTTGGCCAATGCCCATCTGCCCACCGGCGATGCCCTGCCCGAGATCGAGACCTTTGGCTACTACCTCATCGTGTTCACCGCCGGGCACGACACCACCCGCAATGGCCTGTCGGGGGCACTAGAGGCGTTCTTGGCCAATCCCGACCAGCTTCAGCGGCTGAGGGAGAACCCGGAACTAATCAAAGACGCGGTGGAAGAAGTGGTTCGGTGGTCCACCCCGGTCAACTACATGAAGCGCACCGCCATGGCTGATGCCACCGTGGCCGGTCAGCCGGTGAAAGAAGGCGACTTCGTGGTGATGTTCTACGCCTCGGGCAATCGGGATGAGGCGGTGTTCGACCGCCCCAACGATTTCGACATCGGGCGTCATCCCAATCGCCATCTGGGATTCGGCTGGGCCGAGCATTACTGCCTGGGGGCGCACCTGGCCCGGGCCAGCACCCAGGCCCTCATCAAGCAGTTGGCCGAACGGGTGATCGAGATCGAGCCGGCCGGCCCGATCGTTCGCACTGAATCCAACCTCATCGTTGGCGCCAAGAAGCTGCCGGTGCGCTACAAGCTGCGCCCCGCGGCCTGATTCCCGTTCCCGACCAGAGCCTTCCTCCACAACCATGAGCACCAACGATCAAAATCCTGTCCACTACGACGCCGTGGTCATCGGCGCCGGATTCGCCGGCATCTACATGCTGTACAAGCTTCGCCAGATGGGACTAACCGCCAAGGTTTATGAGACCGGCGACGATGTGGGCGGCACCTGGTATTGGAACCGCTATCCCGGTGCTCGCTGCGACGTGGAGAGCCTGGAGTATTGCTACAGCTTCGACCCTGAACTGGAGCAGGAGTGGGAGTGGACCGAGCGCTATCCAGGCCAGCCAGAGATCCTCCGCTACGCCCAGCACGTGGCCGAGCGCTACGACCTGTATCGGGACATCCAGTTCAACACCAAGGTCACCAAGGCGGCCTTTGACGACGAATCCGGGCGCTGGCTCATCAGCAGCGCCCCCGCGGTGGACCACATCGACCATAACCACGCCCCCGCTGGGCCCGATGCCGATCTGGTGACCGCTGAGTACCTGATCACCGCGGTGGGCTGTCTGTCGTCCTCCAACGTGCCCGACATCGAAGGCACCGACACCTTCGAAGGCGAGATATGCCACACCGGCCGCTACCCCAAAGAGGGCATCGACTTCACCGGCAAGCGGGTCGGCATAATCGGTACCGGCTCTTCGGGGATTCAAGCCATTCCGGTGATCGCTGAGACCGCCGAGCACCTCACCGTGTTCCAGCGCACGCCGCAATACGCCATACCGGCCCGCAACCACCCTCTCGACCCGGTCGAGCAAGCCGAGGTCAAAGCCGACTACCGCCGACTCCGGGAGAAGAACAAGTCCCAGCAAGGCGCGCTCGGCGCCCGGTTCGACTGGAATGAGGGTTCGGTACTCGACGTCGAGGTTGACGAGGCGTTCAAGGAGTTCGACTCCCGTTGGGAGATCGGCGGCTTCGCCTTCCTAGGTGCTTACTCCGACATCGCCCGAACCCCCGAGGCCAACCACGTGGCCGCCGACTTCGTCAAGGCCAAGATCCGCGAGACGGTGAAGGATCCCGAGGTAGCGGAACGGCTCATCCCCACCACCTACATCGGGTGCAAGCGACTGGTGCTCGACACCGACTACTTCATGACGTTCAACCGAGACAACGTCACGCTGGTGGACATCAGCGAGAACACCATCGCCGAGATCACCCCCGGCGGCCTGCGCACCGCCGACGGTGCCGAATATGACCTCGATGTGATCGTGTTCGCCACCGGTTACGACGCCATGACCGGCTCGCTGCTCCGCATCGACATTCAAGGCCGCGAGGGGCTCCCCCTGGCCGATCAATGGTACGCCGGACCCCGTACCTACCTGGGCTTGGGCGTTCCCGGCTTCCCCAACATGTTCACCATCACCGGCCCGGGCAGCCCCTCAGTGCTGGCCAACATGATCGTGTGCATCGAGCAGCACGTGGACTGGATTGGCGACTGCATCAGCTACATGCGAGCCAACGGCCACCGTCACATCGAGGCCACCGAGCAGGCCACCGAAGCCTGGGTGGACCACGTAAACCTGGTGGCCAGCTACACGCTGTACCCCACCTGCAACTCCTGGTACCTGGGGGCCAACATCCCCGGCAAGACCCGAGTGTTCATGCCCCTCCCCGGCTTCCCCGATTACGCCGAAAAGTGCGATCAAGTGGCCGCCGCCAGCTACGAGGGCTTCGACCTCATCTCGTCTTAGCGATCTAGCCGTCGTCTATCTTCAAGTCCCATGACGGAACGCCGCATTGGGCTCACCCTGGCCGAATCAACCTCGCCGCCGGTGCCGCGGCCCTACGATCCCGATGCCCCCAATGTGCTGGTCATCGTGATGGACGACCTCGGCTTCGCCCAGTTGGGGTGCTACGGCTCCGACATCGACACCCCCAACTTGGACCGACTAGCGGGCCGGGGGCTGCGCTTTACCAACTTCCACACCACCGCTGTCTGCTCTCCTACCCGGGCCTGTCTGCTCACCGGGCGAAATCACCATCGGGTCGGGGTGGGCATGCTCACCGATATGCCTGTCAACTTCCCTGGCTATAACGGACAGATCCCCGACTCCGCCGGGACCTTGGCCCAATACTTGGGTGCCGAGGGTTGGGCCACATTCGCGGTGGGGAAGTGGCATCTCACGCCCCGCGACCAGCGGGCTGCGGGGCCGTATCACACCTGGCCGACCGGGGTCGGCTTCGACCACTACTACGGGTTCCTCAACGGGGAGACCAACCAGTGGACCCCCCAGCTCATACGCAACCAGACCTATATCGAGCCCCCCTCCACCCCGGAGGAGGGATACCACCTTGATGCCGATCTGGCTGCGCAGGCCATCGACTACCTGCGGGGATTGCGGCTGGCCGATCCCGATCGGCCGTTCATGATGTGGTACGCCACCGGTACTCCCCATGCCCCCCACCAGGCGCCCCCGGAGTGGATCGACCGCTACGCCGGGCAATTTGACCAGGGGTGGGATGTTTGGCGAGGGGAAGTGCTGGCCCGTCAAAAGGAGATGGGGGTCATCGCTGCTGATGTGGAATTGTCGGCTCGACCCGAGTGGGTTGAGCCTTGGGATGATGTCGACCCTGATCGCCAACGGCTGTATTCCCGCATGATGGAGGTGTACGCCGGGTTCTTGAGCCATGCTGACCACCACATCGGCCGACTTCTGAACTATCTCGAGCAGTCGGGCGAGGCCGACAACACCGTGGTGGCGTTGATCTCCGACAACGGCTCTTCAGCCGAAGGTGGGCCCAACGGCAGTTGGAACCAGATCCGTCACTACATAAGTGACGAAGAAGACGATCTAGAGCTGGAGCTGGCCCACTACGACGACCTCGGCGGGTTCCGCTCCTCCGGGCACTATCCCTGGGGGTGGGCCCTGGCCGGCAACACCCCCTTCCGGCGGTGGAAGCGGTACACGTTCGAGGGGGGAGTGCGCGATCCCTTGATCCTGTCGTGGCCGGCTGGTCTCGCCGCTCGGGGCGAGCTCCGCCATCAGTACAGCCACGTCACCGATGTGATGCCCACGATCCTGGATTTGGCCGGGGTACAGGCACCGACTGTGTTCGGCGGGGTGGAGCAGATGTCGTTCGACGGCGTCAGCATGCGGCCGATAATCGGCGATGATGATCCCGACGCCGCCCGTACCAGCCAATACTACGAGTGCTGGGGCAGCCGGGCCATGTACCACGACGGTTGGAAGGCGGTCACCAACCACGTCAACCAGCTCACCGCCGCCGAGCGAGACGCCATCGTGGGCAGCCACGATTTCGCCGACGACGAATGGGAGTTGTTCAACACCGTGGCCGATCCCACCGAGTCTCACAATCTGGCCGAACAGCACCCCGACAAGCTGGCCGAACTTGTGGAGTTGTGGAACGCCGAGGCCGATCGCAATGGGGTGCTGCCTCTCGACGACACCGCCATGAACCGCATTGCCCACATGTACGCCCCTTGGATGTCGCTGCGATCCCGCTACGAACTGGTCCCCGGCGACAAGGTGCACGAGGCCGCCGGGCCGATGCAGTTCGGCGGCTACCGGGCCCTAGCCGCCTTTCCCGATGGTCTCCCCGAAGGCGCCGCCGGAGTCATCTGCGAGCAAGGGGATTGGATTGCCGGTTGGGCACTCTTCTTGGCTGACGGTGAGCTCCGCTGGGTGGCGGTCGTGCACGGACGGGAGCACCGGGCCGCCGCTGCCGTTCCGACCGGAGCGCGCTTTGTGGGTGCGGTGCTGGACCCGACCGACGACGGGCTGTTCACTGTCACGCTCACTGCCGACGAGGCCGAGATCGGCCAGGGTGCCAAGCCGGTGCCCCTGCCCACCAACTGGGCGCCCGACGGGGCCTTTCTCACCGTGGGCTTTGGCCGCCCCTTCCCAGTGTGCGACGACTACGAGCCACCGTTTGAGGCTCCCAAAGCCCTGGCCTCATTGGTCATTGAGACAGGACCGCTGCCCCCCTTCGACTTTGATGCCGAAATGGCCCACGCCATGCGCCACCAATAGCCGTGTCCTCCGAGCACCGCATCGGGCTCACCCTGGCCGAATCGACCTCGTCGCCGGTGCCGCGGCCCTACGACTCCCAGGCCCCCAACGTGCTGGTCATCGTGATGGACGACCTCGGTTTCTCTCAACTGGGGTGTTATGGCTCCGACATTGACACCCCCAACTTGGACCGCCTAGCGGCCCGGGGGTTGCGGTTCACCAACTTCCACACCACCGCTGTTTGCTCTCCGACCCGCGCCTGCCTGCTCACCGGGCGCAATCACCATCGGGTGGGGGTGGGGATGCTCACCGACATGCCCATCAACTTCCCCGGCTATAACGGGCAGATCCCCGATTCTGCCGGGACGTTGGCCCACTACCTGGGAGCTGGGGGCTGGGCCACCTTCGCGGTGGGGAAGTGGCACCTCACGCCCCGCGACCAGCGAGCCGCCGGGCCGTATCACACCTGGCCCACCGGAGTCGGGTTCGATCATTACTACGGGTTCCTCAACGGGCTGACCAATCAATGGACCCCCCAGCTCATCCGCGACAAGACGTATATCGAGCCCCCGGCCACCCCGGAGGAGGGATACCACGTCGAAAGCGACCTGGCCGACCAAGCCATCAACTACATGCATAACCTGCGGCTGGCCGACCCCGATCGGCCGTTCATGCTGTGGTATGCCACCGGTGCCCCCCACGCTCCCCACCAAGCCCCCCCGGAGTGGATCGACCGCTATGCCGGGCAATTCGACCGCGGTTGGGACATGTGGCGAGAAGAGGTGCTGATCCGCCAAAAGGAAATGGGGGTCATCGCTGCCGATGTGGGGTTGTCGGCTCGACCCGAGTGGGTTGAGCTTTGGGATGAGATCGACCCCGAGCGCCAGCGTCTGTATGCCCGCATGATGGAGGTGTACGCCGGGTTCTTGAGTCACGCCGACCACCACATCGGCCGAATTCTGGACTATCTCGATCAATCGGGTGATGCCGACAACACTGTGGTCGCCCTCATCTCCGATAACGGTGCCTCGGCCGAAGGGGGTCCCAACGGAAGCTGGAACCACAACCGTCACGTCATCAGCGACGATCCCGACGACCTGGAGTTGGAGTTGTCCCACTTAGACGACCTTGGCGGGTTCCGTTCCTCCGGGCACTATCCCTGGGGTTGGGCACTGGCCGGCAACACCCCCTTTCGTCGGTGGAAGCGGTACACCTTCGAGGGCGGAGTGCGCGACCCCCTGATCTTGTCGTGGCCGGCCGGGATGGCTGCTCGGGGAGAGTTGCGCCATCAGTACTGCCACGTGACTGATGTGATGCCCACGATTCTGGATTTGGCCGGAGTGCAGCCCCCGACTGTGTTCGGCGGGGTGGAGCAGATGTCGTTCGACGGCGTCAGCATGCGGACCGTGCTCGACAACGCTGGCTCCCCCGACCACCGCACCAGCCAGTACTACGAGTGCTGGGGCAGCCGAGCCATGTACCACCAAGGTTGGAAGGCGGTCACCAATCACGTCAATCAGCTCACCGCCGCCGAGCGAGACGCAATCGTGGGCAGCCACGACTTCGCCGAAGACGAGTGGGAGCTGTTCGACACCGAGGCCGATCCAACCGAATCGCACAACCTGGCCGACCAACACCCTGAGAAGCTGGCCGAACTGGTGGAGTTGTGGGACGCCGAGGCTGACCGCAATGGGGTGCTACCCATTGACGACACCGCGGTCAACCGGATCGCCCACATGTACGCCCCCTGGATGTCGCTGCGGTCTCGTTACGAACTGGTCCCGGGCGACCAGGTGCATGAAGCCTCAGGACCGTTGCAATTCGGCGGCTACCGGGCCGTGGCCGCATTTCCTGGCGGCTTGCCCCAGGGTGCTGCTGGCATCATCTGCGAGCAGGGCGATTGGATCTCCGGTTGGGTGATGTTTCTGGCTGACGGCGAGCTCCGCTGGGTGGCGGTGGTGCACGGGAGGGAATACCGGGTAATCGCCCCTGTCCCGGCTAGGGCGCGCTTTGTTGGCGCCGAGCTGGCCCCGACCGAAGACGGTCTATTCACGGTGACGCTCACCGCCGATGAGGCCGAAATCGGCCAGGGTGCCGAGCCGGTGCCCCTTCCCACCACCTGGGCTCCTGACGGAGCCTTCCTTACCGTGGGATTTGGCCGTCCCTTTCCGGTGTGCGACGACTACCAGCCCCCGTTCGAAGCCCCTGGGGGCTTGGCCTCATTGGTCATTGAGACAGGACCGCCGCCCCCATTCGATTTCGAAGCCGAGATGGCCCACGCCATGCGCCACCAGTAGCCGTGTCCTCCGAGCACCGCATCGGGCTAACCCTGGCCGAATCAACGTCACCGCCGGTGCCTCGGCCCTACGATCCCGAAGCCCCCAATGTGATGGTCATCGTGTTGGACGACCTCGGCTTCGCCCAGCTCGGGTGTTATGGCTCCGACATCGACACGCCCAACCTCGACCGCCTGGCCGGCCGGGGTCTGCGGTTCACCAATTTCCACACCACCGCGATCTGCTCTCCCACCCGTGCCTGCCTGCTCACCGGGCGCAATCACCATCGGGTGGGGATTGGGATGGTCACCGACCTACCCGTCAACTTTCCCGGCTACAACGGAAAGATCCCCGATTCTGCCGGGACGTTGGCGCAATACCTGGCAGCCGAGGGCTGGGCCACCTTCGCGGTGGGGAAGTGGCACCTCACGCCCCGGGACCAGCGGGCCGCCGGGCCATATAACACGTGGCCCACCGGAGTCGGGTTCGACCACTACTACGGGTTCATAGACGCGGAGACCAGCCAGTGGACCCCCAAGCTCATTCGCGACCAGACCTATATCGAACCACCCGCCACCCCAGAGGAGGGATACCACCTCGACGGCGACCTGGCCGACCAAGCCATCAACTACCTGCGCAACCTTCGACTGGCCGACCCCAATCGGCCGTTCATGATGTGGTACGCCACCGGCACACCCCACGCCCCCCACCATGCACCCCTGGAGTGGATCGATCGCTATGCCGGGCAGTTCGACCAAGGTTGGGACGTGTGGCGAGAAGAGGTGCTGGCCCGTCAGAAGGAGATGGGAATCATTGCTGGCGACGTCGCACTATCCGAGCGACCCGAATGGGTCGAGCCTTGGGACAATGTCGACCCTGTCCGCCAACGGCTGTATGCCCGCATGATGGAGGTGTACGCCGGAGTCGTGAGCCACGCCGACCACCACATCGGCCGAGTGCTCGACCATTTGGAGTCGACCGGCGAGGCCGAAAACACCGTAGTGGCCTTGATCTCCGACAATGGCAGCTCGCCCGAGGGCGGGCCCGACGGCACCTGGAACCAGATCCGCCACTACATCAGCGAGGGAGAAGACGACCTGGAGCTGGAGCTGTCCCACTACGACGACCTCGGCGGGATCCGCTCCTATGGGCACTATCCCTGGGGGTGGGCCCTGGCCGGCAACACCCCCTTCCGCCGGTGGAAACGGTACACATTCGAAGGGGGGGTGCGCGACCCCTTGATCTTGTCGTGGCCAGCCGGTATCGCCACGGCGGGCGAACTTCGCCATCAGTATTCCCACGTGACCGATGTGACGCCTACGATCCTGGATCTGATCGGAGTGCAGCCCCCGACAATGTTCGACGGGGTGGAGCAGATGTCATTCGACGGCGCGAGCATGCGGCGAATCGTCGTCGACGATGATCCCGGCGCCGCCCGCACCAGCCAGTACTACGAGTGTTGGGGCAGCCGGGCCATGTACCACCAGGGCTGGAAGGCGGTCACCAACCACGTCAACCAGTTCACCGCCGCTGATAGAGACGCCATCGTGGGCAGCCATGACTTCGCCGAAGACGAGTGGGAGCTGTTCGACACCGTGGCCGATCCCATCGAGTCTCGGAATCTGGCCGACCAGCACCCCGAGAAGCTGTCCGAAATGATCGAATTGTGGGACGCCGAGGCCGACCGCAACGGGGTGCTCCCCCTCGATGACACGCAGAACAACCGGATCGCCCACATGTACGCCCCCTGGATGTCGCTGCGGTCTCGTTACGAACTGGTCCCGGGCGACCAGGTGCATGAAACCACTGGTCCGTTGCAGTTCGGCGGCTACCGGGCTGTGGCCGCTTTCCCCGAAGGCTTGCCCGAGGGTGCTGCTGGCATCATCTGTGAGCAGGGCGATTGGATCTCCGGCTGGGCGATGTTCTTGGCCGATGGCCAATTGCGCTGGGTGGCGGTGGTGCACGGGCGGGAGCGCCGGGCCGTCGCCCCCATCCCATCTGGTGCCCGGTTGATGGGTGCGGAGTTGGCCCCGACCGAGGATGGCTCGTTCACGGTGACGCTCACTGCTGACGGAGTTGAGATCGGCCTGGGGGCGCAACCGGTGCCCCTTCCCACCAGCTGGTCCCCCGATGGAGCCTTTCTAACCGTGGGCTATGGCCGCCCTTTCCCGGTGTGCGACGACTACCAGCCGCCGTTCGAAGCCCCCGAGGGCCTGGCATCATTGGTCATCGAGACCGGCCCGCTGCCCCCATTTGATTTCGACGCCGAGATGGCCCACGCCATGCGCCACCAATAGCCATGTATCCCTCACGGCGCTTCGGCTACAGCGACGATCCCTGGTTCCGCATCGGAACGTTCCCGGTTTCCACCACCGCGTTTGTAGTCGGCCTGGGCATCATTTCGATGATTGTCACCGCAGCTGAAGGCCAATACGGACCGCTCTACCGGAATCTGGTGCTGCTGTCAGAGGACCTCACCTTTCGGGGCATGCCCCTTGGCAGTGTTCTGGAAGGGGAGGTCTGGAGGCTGGTCACCTGGCCCATTCCCAACGAGATCAGTTTCTGGACGATCATCCTGTTCGCCATCTTCTACATGCTGGGCTCCCAGATCGAGTCCCTCCTTGGACGCTGGCGATTCGCGTTCTTCCTTGTCGCCCTAACCGTCATCCCTGCCGTTGTGGTCACCGCGCTGGAGGTCCTGACCGGGGTCAGCGGAGGCGTAGCTGGCCTACGGATGGTGGAGGTCGGCGTATTGGTGGCCTTTGCCGCCCAGTACGCCCATGCCAGGTTCTGGCCCGGCATCCCGGGCTGGGTGATCGCGATAGTCATAGCGGGACTTGATGTTCTGCAATACACCAGCAACCGCAACTGGTTTGCGCTGATCGTGCTGGCCTGCACGGTGGCGGTGGCGCTGCTCGGCATCAGAGCATTCGGCTACGCCACGAATCTGACGTGGATCCCGAAGCTGTCGCTCGCGTCAAGCTCGGGTCAGACTGCAACCGAACCTCGGCATTCGAGGTCTCGTCGACGGTCCCGGAGGCGAGACCATTTGCGGGCGGTTCCGACCCGTGACGAGTCGGTCACCCCCGAGATGGATGCTCTGCTTGACCAGGTAGCCAGCCAAGGTCTGGAAAGCCTGACCCGCAAACAGCGCAAGCAGCTGGAAGCCCACGCCCGTCGCCTGCGCCGCCGCCGCTGACTAAGAGGGGGAGTCCGAGGCCGACGGCACTGCCCAATTAGACGTACTACGGTTACTTAGCGTCGGCTGGCGGGAGGAGTCCTATGGCACAGGTGGGCGATGACATCATCGTGCTTGACAGTGTCTACAAGATCTTCGGACCCCAGCCCCGGGGAAGGGCGTTCGAGCTAGCTAGCTCGGGGATGGGCAAAGACGAGGTGCAGGCCGAGACCGGGCACGTGGTGGGCCTCCACGACGTGTCTTTCTCGGTGCCTAGAGGCGAGATATTCGTGGTGATGGGACTGTCAGGTTCGGGCAAGTCCACCGCCATCCGCACCGTCAACAAGCTTCACGACATCACTGCCGGCACCGTCACGGTCGAGGGCATCGACGTGCAGACACTCCAAGGTTCAGAGCTTCAGGCGTTTCGCAGGAGCCAGATGGGGATGGTCTTCCAGCACTTCGCACTGTTCCCTCACCGCAACGTCATCGATAACGTGAGCTACGGCCTCAAGGTCCAGAGGGTGGACAAGGGTGCCCGAAATGAAGCGGCAATGCGGGCGCTGGCACTGGTGGGGCTCGACTCTTATTCGCAGAACATGCCGTCGGAGCTCTCCGGCGGTATGCAGCAGCGGGTGGGTCTGGCCCGCGCGCTGGCGTCGGATCCCGAAATTCTGCTGATGGATGAGGCCTTCAGTGCTCTCGACCCGCTGATCCGTCGTCAGATGCAGGACGAGTTGCTGGAAATCCAGAGCGAGCTTCACAAGACCATCCTGTTCATTACCCACGATCTCAACGAGGCGCTCCGCATCGGCGACCGGGTGTGCATCATGAAAGACGGTGCCGTAGTTCAGATCGGCACACCCGAAGAGATTCTCACCGAGCCGGCCACTGGGTATGTGGCTGAGTTCGTGCAAGACGTTGACCAGGGCCGCGTTATTCAGGTTCACGAGGTGATGCAACAGCCGGCACCCGTTGCCGCCAGCGCCACCATCGCCGAGGCCCTCGGCGCGATGGGCGATCGCATCGGTGCATTCGTGCTGGATGCCGCAGGGGCCCCTACGCATCTGCTGACTGTCGAGGACGCGGCTCGGGCCGCGAGCATGGGCACCACCGATCTGGGCTCTGCGCTGCGTACCGACTTCGAGCGCTGCAGCCCAGACGACCGGCTCAACGAGGTTTATGCCGCCTGCGGCCGCGGCCTTTCCATCGCAGTGTGCGATGAATCGGGAGTGTTGGTTGGGAACCTCGATCCCCGTCACATCATGGAGGAGATGGGCCGGGTCGAAAACCTCATCGAAGGGTTCGAGAGGGAGGTGTTCCTGTGAGTCTGCTGGCCCAGTCGGAGTCTCCCGGAATCTTCGACAACAAGGTTCTTGATCAGTGGGAAGTTCCCTTCGGGGAATGGGTCGACCAGATGGTCGATTGGATCAAGCTCAACCTCAAGGGGGTCCTCAATGTCATCGAGTGGCCCTTCGATTTTCTGTTCCGCAACTTTGTGGATGGCCCCGGCCACTATCCCTGGTGGCAGATCACCGACATGCCGTGGGTCGGCGTGTGCGCCATTGTCTTCGTATTCGGAACCCTGCTCCGCAACATCAAAGTTGGCGGATTCGTGGCCGGGCTCTTGGCGCTCTGCGGCTTGCTGGGCGGCGAATACTGGGAGGAAACCGCACTAACTGTGGGCATGATCGTTGTTGCAGTCGTGCTCTGCGCCATTATCGGCATCCCGATCGGCATTCTCAGTGGACGCATCGACGGAGTATGGAATTCGGTTCGCCCCGTATTGGACGCCATGCAGGTGGTCCACCCGTTTGTCTACATGTTGCCGGTTATTTTCTTTTTCAGCCTTGGCCTCGTGCCGGCCACGATGGTCACCATGGTCTTCGCGGTGCCGCCGCTGATACGCCTGACCAATCTCGGCATCAGACAAGTGCCCGAAGATGTGGTGGAGGCGAGTCGGGCCTACGGGGCGCCCGAGTGGCGGGTACTTGCCGACGTTCAGTTGCCGTTGGCCCGCCCAGCGGTGATGACCGGGCTCAACCAGACGCTGTTGCTGTCGATCTCGATGCTGGGAATCGCCGCCATCATGGGGGCTGGCGGGCTCGGCTTGCTCGTATTTCGGGCTGTCCAGAATCTCGATGTGGCGGGAGGCGCCTCTGCCGGTCTGGCTCTGTACATCGTGGCCTTGGTGCTGGATCGCATTTCGCAGTCCGAAGACAGCGATCCCGAGAACCTGTTCACCCGTGTTCGCCGGGCCTGGGCCCATCGCCGGGACCCTGAGGCACTGCTACCGCAAGCCGCGGTCATCGGCGCAGTTGCCAAGACGCGCGGCCAGCCCTCTCCGCTTTCCGGATCCGAGCGCCGCGGTCTGACAATCGCAGCTGCTGGGGCGATCATTGCCATCATTGCCGTATTCCTGCCTTGGGGGCACGACTCGGGGAAGATCTCCGGCTACTCCCGTCTGGTGGACACGGGACGCTGGGAGTACGTCGAAGTTGACCCCGTGGGATCGCCCGGCGAGGTCGAGCTCCAACCGGCCAGTGCCAGTCCGCCAGCCGAGCACGCAGCCGAAATCGCACAGCTGGAGAACCAGCGGGTGGCCGTGATGGCCGCCGCCGGATCGGAGGGTCTCGCTGACGACGAGGCCGCGGCCGCCGTTGCCGACCTTGACGATGAGATTGCGCGACTCTCCAATTCTTTGGATGGGCGTGACTTCAACGGCCTCAGCGCGTCCGGGGGGTCGTTCTACGGCATAGCCGTCCTTGGTTTCGCGCTGTTGATTATCGCGACTTCGGTGAACAACTTGCGACGGCCGGGTCGAGGACCCCGCCTCTTCAGGTCCAACGGTATGTTGGCATTGGCCTTTGGATTGTTGGCCGCGGCTGTCGCTTACCTTTGGACGCCAGCCGCGAGGGCCAACGCCTCGTTTAGCCAAGGCATCGGTCCATGGATAGCGGCGGTGGGTGCCGCGATTGCCGTGGTCGGCGCGGTGATTTGGCTCAGACGGGCACCGTACACCGCGCTCAGACCGCTGCGGGCCGGAGTCTCCCGCGGTCAGATTGGGGTAGCAGCTGTTGTATTGGCCTTGGCTGTGATATGTGGGTTCTCGGCTTGGCTCTTTGATGTCCGTGTCGGGGCAGGCATCATTCCCGATCCGGTCGCAGAGGCGCAGATCGAGGCTCTGCGCCAGGAGGCCCGGGAGGATCCATCTCGTTCGGCCGAACTGGCCCAAGACATCAGCAGGATCGCCAATGAGGCCAAGCAAACCGGCAAGGTTATTACCGATGGTTTCGTCGACACCGGCACCAGATACGGCTACCTGGCCATCGGTCTCGCCGCCCTGGGTCTCGGCTTCGCCCTGCCAGCATCAGGTGTGTTTGGGAGCGAATATCGCCGGCGTTGGCGCTGGAATGCCGTCGTCGCCAGTACTGGCGTCGCGCTCTTGGTGATTCCGACCGTTTGGATCGCTTCGTCGATCAGAGTTGCTGACGCCCAGGTAAACACCGGCGCTGGCTCCTTCTTATGCATGATTGCCGGGGTCCTTCTCGTGTCCAGTACTGCAAGTGTGCTTTCGGAGTTCGACCGAACTCAGGAGTACGTCGCCGTCGACGAGCCCGAAGCGGTGCCAGAGGGAGAAACGGCCGACATCGGGTAAACCAGAGAGGCTCTTGTGCCCTAGGGAACCATTCAACTAGCGTTCCTAGTGCCAACTTTGGGCATTTCTCCGTAGGCGGGAGAAAAAATTATGGAGGGAAGCATGCTTGTTAAGAAGCATTGGAAGGTTTGGCTCGCGCTTTTTGCAGTACTTGCCTTGGTTGTCGCGGCTTGCGGCAATGATGACGATGATCCGGGGGCTGCGCCGGCTGCTGATGATGCGCCTGCGGCCGATGATGCGCCGGCTGCGGATGATGCGCCGGCTGCTGATGATGCGCCTGCTGCTGATGATATGAACATGACGCCTGGTGAGGGCGTCAGTGTGACTATGGCTCGGGCGAACTGGACGACGGGTTATATGCAGGCGGCGATCTATCACCACTTGTTGGAGGAGTTGGGCTATGAGGTGAGCGAGCCCGCTGATCTGGAGTTGGCGCCGGCGAACGCGTATGTGGCCATGGCCGAGGGGGCGTTCGACTTCTGGGCCAATGGGTGGTGGCCGAACCACGATCCGTTCCTCAACGGGGAGATGCCCGACGGGTCGCTCGTTAATCAGCATGTGTCGGTGGTGGGCGAGGAGATGCTCGCCGGCGGCCTAGAGGGGTTGATGACCAACAAGTCGCTGGTTGACGAGCACGGGATCACCACGTTCGATCAGATCATGAACGACGACGCTCTGTTCGAGCTGTACGAGTCGACCGACCCGAATCCCGGCGACGGTGTCCTCCAGATCCTGGGCTGCATCGAGGGCTGGGGCTGCTATGTGGCCATGGCCGAGACGCTGGAGCTGGCCGGGTACTCCGACCGGGCCGAGCAGTTGGAGGCCGGCGGCTACGACGCGGTGATCGCCGAGGCGGTGTCGCGGGCCGAGTCCGGCACTCCGTTCATCGCCTACACCTGGACGCCCAGCGGCTATGTGACCCAGTTGATCCCGGGCGTGAACGCCATGTGGCTGGCCCACGAGGGCGACAAGGTGCACGACGGCTCGACTGACAACCCGGGCTTCGCGGTGACCGCCCCTGCGGCGCTGGGCACCGATGTGTGCACCAACGATCCGTGCTATCTGTTCCGCAACTCAGCGAACATCCAGGTGGCGGCCAACAACGACTTCCTGGTGGCCAACCCGGCGGCGGCGAGGCTGCTGGAGCTGGTGCAGATCAGCGTGGTCGACGTGGCATTGCAGAACGTGCTCTACGACGGCGGCGAGAACACCACCGACGACGTCAACCGCCACGCCGCCGACTGGATCGCCTCCAACCGCGACGCCGTCGACGCCTGGCTCGCCGAAGCCAGAGCCGCCACCGAATACACACTGGCACCGACAGCCCCGGCACCAGAGGACGATATGTCTTTGCCTGGTGAGGGGGTTAGCGTTACCCAGGCTCGGGCGAACTGGACGACGGGCTATATGCAGGCGGCCATCTATCACCACTTGTTGGAGGAGTTGGGCTACGACGTGAGCGAGCCCGCTGATCTGGAGTTGGCGCCGGCGAACGCGTATGTGGCCATGGCCGAGGGGGCGTTCGACTTCTGGGCCAATGGGTGGTGGCCGAACCACGATCCGTTCCTCAACGGGGAGATGCCCGACGGGTCGCTCGTTAATCAGCATGTGTCGGTGGTGGGCGAGGAGATGCTCGCCGGCGGCCTAGAGGGGTTGATGACCAACAAGTCGCTGGTTGACGAGCACGGGATCACCACGTTCGATCAGATCATGAACGACGACGCTCTGTTCGAGCTGTACGAGTCGACCGACCCGAATCCCGGCGACGGTGTCCTCCAGATCCTGGGCTGCATCGAGGGCTGGGGCTGCTATGTGGCCATGGCCGAGACGCTGGAGCTGGCCGGGTACTCCGACCGGGCCGAGCAGTTGGAGGCCGGCGGCTACGACGCGGTGATCGCCGAGGCGGTGTCGCGGGCCGAGTCCGGCACTCCGTTCATCGCCTACACCTGGACGCCCAGCGGCTATGTGACCCAGTTGATCCCGGGCGTGAACGCCATGTGGCTGGCCCACGAGGGCGACAAGGTGCACGACGGCTCGACTGACAACCCGGGCTTCGCGGTGACCGCCCCTGCGGCGCTGGGCACCGATGTGTGCACCAACGATCCGTGCTATCTGTTCCGCAACTCAGCGAACATCCAGGTGGCGGCCAACAACGACTTCCTGGTGGCCAACCCGGCGGCGGCGAGGCTGCTGGAGCTGGTGCAGATCAGCGTGGTCGACGTGGCATTGCAGAACGTGCTCTACGACGGCGGCGAGAACACCACCGACGACGTCAACCGCCACGCCGCCGACTGGATCGCCGACAACCGCGACCTGGTCGACGCCTGGCTTGCCGAAGCCAAAGCAGCAGGCTGACGGCTCAAACGCTCGACATCAGGCCTTAGGGCCTGAAGGGCGAAGGAGGGGCGGGGCTTCGGCCCCGCCCCCACCGCGTGCGGAAGCGTGGGATTGGCGGGCGGGCCCGCGGAAGCGAATGCGGAAGTTTACGGGAGGTTGAAGTTCCGGTCGGCGATCAGGCTCAGGATCTCGAGCATCACCGACATCGAGCGATAACTGGTGATCTGGTTGGGCGAGTCCACTGTCGGCATCAAGCACACCACATCGCCGCCGATCACGTTGCGGCCCCGCATTGAGCGGATGAGCTCCATGGCCTGGTCCATCCCGAAGCCGTCGATCCCGGCCTCGATATTGGCCACGCCCGGTGCCACCGTCGGGTCGAGGCAGTCGAGATCGAATGTGATGTACACGGGTCGGTCGCCGATGCGGTCGTGGATGATCTCGATCACCCTCTCGGCGCCCATCTGGTCGTAGTCGGACTTCTTGATCACTTCGTAACCCAGCGAGTAGCTGGGCTCAAGCCAGTCGAGGCTGCGAGTGTTGCCTCGAATGCCGACTTGAACGCTGTGCTCGGCGTCGACATGGCCGTCGGTCACCAGATAGCTGGCCCAGTGGGCAGCCGACTTTATGGCTCCCATGAAGTGGGGGATGTTGTGAAAGGCGTCGGTGTGGGCGTCGAAGTGCAGCAGGCAGGCCCGCTCGCCTCCGGTGAGGTTGGCCTCGGGACCACCGATGGCTTGCAGGATGCCGCCGGTGATGGAGTGGTCGCCGCCGATGGACACAGGCCGCGCCCCAGCCGCGTCGATCGATCGGTAGAAATCGGTGATCATCTCGATGGAGCGCTCGTTGTTGTTGCCCTCCGACAGCGGTACATCCCCCAGATCGTTGATGCGGCACATCTCCCACGGATCGATGCCGAACTGGCCGTGGACCCGTCTGCCGATGGCCGAGACATCCCGCACGGCCCGGGGGCCAAGGTGCTGGTCGCGCTGGGTCGTGCCGTTGCCGGTGCTATGAGGCACGCCCACGAGGGCGATGTCGGCGTTTTGGGGGTCGGGGTCGTACTTGCAACGGAACAGCGTCGGAATGCCGTACCAGTAGATCCCGTCCATCAGCCGCTGCTCGTCTGACCTGGAGGAGGTGCCGTCGGCAGCTCGTTCGGAAGCGATCGTCATGGACGACTTCTACCACAAAAGGCCCAGTCGTCCGATCAGGAATCGGTCGGGCTCGCTTAGCAAGGAGAAGGAGCGGGCCCCTTACCGGTCTCGAACGTTCCTTTTGGAGTCTCTAGCGTTCAAGCCTGGTTTTGGTTAGGGTGTGGCCTCTAGGCGGGTTGGCGCGCGTTGAGGCGGGCCAAGCTTGACTTCAATTGGAGGGTTACCAATGAGAGAGCGAAACCATTGGCGAGTTTTGCTAGCTATTCTTCTGGCCTTCGGGCTCGTTGTCGCGGCTTGCGGCAATGATGACGATGACGAGGCTCCGGCTGCGCCCGCGGAGGAGGCTCCGGCTGCTCCCGCGGAGGAGGCCCCAGAGGCTCCGGCGGAGGAGGCTCCGGCTGACGCGATGCCTGGTGAGGGCGTCAGTGTGACTATGGCTCGGGCGAACTGGACGACGGGTTATATGCAGGCGGCGATCTATCACCACTTGTTGGAGGAGTTGGGCTATGAGGTGAGCGAGCCCGCTGATCTGGAGTTGGCGCCGGCGAACGCGTATGTGGCCATGG
>VYEX01000025.1 GCA_009842675.1 Acidimicrobiia bacterium | reverse complement strand
CCCCCGAACAGGCCCCACCCGCCGGTGCCCACCAGGATCTCGTCCTTGGACCAGAACCCCGACAGGATGGGCAAACCGGCCAGCGCCACCGTGCCGATCATGAACGTTCGATAGGTGTGGGGCATCGCTTTGCGCAGCCCGCCCATGTCCTTCTTCATGTCGAAGGAGTGGACGGCGTGGCTGACCGAGCCCGAGCCCAGGAACAGGCAGGCCTTGAAGAAGGCGTGGGTGAACAAGTGGAACAGGGCTGCCGTCCACGCCCCTACCCCCAGGGCCATCACCATGTAGCCCAGCTGGGAAACGGTGGAATAGGCCAGGACCCGCTTGATGTCGTTCTGGACGAAGGCCAGGGTGGCACCCACCAGCGTGGTCACTCCACCGATCAGGGCCAGCATGTTGATGCTGGAGCCGCCAATGGCGTAGCCCTCAAAGAACACCCCGTAGAGCCGGGCCACCATGAAGATGCCGGCCACCACCATGGTGGCGGCGTGGATGAGGGCCGAGACCGGGGTGGGACCGGCCATGGCGTCGGGCAGCCAGGTGTGGAGGAAGAACTGCCCCGACTTGGACATGACCGCGGCAGTCAGGCACAACGCGGCGGCCAGGGTGACCGTGTGGCTCATGCTGCCGCTGATGGCGGCCTCGTTCACCCCGATCACGTCGAAGGTGCCCGCTCCGAAGAACAGGATGGACACCCCGATGATGATGCCCATGTCGCCTACCCGGTTGGTGAAGAAGGCCTTGAGGGCGGCGTCGGAGTTGTCCTTCTCCTCCCACCAGTGGCCGATGAGCACGAACGAGCACACGCCGACCAACTCCCAGCCCACCAGCATTTGGATGGTGGTGGAGGCGGTGACGAAGAAGAGCATCGACGCGGTGAACAGGCTCAAGAAGGCGAAGAAGTGGGTGTAGCGCCGGTCGCCGGCCACGTAGTCGGTGGAGTAGATGTGCACCAGCAGCGACACCACGGTGACCACGAAGATCATCATCACGGCCAAACCGTCGATCATGATGCCGGCGCCGATGGCCTCGGCCCCGTTGGTGAGCCAGGTGATCGACCGGGTGAGCGCACTCACCCCGGCGGAAGCCTCGCCCTCGGCCGCGGCTGCCAGTCCGCCCGCGCCCAGGGCATGCTCGCCCTCGGCGCCTCCGCCGCCCGCGCCCTCCACCTCGCTGATCCACTGGATGGCGGTGAGCAGGCCGAAGACGAAGGAGGCCCCCACAGCAGCGATGCCGATCTCCGAGCCCCCTCGGGGGAAGCGCTTGCCGAACAGCAGAATCAGCAGGAACGACACCGCGGGGAACAGCCAGATGAGCCAGGCGTTCTCCAGGAACCAGCCTGAGGCGGCGACGGCCTTGCCCGCGGTTTCGGCGGCGACGATGTTCGCGCTCAGCACCGGGCCATCACCCCTTCATCAGATCGACTTGGTCCAAGTCGATGGATCGCCGGTTCCGGTACAAGAGCAAGACGATGGCCAATCCGATTCCAACTTCGGCGGCGGCCACGGTGATCACGAACAAGGCGAAGATCTGGCCCATCACGTTGTCGTGGAACGCCCCGAAGGCGATCAGGTTGATGTTCACCGCGTTGAGGATGAGCTCGATGGCCATGAGCACCAGCACACCGTTGCGGCGGGCCAGCACGCCGTAGACCCCGATGCAGAACAGCACCGCCCCCAAAAGGAGCATCTCATTCAGCAGCATCAGCCGCCCTCCTCTCGGCGGGCGATCACGATGGCTCCGATAAGGGCAGCCAACAGCAGCACCGACACCGCCTCGAAGGGCACGATGTACTGGGAGAACAGCTCATCGGACACCTGAGCGGTGGTCTGGGGATTGGCATCCAGCTTCAGGTCATCGAAACGGTCCACTAGCGCGCCGATCATCACGGCCAGCAGCAGAAGGGCGGTTAGTATGGCGGGGAACTTGCGCTTGTGGTCGGTCTCCTCATCCTGGTCGAAGTCGGATCGGGTGAGCATGATGCCGAACAAGAACAGCACGATCACCGCGCCGATATAGATGAGCACTTGGGTGATGCCGGTGAACTCGGCGCCAACCAATAGGAACAGAGCGGCGACACCGGCCAACACGATCACCAAGTAGAGGGCGGCGTGGACGATGTCGCGGGTGGTAACCACCCGCAGGGCGGAGGCCACCATCACCGCGGCGATGATCCCAAAGGCGACGTGCTCGGCGATCACCGGGGAACCTTCAGCACCTTCTGCTCGGATCCGGCCTCGTAGGCCTCGAAGTCGGGGACGGTATCCATCCACTCGCTGAGGCGCTCCTTGTCGTGGAGCAGGTCGGCGATGCGGGGCTCGGAGTACTCGTATTCGGGGCTCCAGAACAGGGCCTCGAACGGGCAGACCTCCACGCAGATGCCGCAGTACATGCACAGGGCGTAGTCAATGTCGAAGCGGTCGAGCGCGTTCTTCTGGCGGGGCTTGCCCCCCTCCCGGCGGGGCGGGGCCAGGTACTTGTGGCCTTCGATGTAGATGCACCAGTCGGGGCACTCCCGGGCGCACAGCATGCAGGCGGTGCAGTTCTCCTCATGGAGCGCAATCACTCCCCGAGCTCGGTCGGTGGGCATCTCCTTGACGTGGGGGTACTGCACGGTGTGGGAGTGCTTGGAGGGGGCGGGGACCACCGGTGGGCCGTCGCCGAACAGGGTGCGGAACATGGTGCGGGCAGTGACCTTGAGTCCGGTGATCAATCCTGGTACCAGTGCCATGGCAAGCTCCTACAAGACAACCTTGAAAACACCGGTGACAACGATGTTGACCAGTGACAACGGAATAAGGAATTTCCACGCGAGGCGCTGAAGCTGGTCCTCTCTCAGCCGCGGATAGGTGAAGCGGAACCAGAAGATCAGGGCGGAGACGGCCATGATCTTCACCAGCATGATGACCGGCCCGGCGATGTTGAAGCCCCAGTGGGTGATGTCGCCCCACGGGAGCGCCCAGCCGCCGAGGAACAACACAGAGGCCAGCGCGCCGAAGGCGAAGGCGGTGCCGAATTCGCCCATGAAGAAGAACAGAAATCGGAAACCGGTGTACTCAACCTGGTACCCGCCCACGATCTCGGACTCGGCCACCGGCATATCGAAGGGCGGCTGGGTGGTCTCGGCCTGGACCGCCACCAAGAAGATGAAGAAGCCCACAAACTGGGTGAGGATGAACGGGTTGCCGATGCCCCCCCAGCCGAAGATCTCTCCGTTGGCTTGGGCGGCGACGATCTTTTGTAGATCCAAGGTGCCGGCCTGGATGACAACGCCCATCACCGCCAGCACCAGCGGCAGCTCGTAGGCGATGAGCTGGCCGGCGGCTCGCAAGCCCCCCATTAGGGCGTATTTGTTGGCCGATGCCCAACCGGCCATCAAGATTCCCACCACTGACAGCGACGACACCGCCAAGGCGTAGAAGATGCCCACGTCCAACTGGGCCACCACCGCGTCGGGTCCAGTGGGGATGACCACGAATATCAAGAAGGTGGAGATCAGAACCACCAGCGGTGCCAGTGCGAACACCGTCCGGTCGGCCTTTTCCGGGAAGATGTCCTCCTTCTGGATGAACTTCAGCCCGTCGGCCAGCAGTTGCAGGGTGCCGTAGGGGCCGGCTTCCATGGGTCCCAGCCGACTCTGCATGAAGCTCATCATCTTCATCAAGAACACATAGCCCAGTATCAGCGCAGCGGTGGGGACGACCAGAGCGACGACGCCCAGCTTGATGATGGACGACGCCCAGTAGGGCACCTCCACGGCCAGCAGGCTCGACATGACGGAGGCCGCGGTCACCGGTCGATGTCTCCCAGGATGAAGTACAGGCTGGCCAGGATCGTGATGATGTCGGGCACGTACACGCCCTTTAGCAGCCACGGCGTGATGGAGATGTTGGAGAAGCTGGCCGAACGGATCTTGACTCGGAACGGCACTAGGTCGCCCTTGCTCACGATGTAGTAGCCCATCTCGCCCAGCGGGTTCTCGGTGGCGGCGTAGGCCTCGCCCGCGGGGACTTTGATGATACGGGGTACCTTGGCCATGATCGGACCCGAGGGAAGCCCGTCCAGAAGCTGATCCACGATGTGGGTGGCCTCTCGGGTTTCCTGGAGCCTCACCCAATAGCGGGCGAACGAGTCGCCGTCGGGATGGGTCCACACCTTCCAGTCCACCTGGTCGTAGGCCAGGGCCTCATGGCCGTCGCGGCGCAGATCCCAGTCCACCCCGCTGGCCCGGATGTTGGCCCCCGAGAGCCCGTAGGCCAAGCCCACCGCGGGAGGCACAATGCCGATTCCCCGGCTGCGGGCCTGGAAGATCTCATTGCCCAGCACTAGTTCCTCGAACTCGTCACAGAAATCGCGGATCTTCTCCATGACCTGCTTGGTGTCGTCGATCCAGCCCTGAGGCAGGTCGTCTTTGAGGCCTCCGATGCGGTCGAAGTTGGGGTGGAATCGCCCGCCGGTGGCCGCTTCGATCTGGTTGAGCACGAACTCCCGGTCGCGGAAGGCCATGAACACCGGGGTGAGGGCGCCGAGCTGCACGGCCATGTCGCCCAAAAACAGGGTGATGTTGGCGATCCTGCTCAGCTCGAAGAGTGCGGTGCGAATCCACTGGGCTCGGGGCGGCGCCTCGACCTCCATGAGCTTCTCGGCCGCCAGGATGAAGGGCACCTCGTTAGCGAAGCTCCCCAGCCAGTCGATGCGGTTGATAAGCGTGGTGACCTGGGGGTAGGTGCGAACCTCGGCCAGCTTCTCGTAGCCCCGGTGCATGTAGCCCATGATTGGCTCGGCCTCCACCACCTGCTCGCCATCTAGGCGGGCGACCAGTCGAAGCGTTCCGTGGGTGGCGGGGTGCTGGGGTCCGATGTTGAGGGTCATGCCCTCGGTCTCGATCTCCACGTTCAGGCGGGCGTCGGCTGCCTGGGTGGCCACGTAGGCCATCTGCTGGCGCTGGTCGGCGCCGACCGCGGTCACGGGCCCTCCTCGCCGGGGAACAACTCCACGTCCACGATGCCGGGCCATGGCTTCACCCGCCGGGCCAGCAGGGGGAAGTCCTTGCGGAGGGGGTTCCCCTCGAACTCGCCGGGCAGGTAGATGTTGCGGAGGTCGGGGTGGCTGTTGAAATGGATCCCGAACATCTCCCAGGCCTCGCGCTCGTGCCAATCTGCCCCGGGGTATACCCCGATCAGCGTGTCGATGCTCAGATCGTCGTCGGGGAGGTCGGCCTTGATGGTGATGCCCATGTGGTCGGTGATGGAATAGAGGCGCATCACCATTTGGAACCGGGTCTCGCCGCCGGCATGGCCCTGCTCCATGGGATCGGCTGCTTTGGTCTCGGGGTTGTCCTCTTGGGCGTCCATGTCCCGCCCGAAGGGAGAGGGAAGCCAGTCGATCGCCGAGAGCCAGTCGAAGAACTGGCAGCCCAACTGGTCACGCGCCGCGGTGGCCGCGTCGGTCCACGATTCGCGGGCTACCCGGACCCACAAGTCGCTGCCGCCGAGGATGTGATGCTCGGCGTAGCCGTCGCCTAGGGCGTCGGCCAGCCGGGTCGCCCACGCCTCCCGGCGCTCGTCGGGCTGCGGCTCGGCCTCGGCGCTGGTGTCGGTGTCAGTCGACGACAATTGGGTCACCTCGCCACCGCATCGCCGGGTCCTCGTTCATGATGCGCTCTTGAAGCAGCACGATGCCTTCCAGCAGAGCCTCGGGTCGGGGTGGACAGCCGGGCACATAGACATCCACAGGGATGATCTGGTCGACACCTTTGGTCACCGAGTAGGAATCCCAGTACGGGCCTCCGCAATTGGCGCAGGAGCCCATGGAAATGACGTACTTCGGATCGGGCATCTGCTGGTAGAGGCGCAAAATCGAAGGCACCATCTTGTCGGTGACTGTCCCTGATATCACCACCAAGTCGGCCTGCCGGGGGCTGGCGGGAAACGGGATCACCCCGAGGCGCATGACGTCGTAGCGGGGCGAGCCGATCACTGCGCCCATCTCGATGGCGCAGCAGGCCAAGCCCCATTGGTACATCCAAATGGAGTATTTCCGGCCGAGGTTGAGCAGCTTGGTCAGGGGCTTTGGAGCTTTGCCGCTGGCGACCAGTCCCACTGCCTACCTCAGATCCACCGAAGGACACCCTTTCGCCAGGCGTACACCAGGCCCAGCGCAAGGATGAAGATGAAGATGGCCATCTCGACCAATCCGAAAGTCCCGTAGGCCTCTAGTCGGGTGGCCCATGGGAAAATGAACACCGCCTCCACGTCAAACATCACAAACAGGAGGGCGAATACGTAATAGCGGATGTTGCTCTGCGACCAGCCCAATCCCACGGGGTCGACGCCGCTCTCATAGGTGATGTACTTCTGAGGCTGTGAACGGGTGGGTCGCAACAGGCTCCCGAGTCCCAGCATCCCGAAGACCAACGCGCCCGCCAGCACGAGGAATAAGACGACTAGGAGGTAGTCGCGGAGGAACTCCGACACGGCTCGAAGGTTACCGACGGCGTTTTCTACGGGCCAAGACGTACTTAGGCGGTGGGCACCATGGCGGCGGCGATGACTCCGGGGCCGGCATGGGTGCCCACAACCGGCCCGATGAGGGCCACCGTCAGGGGATTCTGAGCAGGGGATTCGCCCAAGCTGGCCACGAACGAGTCAATGTCGTCGGCCGCGCCGTGGGCGATGGCCAAATGCTCCAACTCCCCGGCTTCGGCCACCTGCCCCGCAAGCCAGTTCCGGGCCTTGCCCCGGGTTCGCTGCTTGCCCGCCTCTTCCACAACACCGGAAGTGAGGTCGAGGCAGGGCTTTATAGACAAAGCGCTGCCCAAAAGGGCCTGTGCAGTGCCGATGCGGCCGCCCTTTTTGAGGTTTTCCAGGGTGTCCAGCACGGCATAGATGAAGACCCGTTCCTTCAGCTGGGCAAGTTGGGCCTCGATCTCATCGGCGTTGTGCCCAGCCGCGGCCGCAGCCGCGGCAGCCTTCACCATGACCCCCAAGCCCACCGATACCTTGCCGGAGTCCACCACCCGGACGTCCACCTCGCCCTCCAAAGCTCGGGCCGCGTTCTGAGCTGACTCGCCAGTGGCCGACAGGGCGAAAGACAGGTTGACGCATACCACTGCCTCGGCCCCTTCGCCGGCCAAGCTTCGGAACACAGCCTCGAACGCGCCCGGAGCAGGGGCGGCAGTGGACGGCAATTCGCCGCTGGCCGCCATTTTCTCGTAGAAGTTCTCAGCCGAGAGGCCCACGCCGTCGGTGAACTCCTCTTCTCCGAACCGGATGGTGAGCGGGACCACGGTGATCTGGTGGCGCTCGATGTCGGCGGAGCTGAGGTCGCAGGAACTGTCGGTAACTATTCGAACGGTCATGGCGCGACACTACTTTTTGGCGGCTCGGCTTTGGAGCGATGTCGGGACCACCAGTTCCGAGCCCACCAGAGCATCAATATGGCCAGCGCGGCCGCGGCAATCCCCACCCCGGTGCCGGAAAGCGACGTTGCCCGTACAGTTAGTTGGGATTCGCCCAAGGCCAACAGCCCGGTGGGAGAGTTGATTTTGATCTCCAACACGGCATCTCCCGATGTCTTGGCCTGGACCGGCACCTGGACCTGGTTGACTCCGGGGGACAGCCGCCAGAGCAAGGAATCCCCGTCGGGGAAGTCCAGCTTGTCGCTCTTGAGGTCCAGTCGCACGATCACGTCGTGGTCGAGGCTGTTGCGAATGAGCATCGGGATGCTCTCCGACCGGCTGGTCAGGGTGATTCTCTGGCGAATAGGAGGCTGAATGGCGGCCACGGTGTCTCGCACGGTCTGGGCCACCACCGCCAGGTAGGCGTCTCGTTGGGTCTCGGTCAGTCCGTAGGCGCCGGATAGCAGCAAAGCCCGGTCGAGGGTTTCGATCAACTGCCGTTCGGGAGTGTCCACGGTGGCGATCGGGTCGACCATGTTCTGGTATGACCGGGCGATGCGCTGGCCATCGCTCAAAGCGGCCTTGTAGTCCTCCCCGAAACCGTTCTCCTCGGCAGGGCGCACCCTTCGGAGAACCTCGGGCTCAAGGCTCTCGACGATCGCGGCAGAGTCCACGGAGGAGAGGATCGGACTAGCGCTGATCTCGTCCAGCAATATCCCAAGCCCAGTCGAGTCGGGCAGGGAATCCAGCGGTGGGGCCATCACGATCCCCCGAAGCTGTTGGGGGTCTTCAAACCAGCGGACGGCCAAGTCGGCCAACACCAGATAGGGAGCGGTGTCAGTGATGTCGCTCCGGGCGAAGTGAGCCGTGACGGTGCTGTCGATGGCGGCCGCCTCCATCGGCTCGTCGAATGCAGGCAGCAAGAAAGAAGTCTTGGCCGATGTGCTGACCAACTCGTTGGCCGGATCGAGTAGGGCATCGGAAACCAGCACCAACTCCACCCGCTCCCGCTGGAGCCGTTGGAGCAGTTCTGGGGAGGCCGAAGTGGTCAACACCATTGTGGTTCGGTCGGTCTGAGAGCCGAGAAATCCGTCCAACACCGCGGCGCCCGCCTCAATCTGCCAGCCGATCTGGAGGCTTAGGTCCTGGTCGATCCACGCATCGCTGTCCAGGGGAACGTAAGTGTTGCTCGTTATCTGGCGGTTGGTAGTGGCTTGTTGGAGTCGGGCCAACAACATGGTGTGCTCGGGCTGCTCGCTAATGGCCAGAGCGTCAACCAGATGAGGGTCGACTGAAACTGCGGCCAGTGGTTGAGGGCGAATGCGGGGGTCGAATACATCGGCCAGCGTTTGCAGGCTTCGGAAAGCGGGCCCAAGATCCACGTTGCCCTCGGGGCTGACCGCAGGGGGTCCGCTCACCGAGAGCACGGTGCTCACCAACAGGGGAGGTTGATTGGGATCAGAAGGAGGGGTGCGGACCAGGAAGGTGTGAATCGTGTCCAGTCTCGAGCCGTCGGTATCCCGGAGGACGAGGCTTACCGGGTATACCCCTTCGACGGAGAGGTTGAGCGTCGGTTGGCCGAGTGTGTCGATTTCGGACTCCTGGCTGCTGGTGGTGGCGATTTGCAGCGAAGTGATCCCGTTGGCATCGGGTGCCGAGATGGGCAGCCGGATCATTTGCTGAGGGCCCAATCCGGTGGAGGGCTCAGCCAGCCGATCCAAGAAAGCAGAGCGAGACCGGATGGGCAGGCCGATGTTGATGTCCACAGTGGCTTCCTCAGGAGCATCGAGTAGTCGAAGAGAGACTCGAAACACGTCCTCATCGGCTATCCACATGCTTTGGCTGACCAGCTCGAAGGCGGGTGTGGGCACCTCAATGGCCGTGCCCTCTTCCTGAGCCGCCGCATTGGCAGGCCAGAAGGCGGGGGAGGCCAGCACGATCAGGCCCACAACCAGGCCTAATGCCTTGGCGACCGGCCGCCGGTCTTCCGAGGGTCTCGGGCGGGATTCACCGTGCAAGGTCCAACTCCAGAACTTGCAGGCCGGGAGGAACCTGTTCGAAGCCCAACCTCTCATAGAGTCTCAGCGCCCCGGTGTTGTGCTTAGGGGTGTTGACCCAGGCTTGGGTCGCTCCCCAGCGAGCCATCCATCTCAGCCCGTCGACCACGAGGGCGGCGCCTACGCCTTGGCCCTGTTGGGAGGGAGAGATGGCCAACCGCTGGAGGTAGCCCGCCGGCCCGCTGCGCCCCGAGATGGCATATCCAGCGAGCCCGGTATCGGCTTCATGGCTGGCAACTCGAAAGTGCCGGAATGGGGTGGCCCGGAGGGCGTCGTAGAGTCCGGCTTGGTCGAGATGCCAAAAGGGCTCGAAGGCGGCATGGTCCACGGCCAGCACCGAGGAGTGGTCACGGCGGCGGGCCCTTCGAATGGCGGCGCCGCTGTTCGCACTGGGAAATCCGTTGGCAATGGGCCTAGACAGCAGGGCGAGCACTTGGCAGGGTTCGAAACCGGCCCGTATGAACGGCTCAGATTCGATCCCCGACAGCGCCGATGTCCGCAGCCGGTTGTAGCCGCGGCCAGTTGCCGCTTCAATAGCCGCCGACGCCATGGAGTCGGAAACCGCGGCTCCCGGTGTCAACAGGATGAGGAGGCCGGTCCCAGCATCGCCGGCCCAAGGCCTGAGCCGCAGACGGTCTTGACCGAGTCGGAGTGTCTCGGCAGCAGGCTCCCGTTGCCGCCGCATCATGGGATGAGGCTAGTGGCCTGCATTCGAGATGGCTGCACGGGGATATTGGAGGGGTCGGCTGAGACAGCGGGGGTACCGTGGGGTTGTGGCGGTTCTTTGGATCACCGATGATCGGTTCCTAGACCACGACACCGGGCGGGCCCATCCGGAGCGGCCTGACCGCCTGCGGGCCGTGATCGACGGGGTGCGGCAGGCCGACCTAGGCGACGCCCTTGTTCCCACCGAGCCCCGTTTGGCCACTGACGCCGAGCTCTTGTCGGTCCACCATCCCGCGGTGCTCGACGCGGTGCAGCAGGTAGCCCAAGCCGGAGGTGGTCGGCTCGACCCCGACACGGTGCTGTCGGCCGATTCGGAGGAGGCGGCTCGGCTGGCTGCGGGGGCGGGCTTGGCGGCTATCGAGGGCTTGGACAGCGGAGAAGCTGATGCCGCGTTCTGCGCTGTGCGCCCTCCGGGCCACCACGCCACTCCGGTGCGGTCGATGGGCTTCTGCATGTTCAACAGCGCGGCCATCTGTGCTCGGGCACTGGCAGAACGGGGCGAAAGGGTTCTGGTGGTGGACTACGACGCCCACCACGGCAACGGCACCCAGGACGTGTTCTGGGAAGACGGCCGGGTGATGTACGTGTCGTGGCACCAGTACCCGTTTTATCCGGGGACCGGTGGTCTGCTGGAACGGGGCGCGGCGGCCGGTGCGGGCACCACCATCAATCTGCCCATGCCCGAGGGAGCGACCGGCGACGTCTACCAACGAGGATGGGAAGAGGCCGTTCTGCCCGCGGTGGAGGCGTTCGCTCCTGATTGGCTGGTGCTGTCAGCCGGATTCGACGCCCACCGGGCCGACCCGCTGACCAGCCTGGGCTTGGCCGCCGGAGACTTTGCCGATCTCACCAATGCTGTTATTCAGGTGGTTCCTCCTGGCCGGCGGATCGCCTTCCTGGAAGGGGGCTATGACCTGGATGCTCTAGCCGACTCAGCCGCCGCCGCGGTGGCCGCATTGGCAGGGACCGAGTGGCGTCCGGAACCGGCCACCGGGGGCGGACCGGGTGCGGAGGTGGCCGCCGCGGCGGCCTCATTGTTGTCGTGAGCTTGGAACCTCTGACCCCTGTCCGCGAGGAAGCCCGCGAGCTGGCCGAGAGGTTTGCTGCTGGCGGCCATCGGGTTTTTCTGGTGGGCGGGGTGGTGCGCGACGCCTTGCTGGACTTGCCGTTGGACACCTCCTTTGATCTGGATCTCACCACCGATGCCCAGCCGCCAACGGTGAAGTCGATCTTGGAGGGCTGGGCTGACACCTTGTGGACCCAGGGGGAGCGCTTTGGGACCATCGGGGCCCGCCGGGGCGATCGGCGAGTTGAGATAACCACCCACCGCACCGAGCGGTACCAGCCTGGCTCCCGCAAGCCCGACGTGGATTTTGCCGACGCCATCGAGGTCGATCTTTCCCGACGCGACTTCACCATCAACGCCATGGCGGTGGAATTGCCCGATGGCGGGTTGGTGGATCCCTTTGGCGGGGCCGCTGACTTGGCCAACCGTCGTCTCCGCACGCCTCTGGACCCTGAGGCAACGTTCAGCGACGATCCCTTGCGCATGCTGCGGGCAGCGCGGTTTTTGGCCCAGTTCGAGTTGACCGCGGAACCAGCGCTGGTTGCCGCCATGATCGCCATGGCCGAGCGCCTCAGCATCGTGGCCGACGAGCGGATTCGCGACGAACTAGACCGGCTGCTCTCGATTTCCAAACCCGGCCCTGGCTTCGAGATGCTGTTCCAGACTGGTTTGGGCGAGCGGGTTCTAGGCCCAGTGGGAGACGGTACAGCCGCAGTCGGCCGACTTAGTCAGGTGGGCGATGATCCGACGACGCGGCTGGCCGCGCTGCTGGCTGATGCGGGAACGCCCGCTGATGTTCAGAGGGCGTTGGCCGAGCGGCGGGCATCTACCACGGTCAGTCGGGCGGTGGCCGCAATTCTGACCTCGGCGCATCAGGCGGTCGGTCAGCCTCCCCAAGACGTGGCCGAATTGCGCCGTTGGGTGGTCAACGCTGGTCCCCACGTCGATGAATCGGTGGCGGTGGCGTCGGCTATGGGTGATGTGGGCTTGTTGGCTGCCGACGTGGCCGTCCTCGTGGAAGCAGAGCCCGACTTGTGCGGACCCCCGGTGCTCGATGGTGAGGAGATCATGGGCTTGCTGGAGCTGGAACCCGGTCCTGCCGTGGGCGCAGCCGTCGAGGAACTCCGCCGCCACCGCCTCGATTCCGGCCCCCTGTCTCCCGATGAGGCCCGTGCCCACCTCCTGGCGTGGCGCGATTTCCTGCCTACTGGCTGACCTCGCCTCGGGCGTAGGCCTCGACCATTTCGCGGGCCGCCTCGTCGCGGTACTGGATGGGCGGGCTCTTCATGAAATAGGCCGACGGGCCGAGCAGCGGTCCGCCGACGCCGTGGTCCAAGCCGAGCTTGGCGCAGCGCAGGGCGTCGATGATGACGCCGGCGGAGTTGGGTGAGTCCACCACCTCGAGCTTGAGATCGATATTGAGGGGCACGTCGCCGAAGCCCCGGCCTTCGAGGCGGATGTGGGCCCACTTCCGGTCGTTTAGCCACGGGACATGGTCGCTGGGGCCGATGTGAACGTCGTCGGCGGCGATGCCCTTTTCGAGCTGGCTGGTGACCGATTGGGTCTTGGATATCTTCTTGGACACCAGCCGGGACCGCTCCAGCATGTTCATGAAGTCCATGTTCCCGCCGAAGTTGAGCTGGTAGGTGCGGTCGAGTTCCACCCCGCGGTCCTCATAGAGCCGGGCCAGCGTGCGGTGCAGAATCGTGGCGCCCACCTGGCTCTTGATGTCGTCGCCCACCACCGGGACACCGGCGTCGGTGAAGCGCTGGGCCCACTCCGGGTCCGAGGCGATGAACACCGGGATGGCGTTTACGAAGGCCACACCGGCTTCGAGGCAGCACTCGGCGTAGTAGCGCTGGGCTTCTTCGGAGCCAACCGGCAAATAGGAGATGAGCACGTCGGCGCCGGATTCCCGCAGGGCGTCGGCCACGTCGATCGGCTCAGCCGGGGATTCCTCGCACTGGGTGCGGTAGTACTCGCCGAATCCGTCCAGCGTGGGGGCCCGCTGCACCCTCACACCCAGCTCGGGAACGTCGCAGAACTGCACGGTGTTGTTGGGTTCGGCGCTGATGGCCTTGCCCAGATCCAGGCCGACCTTGGATGCGTCCACGTCGAATGCCGCCACCGGCTCGACGTCGTTGATGTGGTAGCCCCCGAGCACCACGTGCATCAGGCCGGGGACATGGTCATCGGGTTCGGCGTCGGCGTAGTAGTACAGGCCCTGCACCAAAGAGCTGGCGCAGTTGCCGACACCGGCGATTGCGATGCGAATGGGATTGCTCATAGCAGTTGCCCTCCCTGGGCGATTGAATATCGATCGTCGTTGATCATGGGTCGATTGGATCGGGGTTGGCCCCGCTCTGGCGTTTGCTCTGCTCGTCGGCGATTAGCCGGTCGAGCCAGGCCAAGTCGTGTTCTCGGCGCTCTTGGTCTCTCTCGAACAGGGAGCGAACGTAGGGGTCGTTGGAGTGAACGGGATCGCGGCGGGCCATGGCTTGCAGGCTGACCAGATGGGCGCGGCGCAATTCGAAGAGCGCCAGTCGCCGGTCGGGGGGAAGAAAACGGCAGAAGGCCAGCTGCAAGCGAAAGCGGCGTTCATTGTTGGCGTCTTCTTGCAACAGCTCCAGCAGGTGGTCTTCGCCGGCCTCGGTAATCTGGTACACCTTGCGGGTTCGGCCCGACTTGGACCGCGTGCTGCGCTTTCGATTGCGACGAGGGTGTCCCTCTGAAGTCTGCTCATCGGTGACAAGCTCGGGGGCCACCGCGGTGGAGCTCACCCAGCCGCGGCGCTCCAAGCGGGCCAAGGCGGGATAAAGCGCACCGTAGGAGTTGGCGTATCCGCCGACCAGAGACTTGAGGCGCTTGTTCAGCTCGTAGCCGTGGAGGTCGCCCTCTTTGAGCAGTCCAAGCACCGCGAGATCCAACATGAGATCACGATTATATCGATTCGCTATATCAGATCAACTCGTCAGCGCGCGATAGAAGTGTTGACAGTTAGCCAAACAGCACGACCGATGGATCTTCGGGGCCGCGGATTGACCGGGGATCGTGGGGGGGCGGGTCTGAATTGGGCAAGGTCACGGAGTGGTCGGTGATGTAATTGCGGTGGTCGATGGCCCACCGCCCATCCCGGTGGGACCACTGGTCGACGTAGCGGCCTCGGCTGTAGATGTCGGCGACATCGGCACTCTCGCCGAACGGCAGGGTGCGCAGCGCGACGGTCACATAGGCCTCACTGACGGCTCGGTCACCGTCCACCTTGATCAACACGTTGGTGATCTGGTGGCTATGGGTGGACATGGCGGCGTGGGCTGTCCAGACCCAGTCCACGAATCCCCAACCGGTTCCCTGGTAGATGTCCTCGCCGTAATCGGCGGTCCCGTCGGAGTGCCAGACCGCGTAGGCCGCATCCTTGTCCATCCGGTCGAGCGCTCGGCAGTAGCCGTAGATCACCTCGGTGATGGCTTGCTTGGCGGCCAGTGTTTCAAGGGCGTCAGTGCTGATGGGATCGGTCATAGTCCTATTTTCTATCGCGGAAGTGCCTCGGCGCTGATGAGATGAGAAGTAGTTCTGTTGTTTATCGTTTGGCCCATGTCTGACCTGATCATTCGCGGCGGCAATCTGATCGACGGTACCGGGGTTCCGGCCCGGACCGCCGATGTGCGCATCAACGGAGGCGTTGTCACTGAGGTTGGTCCCAGTCTGGCCCCCGATGGTGAGACCGAACTGGATGCCGGCGGCTGCTACGTGACCCCTGGGTTCATCGACTCCCACACCCATCTGGATCCGTCGATGTTCTGGGATCGGGGTTGCGACCCAATGCCCCAGCACGGGGTGACCACTGCATTGATCGGCAATTGTTCGCTGTCGCTGGCCCCGGCAAAGCCCGAGGATCTTGACGAGCTCATCGACGTGTTCTGCTACATCGAGGACATGCCGGTGGCCGACTTCGAGTCGGGTGTTCCCTGGACTTGGGGTTCTTGGCGCCAATACCGCGATGCCATGAACCAAGGAGGAATAGCGCTGAACATGGCATCGCTGATCGGCCATTCCATGTTGCGGATCTACGTCATGGGTGACGATGCCTGGACCCGAGAGGCAACTGCGGACGAGATTGCCGCTATGGCCTCAGAAATGGCCGATGCCATGGAGGCAGGTTGCTATGGCTTCAGCACCTCATTCTTCGATTTGGACCGGCGGAGCCGCCCGGTGCCCAGTCGGCTGGCCTGCGATGGGGAGTTGAGCGCGTTGGCCGATGTGCTGTCTGCCGCGGGCCACGGATTGGTCGAGTTCATCCCCAACCTCACTGGCGATGATCCCGAAGCCGATATCCGGCGGATGGCCCGGGTGCTCGGTCCCCGAGGGGTGGCCTCTATCTGGAACGGGATTTCCCACAGCGACATGGCCCCGCACCGTCCAGAGGAATACATGGCGTTCACCCAGGCGATTCGGGATGAGGGCTGCGACATGTGGCCCATCTCCTCGCCCCGCACCGTGGACCTCAATGTGAGCTGGGAGCAGACCATGGTGTTCATGATGCTCCCCAAAGGATGGAACCAGATAATGGGGGTCAAGGGGCAGGCCCGACAGGAGATGCTGGCCGATCCCGGCTGGCGGGAGATTGCCCGCAATGAGTGGGACGCCACCGAGAAGTCGCTGTTCCCCATCAACCGGCCCGACTTCGCGCGGTTCACCTCGGTGACTCGTCCCGACAACGAGGCTTGGCTGGGCCGCTCTCTGGCCGATCTGACCGAGGTTCGAGGCGGGCATCCTTCGGACGTTTTTGCCGACTGGATTCTGGAGAACGACTTGGAGCCCGGGGTGGTGGCCATGGGGGTGAGCAACAGCAACACCGACGGCGTGGCCCAGATGATCGCCGACGAGCGCTGTCTCATCAGCGCTTCCGACGCCGGAGCGCACGTGCAGATGATGTGTGCGGCGGGCGACACCACCCTGCTCTTGACCCGCCATGTGCGCGACCGGGGCGACCTGGAACTTGAGCGGGCGGTCTATGAGATCACCGGTCGACAAGCCGAGATCTTGGGGTTCAACGACCGGGGACGCCTGCTGCCCGGCTATGCCGGCGATGTGACGGTGTTCGACTTGGACGAGCTGTCGTGGGATATCGACGGTTTCGTGTCCGACCTGCCCTCGGGCGCTCCCCGCTTGCGACGGCCGGCTGGCGGCTACCGGGCCACCGCGGTCAACGGCGTGGTGACCCAGGTGGAGGGGTCGCTTACCGGCGCCAAGCCCGGTGCGGTGCTCGACGCCAATACCCCGTCGCCCTAGGGCATCGCTGCGAACTTGAGGGGGAATAGCTCGGCCACACGGTGAAAGTCCTGGTCGGCGGTGAGGATCTCTGATTCGGTTCGCATGGCGATGTTGGCGATCATGCAAACGATGTAGCCCGGTGCGGCCACCCCACTGGTTCGGCAGACCCGGTTGATGCGGGCCGCGCCCTCGAAGTCGGCGGCCGGGTTCATGGCCAGCCACGACAACGACGTCAGCAGGTTGTAGAGCCGTTGGTGGTTTTGGTCGTCATTGGCCCCTCCCAGCACCTCCATGAGAACCGGTTCGGTGACGGCCACGTTTTGGCCGCCTTCGGCGATGAGTTCGACCAGTTTTCGGTGGGCAGGGGAATCGGTGCCTCGGTCGTACTCCATCCACGCCGAGGTGTCAGCCAGGATCACGTCTGGAACCCGATGGGGTGGAGGCCGGTGTCGGGCGGGATGTCGCCGATGAGTTGCGCTCCCTGCATTCCCAAAATTTCTTGAGTAGTTAGAGGAAGTCCTGCTAGTCGGCTTAAGGCGATGTCAACGGCTTCTGTCTTGGTGCGCAAGTTGTACCGGCGCATCACCACGTCGAGGAGCTGATCGTCAATCTCGATATTGGTGCGAGTACGGGTGCTGGGCTGCTCCATATGGCCATGTTATACACATTATAAATGTACAGCGTGTATAACAGGTGTAGAGAGTCTAATAATCCTTGCCTCGGCTGGCGTTGTGGTCGCCCCAACCACCGGGGATGTAGCCGTCCATGGTCACCGACCGCTCCGTGAAGAGCCACCGGCCGTCCACCACGCCGTAACGGTCGATGTAGCGGCCCCAGTGGTCGAGGCCGTGCTCCATGATCACGTGGTAGTAGCAGCGGCCATTGGCCTCGGTGGGCGAGAGAAGGTCGATCTGGTGGGTGGCGGTGTGGTGGCGGATGTACTTGGGAGTGCCGCCGCCAATGTCGGACAAAGTGTCTTGGGCCCCGGTGAAAATGGTGCGGATCTCGTCGATGCCGTACTTGTCGGGCTGAGTCGGCGTTCGCATGATGGCGTCGGAGGCGAACAGGTCCATGACCTGGTCGAAACGGCCCGAGTCGCCGTTGGCGTTGTACCGGGCCACCAAGTCCCGGATTGATTCTCGAGCGATTAATTCCCACTGCTCCATGTCCCGACGGTACATCGTCTCGGCGCTATGGGGGCCGTTAGGGTGCGGACGTGACGATTGACGACAGAACGCCGGTGTTGGTGGGGGTGGGGACGACTGCTCAGCGGCTTGATGATCCCACCGAGGCAAAGGAGGCAGTTGGTCTGATGGCCGATGCGCTGGCGGCGGCGGCCGATGACGCCGGGTCCAGCAGCCTGATAGACCGATTGGACCAGGTGAGGGTGACCCAAGGTACCTGGGGCTACGCCGATCCGGCCCGGTGGGTGGCTGACGAGGTGGGGGCGACCCAGGCCCGGAGCTATCTGGGTGATGTGGGCATCTTGCAGACCGCGGTGATGGGCGATGCGGCCGCGGCCATCGCTTCGGGGTCGGCCGACGTGATCGCGGTGGTGGGCGGGGAGGCCAAGTATCGGGGACTACGGGCGTCAATCACCGGGATCGAGGCTCCCGATACAGACCAAGGCGGTGCCGAGCCCGATGACTTCGTCACCCCCCACGGGATGATCATCAGCCGAGCAGAGATAGACACCGGACTGGTGATGGCCACCCACCACTACGCCATGATCGAGAACGCCCGTCGGTTCGCCGACGGCCAGTCCATCGAAGAGCACCGCGACGAGGTGGCCGGACTATGGGCCCGCTTCGCCCAGGTGGCCGCGGCTAACCCCGATGCCTGGTTCCGGGACGGTCTGGACGCCGCGGCAATCGCCACTCCCGAGAACGGCAACCGGATGCTGGCTTGGCCCTACACCAAGTGGCACAACTCCCAGTGGAACGTGGACCAGGCCGCCGCGCTGATCTTCTGTTCAGCCGGAACCGCTCGGGCCCTAGGCATCTCTTCGGATCGCTGGGTGTTCCCCTGGGCTGCGGCCGAGTCCAACCACATGGTGCCGGTGACCGAGCGGCCCGAACTCCATCGCAGTCCGGGGTTCGCCTACGCCGGCCGGGCAGTAGCCGACCATGTGGGCATGGCCCCAAGCGAGGCTGGCCACGTAGACCTGTACTCCTGCTTCCCTATCGCGGTGCGCACTCAGGCGCTGGAGTTGGACATCGACTTGGACCGGGACCTGACCGTCACCGGGGGCATGACCTGGGCCGGAGGACCGCTCAACAACTACGTGATCCAGGCGGCGGTGAAGATGGCCCAGGTGTTGCGGGCCGATCCCGTGTCGACCGGGCTGCTGACCTCTATCAGCGGGATGATCACCAAGCAGGGGGCCAGCGTCTGGTCGGCCGAGCCGCCGACGCAGCCATTCGCCAACTTGGACGTGACCGACGCAGTGGCCGCTGAGCTTCAGCCCAAGCCCTACCGGACGGGTGACAACGAGACAGCGGAAGTTGTGTCCTACACCGTGATTTGGGGCCGGGATGGTCCAGAGCGGGCGGTGGTTATCGGCGAATTCGCTGACGGGGCCCGAACTCTACTCGTCTCCGCCGTTCCCGCCGTCATGGCCGCCACCGTCGCCGGGGAGTTCTGCGGGCGCCACGTCATCGCCGGTGCCGACGGCTCGTTCACGCCCACCGACTGAGCGCTGCGATGGGTCGTCGTCGGCGTCGTCTTCGTTGCGGATCCACACAGTGCGCTGGGGGAAGGGGATTTCGATGCCAGCCTCGTCGAAGGCCTTCTTGATGCGAGCCCGCAGAACGCGGCCCACCCCCCACTGTTCGCTGGGATCGGTCTTGACCACGAGGCGGATCACCACCGCATCGTTGCCCAGCTCCTGAACTCCCCACACCGAGGGCTCCTCCAGGATGGTGAGGTCTGGATCGTTCTCGCGCCAAAGCCCGTCGGCCACCCCCTTCATGATGTCGCTGGCCTGGTCGATGTCGGTGTCGTAGCTGACCCCGATGTCCAAGATGGCCCGCGACCACAGCTGTGAGTGGTTGGCCGTTCGGCGGATCTCCCCGTTGGGCACGGTCCATACCACGCCGCTCACGTCTCGCAGGGTGGTGGTGCGCAGGCTGACCTTCTCGATGGTGCCCGAGGTGTCGCCCACGTCTACGACGTCGCCCACTCCGAACTGGTCTTCGATCAGGATGAACATGCCGGCCAAGAAGTCCCGTACCAGCGACTGTGCCCCGAAGCCCACCGCCAGGCCGGCAATACCGGCCCCGGCGATCAATGGGGCCAGGTCGATGTTGAGCTCGCTCAAACACAACAGAGCGGCCACCGCCAGGATGAGCGCAGTGGCCAGGCTCTTCATTACCGCGGCGATGGTCTCGATTCGCTGGGAGCTGCGCGCCTGGCGCTCTTGGATTCGGTTGATGGCCTTGGCTGCCCGTGCGCCGAAGTCCAGTTTGCCGGCGCTCTCCAACTGCTCCTCGGTCTCGGTCTCGCTCTGGCGCACCAGTCGGGCCACAGCCCGTTCGATCACCTTGTGAACGATCTTCTTGATGATCCAGGCCACCAGCAGGATGAGGATGATCCGCAGGGGCCGCTCCACTACCCAGCCGATTATCTCGGCCAGCCGCTCGTTCTCGGTGTTGTCGAAGACCAGCTCGCAGAAGAAGCCCGGATCGGGACCGCAGGCGTCGGTGACGGTTTGCGCGGGTACCCCGAGAGCCATCGGCTCAGCGTATCGGCGCGCCCATCAGATGAGTCAGTCCAGGCGGTAAACCCGGGCGGCGTTGTCGTGGAGGACCTTGGCCAACAGCTCGTCGCTCAAGCCGCCGAGTGCGCCCTGGGCGTAGTCCCGGGGGTATTGGGCCGGGGTGGCCGGGCCGGGGTGCTGGCAGGTGGGGTGGGGGTAATCGGTCTCGTACAAGATGTTGTTCGGGAACCTCTCGATGGCAGCCACAGCACCGGCCTGCTCGAACCAGAAGCAGCCGTAAATCTGGCGCTCGAAGTACTCGCTGGGCAAGAGGTCGTACTCGGGGTGCTCCAGGTGGACGCCGCCGTTGCGCCATTGCCAATCGAAGGCCTCTAAGGCTGGGGGAATCCAGCCCGCTCCGCTCTCCACCGAGACCAGTTGCAGGTCGGGGAATCGGTGGCACACCCCGCCGAAGATGAGGTCGGCGATGCAGCGCATGTTGTCGAGGAAGACCATCGACGACACCTTGGCGTAGTTGGTCAGCCACCCCATCTCGGCCTCGTCGACCATGAGCGTGCCCATGTTGCCGCCGCCCACGTGGAAGCTGACGGCCAGGTTTGCTTCCTGGGCCAGTGACCAGATGGGATCCCAGTGCTGGTGGCCCAGCGGGGGCTGGCCGTAGTCCTGGGGTTGGTTGCAGAAGTTGATGGCCCTGTGGCCCAGCCCAGCGCACCGCTCGATTTCGGCCTGGGCCAGTTCTAGGTCCCAAAACGGGACCGCGGTGATGGGGATGAGCCGGTCGGCATCTACGGCGGTCCAGTCGGTGAGGAAGTCGTTGTAGGCGGCCACGCACTGGGCCACCACCTCCCGGTCGCCGAGGCGCAGGAAGTAGCCGTTGCCGAACCCGCCCACATTGGGATACAGGATCTGGGCCCAGATCCCCTGGGCATCCATGAACTCCAGTCGGGCACCGGCGTCGTACATCGAGGGGGCGATCTCGTCGTAGGTCTGGGGGATCTTCACCGGTATAAGACCGTCGAAACCGGCCATGGAGTAGTAGCCGGGGGCTCCCAAGCTCTCTCCGTTCACCATCCAGGTGTCCCGCCCATCCACCCGCTCAATGTGGGGGACCTTGTCGTGCAAGCTGGCCGGCACCCGCGCCGTCCACACATCCGGCGGCTCAGTGAGATGCGTATCCACATCAATCACCTTGAACCGCTCAAACAGATCAGTGCTCATGGCGCAACCGTACTTCTCAGGCGTTGGGAAGGTAGATGGCGGCGATCAAATTGCCCTCGATTGCGGACTGGATGGCCTAACGGAATTCGTCCCGCTGGAAAGCAAAGTCGTAGCCCCAGCAAAGGAAGACTTCATCAACCCGGAGTGCGCATGAAGTATTTCCTTCAACGATGAGATTCTTGAATGTGCCGTCGGGGGCGTCGCTTTGGCCGAAGATGTTGCTGCCCCAGCAGGTGATGGTTCGGTCGGGGCGAAATCCACAGGTGTGGCGGTATCCGGCGGCGATGTACCAGAAGGCATCTTCGGGGGCGTCGGTCTGACCGCGTGCGTTCGAGCCCCAGCAGGCAACAGCACCGCTGGTGCGCAGCCCACAGGAGTGGTAGTAGCCAGAGGCGATGACTGAGAAGGTGCCTTCGGGAGCGTCGGTTTGGCCGTATTCGTTGTTGCCCCAACAGGTGATGGTCTGGTCGGTCCGCAGCCCGCATGAGTATTCGCCGGCAGCAGCCACAGCGGTATAGGTGCCATCGGGCACATCGAGTTGTCCGAAGTTATTCGAGTAGCCGTGGGTGCCCCAGCAGGCGATGGTCTGGTTGGTTCGCAGCCCGCACGTGTGGACATATCCCGCAGAGATGGCTAGGTAGGTTCCCGCGGGAATTAAGGCAATTTCATCGGACACCCAGGGCCCTTCCAGAGCAACCGTCATCCAACAGCTGATGGTTCGGTCGGTGTGCAGCGCACAAGTTTGAGCACTGCTGGCCACTATGTCGAGGAATGTGCCCTCGGGGGCATCGGATTGCTCGTATTCGTTTCTTCCCCAGCAAGTGAGGGCCAGATCCAGACCACGTGCGCAGGTCTGATAGGAACCGTCGGCGATAGAGGAATAGGCATCGTCGAGGGAACTCAATTGTCCGTCGTATATGACACTGCCCCAGCAGGCCACAATGCCGCTGCTTCTGAGTCCGCAGGAGTAGTGGCCGCCGTTGTATACGCCGAGATTGCTTCCCGCGAAAATGTCGGTGAAAGTGCCTTCGGGAGCGTCAGCTTGTCCATCGCTATTGGCACCCCAGCAAGTGATGGTTTGGTCGGTTCGGATGCCGCACGCGTGGCCAAAATCGGCAGTCACCGCGGTGAATGTGCCGTCGGGTACGGCGTCCTGTCCGGGCCAGCAGGCGATGGTGTGGTCAGTTCGGATTGCACATGCGCGGAACTTGCCAGCTGAGACCGCGGTGAATGTGCCGTCGGGTGGCTCGATTTGGCCGTGTTCGTTGTTGCCCCAGCAAGTGATGGATTGGTCAGTATGGATGCCGCACCCGAATCTCTCTCCTGCTGAGACTGCGGCAAATGTGCCAGAAGGAAAGTCCTCTTGGTAGCCCCAGCAGGAGATTGATTGATCAGTGTGCAGGCCACACGAGTAGGCACCCATTGGAAGTAGGACGCCAGGGGGAGGATATGCATATCGGTCCACGGCAGTGAACTGACTGTCTGGAGTGGTGGCCTGTCCATTCCAATTAGCACCCCAGCAAGTAATGGTTTGGTTGGCGCGCAGCCCGCAGGAGTGGGCGCCGCTGGATGTGACGCTCGTATAGGTGCCGTCGGGAACGTCGGCCTGGCCGTAGTCGTTGTTGCCCCAGCAATGGATGGTCTGGTTGGTGGAAAGAGCGCAAGGACCTTGTGAAATCTCGGTGTAGGTGCCGTCGGGAATGGCAGTTTGGCGGCTCCATCCCCAGCAGGCGACGGTCTGATCGGAGCGCAACGCGCAGGAAGAGTGACTTGCTGCAGAAATGTCGGCGAAACTTCCGGCGGGGAGGTCGGATTGAACACGGCCGTCGTTGTCCCAGCAGGAGATGGTCTGATTGGTCGCGAGGACGCAAGTGACAGTGCGGTCGATTGAGATGTCGGTGTATGTGGTGACTCCGAGCGCATACACCTCGCTACCCCAACAGGTGGTGGTCTGATTGGTGCGCAGTGCACACGAATGGTCGTGGCTAGCCGCGACAGTAGTGAAGGTGCCGTCGGGGACGTCGGTTTGTCCGTACCGATTGTCACCCCAACAAATGATCGTGCCGTCAGTTCTGATCCCGCACGAGAAATTGCTTCCCACCGCTATGTCGGTGAAGGCCCCTTCGGGGGCGTCGGTTTGGCCAAAGAAGTTGTTTCCCCAACAGGCGATGGTCTGATCGGTGGCAAGTGCGCACAGGAAGTCGCCGCTGGTCGCGATTGAGGTGTAAGTGCCGTCGGGGGCGTCGGTTTGGCCATCGTCGTTTCGGCCCCAGCAATTGATGGTGCCGTTGACTCGCAGGCCGCAGGTGTGATGACCGCCCGCCACCACAGCCTTGTATCGGTTTGGGGTGGCCGGGGCGGGGATCCGGTCGAGGTAGCTCTGGTACTTGTCGGGGTTTTCGGTGCGCCAGAGCTCGACAGCAGCGCCGAAGTTGGGATCTTCCCCGGGGAAGTAGTTGACAAGGGCGCAAGTTCTGCGATCGGGGGAGTACCAATCGCCGGTGCCAAAGCCGTGGCGGACTGTGCAGACAAAGTCGGCAGACGGGAAGTCGGTTGGTGCAGCAGCAGGGGTAGTCGAGTTGCGGGTAGCCGGATCCCTTTCGCCAATAGAGGCTGAACCGCCGTTGGCCTGGTCGACGGCTCGGTCGAGGTAGTCCAGGTATTGGTCAGGGTTCTCGGTGCGCCAGAGCTCGATGGCAAAGCTCAGCGCCGGATCTTCGTTGGGGAAGTAATTGGCCAACACGCAGGTGGTCCCGTCAGGGGAATACCAGTCGCCGGTGCCGAACTGGTGGCGAGCCTCGCAGTCGACGCTTGAGACTGTTGACGGAGATGCTTCATCGGAAGCCGACGCGCTGGACTTTATTGCCGTGATGGTGGCAATCAGGGCGAGGCAGGCGAGGACGCCTACAAGTCCCTTGTTCATTGCCTGTAAGACGCACAGGACCTAGGAGAGGTTCCGCTCAATCGACAATCAGGCATCTAGGGGGTTGTCGGGGGCCGCGGCGAGGAGGGCTTGGCCGAGTTCGAGGGTGGGACCGGCGCCGGCGAAGTAGTGCTGAGTGCCGGCGTGTATGTCCCGGAAGGCCCGCTGGAGGCCGCCGGAGCGGAGAGCGTCGGTTCCAGCCAGCAAATAGGCCCGGCGCAGGATGTCAGCCCCCTCCTGGGTGATGTAGGCAGTGGCCTGACGGGTGAGGAGCGCTTCCATCGGATCGGGAGTTCCGGTGTCGATCACAGTGCGCTCGGCAGTGGTGAACGTGTCGTGAAGCCAGGAGCAGGCCGCCCGGAAGCGAGACTCGAGCTCCCCAATCTCGTGGATGAAGCGGTCGCTTTGGGCCATCGGTGTGGTGTCGCCCATGCGGTGCTTGGAACGGGCCACCGCGAGAAGCTCGTCGAGACCCCGCTGGACCACCCCGATGGCGAATCCGGCGTGTCCGGCGGCGGTGAGGGGCATCACCCCCAGCTTGTAGAGGGGGCCGCCCCGGTACACGGTGAGGTCGAACATGTCGAAGGTGGCGGTACCGGGCACGTACACGTCATCGAGGGTGTAGTCGTAGCTGGCGGTGGCCTGGAGGCCCATCACGTCCCAGTTGCCGGTGATCTGGGCCTTCTCCACCGGGTAGATGGCAAACAAGAAGCGGGGGTCCACCCCCTCGGGCTCTTCGGTGAACACCCCCGCCCCGGCCCACTGGGCGTGGTTGATGCCGCTGCCGAACGAATAGCGGCCGCTTACTCGGAATCCGTCGCCGTCGGGGACGGCGGTGCCGTTGGGGGCGAACTGCCCGGCCGACAAGGGAACTCCGTCGGCGAACATCCGATCGATGTGCTCATCGGGGCACCAAGCCGCGAAGTAAGCCGTAGCCGCACCGCTGGCCATCAGGCACCAGCCCACCGAGCCGTCAGCCCGGGAAATCTCGGCCCATACGTCGATGCAGTCATTGATGGGGATCTCGATCCCGCCCACCGCCTCCGGGACCATCACCTTGTGCAGCTCGGCGTCCACTAAGGCATTCACCGTCTCCTGGGGGATGGGCAGCCCGTCGGTCTTGGCCGCGTTCTCGTCGATCAGCGAACGCAGCTCCCGAGCCCGGTCAAGGTATTCGCTGGCCATGCCCAAACCCTAGAAGCCAGCACTCGCAGAGGGGAACCCGGTGGGCTTCCTGATTGGGTCTAGCGCTAGACCCCCGCGATTTGGCGGGCGGGGAGGCCGAGGATCTCGACGGCTTGGGCGGCGGTGGCCACCGGGCGGCCCATGTCGCCGGCCAGCGCGGCGACTTCGGCCACGAGCTCGCGGTTTGGGCGGGGGCGGTCGCCGGCGTAGTCCTCGTGACCCACGCGGAGGTGGCCGCCCCGTTCCAGGGCGAGTTGAGGAATCGGGGACTCGATGAGGTCGCCGCCCACCACCGCGGCGAACCAGGGAAGATCGCAGCCGGCCAGGTCCAACATCTCCAGGTAGGCGTCCAGCGCCTTTTCGGTGGGGGGCAGGCCGAAGCTCACGCTGTCGCCGATGGCGAAGTAGCCGCCCGGCCCGCCGAGGTAGAACTTCACGAACGAGCCGGGGGTGAGCTGGCCGTAGCGCCAATAGGAAAGCACGTTGCGCAGAAAGCCAGGCTCAAAAATGGCGAAGTGCATGCCCAGGCCCAAGCGATTGCACTGCTCGATGGCCACTTCCATGTCGCTATAGGTGTTGATGTAGACGTGGCTGTTGGGATCGGGCAGGCCGTTGGCCCCGGCCTTGCCCAAGATCATGGTGCCGGGGTCGATGAATCCCAATCGCTGCAATCCCCCTTCGGACAGATACTCCAGATGGCCGAGCTTCTCGGCCATGTTCTGGCCCCATCCCAGGGTGGGCAGCACCAGCACATCGGGGTCGGCAGCCACCCACGGCTCGAAGGTGGCCCGATACTCGGCGGCGGCCTCCGCGGCCGGCACCCGCATATTGGCGATGTGACAGTGGATGATGGTGGCCCCGGCCTCAATGCAGGCCAGACCTTCCTCGATGAGCTCCTCCCGGCTGATGGGCACGTGGGGATTGCGCTCCCGAGTGGTGGTGCCGTTGAGGGCGACTTCGATGATGACCGGCGTGGTGTCCATGGCCTGAGAGTACCGTCAGGAACCGTGAGTCGGGAGTGGAAGGCGTTGTGGTTGGTGTCGCTGGCCTCGGCCGCCAGTTCCCTGGACGTGACGCTGATGTTCGTGGCCTACCCGGAGATCATCGACACCTTCAGCGACACCCCGGCCACCCAGGTGTCGTGGGTGATCAGCGGCTACAACATCATGGTGGCGGCCCTGCTCATTCCGGCGGGGCGCCTAGCCGACCGGATCGGCCACCGACGGGTGTTCTTGTGGGCCATAGCCATCTTCGTCACCGGCTCAGCCGCAGTTGGGCTGGCCCCCAACGCTCCGGCCATGATCGCAGCCCGGTGCTACCAGGCCTTCGGCGGCTCAAGCCTCATCACCTCCGGTCTGGCCCTGGTGATGTCCACCCTCGGCCCTCAGCGGCGGGCCATCGCGGTAGGGGTGTGGTCCACCGTGGCTGGCGTGGTGGCCTCTCTCGCCCCCACGCTGGGGGCGCTGGCCATCGAATTCGCCTCGTGGCGGGCCGGGTTCTTCCTGGTTGCACCGGTAGGTGTGGCCGTGCTGGCCCGCCGGAGCCTCATCTCCGAATCGACGGCCGACGAAGATGCCGAGTTGCCCGACATGGTCGGGGTGGTGCTGGCTGGCCTCGGCACGGCCGCGCTGGTGCTGGGCATAGTCCAGTTCAATGAGTGGGGATCGGACGACCCCCGGGTCATCGGGGCTTTCGCGGCGGCAGTGGTGGGCATGGCGGCGTTCCTGGTGCGCTGCGGACGGCATCCTTCGCCAGTGATCGATCTTGCCCTATTTCGCCACCGGGTGTTTGCATCCACCGCGGTGGTGGCGCTGCTGGTTGGGGTGGCGTTCTTCGGCGTCTTTCTGGCGCTGGTGCAATTCCTCAGGGGACCGTGGGGGTATTCCACGCTGGCCGCAGGACTGCTGCTCACCCCGCTCACCGCGGCGTCCAGCACGGTGGGCTATGCCACCGGCCGAATCATGGAACGATTTGGCCACCGGGTGGTCATGGTGCCCGCGGCCAGTTGCATCGCGTTGGGCTGCGTGTGGGTGGTGGCTTTTGCCGGTCCGGAGAGGGAGTGGGCGGCAGTGTGGTTCCCGGCCGCGCTGTTGATGGGATTTGGCGTGGGCACCACATTTCCCGGAGTCAACAGCGCCATCGCCTTTGGCGTGCCCCCCGGCCAGCTGGGGCTGGCCGCAGGCACCGTGCAGACCGTCATTCGCATAGGCGGGGCCATCGGAGTGGCCGTCGGGGTGGCCATGTTGGGTGGCGACCTGGACGACTACGACCTGTTTTTCACCGTGTTGGCCATCGTCTGCGGGATCGCCGGGCTGGTCGCCTTAGGCATGGTCACCCACAAGAAAGAAAATTGAGTGGAATACCCTCAACTTCCGGCGGTTATCCATAGAGGAAGCAGACAATCAAGGCAAAACGAGGTGCACGCAGATGCTTGACCCCAACCGGTGGACGTTGAAGACCAGGGAGGCCTTCAACGACGCCACCGCCATGGCTCAGTCGAAGAGCCACCCCGAGGTGACCCCCGACCATTTGATGTTGGCCCTGATCGGCCAGGCCGAAGGGGTGGTGCTGCCGGTGCTGCAACGCACGGGGGTGGCGCTGCCCGAGTTGCGAGCCCAGTTGGAGGCATCGCTCAGCCAGTTGCCGTCCGCCTACGGCACCGAAGTCCGCACATCGCGCGACCTAGTCAAGACCGTGGACACCGCCGATGTTGCCCGCACCGAGTTGGGCGACGAATACCTGTCCACTGAGCACCTGCTGTTGGCCATGGCCGACCGGGTGGGGGTGGGCCGCAACCGGCTGCTGGAAGCGCTGGCCGAGGTTCGGGGATCGCACCGGGTGACCTCGACCACGCCGGAAGACTCCTACCAGGCGCTGGAGAAGTACGGTCGGGATCTCACCGTGTTGGCCCGGGACGGCAAGCTCGATCCGGTGATCGGCCGGGACGAGGAGATCCGCCGGACCATCCAGGTGCTGAGCCGCCGCACCAAGAACAACCCGGTGCTGATCGGCGAGCCGGGGGTGGGCAAGACCGCGATTGTGGAGGGCTTGGCCCTTCGCATTGCCGACGGCGACGTGCCCGAGGGTTTGAAGAACAAGCGGCTGGTGGCCCTCGACATGTCGGCCATGGTGGCCGGGGCCAAGTACCGGGGAGAGTTCGAGGAGAGGCTCAAGGCGGTTCTGAAAGAGATCACCGACGCCGACGGCGAGGTGATCACGTTCATGGACGAGCTCCACACCATCGTGGGAGCGGGGGCAGCCGAAGGGGCCATGGACGCCGGCAACATGATCAAGCCCATGCTGGCCCGGGGCGAGTTGCGCATGATTGGCGCCACCACGCTGGACGAGTTTCGCACCCACATCGAAAAGGACGCCGCCCTGGAGCGACGCTTCCAACAGGTGTACGTGGGTGAGCCGTCGGTGGAAGACGCCATCGCCATTCTGAGGGGGCTCAAGGAGCGTTACGAGGTCCACCACGGCGTCCGCATCCAAGACGCCGCTTTGGTGTCGGCCGCCGTGCTGTCCGACCGATACGTGACCGGGCGGTTCCTGCCCGACAAGGCCATCGACCTGGTGGACGAGGCTGCGTCCATGCTCCGCATCGAGATCGACTCCATGCCCACCGAGATCGACGTAGTGGATCGCCGTATCCGCCAGCTTGAGATCGAGCAGGTGGCGCTGGCCAAGGAATCCGATGCCGCGTCGGCCGAACGGCTGGAGGCTTTGGAAGAGGAGCTGGCCAACCTGCGGGAAGAGTTGGCCGGTATGCAGGCCCACTGGCAGTCGGAGAAGGAGGCCATCGGCCAGATCAGAACGCTGAAGGAAGAACACGACGCCCTGAGCACCGCCTTGGACCGGGAAGCCGATCTGGAGCGGGCCGCTGAGATCCGCTTCGGCAAACTGCCCGAGCTGGAGCGCCAAATCGCCGAGGCCGACCAGCGATTGGCCGAGCTCCAGGCCGACCGGCAGATGTTGAAGGAGGAAGTGGACCCCGACGATGTGGCGGCAGTGGTGTCCCGCTGGACCGGGGTGCCGGTCACCCGCCTGATGGAAGGCGAGACCGACAAGCTGCTGCGCTTGGAATCGGTGCTGAGCCAGCGGGTCATTGGCCAAACCGAACCGGTACATCTGGTGGCCTCGGCTATACGCCGCAGCCGGGCCGGGTTGTCGGATCCAAACCGGCCCATTGGATCGTTCCTGTTCATCGGCCCCACTGGCGTGGGCAAGACCGAGCTGGCCCGAACGCTGGCTGATTTCTTGTTCGACGACGAGCGGGCCATGGTCCGCATCGACATGTCGGAGTACATGGAAAAGCACAGCGTGTCGCGCCTCATTGGCGCGCCCCCGGGCTATGTCGGGTTCGACGAGGGAGGCCAGCTCACCGAGGCCGTGCGGCGGCGCCCCTACGCAGTGGTGTTGCTGGATGAGATCGAGAAGGCCCACCCCGAAGTGTTCAACGTGCTCTTGCAGCTCATGGACGACGGCCGCCTGACCGACGGCCAGGGGCGCACGGTGGACTTCACCAACGCAGTGCTGATCATGACGTCCAATTTGGCAGTGGATCCCAAGGAGTACTTCCGCCCCGAGTTCGTGAACCGCATCGATGACATCGTGACGTTCGGCGAGCTGAAGCCCGAGCACTTGGCCAAAATCGTCGACCTCCAGATCGACCGTCTGGCTGAACGCCTGTCCGACCGCCGCATTCACCTAGTGGTGCCTGACGAGGTTCGGGCCAAGCTGGCCGCCGACGGCTACGACCCGGCCTACGGCGCCCGCCCGCTCAAGCGGATTATCCAGCGGGAGCTGGCCGACCACCTTGCTGAAGCCGTCCTCAGCGGTGCCATTGCCGAGGGAGCTACCGCGACGGCCGCTATTGATCCTTCTGGGGAGATCAAAGTCGGCTGACATCAACGACCCGCAACCTGGTTGAACATGGATATCCGGGTTCAACCGGGATTGGCGGTTGCACAGGGTGGATTTATACGTTTTCGTGGTGTCCAATTCCGGACGACTCGCCGTCGGTTCAAATCGCGCCTTATGGGCATTAGCGGTGAGCTTGCTGGCGCTGACCTTGGGTGTCTCTGGAGCGAGTGCGCAGAGTGCCTCAAGGGGCGGGTTTACCAGCGAGGACATCGTGTTGCGCGACAACCTCATTGCCGCCCAGGAAACGCTGCTCAATGTCTATCGATGCCAATTCGGACTCGACATTGGGGCGGTGGCCGGCGGCTGCACCAATGGCTATCCAACTCAGGGGTTTTCTCGACCGGCGAAGTTTGAGGGGATTCCCACCTCTGAAGACATTGCCGTTCGGGATCGGTTGGTCGCTGTCCAAGAGGCGCTGCTGAACACCTACCGCTGCCGGTTCGACTTCAAAATCGACACCGCCATCACCCCTGGAGGCTGTCCTGGCCAAGCCAATTCGAAGCAAACTCCGTCTTTGGCCCTTGACGCTCTGGTGCGGCCCGGAGATCTCGAGGGCGGTCCTCCGCCGGGGCTGATCACGCCGAGCGGTGTGTCGGTAGCCGTTTTGGGGGTGGACGGGGAGTCTTTTCCTGCGCGACCGGACGGCGACAAGGGTGTGTCGGCTCCCACGCCGGAGGTGAACGAGGGGAGATTCATCGTCATGACGCCGTGCGGCTCGATTTCCACAGTCAGTGCCGGACTGCCCCTCCAGGGGGTGCGTGTGGTCGTGGATCCAGGCCATGGTGGCTCCTATGACATCGGTGCGGTCGGACCCAACGGGTTGGCCGAGCACGACCTGAACCTGACCCTCAGCTATGCGGTATTGAACGAGCTGTCGAGTCGGGGCATTCCCGCCGCATCCACTCGAACCGGCCACTACGGGTCCCCGCTGTCGGTTCGATCCGCATTCGCCGACGCCCTGGGAGCTGAAGCCTTGGTCTCGATCCACCACAACGGACCAACCTTCAGTATCGGCAACCGACCAGGCACTGAGGTATACGTGCAGTCGGTGTCGGCCCAACTGGCTCGCGCCGATTCGGCGCGGCTGGGCGGGCTGCTCCATCAGGAGATCACCGGCGCGCTGGCAGGATTCGAAAACGTCTCGTGGAGTCGGGTGCTCGATGCCGGAGTGCTGCGCGTTCTGTCAACTCGCGGAAGCGACGCCTACGGCATGATCAGTCTGCCCAATGTTCCCGCGGTCCTCGTCGAATACGGCTACCTAACCAACCGTTCCGAAGCCGCCTTGTTCGCTACCGACGAGTACATCCGCGTAGCCGCCAAAGCCACCGCCAACGCCATTGAGGCCTATCTGAACACCGACCGCTCGGGCACCGAGTCGAACCAGCGGCCGCGTGTGTTCAATCCGGCGCGGGCCCCCTCTTCCTGCAACGAGGTGGCGTTGGAGTAGGGCTGGCTGGCGACGAGTTCCGTCAGTCGTCGTCTTCGAACTCTATGCCGAGTTCGGCCGCTGCCATCCGCAGGGCGGTATAGGCCTGAGCACTGGCCGGCCAGCCGGCGTAGTGGGCGATGTGAACCACCCACTCAGCCAGTTCTTTGGTGGTGAGGTCGCCCGACTCCAAGGCCGGCTTCATGTGGTGGGGCAGGATGGGGCCGTTGCCGGTGGCGGCGATGGCGGTCAGTGTGACGAGGCGCCGTTCCCGCCTCGCCAGCGCAGGGCGGCTCCACACGTCGCTGAACACCCGTTTGGTGAATCGGAGGTACAGGTCGTCGCTGTCGGGCGGATCGACCAGCATGATGTTGCTCCAAGCGACACGATCTGCTTCTTTTTTGTCCATCAGCGCAGCGTAGGGTATTGACGTGCAGATCGCCTTCATTCGCCACGGCCAGCCCGAGCGAGAGCGGAATATCGACAAGATTGCCGATCCCGGGTTGAGTGAGTTGGGCAAATGGCAGGCGGAGAGGCTGGCCGACTGGCTGGAGCACGAACCCTTCGACCACATCATCTCCAGCACCAAGCGTCGGGCCATCGAGACCATCGAGCCGCTGGCCGCCCGTTTGGGCATGGACATCGAGCTGGAAGAGGACTTCACCGAGATCGACCGCAATTCCAAGATCTACCTCCCCACCGAACTGCTGGCCACTGAGGGTGGGGACTACGTGGAGGCCATACGAAACAAGGACTACGCGTCCATTGGCTGGGACACCCCCGAGGAGTTCCACAAGCGGGTGATGGCGGCTTTCGAGCGGCTGTGCGAGGCCCAGCCCGGCCAGCACGTGGCGGTGGCCTGTCACGGTGGGGTGATCAATCGGGTTGTGTCGGAGTTGGTGATGGCGTCGGAGCGGGTACACTTTCCAGTTTCCTATTCCGGCATCTGCCGAGTGTGGATCGAAGAAAATCGCCGGGTGGTGATGAGCATGAACGAAACCGGCCATTGCTGCGCCACCCGCACCGGCGTCACCGGCTACATGCGCGACGGGGTGGTCGGCGGGCCCCAGTACTGACGGGATGGTGCCAGCGAGGCATCCTGAAATTTGGCCCTAGAATCTCTGGAATGCGCCGTTTGCCGAAATCGTTGGCATTGTCGGCGTTCGTGTCCACTCTGTTGGCCCTGGGCCTGCTGGGCCTGCTGGGCGTGCTGCTGGCGGGGTGCGGTGACGGAGACGGCAGCGGTCCGAGCGTCGAGCAAGACACGACATCGCCGGCTCCTGCCACAACTACAACCGCCCCTCCCACTGAAGCTCCCACCGAAGCTCCCACTCCGACGCAAGCCGCAACCCCGATGGCCGCTGAGGAGAATGGGGCGGAGCCGGAGCCAGTCGAGCAAACACCTGTCGTCACCCCTACCGTGCCGCCGCCAACAAGCACACCGATGCCAACCGTGGCCGCGCTTCCTCCGGTTCCGACTCCGGCGGCCAGCACGGTGCGCGAGTTGTTGGCGCTGGGTCGGCCGTTGGTCATCGGCCACGCGGGCGGCGATCGCTCGTGGCCCCACTCCACCATGTACGCCTTCTCCCAGGCGGCCTACGCCGGGGTTGACGTGTTGGAGATGGATTTGCAGATGACTGCCGACCGAGTGCTGGTGGTGCACCACGACGACACCGTCGACCGCACCACCAATGCCACCGGGCGAGTGCGGGACATGACCTACGAAGAGCTTCAGGCGCTCGACAACGCCTACTGGTGGTCGGAGGAGTGGCCCAGCCACGATCTCGCCCCTGACGCCTACTCTTATCGGGGCATTCGCACTGGTGATGTCGCTCCTCCAGAGGGGTACGGTCCCGACGACTTCCGGGTGGAGACATTCCGGGCGGTGGCGCTGGCGTTTCCAGAGCATGTGCTGGACGTGGAGATCAAAACTCCCGCGGGCGACGACGGCGAGGACGACATCGACTTCATCCTTGAGATGGCGGCAGTGCTGGCTGCGGAGATTGAGGAGCTGGGCCGCACCGACTCGGTCGTGGTGGTCTCATTCCGGGACGAGGCGCTGGTCGGATTCCGGGAATTGGCACCCGAGGTCGTTACCAGCCCTGGTCAGGACTCCCTGCCGGCGTGGGCATTCGCGTCGGTCCCGCTGCACCCCAACGACCTCATCTTGCAAGTGCCGCCCACCTTCAGCGGCCTTGACGTGCTCACTCCCGACCTGCTGGGCAAAGCCGCCGACGAAGGATTGGCGGTGTGGGTGTGGCCCAACGAGGACTGGCAGGAGGATCCCGACTACTACGCCGAGCTCATCGACCTACCGGTGGACGGGGTGATCGCGGGTCGGCCCGCCGAAGCAGTTGAGCGCTTCCGAGCCGACGGCGATATCCCCTGACCTGCTTCGGTTGCATCACCCCAGATCTAGTTCGGCCCAACTTTCGGTGAGATCGTCGAACCATTCTTGGGCTCGGTCCATGCGCCAGCAGAACAACGACATCACCACATTGATGGTGGTAGCGCCCGCGTCGATCCAATCGGCAGCGGCGTCCATGCTGGCCTTAATGGACGGACGGTCATCGCTGCCGGGCACCGCGTCGATGTCGCCCTGGACGCCGAAGCCGTTAGTGCTACGGCCGGCGGCTCCGAGAGCTTCTCGTAGCCGCCCCACCCCATCGGCCACTTCTTCGATAGTGCCATAGGGGGGCGGAATCCAGCCGTCGGCGTGTTCGACGAGGCGGGCCAAGTTGTTGGGGTGTAGCGCACCGGCCACCCAAATGGGGATCCCGTCCGGCTGGGCTGGCTTGGGTTCGCACCAGATGTTGTCGAAGTTGACGGTGGTCGAATGGAACGAGGCCGGGGAATCCCGCCACAGCGCCTTGCAGGCGGCAATGGTGTCGGTGAGACGCCGACCCCGCTCTGTCCAGGGGATTCCCGCCGCTTCGTACTCCTCGCGCTGCCAGCCAGTTCCGACGCCGACCTCGAGGCGGCCTTGGGACAAAACGTCCATGGTGGCCAGGGTCTTGGCCAGCACTGCGGCGGGGCGCAGGGGGGCGATCAGGATCTTGGTGCTGAATCGGACTCGCTCGGTGACGGCGGCCATGTGGGCGATGGATGCCAGGGGCTCCAGCCATGCGGTCTCGGGCGGGAAGGGGAATGGGCCGTAGGGGTACTTATCGGTGTTGGTGCCCATGACCACGTGATCGGTGAGCATGACGCGGTCGACTCCGGCTTGTTCGGCCATCTGGGCGAGGTCGGCGATCTGATGGAAGTTGTTGTCTCGGAAGATGGGGCCGAACGACGGCAGCGTGACTGACAGGGTTGTCATAGCCATATTGTTGTCGGATGCTCACGGGCGGGACGTTTTGGGGGATGGTGGAGCGGCGGGCGGAGTTGACGCCGGATGCTCTGATGATCATCGACGACCGGGATCAGGTGCTCACGTTTGCCGAGTATCGGGATGCGGCGCTGCGGGCGGCGGCGGGGCTGGTTGAGTTG
>VYEX01000051.1 GCA_009842675.1 Acidimicrobiia bacterium | reverse complement strand
CACCAGAACCCTCCGGGCGCCCCGCTCCACCGCCGCGTCGATCAGCTCCCCGGTGCCGTATGTGGTGGCCCCCAGCGGGTCATTGCCCTCGGCCCCGCCCACCAAGGCCAACCCCGACGCCCGGGCCATCTCGATCACCGCGGTGTGGCGGTGCAGGCGCCACGGAGCTTCCACTGGGTCGCCCAGGGGACCGGTCACGATGCTCGACCGGTTGGCTCCGCCCACCACCTCCAGCGTTCCCTCGCCTCCGTCGGCCATCGGGGCGGAATCAACGGAGGCCCCGGCCTGTGCTGCCGCTTGAGCTATGGCGTCGGCCACCTCAGCGGCGGTGGCCGTTCCCCGAAATTTGTCGGGGGCGGCAACGATATGCATGCAGCCGCAGCCTTCAGGCTGTGAGACTGTCAGCCGGGGCGCTGGGCCAGGCTGTCGGGTCCGATCAGGATGAGGATGAATGCGTTGCCCAGCGATTCGAGGGTGAGGCCTCCGGGGGGAGGATCGGGCATCGGCCACAGGGGCTTTTCAGACTCGCCCAGCAGCCTGGCAATGCACTGGGCATCCACCTCGTACCCGGCCCGGTAGTAGAAGGCCGAGCCCGTCTGGGGACTGGCATTGTGCGGAGGCAGTGTCACGTAGTTGGCCGCATTCAACTCGCCCGAGAGCCGACCGGCTGCCCCGGACACGTCGGTCCCATTGGCCACCAGCACGCCGATGGTGGACGGATCGCGGCACTCCAGCTCCTCGTCGGGAGCAGGAGCGGGCGGCTGGGTCACCGCAGGGGCGGGCTCGGTGGTCTCCGTCTCCCCACCGTCATCAGGCAGCGGCGCAGGAGTGGCGGCCGGTTCGCCGTCGTCGGCGGGAGTCTCCACCGGATCGGGGATCTCCTCGGGCTCCATCGTGGCCTCGGCCGTGGGCTGGGTGGTGGTTACCGCCGTCGAATCCTTCTCGTCATCGAGGCCGCGGGCCAGCACAAAGGCCCCAGCTGCGATGAGGGCGAGAACCAGCACCACTCCCTTAAGCGCCATCTGGTTGTTGGGGGCTCGGTTTGACTCCATATTGCGTCTGGCTCCGGACTGTCAGCGCGACGGCTGCCGGCCAACCGAGGTCTGGCCGAACTTCGAACGCCTGCGGCGATCGCGCAGTCGCCGCAAACGCCGCACGACCATCGGGTCGTACTCCATGGCATCCGTCTGTTCCAATAATTCGTTCAGCAGCTGGTAATACCGGGTTGTGGAGAGCTCGAAGCGCTCGCGGATCGCCGCCTCCTTCGACCCGGTCTCCTGCCACCAAGTGCGCTCAAAATCCAAGATCGCCCGATCTCGTTTCGTGAGAGCCATTCCACAAGCGTTACCCACCACTAAGCGCTATTCAAGCACCCTCCCCAAACGGCAACTCTTATGCTCTTTGTGGAGGGGGAGGAAACCTCTCAATAACCAAATTCAACGCCCGAGTAGCTCAGTCGGCAGAGCAGCTGTCTTGTAAACAGCAGGTCGCAGGTTCGATTCCTGTCTCGGGCTCAACTGTGATGTGTCAAGACATGTGAAACGGGTGAACCTGCGCGGCGGTGTGTCTGTCAGTTCTTGTGGTGGGCGACGACGAACTGGAGTCGGGCACTGTCACCTTGCGCGACCTGCGCTCAGGAGGCGGCCAAACCGCCCTTCCCCGGGACGACGTGGCCGAAGACGTGGCCGCGAGGCTGGCGAGGGGATGAATCAGCAGGAGACTTGTCTGCGAGTTCGGCTGCGGGCGTCGTCAAGGTCTTGATCGGTATCGGCCGATCTCACTACAGACAGCAGCGCTCCTCGCTGTTGGCCCACGTCGAGCAGTTCTATGTAGAGGCGGTAGTGGGCAGCGGGACTGTCCGATGTGCGGTCTGAGAACTCCTGTTGAAGGACGAATCGGGTGGTTCCGTCGGCGAAGTGCTGCACGATGTCGGCCCGGTAAAGGATGGCCTGGTCGGGGGTCGCCTCATTCCATATTCGGACATAGCCGTGTCTCGCGATGTTCGACCCAGACCACGCGTCGGTCCAAAAGGCGAGGTTCCAGTAGTCGGCGCCGCAGGGGAACTCGTTGATGATCGCGCCCGTGCTGGCTTCGTCCTTGTAGGCGACATACCACAGATAGTCGGTTCCGTCGTCGTACTGCCCCTGTTGCCACTCCCCCCGTTCGGGAGCGCCTTCGCCCAGTTCCGGCTTGGGGGGAGGAGGAGGCGCAGGTTCCTGGTCGGGATCTGCTTGGGCTTCGCCTAGAGCGACTCTGAGGGCGTGCTCGGTTACCGAATAGTTGATGCCCTCCGAACCCTCGGCGGCCGCCTTGCTCACCACCATGCCCGCCACCTTGCCGCAGCTGTTCAGCATCGGGCCGCCGCTGTTGCCCGGGTTCGCCGAGGCGTCGGTTTGGAGCACCCGCCCCTGTACGGGGTCGTCCAGAATGCGCGACACAACGCCCCTCGACACCGCAGGAGTGGATGCCACATACAGGGGAAAGCCCACCGAGTAGATAACCGACCCCGGAGCAGCGCCCGACAGCCCGCCGAACTCCAGGGCGGCCTCCGGGCCCGTTTCGGTGGACAACACAGCGATGTCGCCGGGACGGTCAAGAGTCACGATCCGCGCTGAGACAGTTGCCCCCGCGTGGGTTAGCCCCACTGTTTGGGCGCCGCGCACAACATGTTCTGCGGTGAGCCACCAGGAGCGGTCGGCCGCGGTCCCCATGTGGAAAGCAGTGCCCAAGGATTGGCCGGCATGCACTTGCCACACCGACTCCACCGCGTTGGCGGCGTGCTTGGCAAAATTGCATGATGACAGATCGGCAGGAAGCGTTGAAGGACGCCCATCGGTGCAGCCTCCGGGAACCACATCGGCGTCGATACCGAATCGGCACCGGTAGGCGTTCAACAGCGACTCCTGCGCCAAGACGAGTTGGTCGCGCTGTCTCATCGCCGCCCAAGTGGGGGTGCCCGAGAACGGCAACTGCGGCTCTGCGGCCACCGCGGGCACACCGTTCGCGCAGCCGCCGGGAACCACGATGGCGTCGATATCGAAATGGCAGCGGTAGGCGTTCAACAGCGACTCCTGCGCCGAGATGAGCCCGTCACGCTCGGCGATGTCTTGCTGGGTCGGTTGGAGGCCCTGAGCCGACACCACGCTTGGCGCCCATGCGGCGCTCAGCACCAAGGCCAAGACCGCGGTGAGCACAGTTCGGGGCAGGGAGACCGTCGTCACAGACAGGCCGAGCATACCTGCCTCTGCCCTGGCAATTTCGAGTTCCAAAATTCGGCTGGACGCGATCAATGCGGCGGCTGCTCGGGAGAAGTCGATCCGCCATGGACACCCGTCGACTTTGCATTCTTGGTGTGCCCGGTAACCGTTGGCAGCTTGTCGGGCAGTGCTGTTCCCGTCTCTGGTGGACGATCCGTCGGCCCGGCCCTACCGGTTTCCGACGGAAGACGCTCAGAGCGAGGAGCGGGAGCGGCTGTTCGGACCAATCGATGAGTTGGCGTCTTGGGAGAACAGCAACGACGCCGACGTGCTGGGCCGGGTGAGGGCCGAGATCGCCAAATCGTGCAACGGCGACCTGCGGCCAGACCGCATCGGCCAAGTCTTCACCGCCCTGCGAGCCGCCTTGGCCTGCAAGCCGAAACTAGCCACGCTGGCGACGCCGGCCCGGCGTGCGTTATCTCAGCGGTGCCAAATGGGGTTTGCCATGTGCCTCCGCCCATGCCCTGATCGCGCTGTCTTGGGTGGCCAGTAGGCAGGCTTGGTCAATGGCGGTGGCGGTGATGAACTGGTCCATTGGGTCTTTGTGGAATCCGTCGTCGAGCAGGCACACGGCCTGAACGGCCAACTCGGGTGAAACCGGGATGGTTGTGATCCCCTTTGATCTCAGCGACCAGATGAGGGCGTCGGTCGGCGGCAGAGCCCGCAGGTCGTTGCGGGGGTTTCGGCGGATCAACTCGATCTCCCAGAACGTGGCCGCCGAGACGATCAAGCCCCCTTTGTCTTCGGCCGCTCGAAGAACGCCAAGAAGGGAGCCGGGTTTTCCGTCGCCGTCGAGAGCGCCCCGCACATAGGCGATGAGGATGTGGGTATCAAGTACCACCGGCCGCGTCATCGGGCGGCACCCACCACCGGGCACCGAGTGCTATTGGGTGTTGGCATCCCAGGCATCGACGATCTCATCCCACTCCTGGTCCGAGTAATAGGGCGCGGCGGGATCGGGATAGGAAATGTCGCCGTCGGCATAGAGCCCGTAGATGCTGTCGGGCCCGCCGGTGCGGATTGGCGAGACCACTGCCAAAGGCTTTCCTCGCCTGGTCACGATGATCTCACCGCCGCCCTCTACCAGTTCCGGCAAGAGGGAGAGGCATCTGCGGCGGAACTCGCTTATCGCTATGCTCTTGGTTTCAGGCGAGGAATCCACTCATAAAATGTACATCACCGCGATGCAGTGTACAACCCTAATGGACACGCAATAGTCGGAGCCGTCCAGGCCCGGATCGAACTCGGCCCATTCAAGCACCGACCCGTTAGAGCCGCCCGCAGGCCCGGTGACGAGTACTCCGTTGTCAGACCCGCCGCGGTCCAATAGCAGCAAAACCCCGGTACCACCCGCGAGCAGAATCACCGCCGCTACAACACCCACCGCCCACCGGCGGGGGTGTCCTACTTGGATCGGGCCCTTTGCTTGACCCCCGCCTGGGCGCGCGTCCACACCCAGAACATACCGTCAGCATCTTCCGACACCAGGTCGCCCCGATGGGGGGATACTCAGGGAACCTCATACCGCCTTTCGAAGAAATGACGCTAAAGCGGCAGGCAGCCAAATTGGAGCGTTGCTTCTGCTCATGTCTGCGTGGTGCCATCGATTCCGTAGCCTCGCCGTCTTTGTCGGCGGGTGCGTGGCGCTGGTGTTGGTTTCGTCTTGTATGGCCAGCAACGCCGCTCCCAGCGGACCTGGAACGAGGATAGTTGCAGATAGCGATGTGGCGCGCGGTGGCCTCGAGGCAAGATGATGTGGCGGCCGGCCCGCGGGCTTAGCCGTTGCGGCGCACTTGCCCGGTAAGCCGGTCAGTAGAGCTGTTGGCGGTTGGCCTCGTCTTCTGAGGCGTCGATCTCGGCCGCGTTCGCGCCGTTGATCTGATCCGCCAGCACTTGCCCGTAGGTGGGATAGCAGGAGCGGTCGATCTGTGCCTCAGGGTCCCAGAGCCGCGAGCGGATCAATGATCTACCGCAGTGCAAGAACACTTCATCCACGGCGATGCGCAGGCCCGATAGCGGCGTCTTGCGACCCACTGACAGGGGATCGAGTAGCGCGGGGTCGGTGACGATCTCGGCTGTGCCGCTGACGCGCAGTGTCTCGTTCATGCCTGGTACGAGGAAGAGCAGCCCCACCTCGGGGTGGGCGATGATGTTCTGGAGCGAGTCGACCTGGTTATTGCCCGGTCGGTCGGGAACAAGCAAGGTGTGCTCGTCGAGCACGGCAACAAAACCGGGCGGGTCGCCCCGGGGCGAGGTGTCCTGGCGCCCATCTGCGCCGAGTGAGCTGATCACGCAGAAGGGAGAGAGCTCGATGAAGTTTCGGGCGTGCCCGTCGATGTGGTCCAGCACTTTCTGCTGCGCTCGCGGGGCCGGTTCTCGGTAAGTCTGACGCAGTTCGGTCTGGCTTGCAATGCCCATGTCTTAACCTCCTCGACATGACTAACCTCAGCCTACGGCATACGCCGTGCTTGCCCAGTGGCCTTGTGTCCAGCGATGAGGCGGAGACGATTGCGACCTCGTCGCTAGCGGGTCAGCGCGAGAAGCTCGTCAATGTCGGGCACCGTGGCGAGGGCTGACAGACCCGTACACAGCACCAGCATCGGGTTCACTACCACGTCGGGATGGCCGTGGGCTCGGGCGAACTCCGCGTTGAGGCGCATGGGGTTCCAGTTGTTGTGGCGGGGTATGTAGTCGCGGGTGATCGCTCAGTCGTTGTCGGTGATGGTGCCGACGGCGGTGGCGGCGGTGGTGTCGATGGAGGCGCCGTCGGCGCCGGTGAGCTCTATCTCCAGGGCCTCTTCGGGCTCGCGCCGGGTGTCGTCAACCACCAAGACGACGATCGCGGCGTGCGTGCGGCCCGCCCAGATCGTCGCCCGGCTCGAGCCGCCATAGTGGTCCGACGGCGACGTCGTGCCCAAATGGACCCGGTAGCGGACCGTGATGTTCTGGTCCGATGGCCTCGAGAGGGTGAGGCGGAACTCCAGCGGCGACAGCCATCCCAGCTCGCCCTCGACAACCGACGCGTCGGACACCGACACCAACGGCAAATCCGCAGGCAGCGGGTCGTCGTCATCGGACACCGCGACGCTCGCCGAGCCTTGGGCGGTGGACAC
>VYEX01000032.1:8896-35878 GCA_009842675.1 Acidimicrobiia bacterium | reverse complement strand
TAGTTGGATAGTGAACAGGTCGCCGTCGAGGGGGGTGGGCTGGAGGAGGACTCCGGTGCGGGAAAAGCGGATCTCTGAAGTCCAGTGGCCGTAGGCGGTGCGGAGGCGATCGGCTCGGCCGGCGGCCACGATGTGCAGGCCGGGGCCGCTTTCGGTGGCCAGTGCCTTCAAGCGGCCGTCTTGGTCGTCCACCGTCTCGGCGTCGTCGATGAGCACCAGGGTTGGGGGATGGGCTGCTATTGCCGCGGAGAGGAGTTCATCCAGGTTGCTGGCCGACATGTGGATGTAGGGACAGTCGGCTAGCGGTGACCCCAATTGGGCCAGAGCGGCAATCCGCCCTCCTGCGCAGGCTGCGGCTGCGGCCAGCAACACCAGAGACGCAGACCGACCTGACCGGGCTGGCCCAAGGATGAGGGCGTGCTCGCCGGGGTAGAGGGTGAGGCCGACGGGGGCCAAGGCGTCATCGCTCAACCCCAAGGGCAGATAAACCGGGGTACCGCTCAATCGGGCCTGGTCCAGTCGGGCGGGGTCGACTGATGCCGGCAAGCTCTCCACCGGTGGCGGACCACCGGCTTGGGGATGGGCAGCGGCGATGGCGTCTATCGCGGCAATCAGTCCGCCGTCGGGAATCGCCACTTGGATCTCAAGGCCCGACGGGACGGCGAACCCCCGACCCGGAGGCAGGGTGGCCGGGTCGTCCACGGACACACCCCACTGGCGGTACAGGGCAGGGTCGCCCAGGCGGAAGACGAAGGTTTGAGGTGTGGCGGCCTGGATGGACCGGCTCGCCTTGGACAGTTGGTCGACGGCTGCGGCCAAGAACACTCCGACAGCCGGGCCCTCGGCCCACACCCGCTCCAAAGACGCCAGCAGGGCGTGGTCGGCCACGGTGTCCAAGCTCTTAGCCAGCCCGCCCCAGTTGTCGACGAGAGCCACTACCAGCGACGGCTGCTCCCCACCTGTCTCAGACCGGGCCCGCCCCAGCCGCCGGTCGAGGTCGTCTTCCAGCCGGCGGATGAGCCGCCGGACGCGGTCGCGTTCGTCGGGGCCCACCACCGCCCCGCAGTGGGGTAGGGCTTCCAAAGGGGCCAGTTGCCCTGTACCGGAATCTATTGCGTAGATGTGGCACTCGCTGGGCTGGTAGCGAGTAGCCAGGGAAACGGCCAGCGATCCCAGCGCGGTGGTAGTGCCGCTGCCGGGATTGCCCGCGAAGAGGGCATTGCCCTGGTCGGGATCCCACATCAGGGGGTATCGGCGCTGCCGATCGGGTTCGTCGGCCAGGGCGAAGGCCACGCTGGCGCTCATATCCGGGACGTCGGGTGTCAGTTCGTCGAGCGAGACCACAGATGGCAGGGGATCGGGCCAGGGTCGACGGGGTGGGACGCCTTTCCAGCTTTCCCAGGCCAAGTTCGCTGCTGCGGCCAGCCGGGCCAGATCGCTGGGGGCTTCATCGTCAGGGACGGGCGCAGGCGGGAGCGAGGGAATGCCGTCGGGGGCAGGAATCACCCGAGGGCCCCGATGGGCGGCGGTCACCCCGGTCACCTGGGCGCATTGGAACTCCACCAACTCGCCGGGTCCAAAGCGGGCGAAGGCGCGACCGGGTTGGTGTCGGCCGATGGCGGCGGCCTCGGGGCTGTCGAGCACGTCGACCGAGTCGGCGGCATCTAGCACTCGAAGGGCGATCCGCAGCGCAGTATTGGTGCGGATGTTGGCACTGACCGCCCCGGCGGGGCGCTGGGTGGCCAGCACGAGGTGCATGCCCAGGCTGCGTCCCCGCTGGGCCACGTTTACCAGCGAGTCCATGAATCCGGGCAGCTCCGCGGCCAGGGCGGCAAACTCGTCGATGATCACCACCAGCCGGGGCAGTGGCGGCCAAGGCTGACCTGTCTCCGTCTTGGCCCGGGACCGATAGTGGGCCAAATCGGTGGCTCCCCGATCCCGGAGCACTTGTTCTCGGTGGCGGAGTTCGGCCTCCAGACACCGCAGAGCCCGCTCGGCCAAGCGGTCGTCAAGATCAGTCACCAGCCCGACTACGTGAGGCAAAGAGGCGCATTGGTCGAAGGCGCTGCCGCCCTTGTAGTCCACCAGGACGAAATTCACCTGCTCTGGTGAGTAAGTGGCGGCCAAAGAGGCCACCATCGTTCGCAAGAGCTCGCTCTTGCCCGACCCGGTGGTTCCGCCGATCAGGGCGTGGGGCCCGTCAGCGGCCAGGTCGGCCAGCACTGGACCGTGCCCATCGGCGCCGATGAGAGCGGCCAGGCTGTCGGCGGAGCCACTGACCCGCCAGCGATCGGCAACCGCCTCAGCCAGAGTTGTCGACACCGGCTCCTCTTCGCGGCCAACAAGTTCAAGCATTTCCAGGAGCGATGTGTCGTCGGGGATGGCGGAGTCGGCGCCGAGCTGCTCGGGATCCTCAAAGCGGGCCAGCTTCCGGGCCGTATCTCGGGCCAGCCTCAAGCTCATCCCGGAGGCCAGCACCGAGGGGTGAACATGGGCGGCCTGAGTCACATCGACAACACCGGAGAAATCGCGGGCCACGATGACGACCGTGGCGGTAGCGGGGAGCTGGTCCACGCTGGCTGCCAGAACGATGGCTGAGACCGGCCCGGCGGATTTCTGAAACAGGGGACGCATCGGGGCGCCTCGTCCGGTGGCCAGGTTCTCCCCGTCAGCCACCACCAGCAGTTGCGGCCAATGGGCGTGGCCTTGACGGTTCCAGGCTTCGGCAAGCTCTAATGCCATCTCCGCGACGGCCGCGCGGCCGTTGGCGATCAACCGGGCGCTGCCGATGGCGGGGTGGGCGGTATGGGGGAGCCAGGCGGTCCAAGACCAAACTGGCAAGGTCACCTCGTCGGTGGCCACTAGGACCGCGAGATCGGCGGGACCATGCCCGGCGGCTGCCTGGAGCAGCAGCCCCCGGGCAACGGCGGTGGTGGCTGACCGAGGTCCCACCAAGCCGAGCAAACGGCCGGGTCCCAGGTCCGCGGCGATGGGCACGTCGGGCAGCGGACCGAGCTCATTGAGCGCAGCAGCAGCACCACCAGCGACGTGCGCTCCATCGGCCGCCAACTCGGGATCGAAAGTCCGGGGACCATGAGCGATGACCAGCGACATGAAGTCTTCGTCGGCCGGCCTGCGCTCCCATAGCCTCACGCTGGGCAGGCAGACCCGCCTGACCGCTTCGCCGAGATGGGGATGCAACTCGCGAAGACGGGTGATCTCCGCCGCATGAGCCGCTTGGGCCACAGCTTGGAATTCGACCAACGAGGCTTGGGCTCTTCGCTGGGAGCGTCGGTGCTCAGAGCGGTCTCGGCGACGGCCATCAACCCAACTCGCTCCTATCATCAAGGGACTGAGCAGGGCAAACAGTGCCATATAGGGGCTGTAGAGCACAGCCATCAGCAAACCGACCAATAGTGGGCTGGCCAGGGCCGCCCAGCCGAACACCGCCCTCCGGGGCGATTTGGTCGGCTCACTTGATGGCGCTGCCAGGGGGTCGGGCTGTTGGGGGAGTGGCGTTCGGGGAGGACGGTTGAAGGCAATGCGGCCTGAGGCGGTGCGCCCCAAGACGACGGCCATTCGATTCGGCCGATCGTCGGGTGACTCGGACACCTGCACCAGTGCGTTGCCCAACCGGAACGGCTTGGACACCTCTTCTGTTGTCGGCGGGTCTTCTCCCCGCCGAACAAAAACCTGTTTGTCTTGTCGTTCGACCCGGACATGTTGGGGACGCAGTCCGATACCCGACAGGGTCACGTCGGCTTCGGGGGAACGACCCACCGTCAAGCCCTCGGGCGCCATTGGGAATCGCTCACCCGAGCACAACCCGCCGATCACCTCCAGCACCCATCCCGGCTGGTCGGGCTCTCGACTGGGGAGCACTCCCACTCGGGCGCCGTCCACGATCTCTGTTTCGTCAAGGCGGCTGTCGGCGGAAAACAATTGGTCGCCGACCCACAGGCCAGAACACGGCTCATGCAACCCCAGTGACCCGGCCAATTCACCGACAGTGGCTATCGGCGGACCAGAGACCAATACCTCTTGGTTGCCCTCTGGTCCCTCGAAGAGTAGGCGCACGGGTGGAGCGATGCGGGGTCAGCCAGGGCAGCCCCGGATTGTCGACGGGCCGGTCCGTCAGATCGAGTCGAGGGCCGTGATGGTGTTCTGGCGTTCGAGGCTCACCGCGGTGGACAGTTCGACGAGCGCCTCTTGCAGCTGTCCGAGGGAGGGCGACCACTGCTCATGCCAGGCGCCTCGGAACCGCTCGGAGCGACTACCCGTCCAGGTGGTGCCCTCCAGGGTGGCGGTCAGGCGGGTGCGGAGATCTTCCACTTGGCCGGCGAAGGCGGTGAATTGCTGCTGGAGGTGGTCCATTTCCTCGGTATTCATGGTCAAAACAGACACGGTGGGGCCTTTCTGTCGGCTGATCCCTCGGACGGATCAGTTCCGGGCCCTTGTTAGTCGGTGTACTATGAAATAGCAAGAAAAATATTGACACTACTGAAAGTCACCGTTGGCGGTGTGCTCGTCGAAGGCGGCCTTGACCCAAGAGAGGTCATCGGAGGCGACCCGCCTGCGGGTTGAGTCGGCGTCGATTCCATAAACCCGGGCGGCATTCAGCCCGAGGATCTTTTCCTTGATGCGGTCGGTGAGCTCCGGATAGCCGTGACGTTGCCGCAGATCCTCGGGAATCTGAAAGGTCCGGAAGGCGTCGATGAGGGGTTGAGGCGATCCGTACCAAATCGAGTCGCTGCCCCACAGCACATTGTCCTCGCCGACCGCGTTGAGCAGCTTGCCGATCACATGGGCTGCCTCCCGAGGCCGACGCGAGAGCACATACCAAGTGCTCCCCAACTCGGCGTAGGCGTTGGCGCCGGGACCTATTCCGGATTCGTGCAGGCTCTTGATCAAGCGGTCGGTGCCGGCAGGTGCCTGCTTGTCGTAGGGGCCTTCTTCAGAGTCGCCGACCGGTGTCTCATACCCGGAGTGGTAGACGAGGAAGTCAATGTCGGGAAAGCTGGCCGCGGCCGGGCCGATGTCGGCCGGCGACCCGGCCCTAGCCAGGGCGCTCAAACCCTTGTGGGCACAGACAATGCTCACTCCCAGTTCCCGGCTCCTCTCCAGGAACGGCAATCCGCACTCATCGTCGTCGAGGCGCCATCCCGGCTGATCCCCCCACCCGGCAATGGTGTAGACCTTCCACCCCGCTGGCTTGCCGTGCGCCATCAGCGATTCCATCTGATCAAACTCACCCGGTGCATTGGGATGGACGATCGAGTGGTTGATCAGCCGCCCGGTACCCGCCAATCGATCGATCAACTCGCGGGTAGCGGAGATTTCGGGATTGGTGAGGATGCTGTGGCGGTCGTCGCCGGGCGTGCAGGTGAGCACCGCAGCCGCCGTCTCGCTCTCCAGGAAGACATGACGAAGGTAGCTGCCCAGATCGAGATGGTGTGCCGGATCGAGCCCCTGCCATCGATCGGGGGCGACGTCGCGAATGAACCCCATGATTCCCTCGACGCCGGGGGCCTCGGCCCGATGGCGGGCGACGTAGTGAGTCTGGACATCGATCACTAGCTCGCTGCCCCCGAACACCGCTTCGGCCGCTTCGGGGTCGGTCTCGGCTTGGGGGTCGATCTTGTAGTAACCCCCGCCCCAGGCCTCGTCGATGGCCCTCAGCGCCGTGGCCGTGCCCCTTCGACTGGCCGAGAAGTCGTGCTGCTGCCGGAGTGTGTCGCCGGCAGCCTCGGCCCGCTCCACTGCTCGTCCCACGGCCCAGAGATCGCGCTTGGACCAAGCCAGGGGCCAGTACTCGTCGTTGCTTCGACGCTGCAAGAGCACCGGGATCGGCAGGAATCGGACAGGCGGGATAGCTATTGAAAATAGCTCGCTTGCAGCTCGAGTTCGCGGGCTTCCTCCCGCAGGGCGGCCTCAGCGGCCATCTCGACCCGAGCGGCATCGGCATACAGCTCGTCGGCCCGGGCCTGGAGCCGGCGGGCCACCTGCTCGATCTCGTAGCGCAGCCGGAGCAGATGGTTGTGCTGCTGGCGAAGTCGGAGGCGGCTGGCGTCGGCAACGGCCGAGAGCCAAACGTCCGGCCCGTGTCGGGCCACTGGACCATCGAGCACATGGTCGAGTCCCCGCCAGACCCTGTCGACGTCGGCCCGGACCTGCTCGCAGGCGATCGCCTGGCGTCGCAGATCATCGGCCAGGGAAAACAACTCGTAGGAAGACATGTGCCATCTAAAATACATTGTTTAGATTGAAAAGCAATGAAGACTCTTCGGTCGGGTAAATCTTGTCATTTGGGCTAGGTCAAACCGGTACGGTGGAGAAGGTGAGCGACCCTTCCAAGACGCGAATCGGCGTAGGAGTTTTAGGTTGTGGAAACGTCGGCTCGGCGTTTGTCGGACTGCTTGAGGAGCAGCGGTCGGCGATCGCGGAGCGCACCGGAATGGAATTGGACGTGGTGCGGGTGGCAGTGCGAAGTACGTCGCGCGACCGCGACGTGGTCTTGGCCGATGGGGTGCTGACCACCGACGCCGCCTCCGTGGTGAACGATCCCGAAGTGGACGTGGTGGTGGAGCTGATCGGAGGCATCGAGCCCGCCCGTGAGCTGCTGGCCGCCGCGTTGAAGCTGGGCAAGCCGGTGGTTACCGGCAACAAGGAGCTGCTGGCCAACTATGGCGCCGAGCTATATGCCGCGGCTGACGCCGCCGGAGTGGATCTGCTGTTCGAGGCCGCCGTCGGCGGCGGGATTCCCCTGATTCGCCCCCTCCGGGAGTCTTTGGCCGCAGAGCCCTTGCGGCGGGTGATGGGCATTGTCAACGGCACCACCAACTACATCTTGAGCCAGATGACCGAGCACGGCACCAGCTATCACGACGCCCTGGCCGACGCGCAGTCACTGGGATTCGCCGAGCGCGACCCCACTGCCGACGTGGAAGGGTTCGACGCCGCGGCCAAAGCATCCATCATCGCCACAGTGGCCTTCGGGGCCCGGGTGCTGGCCGGCAGCGTGTACCGGGAGGGCATCTCCGGCATCAGCTCCGCCGATATCGCCCACGCCCACCGGCTTGGTTATGTGGTCAAGCTGCTGGCCATTGCCGAGCAGGTTGGCCAGGTTGAGGGCAAGCCCGAGCTAGCCGTGCGGGTTCATCCGGCGATGGTGCCGGTCGGCCATCCGCTGGCCTCGGTGCGCGATTCGTTCAACGCGGTCTTCGTGGAAGGCGACGCAGTGGGAGAGCTGATGCTCTACGGCCGGGGCGCTGGCGGCCGTCCAACGGCCAGCGCCGTGCTGGGCGACCTCATCGACGCGGCCGGCAACCGGTGCCGAGGCACTTGGACCCCGATCGGCGATTTGGGCGAGGCGGTTGTCTGCTCCATCGATGACCTTGAGTCGGAGTACTACATCATCATGGAGGTGCTCGACCGGCCGGGCGTGCTGGCCGCAGTGGCCGGGGTATTCGGACGCCACGGGGTGAGCATCCGCTCCATGGAGCAGGAGGGCTTGGGCGACCAGGCTCGGCTGGTGTTCATCACCCACGAGGCCACTGAACGAGATGTGCAGGCCACATTGGGCGACCTTCGAGAGCTGGACTCTGTGCGGGGAATGCCCGCGCTGTTGCGGGTGGTCAGCCAGGGCTCATGAAGTACATCAGCACTCGGGGCCGTGCCCCGGTTCTGGAATTCGGCGATGTGTTGTTGGCTGGCCTGGCGGCTGACGGAGGGCTGTATGTGCCCGACCGCTGGCCGGTCTTGTCGCCCGAAGCACTGGAGGGTCGACCCGGCCGAGGCGACTACGCCGACTTGGCCGCCGAGGTGATGTGGCCGTTTGTAGACGGCGCCTATACCCGGGATCGGTTCGACGAGCTGGTGCGAGATGCCTATTCGGGGTTCGACCATCCCGATGTGGTGCCGATGGTGGAGTTGGGCGAAGGACTGTGGCTCATGGAGCTGTTCCACGGCCCGACGCTGGCCTTCAAGGACATCGCCCTACAGCTGGTGGGGCGCCTGTTCGACGAAGAGCTGTCTCGGCGGAGCGAGCGGGTGACCATCGTGGGGGCCACATCGGGTGATACGGGAGCGGCGGCCATCGAGGCAGTGCGCGACCGGGAGAACATCCAGATCGTGATCCTGCACCCCCGTGGGCGGGTCTCCGAAATGCAGCGGCGGCAGATGACCACCGTCGACAGCGCCAACGTCCACAACGTGGCCATCGAGGGTACGTTCGACGACTGCCAAGACCTGGTGAAGGCCATGTTTGGCGACGCCGAATTCCGGGCTGAGCAGCGGCTTTCGGCGGTCAACTCCATCAACTGGGCCCGGGTAATGGCTCAGACCGTGTATTACGTGGCCGCCGCCACCCGGTATGGCTTGGAGCGGGCGTCGTTCTCGGTGCCCACCGGCAACTTCGGAAATGTGCTGGCCGGCCACGTCGCCCGCCAGATGGGCCTGTCGGTGGACCGCTTCGTCGTGGCCAGCAACCGCAATGACATCTTGACGCAGTTTTTCACCACCGGCGCGATGGCCATTTCCGAAGTGCACCCCACGATGTCGCCCAGCATGGACATCCAGGTGTCGTCCAACCTTGAGCGTCTGCTGTTCGAGCTGCTGGATCGGGACGGGATTCGCACCGCCAAATTGCTGGAGGACTTCCGGGCCACCGGTGAGATGAGGATCGACGCCCGCATCTCCGCGGATCTGGGCCAGAACTGGTCGGGAGTTCGAGTGGACGAAGATGAGACCACCGCCGCAATCGCCCAGCTCTATCGGGACACCGGCATGATCGTCGACCCTCACACTGCGGTGGGTCTGGCCGCCGCCCACCGTTCTGAACGGGACCCCGACCGGGCCATGGTGGTGCTGGCTACTGCCCACCCGGCCAAATTCGGCGATGCGGTTGAGGCAGCCATTGGGACTCGCCCGCCGCTGCCTCCGGCGCTGGCCGAGTTGGCCGAGCGCCCGGAGCGCTGCCCGCGTCTGCCCAACGATCTGAGCGCGGTGAAGGCCCATGTCGCCCAGTGCTCGGCACGAGCTTTCGGATAGCGGCTGACCACAATTGATCTGGCAGAATCGGGCATCGTGAAGTTCGTGGTGTGTGTAGCCGGCCTGCGGTGCTGCCGGACAGAGCAAGAGAGTCGTTCATCGTGAAGTACGTGGTGTGCATACCCGACGGGTGCTCTGATTTGCCGGTGCCTGAGCTTGACGGGGCCACGCCATTGGAAGCGGCTCACACCCCGGTACTCGACGCCCTGGCTGCCCGCGGACAGGTGGGATTGGCCCAGGTCATCCCTCCGGGAATGCCGCCGGGCAGCGACGTGGGGAACATGTCCATCTTCGGTTACGACCCCACCCGCTACCACACGGGGCGCTCGCCCATCGAAGCCGCCGCACTGGGCCTAACCCTCACCCCCGACCAGGTGGCCTACCGCTGCAATCTGGTCACGGTGACCGAAGACGGCATCATGGCCGACTTCTCCGGAGGCCATCCCGACTCGGCTGCTGCCGCCGAGGTCATTGCCGCGCTGGACGCGGAGCTGGGGGGCGAGGTCAGCTTCCATGCCGGGGTTCAGTACCGCCACACGATGATTGCTCCGGCCGAGTGGGCCGACGCGACCTGCACTCCGCCCCACGAGCTCTCCGATCTGCCGGTGGTGGGACCCCAGGGCCCAGCCGGGCCCAAGCTCGCCTCGTTGGAGGAGGCCTCCCGGTCGGTGGTGCCCAGATTCGGATTGAAGGCCAACCGGATTTGGCTGTGGGGTCAGGGATTCCAGCCGGAGATGCCCTCCTTCCGGGAGATGCACGGCGTGGAAGCTGGGATGGTCAGCGCAGTCGACTTGGTGCGAGGGATCGGGGCGCTCACCGGCATGACGGTGGCCAATGTGCCGGGAGCCACCGCCTGGTACGACACCAACTACGAGGGCAAGCGAGATGCGGCTCTGGCCGGTTTGGCCGATGGCGCAGACCTGTATGCAATCCACGTGGAGGCCAGCGACGAGGCCGGGCACGAGGGCAATGTGGCCGAGAAAGTCAGATGCCTGGAGAACTGGGATCAGCGCATCCTGGCCGGTTTGATTGACGGCTTGGATCAAATGGGCCCTTGGCGGCTGCTGCTGCTGCCCGACCACGCCACACCGCTCACCACCAGGAGCCACATCGATGATCCAGTTCCCTATCTGATTGTCGACTCAGAGGTCGACGGCCCCGGCGGCGTCTACACCGAACAGGGGGCGGCCTCAGCCGAGGTGGTACCCGGCCATCACCTGATGGGAAGGCTCCTGGCCCGGGCCAGCTAGGCCAATAAAGCCTGGAATGTTGCCACTGGTGGGCGATTACGGTATTCTTTCGGGCGTTGGAACTGCGGTGTTTCTAGCGGTTCTACGGGAAGCCTTCTGACCACTCGGTCGATTTCGACATTCCTTTTGTCAGCGTCCCGGTGGTTAATGGCTGCCTAATTCATGCCTTCTGCACTCGCGGATGGCGTGCCGAACAACAGAAGTGCTTCCACAAAGCTGTGGCACTTCAAGGGAGTAACAAATGCCCTCCAGTTGTGGCGTATCAAGGGAGAAATGTGAGCGTAGAGACCACTGAGCTGTCTCGGTCGAAACTTCAGCGCAAAGACCGGGCGCAGCTTCAGATAATTGCAAGGGCCATGGGTGGACGCCCTGAGCCCAAAGCCCGCAAAGCCGACATCGTGGACATGATCCTCGAACTCGCCGGCATCGGGGCCGACGGCGACGGCCAGGCCGCAGCCGATTCAGCCGGGAATGGGGCCGCCCCCGCTCAGGCGGAGTCCGCCGAGGAATCCAAAGAAGAGCAGAGCGAAGAGGCCGCTTCTGAGGGCGAGCCATCCGACGCCCTGGAGGCCGAGGTCCAGCAGGACGACGCTCCCGAGGCGCAGCAGGATGTTCCGGCCGAAAAAGCCGGAGAGGAAGAGAAGACGGACCGCAGCCGCTCCGATAAAGACCGCGATAATCGCAGTGACGACGACCGCTCCCGCCAGGACCGGGATCGTCAGGACCGCTCCCGCCAGGACCGGGATCGTCAAGACCGCTCCCGCCAGGACCGGGATCGTCAAGATCGCTCCCGCCAGGACCGGGATCGTCAAGACCGTCCTCGCCAGCAGGAAGATCAGCCCGAGATCGGCAACCGTCGCCGTCGGCGTCGGGGCCGCAATGACCGGGATCGGCCCGATGAACCCTGGGAGGGCGATCCCATCGCCATCTCCGGCCACTTGGACCTGAGAGACGACGGCTATGGCTTCTTGCGGATCAAGGGCTTCCAGCCGAGCAAGGAAGATGCCTACGTATCGGTCAAGCAAGTCCGCCAGTTCGGTCTGCGCAAGGGCGACTTCCTCGCCGGAGGCTGCCGTCCCGCCACCCGAAACGAAAAGAATCCGGCCCTGTTGCACATCGACAGCGTCAACGGGTTGGCCCCCGAGTCGGTCAAGCAGCGCCCCAAGTTCGAGGATCTGACTCCGCTGTTCCCCGACGAGCAACTCCGACTGGAGCGCGACGACGACCCGGCCAACATGACTTGCCGCATCATCGACCTCTTGTCGCCCATCGGCAAGGGTCAACGCGGCCTGATCGTGTCACCGCCCAAAGCGGGCAAGACCACGATCATGAAGGAGATCGCCCGATCCATCGAGCTGAACAACCCTGAGGTGCATCTTCTGGTGCTGCTGGTAGACGAGCGCCCTGAGGAGGTGACCGACATGCGGCGCTGGCTGCTGCGGGGCGAGGTGGCGGCATCCACCTTCGACCGTCCGGCCGAAGAGCACACCCACGTAGCCGAGATGACTATCGAGCGGGCCAAGCGCATGGTGGAGCGGGGCGAGGACGTGGTGATCGTCCTCGACGGCATCACCCGCCTGTCGAGGGCCTACAACCTGGCCGCACCGGCCACCGGGCGCATCATGTCCGGCGGCATCGACACCGGCGCTCTGTATCCCCCCAAGAAGTTCTTTGGCGCGGCCCGCAACGTGGAGGAGGGCGGCTCGCTCACCATCCTGGCCACCGCGCTGGTGGAGACCGGATCCCGGATGGACGAGGTCATCTTCGAGGAGTTCAAAGGCACCGGCAATATGGAGCTTCGCCTTGATCGGCACATCGCCGAGCGGCGCATCTATCCGGCCATCAACGTGGACGCCTCCTCTACTCGTCACGAGGAACTGCTCTTCGAGCGCCGTCAACTCCAGCAGGTCTGGAAGCTGCGCCGGGTGCTCAACGGCCTCTCGAGCGATGGCAACGGGGGCGGGGCAGCCGGATTGGAGCTGCTGATGGATCGACTGCGCACATTCCCCAACAACGCCGCATTCCTGGAGGAAGTGGCGAAGGGCCCCGCCGGGGTGTGAGGCTAGGAGCGACATGAAGCCCGAAATCCATCCCGAGTACCGCCTGGTGGTGTTTCAGGACACCTCCGCGGGCACGTCCTTTCTCACCCGGTCCACCATTGAGACCACCGAGTCGGTGGTATGGGAGGACGGCAACGAATATCCACTGGCCAAAGTGGGAATCTCCAGCGCCAGCCATCCGTTCTTCACCGGTCAGATGACCATCGTGGACACCGCTGGCCGAGTGGAACGCTTCGAGCGCCGCTACGGCCATCGCAAGCGGTCGTCCAAAGAGAGCTGACCCGGCCTAACCCCGCTTTCTGTCCCCGCTGACAACTTTCCCCCCGGGTAGCTTGGAAGCATGGAGGAGAACGCCGCCTACGAGGAGATTGAGGCGGAGTTTGTCGCGCTCGAAGGGCGTTTAGCCGATCCAGAGCTGCTGGCCGACCGGGACGCCTATGCCGCCACAGCCCGGCGCTACAAGGAATTGGAGGCCAAGGCTGTCCGAATCCGGGAATTGCGGGGCCATCGAGAGGACATTGAGACGGCCACTGAGATGCTCGCGGACGCCGACGCGGCCGACCGGAGCCTCCTAGAGGCCGAAATCGAAGCTGCTTCGGCCGCCGCCGAGGGGTTGGAAGCCGAGCTGGTTGAGTTGATGGTTCCCCGAGACCCCAACGACGGTAAGAACGTCATCGTGGAGATAAAGGGGGCCGAGGGAGGCGAGGAGGCCAACCTGTTCGCCCGCGACCTTTTCGACATGTACTCGGCCTTCGCCGGCCAGCAGAGCTGGCGACTGGAGATGATGAACGCCCAGAACTCCGACATGGGCGGCTACACCGACGTGGTTTTCATGCTGCGGGGCGATGACGTGTGGCGCAAGATGAAGTATGAAGGCGGCCCCCACCGAGTGCAGCGGGTGCCGGTCACCGAGTCGCAGGGCCGAGTGCACACCTCGTCGGCCACCGTTTCGGTGCTGCCCGAAGCCGAGGAGGTGGAGGTGCAAATTGAGGAAAAGGACCTCCAGGTGGACGTCTACCGATCGTCGGGTCCGGGCGGCCAGTCGGTGAATACCACCGACTCGGCGGTACGCATCACCCATAAGCCCACCGGGATGGTGGTCTCGATGCAGGACGAGAAGAGCCAGCTCCAGAACCGCAACAAGGCGATGGCCGTTCTCAGGGCCCGGCTATTGCAAGCCGAACAACAACGCCGCCAAGACGAGCTCTCTGAACAGCGCCGGGGCCAAGTTGGCGGCGGGGGCCGGTCGGAGAAGATCCGGACCTACAACTTCAAAGAGAACCGGGTCTCCGACCACCGCATCGGACTGACCCTCTACAAGCTCGATCGAATCTTGGCCGGTGACTTAGACGAGGTGGTGGACGCGCTAGCCGAGGCCGAGCGCCACGAACACACCGTCGGATCGTGAGCTTGGCGGCCCAGACCGTGACCTGGGGCGATGTGGCGATGGACGCCGCTCGCCGACTGGGCGATGCGGGAGTGGCCGACGCTCAAATGCAGGCCCGCCGAATGGTGGAGCAGGCCTCGGGATTTGAGGGCGGGGAGTATTACGTGGGTCTGACCCAAGGGGCCTCCCGGCGGCAGTTGGCCCACCTGGACTCCATGCTGGTCCGTCGCCTGGCCGGTGAGCCGTTGCAGTATGTGCTGGGGCGCTGGGGCTTTCGGGGCCTGGACTTGATGGTTAGTCCCGCGGTGCTCATACCCCGTCCCGAGACCGAAACCCTCGCCGGGTTGGCGGTTGCCGAGTTGTCCCGCCGCCACCTCCCAGGCGGCCTGGTGGTGGACCTGGGCACCGGCAGCGGGGCGGTGGGGCTGGCGGTGGCCGCCGAGTGCGACACAGCCCGGGTAGTACTCACCGACGCCTCAGCCGAGGCGCTGGCTGTGGCCCGGGCCAATCTGGCCGGACTGGGCCGGGCCGCGGTGCGGGTGTCGGCCTGCCAAGGGTCGTGGTATGAGGCTCTGCCCGGGTCGATGTTGGGAACGGTGGACGTGGTGGTGAGCAATCCGCCGTACGTGCGCGACGACGAGGAGCTGTCCCCGGAGGTGGCCGAGTGGGAGCCGGCGATGGCTCTGAGGGGCGGTGCCGACGGGCTAGACGGTGCCCGACAAATCTTGGCCGATGCCCGCCGCTGGCTGAGCCCCGGGGGGTCGGTGCTATTGGAGCTGGCACCCGACCAGATGGAGGCCGCCGGAGCAATGGCTCGAGCTGGCGGGCTGGTCCTCGATGCCGTGCACCCCGATCTGGCCGGTCGTGACCGGGTGCTGCACTGCCGGAGACCGTAATGGCGCTGGGCGACGCAGCCGGCCTGGTGGAAATGGCTGTCGCCGAGTTGCGGGCTGGCCGAGCGGTGATCATTCCCACCGACACGGTGTATGGGCTGGCTGCCCTGCCTGAGAACGTGGACCTGCTGTTCGAGCTCAAGCAGCGCCCTTTGGACAAAGCGGTGGCCATCCTGGTGGCCCAACCCGCGGATGCCGAACAGCTGTTCGACCCGCTGCCCGCCACTCGACGGCTCATGGAGGCCTGCTGGCCGGGAGCGCTTACCATCGTCCAAGACGGCCATGGCGTGCGCTGCCCCGACCATCCGCTAGTGCAGGCTTTGGCTGGTGAAGTCGGTCCCATTGCCACTACCAGCGCCAACTTAAGCGGTCAGCCCACCCCCCACACCGCAGCAGAAGCGGCTGCCGCGTTTCCCGCCGTGCAGCTGGTCATAGACGGCGGCCGGCTTCAGGCTCCCGCGTCCACGGTTGTAGAAGTGACCGAAGACGGGCTCAATATCCTCCGCCAAGGGGCCGTCGACGTGGAGGGGGTTGTGGAATGAACCACCCCGAGAGCCCCGCCTCGCGGGGCCGCAAGACCAATCTGGCCCTGCTGATCACGTTGAATTTGGCCTTGATCACCGGCGGTGCCTCCTTCTTGCTCGGGAGTTCCTCCACGGCGTGGCTGGTGACCCTGCACGGGGTGCTCGGCTTCGTCGTGCTGGTTCTGGCCCGTCCCAAATCACCGGTGGTGCAGCGCGGCCTCAGCCGGCGCCGTCCCAATCGCTTCGCCTCCATTGCGCTGGCCACCGTTGTCACCGGCGCGCTGATCACCGGGGTGATCCACACCCTCGACGTTTGGGGACCGTTCGGGGTGTGGTCGCCCATTGGCCTGCATGTCATCTTCGCCCTCGCGGCAGTGCCCTTGGCGGCACTGCACGTGGTGACCCGCCCCCAGCGAATCCGCCCCATCGACCTCTCTCGGCGCACGTGGCTTCAGGCTCTGGGAGTGGCCGGGATCGCGTTTGGGTTCCGCACCGTGTTCGATCGGTGGGCTGCATCTGACCGGCGCTTCACCGGCTCGCACGAGGTGGGATCCGGGGAGCCCCGGCAGATGCCGGTGGTGCAGTGGTTCAATGATTCGCCCCCCCGCATCAACCCCGATGACTGGGTGCTGCGCCTGCGGGGATCGGTGGAGCGCGACGTGAGCTATCAGGAGCTCACAGCCCACACCGGCACCAAGGAGGCAACGCTGGACTGCACCAATGGGTGGTACAGCACGCAGAACTGGACCGGTGTCATGCTGTCGGACCTTCTTGGTCCTGGAGTCTCTGGCCGCAGCCTGGAAGTGCGCTCGGCCACCGGCTACACCCGCCGTTTCCCACTGGGCGATGTCGACAAGATGATGTTGGCCCATGAGTTGGGTGGGAGGCCGCTGTCGAGGGGTCACGGTGCTCCCGCTCGCCTGGTGGCCCCCGGACGGCGGGGATTGTGGTGGGTGAAATGGGTGACCGAGATCAGAACCAGCGACCGCCCGTGGTGGCTGCAATCGCCCATTTCGTTCACCTAGTGGTATCCGGGTGCAGAAGATCGCCGTAAAGAGTCATCAAACGGGGAGCAGGCTGGGTAGATTGGCCCCTATGGCGCTAATCGCCGCCGGGGCCGACCACGCTGGGGTGCAGTTGAAGGACGTGCTGGTGGCCCATTTGCGGGAATTGGGCCACGACGTCGTTGACTGCGGCACCCATGGTCTCGACCGGGTGGACTATCCCGATTTCGGCGAGGCGGTGGCTCGCAAGGTGGCTGCCGGCGAAGCCGAGCTGGGTCTGTGCGTGTGTGGCACCGGTATCGGGATCGCCATAGCGGCCAACAAGGTGCCCGGCGTGCGAGCGGCCACTGTGCACGATGTCACATCGGCCCGGCTTACCCGTGAGCACAATGATGCCAACGTCATCTGCTTGGGCGAGCGGTTGGTCGGTCCCGAGTTGGCCAAGGAATCCCTTGAGGCCTTTCTCGAGGCGACATTCGAGGAGGGCCGCCACGTGGCCCGGGTTGCCAAGATCGACGCCCTGTTGCCCAATGAGAGTGCCCAATGAGAGTGCCCAATGAAGAGGTAGCGCCTTGATGTGGCCGGATAGCAGTAAAGACCCGGTGTTCGACATGGTCCGCCGGGAGGTGGAGCGCCAGAACACCACCGTGCAGCTCATCGCCTCGGAGAACTTCGCCTCGCCCGCGGTATTGAGCGCCACCGGATCGGTGCTCACCAACAAGTACAGCGAGGGGTATCCCGGTCGCCGCTACTACGGCGGCAACATGGTGATCGACGAGGTGGAGTCCATCGCCCGGGAGCGGGCTACCGCCCTGTTCGGGGCCGATCACGCCAACGTGCAACCCCACTCTGGAGCCAATGCCAACGTGGGCGCCTACCTGGCCGTGTTGGAGCCAGGCGACACTGTGCTGGGCATGAGCCTGGACCACGGCGGCCACCTGACTCACGGCTCACCGGTGAACATCAGCGGGCGGACCTACCGATTCGTGGCCTACGGCGTGACCCCCAGCGATGAGCGCATCGACTACGACCAGATACGGGATCTGGCCCTCGAGCACCAGCCCAAGCTCATCGTGGCCGGCGCCACCGCCTATCCCCGCATCATTGACCCGGCGCCGTTCCGCGCCATCGCCGACGAGGTGGGCGCCCTATTCATGTTCGACGCCGCCCACATTGCCGGGCTGATCGCCGGAGGCATGCACCCCAACCCGGTGCCCCACTCCGACATCGTCACCTTCACCACCCACAAGACGCTGAGAGGCCCTAGGGGCGGGGCCATCTTGTGTACCGAGGACCTGGCCCCGGCCATAGACAAGGCTATGTTCCCCGGCCTTCAAGGCGGCCCTTTGGAGCACGTGATCGCAGCCAAGGCGGTGGCCTTCGGCGAGGCTGCCACCCCCGAATTCGCCGACTATGCCGCCCGAATCGTGGAAAACAGCGGAGCGCTGGCCAAGGGCCTGGCCGAGGAGGGGTTCCGCATGGTGTCGGGCGGCAGCGACAATCACCTGCTGCTAGTGGATCTGCGGACTTTCGACGACGACCTGACTGGCAAGGTGGCCCAGGAGGTGCTCGACCGAGCAGGCATCACCCTCAACAAGAACACCGTGCCCGATGATCCTCGTTCCCCCTTCGTGGCCAGCGGGGTGCGGATCGGCACACCAGCCACCACCACCCAGGGAATGGGACCAGTGGAGATGGGCCTTATCGCTGGCCTGATCGGCCGTACCCTGCGCCAGCCAGACGACGAAGTTGTGGTGGCCGAAGTCCGATCTGAGGTCGCCGATCTCTGCGGTCGGTTCACCCCGTATTCGCTGGCTGGCTAGGCGTGGAAGAGGGCGCCTCGAAACGCCATGGCCCCCGGTGTTGACAGCTACCTCATCGTCTTTGCCGTAGCGGCAGGGGTCACCTTGGTGGCCACCCCGGTGCTGCGTCGTCTCAGCGAGCGCTGGGGACTGATGGTGGAACCCGATGCCCGTCGGGTCCACGAGCGCTCCACCGCGGTGCTGGGCGGCGTGGCCATGTTCGTCGGGTTTCTGTCGGCCATGGGAGTGGCCTGGCTACTGGGCGACTTCGACGTGGTGTTCGCCACCGCCTCGGAGCCGGTGGGAATAGTGATCGCTGCACTGGTGATGATCGTGTTCGGCACCTATGACGACGTGAGAGAGATGTCGGCACCCGCCAAGGTGGCCTCCATGGTCCTAGCGGGGAGCATCTTGTCGTTTGCCGGGGTGACCGTGCTGAACCTGCGACTGCCGGTGCTGGACGCGCTGATCCTCTCGCAGGACCTGGCCTTTGTGGTCACCGTCCTGTGGTTGGTGGCCATCGCCAACGCCATCAACCTGATCGACGGTTTGGACGGACTGGCCGCGGGCATAGTGGCCATTGCCGGGCTCACGTTTTTCGTGTACTCCATCAAGCTCACCGATGAAGAGGTGCTCTTGCCCAACAACATCGGCCCGCTGATCGCCATCGTGGCCGCCGGGGTGGCGGTGGGATTTCTGCCCCAGAACTTCCACCGGGCCCGCATATTCATGGGCGACGGCGGGGCGCTGTTTCTGGGCACGTTGCTGGCCGCCTCCACGGTGTCGGTCGGCGGTCGCAGCAGCGAGCCATTCGCGGGGCAGACCTATTTTCTGTTCGCCCCCATGCTCATTCCGCTCATCATCTTGGCAGTGCCGGTGGTGGACGTTCTGTGGGCGGTGCTGCGGAGGACCCGGGCCCGCACCAGCATCACCACCCCCGACAAGGAGCACCTGCACCACCGGCTGATGAGCCTGGGCCATGGCCACCGCCGCAGCGTATTGATCCTCTGGCTGTTCACCGCCTTGATGTCCACGCTGGTGCTGTACCCCACCTACACCGGGGAGGGCGAGGCCATTATGGTCCCGGCCGCCGCAGTGCTGGTGTTGATGCTCTACACCGTCTTCCATCCCATTTTGCGCCGCCGCACCGCTTGATTCCCTTCTCTGGCAGCCAGTCTGATGATTTGGCCCCGTAGCCTGGTACGCGAAACCATTTCGGCGAGGCCAATCCGCTTGCCATAGGGGCCCAATTCGTGCCAACTGCAATGACGCAGAATCGCCAGCTATACAACCGCCAGAGCGCAGGAGACGCCCTCTCCATCGCCTTCGAGCTGGTAGCCACCCCGGCGCTGTTTGCCTTCTTCGGTTGGCTCATCGACGGAGCTGTGGGTACCAGGCCGGTCTTCACATTGGTGCTTGGCCTGTTCACCGCCATCTACGCCGGTTGGAAGGCCGTGAAGACCTATAGCGACCGCATGGAGGCCTACGACCGAGATCTGCCGAGCCGGAGGGTTGATTCGGCTTCGGAGACTGACGATGACTAAACCCGTTCCTCAGTCAGGCGAAGGCGCCCCAGAGCGGGCAGTGGCCCACGACATCATCCGCCGAGGGTTGATTGGCGGTCCGGTATTAGTGGGAGTTTGTGCTGGCGTTTGGGGGTTCGACGGATTGTGGTCCAGCGGCTACGCCCTCGGGCTGATCCTGGCCAACTTCTGGCTGGCGGCCTCACTCATCACCTGGTCGGTGCGGATTTCGCCCACCATGCTGATGGCCGGAGTGATGGGTGGGTACTTCATTCGCCTGGGCATTCTCACCGGCGCCTACTTCCTGGTGAGGAATACCGGCTGGTTTGAGGCTCTGCCGTTTGTCATCACGCTGGTCTTGGCCCATATTGTTCTGCTGGTTTGGGAGACCCGGTATGTCTCCATGTCCCTCGCCTATCCCGGCTTGAAGCCACAAGGAGCTGCTCAGTGAACGTGTTTGCCCTGGACTTTCCTCCGGTCAACCATCTGTTTGATTGGCCCAGCTTCTTGTTTGCCGACAATGAATGGGTGGCTCTCAACAAGACCGGGTTGATCTATTTGGTCTCTCTGGTGCTTACGGCTGGGCTGTTCTGGGCCGCGGCCCGCCGCCGGTCATTAGTTCCTACGGGGACGCAAACGGTGGTCGAGGCGGGGGTCGAGTTTATTGAAAACAATATTGTTATGCAGACCATCGGCCCTGACGGTCGTCGGTTCATGCCCTTCTTGACCACGCTGTTCTTCTTCGTGCTCTTCAGCAATATGTTCGAGGTCATCCCGTTCATCCAGTTCCCGGCCAATTCCCGGATGGCAATCCCGCTACTTTTGGCTCTGGTGGTGTGGGCCGTCTATCACGTGGTGGGAATTCGAGCCCAGGGCTTCTTTCAATATTTCAAGAGCGCGCTGTTCCCGCCCGGCGTACCGACGTTCCTCTACGTCCTCGTGGTGCCCATTGAACTGCTCCAGATCATCTTGATCCGTCCGCTCTCTTTGGCAATCCGGCTTTGGGCCAACATGGTGGCTGGCCACCTGCTGCTGGTGACCTTTGCGGTGCTGTCGGCCGCCCTGTGGGGGACCCTCTACGTGCCCGCTGTGCTGCCATTTGCCATGTTGATATTGCTCACCGCGTTCGAGATCTTCGTCTCAGCGCTTCAGGCGTTCATCTTCACCATTCTCACCGCCGTGTACATCGGCGGATCACTACACCCCGAGCACTAGGAGACATTTACCTTGCTTGCACTGATATCCACAATCCTTGCCCAGTTGGCCGGCGACGGCGAGGCTGGCATGAAGGCCATTGGCGCGGGCCTTGGCTATGGCCTGGCCGCCATCGGTCCTGGCGTCGGCATCGGCATCGTGGTTGGCAACGCCATCACCGCCATGGCTCGCCAACCCGAGTCGGCCGGCGTGGCCCGGACCACGATGTTCTTGGGCATCGCCTTCACCGAGGCACTGGCCCTCATCGGATTCGTCGTCTTCGTCCTCTTAGCGTTCGCATGATGCGGCGGCTTTGGACCGCGGCCGCCGTGGTGGTGGCTGCGGTCGCGCTCAGCGCGTCGGCGGTCAACGCCGCAGGGGAGACAATTGGTTCCTGCATCTTCGAAGAGCTTGAAGGAGCTCAGTTCGAAGGCATCGAAGGCAATGGCTTTACCGCGGTCAAGGAACTGAAGACGCGGTACAAAGCGGACGACGACCACGCCGGCGAGCTCATCGAAGAGTTCGAGAGCGACCTCGAGGGCTGCCTGGAGGCACCCAACCCAATCTTCCCCGAGCGCACCGAGATCATTTGGGGCGGCTTGGCGTTCGTGATCCTGTTAGCCCTCATGTACTGGAAGCTGTTCCCGCCGGTGAAGAACCTTATGGAGCAACGCACCCAGCGCATCCAAGACGCCATCGACGACGCCGACCGGCAGCGAGCCGAGGCCGTTGAGGTGAAAGCCAACTACGAGGCCGAGCTGGCCGACGCCAAGACCGAAGCTGCCCGCATCGTGGACGAGGCTCGGGAGCAAGCCGCGACCGTGCGGGCCGACCTTCAGGCTCGGGCCGAGGCCGACATCGCCGAGATGCGGGAGCGGGCCGCGGCCGATGTCGAGGCATCCAAGCGCCAGGCCATCGCCGACTTGCAGTCGGAGGTGTCCGACATCGCCCTCGGCGCTGCCGAGGCAGTGATCGGCCGCAGCCTGGAGGATCCGGAGATGCAGCGCCAGCTGATCGACGACTACATCGCCCGCGTGGGCGCCGACCAGGGCTAGGTCGACCATGGCCGAGCGATCTGCCAGCTACGCCGATGCCGTGGCCGCAGTGGCCCGGGCCGAGGGAAACCTCGATCTGGTGTCCGACGAGCTCTTCCGCGTCGCTCGGGCGCTGGAGGGTTCCGACGAGCTCCGGATGACGCTGTCCGATCGTCAGATTCCCGCCGCTCGTCGCCAGCAGATCGTGGAAGATCTGCTGGGCGGCCATGCATCTGACACCACTACCGCCATGGTGTCCATGATCGTGGCCGCGGGGCGGTCGACCGATCTGGCTGGCATCGCCCAGGAGGCAGTCGAGCTCAACGCCCGCGATCGCGGCCGTTCGGTGGCTGAGGTGCGGTCCGCGGTAGCGCTGACCGAGGACCAGGCCGAGAGGCTGGCCGCTGCGCTGAGCGCGGCCACTGGCCACCGGGTGGACATCAAGGTGATCGTCGATCCCAGCGTCATGGGGGGCGTTGTGGCCACCATCGGCGACGAGGTGATCGACGGGTCGGTGCGCCACCGCCTGAGCCAGCTGCGGGACACCTTCTAGTCCCGTGAGCGCAAGTGTGAAGAACGATTCTGACCGAGGAGAGCAATGGCAGAGCTGACCATCGACACCGGTTCCATAGCAGAGGCCATCCGCCGCAACCTGGAGGGGTTCCAACCCGAGGTTGAGCTGGCCCAGGTGGGTCGGATCACCGAAGTGGGCGACGGCATCGCCCGCATTTCCGGGCTGCCCGGCGCGGCAGTGAACGAGATGCTGGAGTTCGAGAACGGGACCATCGGTTTGGCCCTGAACCTCGACGAGGATTCCATCGGCGCGGTGGTGCTCGGCGAGGTGGATGAGATCGAAGAGGGCCAGGCCGTCCGCTCAACGGGCGACATCCTGTCGGTTCCGGTGGGCGACGCCCTGTTGGGCCGGGTGGTGAACGCCCTCGGCGAGCCGGTGGACGGCAAGGGACCCATCGTCGGCGCGGAGACCCGCCGCATGGAGGTACAGGCCCCCGGCATCACCGGCCGCAAGCCGGTACACGAGCCCATCCAGACCGGCATCAAGGCCATCGACTCGCTTATCCCCATCGGCCGGGGTCAGCGGGAGCTGATCATCGGCGACCGCAAGACGGGCAAAACCACCGTGGCCATGGACACCATCTTGAACCAGAAGGGTCAGGGGGTGAAGTGCATCTATGTGGCCATCGGCCAGAAGGCCTCCACCGTGGCCCAGGCGGTGGCCACACTGGCCGAGCGGGGGGCTATGGAGTACACGGTAGTGGTGGTGGCTCCGGCCTCTGACCCGGCTCCGTTCAAATACTTGGCCCCCTACGCCGGCTGCGCCATGGGCCAGCATTGGATGGACAATGGCGGCCACGCCCTGGCGGTATACGACGACTTGTCGAAGCAGGCGGAGGCCTATCGGCAGATGGCACTGCTGCTGCGCCGTCCGCCGGGGCGCGAGGCCTATCCCGGTGACGTGTTCTACCTGCACAGCCGGCTGCTCGAACGGGCGGCCAAGCTGAGCGACGATCGGGGCGCAGGCTCGCTGACCGCGTTGCCCATCATCGAGACCAAAGCCGGCGACGTATCGGCCTACATCCCCACCAACGTGATCTCCATCACCGACGGGCAGATCTTCTTGCAGGACGATCTGTTCAAGTCGGGGGTGCGGCCCGCGGTGGATGTGGGCATCTCGGTATCCCGAGTGGGCTCTGCCGCCCAGATCAAGGCCATGAAGACTGCGGTGGGTACGCTCAAAGCCGACCTCCAGCAGTTCCGTGAGCTGGAGGCTTTCGCCGCATTCGGTTCCGACCTCGACGCGGTGTCTCAGGCGCAACTCGACCGGGGCTATCGCCTCACCGAGCTGCTCAAGCAGGGGATCCAGACGCCCATGCCGGTTGAAGAGCAGGTGGTATCGCTGTATGCCGGCACTCGGGGCTACCTCGACACCATCCCCGTCGAAGACGTCGCCCGCTTCGAGGCGGAGTTATTGGAATGGGTCCGGACCCGCAATGCCGACCTGATGTCGGCGGTAGTGGATTCAGGGGCAGTGGACGAAGAGGGGCTGGAGGCCGCAGTGTCGGCCTTTGCCGCCCAGTTCGAGTCGTCGGCCGAGCCCGAGGGCGACGAGCCCGACGCCGAGGCCCAGGCCGCAGCCGAAGCCGGGGTGGTGGACGCCGACCACACCCTGCCCGAGACCGACATTCAGCGGCCCGAAGAAGGCTGATCTATGCCGGGTGGTCAAGAGCGCGCGCTGCGCAGGCGCATCACGTCGGTGCAGTCGACCAAGAAGATCACCCGCGCCATGGAGCTCATCGCCGCCACCCGGGTGGTGAAGGCCCAACAGCGGGCCCACGCCGCCCGGCCCTACTCGACGAAGCTCACCAGCGTCATCGAGGACGTTGCCGCCGGAGGGGCTGAAGCCTCGCATCCTCTGCTGGAGCGCCGGGAAACAGTGCGCCGGGTGGGATTTGTGGTCATCACCTCTGACCGGGGTCTGGCCGGGCCGTACAACAGCTCGGTGATCAAGGCTGCTGAGCGGGAGTTGATGGACGCCCAGACCAAGGGGCGGGACTATTCGCTCATGCTCATCGGCAAGAAGGGCCAGGACTACTTCCAGTTCCGCAACTACCGGATCGATGAGGCCTTCACTGGCATGAGCGACACCCCCACCTACGACGACGCCCGGCAAGTGGCCAAGATCGTGGCCGACCGCTTCGAATCCGGCCACATCGACGAGGTGATCCTGGCCTACATGGAGTTCTTCACCATCGGTACCCAGCGGGTTGCGGTGCGCCGCTTCCTCCCGTTGGAGAGCATCGACGTTATCGCCGCGGCCGGAACCGGCGAGCTGAGGGCCGCTTTCGAATTCGAGCCCTCCCCCGAGGGAGTGCTCGAGTCGCTGTTGCCCCGATATGTGGAGTCGAGGCTGTTCTCGGCGCTGCTGGATGCGGCCGCCTCTGAGCACGCCAACCGCCAGCGGGCCATGAAGGCGGCCACCGACAACGCCGAGGAGCTGATCACCAAGCTCACCCGGGCCATGAACCGGGCCCGCCAAGACGCCATCACCACCGAGATCATGGAGATCGTCGGCGGTGCCGAAGCCCTAAAGGACGAGGACGATGACGGTGAAATCGCCGACCTCCTCGCCACCGCCAACCAGTAGGAGAAGAAGTTCAGATGTCGGAGAACCTCAAAGACGGGCGAGTCGTGGGAATCGCCGGCCCGGTGATCGACGCCGAGTTCCCCCCGGATGCCCTGCCGGAGATCAACACCGCCCTCGAGTTCGACGTAAACGTCGACGGCGAGATCATCACCGTGAAGGCCGAGGTGGCCCAGCAGATCGGCGACGGGCGGGTACGGGCCATTGCCCTGAAGCCCACCGACGGCCTCACCCGGGGCACGGTGGTGCGCAACACCGGCCAGGGCATGACCGTGCCGGTGGGCGACGTCACCCTGGGCCACGTATGGAACGTGGTGGGGGAGTGCCTCGACACCGACCGCAGCACCCTGGACGTGGGCGAGGAGTGGGAGATCCACCGCCCCGCCCCGTCGTTCGACTCGCTAGAGCCGTCTACCCGCATGTTCGAGACCGGTATCAAGGTCATCGACCTGCTCACCCCCTACAAAGAGGGCGGCAAGATCGGCCTGTTCGGCGGCGCCGGCGTGGGCAAGACCGTGTTGATCACCGAGATGATCAACCGAGTGGCCACCCAGCACGGCGGCGTGTCGGTGTTCGCCGGGGTGGGCGAGCGCACCCGTGAGGGCACCGACCTGTTCTTGGAGATGGAAGAGTCGGGCGTATTGGACAAGGCCGCCCTGGTGTTCGGCCAGATGGACGAGCCCCCCGGTGTGCGGCTGCGAGTGGGTCTGGCCGGGGTGACCATGGCCGAGTATTTCCGCGACGTGCAGAACCAGGACGTGCTGTTGTTCATCGACAACATCTTCCGCTTCGTGCAGGCTGGCTCGGAGGTCTCCACCCTGTTGGGCCGGATGCCCTCGGCGGTGGGCTATCAGCCCACTCTGGCCGACGAGATGGGCGAGCTTCAGGAGCGCATCACCTCCACCCGGGGCCGCTCCATCACCTCATTGCAGGCGGTGTATGTGCCGGCCGACGACTACACCGACCCGGCGCCGTTTACCTCATTCACCCACTTCGACGGCACCACCGAGCTGAGCCGCGACATCGCCGCGCTGGGCATCTATCCCGCGGTGGACCCGCTGGCGTCCACTTCGACCATTCTCACCCCCGAGGTGGTAGGGGATCGCCACTACGGCGTGGCCCGCCGGGTGCAGGAAATCCTCCAGCGCTACAAGGAGCTTCAGGACATCATCGCCATCTTGGGCCTCGACGAGCTGTCGGAGGAGGACAAGGTGATCGTGTCCCGGGCCCGCAAGGTGCAGCGGTTCTTGTCCCAGCCCATGTTCGTGGCCGAGGTGTTCACCGGGCTGCCCGGCGTGTTCACCCCGGTTGGCGAGACGGTGGACTCGTTCGAGGCGCTGGTGAACGGCGATCTCGACGATCTGCCCGAGCAGGCCTTCTTCATGGTCGGCGGCGCTGAAGACGCCCACCGCAAGGCCGCCGAATTCGAGGCCCAGGCGGCTTAGACATGGCTTTGGCCGTCGAACTCGTCTCTCCCGAGGAGATCGTCTACACCGGCGAAGCCGAGATGGTGGTGGCGCGCACCACCGATGGGGAGATCGCGTTCCAGCCCGGCCACGTGCCCTTCTTGGGCGTCCTCGTGCCCAGCGAAGTCCGCGTGTACACCACCGACGGCGCCAAGACCACCATCGCGGTCGAGCGCGGCTTCGTGGAGGTGTCCCACGACAACGTCGCCCTCCTCAGCGACTCTGCAACTGTCAGCTAGATCTTCGACAGCCTGATCCGGACCCCTCGCTGCCCGCGGGCACGAGGCGAGACACGGGCGTTCCCCGCTTGGTAATGGCAATCGGAGTGCCGGTCTCGTTGTTTGTAACCATGAATTGCTCCGGGGCATCCCCCTGCTCGCCAGGGGTCTGGTTCACACCGGGTTTCGCGCCGGTTGGTTGTTCTGGCAGCCGCCGGGGACTACGTGGGTGTCGATCTGGAACATGCAGCGGTAGGTGTTGAGGAGGTTCTCCTGGTCGGCGATGAGGGTGTCGCGCATAGCGACGTCGTCGTCGGTGGGCTGGGTTGGCGGAGAAGCGGGGGTTTGAAGTGGTTGTGCGGGCTGGTTGTTCTGGCAGCCGCCGGGGACTACGTGGGTGTCGATCTGGAACATGCAGC
>VYEX01000032.1:3554-8886 GCA_009842675.1 Acidimicrobiia bacterium | reverse complement strand
TGGTTGTTCTGGCAGCCGCCGGGGACTACGTGGGTGTCGATCTGGAACATGCAGCGGTAGGTGTTGAGGAGGTTCTCCTGGTCGGCGATGAGGGTGTCGCGGGTGGCGATGTGTTCGGCGATGGTGCCGGGCTCGGGGTCTGGTTGGGCGGGGTCGGCGGGGTCGGGTGATTGACCGGTTTGAAGGGTGATGGTGTAGGTGGTGGTGCGGGTGTTGTCTTGTGAGGTGATGGTGACGGTGATCTCGGCGGTGCCGGTTGGGATTTGGTGGCCGTTGGCCGGGTCGTTGTCGGCATCAGGCGGTGAGATGGCCACGTCGGCCCGGGGGTTGGCAGGCACAGCGGCCACGGTGGCGGGGTCTGGGGATGGAGGGGCTGTGTATTGGGTGCGGTGGGGGGTGAATCCGGCTATGGGGGTGCCGTTGAGGGTGAGGGTGGTGAGGCGGGTGACGATGCGGGTGGGGAGAGGGTAGGAGCGGGGGCGGCCTGAGGTGGGGTCCCACACATGCATGTCGACGCCGTTGGACCAGATGCCCCCGGGGACGCGGTGGCCGGCGGCGGCGAGCTGGAGGGCAAGCTCGAGGGTGGTCTGGCGCTGGAGCACGGAGCGGGCGGTGCCGGTGGCTGGTGGGGCGGGGAGCCGATAGGCGTAGACGCGGGCATCGGCTCCGTCGGACACCCACACGGTGGTGCCGTCGGACCAGATGCCCCGGGGCGCCGAATTGGCCGCGTTCAGCGTATAAACCCCGGCGAGGGTGCCGTCGGTGAGCCTGTAAACGAACAGCGACCGGGCGCTTCCGGTGTCGGTCACCCACACCATCGCCCCGTTCGACCAGATGCCCCTCGGCGAACCGTTGGCCGAGTCCAGCACCACCTCGCGGCCGGGCACGCGCTGGCCGGTGGCGAAGTCGTAGGCGAACAGGCGGTCCGCGACGGCATCCGACACCCACACCACCGCCCCGTTCGACCAGATGCCCCGCGGCGAGCTGTTGGCCGAGTCCAGCACCACCTGACGGCCCGCGTCCGCGCCCGACACCGGCACCAGCGAGCCGTCGTGTATCGTCCACTGCGTCGCCCCGTCGCCCCACAGCCCCCACACCGGGCCCCGAATCACCGGGCCGGGCAGCGTCGCCCCGCCGCCGTTGTCGTCGTCGCTGGGGCGGGAGGGGGGAGCGCCACCGCCACCACCGCCACCGCCGGGAGTGGTCGTGGTGGTTGTAGTCGTGGTGGTTGTGCCGGTGTCGTTGTCTCGGACGGTCACGGTGGCCGACTGGGGGCTGCCGAGCGTGTAGCCGGTGTTGGTGAGGATGGTGACGGTGATGGTTCCGTTGGACTCGTTGGTGTTGTCGTCCACGGTGGCGACGCTGATCGCGGCGCTGGCGCCGGTGAGGCTCAGGGTCTTGGTGCCCACGCTGCCGGCGACAAAGCTGCCCGACTGGGCGAGGCGGTAGCGCACCGTGATCGGCCCAGTGGAGGGCGGCGACGCGCTGATGGTGAACGCGGCGGAGGTTCCCTCGGTCACCGAGGCGGCGGTGCGGGCCACGGTGAGCTGGGGCTGAGCCGGGACGTCGTCGTCGTTCACCGTCACCCTCGCTGAAGAAGAGCTGCCCGGCGCGTAGCCGGTGCCCATGTTCACCGTCACGGTCACCGACCCGTTGGGCTCGTCGGTGCTGTCGTCTTGGGTGGGCACCGACACCGTCGCGGTGCCCGACGTGCCGATCGACACCTGCTTGGTGCCCCGGTTCGCCGCCGTCACATAGCTGCCAGTCTGGGCAACCGTGTAGGACACGGTGATCGAATTCGTCGGCGCCGGCGATGCCGTGAGCGTGAAGCTCGCCGCGGTGCCCTCGGTGACCGGCGACGTACCCGCGGTCACCGATACCAGCGGGGTTCCCGCCGCCGCCACCTCGAAGACCGGCGACAGCCCATACAGCGTGAGCTGCGTATCCAGCGACGCCCGCTGCGCGGCGCCGCCGTTTACCGGGCCGCCCGGGCTGCCGCCCGGGTTGCCCGCGTTCGCCACCAGCGCGCCGCCCGTCGGCGTCACCGTGCCCAAATGCGACGCCGAGGCCTTGGCGCCACCCGACGCGGTGCCCGTCCAAGGCCGGTTCGCCGAGTTGAACGTCACCTGGGCTCCCGCCTCGTCGCGCAAAGGCGACACCTCGTGATCCCACGACCCGTCCCAGAAATCGGTGTAGTTGTCCGCCGCCTTCGGGCCGCCCAGCCAGTAGATCGCCCTAGAGGTGTCGCTGCCAGACGTTGCGGTGTTCGCCGACGCGTCCACGAACGCCGTCGAAACCACCGCCCGGAACCCGCCGCTATAGGCCTGAATGTCGGTGTGGCCGGCCGCGGCCCGATCCTGCACGAAGCCGTTGTAATCGGCGATGTCGGCTGATTGCGCGTCGCGCTTGGTCGACGAGATGAACAGCAGACGGAACCGGTCGCCCGCACTCAGGCCCGACGGGATCAGTCCCCAATTCGGCGGCACCGACACCGAAGCCGGCGCCGACACCGACTCGTCCTCGTCGTCGATCAGCAGCCACGGATTGGCCGGGCCGCTGCCTGTCGCCGTGCCCAGCCCGGTCTGGGTCAGCCTCGGATTCCCCGGGCCCGACGACACCGGAATCGACACACTCACCCGCTCATTCGACCCGTCCACGTCATCGGAGGCGGTCACTGTCACGTCGGCCTGCGTCGCCGACGAGCCCGTGTTCGGCCCCGTGAACGTCACCGTCGAGCCCGACAGCGACACCCCCGCAGGCGACCCCGACAACGCCACAGAAAAGTCCGTGCCCACCGCTCCGCCCGAGAACCCCAAAGGCACGCCCAAAGACTCGCCCGACACCAGGCCCCGGTTCAGCGTCAGTCGCAGCGTCGCCGTCGCCGACGAGTCCCCCTCCGACAACAACCGGTCCGGCACCGACAGCGCTACCGTGGTCGCGTCGTCGTCGGACACCGCTACCGTGCCCGACCCGGCCGTGCCGCTCACCGTGTAGCCGGTGCCGTCGTCGACCGTGACGGTCACCGACCCGGCGGGCTCGTCAGTCGCGTCGCCCGCGGTCGGCACCGTCACGGTCAGCGAGGTCGCGTTCGCGGCAAGCGTCGCCTGCTTCACGCCCAAGTTCGCCGAGGTCACATAGCCGCCCGAAGCAGTGACGGTGTAATCCACCGTCACCGCGGACGACGACGTCTGGCTCGCGTTGATGGTGAAGCTCGCCGCTGTGCCCTCGGTCACCGCCGGGCCCGCCGACACCGACATCTCCGGCAGCGTCACTCCGCCGCCGTCATTGTCCCAGACGTTCACGGTCGCCGAGTTCTGCGTGGCGCTCACCCGGTAGGTGGCGTGCTCGGTCAGCGTGACGGTGGCCGTCCCGGACGACTCGCCGGTCTGGTCGTTCTCGGTGCATACCGTCACGGTTGCGGAGCTGCCGGTGAACGAGACTGTATGGTCGCCCTGATCGCTGTCACACACGAAGTCGCCGGTCTGGGTGACGGTGTAGCCGACGCTGATCGTGCCCGGAACGGCCGGGGCCCCGCTGATGGTGAACGTGATGACGGCGCCCTCGGTGACCCCCGAGCTGGCGGTTGTCACAGAGAGTTCGGGACCGACGTACTCAAGCAGCGGCGAAAGAGCATAGAGGTACCGCGCGTTCTGCTTGGGCCGCTCGCTTTGAACCCCGGCAAGAAGGCTCAGAGGAGTGCTCACCAAACTGTCCGTGCCGAGGTCGGCGATGCGGGGGGTATCAGTACCCAGTTCGAGTCCGCTCTGGCCAGTGCCGTTGGAAGCGCTGCCGGTCCAGATGCCGTTGCCGTTAGAAAGGTCGCCGCTGTTGTCCACATCGACCGTGCTGCCCGATTCGTCCACCGCGGCGCGGCTGTCCCAGTCGCCGTCATAGAAGTCGGCGTAGTCGTCAGCCACTTTGGTGCCGCCGATCCAGTAGATCGGCACGCCCGCTCCGTCATGCGTGGCGTTGGTGTCGGTGTTGTCGGTGGCGTCCACCGCAGCAGTCGAGGCGACAACTCGGAACCCGCTGGCAAAACCAGCGATCTCGCTGTGACCGGCCGCGGCCCGGGTCTGCACAACGCTGTTGTAGTCGGCAATGTCGACAGACGATGCGGAGTGCTTGGTCGAGGTCACAAACAGCAGCCGGAAGCGGTCGCCGTAACCCAAACCCGACGGGATCAGGGTGGCGCCCTCCTCAAGAATCCCGCCCACGGGGGCTTCCTCGTTGTCGATGATGGTCGCGGTGTGGACGCTCGGGGTGCCCACGGTGTAGCCGCTGCCTGTGCTGAGGGTCAGGACGATCGTCTCGGCGTCCTCGTGGTCGTCGTCGTCGGCCACGGTCAGCGAGATGGCCGCGGTCTGGGCGCTGGCCGCCACGGTGACGCTGCCCGACGGCGCGGTGAAGTCGCTTCCCGACGTGGCGGTGCCCGAGATGGTGTAGGCCACGGTCACCGGTGAGGTGACGACCCGGTCGAGGGTCACGGTGACGAGCCGCGGCGAGGTGGCCTCCAATGCGCTCTCGGCGCTCTGGGAGAACGACGCCACCGGCGGCGGCAGCTCGTCGTCGGTGAGGTCCAGCGTCGCCGAGCTCACCGTCACGCCCGAGAGCACCCCCGACACCGTGATCGTCTCGGAGCTCTGGTAGGTGCTGTTGTTGGTGGGGGTGAGCGTGAACATGGCGGTCCCCGACGCCTGGTTCGCGTTGATGGTGAGGGAGAAGCTGCTCACCGGGGCGAACCCGACCACGCCTGGCGTGCCCGACCCGGCCACCGACACGGTGACGGTTTTGGAGGTGCCGAATCGGGTGGATCCCAGGATCGTCGCGGTGACCGTCACCGGGGTCGCGCCGGCGTTCTCGGTCACGGCCGTGGGACTCACCGACAGTTCGATGCTGCCCGGCGCGCCGTCGTCGTCGGTCACGGTGAAGGTGGTGCTGGCGACGGTGACGGCCGACAGGGTGCCGCTGAAGGTGATGACGGCGTCGGTCTCGTCGACGCTGTCGGCCTCGGGCACGACGGTGACGGTGGCCTGTCCCGATGCGGCGCCGGGGGCGATGGTGATGTTGAAGCCGGCGATGCTGTCCACGCCGACTGTGCCGGAGGTCTTGGCGGCGGTCACGGCCACGGTTTTGGAGGTGCCGAATCGGGTGGATCCCTGTACCGTGGCCGTCACCGTCACAGTGCGGCCGGTGCCGGTGGCCGACTCGGTGATCGACGACGGCGACACCGACAGCGCCACCTGAGTCGGCGCCGCATCATCATCGGTCACGTTGAGCGTGGTGCTGGCGACGGTGACGGCCGACAGGGTGCCGCTGAAGGTGATGACGGCGT
>VYEX01000032.1:0-3544 GCA_009842675.1 Acidimicrobiia bacterium | reverse complement strand
GTGGTGCTGGCGACGGTGACGGCCGACAGGGTGCCGCTGAAGGTGATGACGGCGTCGGTCTCGTCGACGCTGTCGGCCTCGGGCACGACGGTGACGGTGGCCTGTCCCGATGCGGCGCCGGGGGCGATGGTGATGTTGAAGCCGGCGATGCTGTCCACGCCGACTGTGCCGGAGGTCTTGGCGGCGGTCACGGCCACGGTTTTGGAGGTGCCGAATCGGGTGGATCCCTGTACCGTGGCCGTCACCGTCACAGTGCGGCCGGTGCCGGTGGCCGACTCGGTGATCGACGACGGCGACACCGACAGCGCCACCTGAGTCGGCGCCGCATCATCATCGGCGATGGTCACCGTGGTCGTCTTGGCGGCGCCGAGGTCGTAGCTGGTGCCGTCGGTGAGAGTGATGATGATGGTCTCGGCGTCGTCATCGATGTTGTCGTGGAGGACGGCGACGGTGATGTTCGCCGTGGTCGCGCCGGCGGTGAACGCCACGCTGCCTCCCAACATGGTGTAGTCGCTGCCGGCCGTTGCGGTGCCGCCGACGGTGTAGGCGACGGTCAGGCCGCCGGCGGGAGCGCCTTTGGACAGCGACACTGCCACATCGACGCTGCGGTCGGCAGCCGCTTCGCCTGCGCTGTAAGCGGCGGTGGCGATCGAGGCCTCGACGTCGGCGGGCTCGACGCTGGTGATGCTGATGTTGCCGGCGTTGTCGGTGATGGTGGTGCCGCCGGAGAAGCCGGTCACCGCCACGCTGGTGACGCCGATGTTCAGGTTCTCGGTCTCGGGGTGGGAGTCGTCTTCGAGGGCGCTGACGGTGATGGTTGCCGTCCGGGAGGCCAGTGCGGCAAAGGTGACAGTCGCCGTCTGGGCGGGGTCGTTGAGGTTGGCGCAGGTGATGCCGGTGCCGGTGCAGGCCAAGGTGTAGTCGGTGCCGCGTGTCGCAGTGCCGTCGAACGACAGCGTGGCGGCGAGCGTCTCGCCGGTGTCGGGCTGGCGGCCCAAACTCAGCAGCAGCGTCTGCGATGAGCCCTCGGAGACCGCGGTGGGATCGCTGGACCACGCGAGCGTGACCGACGTGGAGTCGTCGTCGTTGATGGTGACCTCGGCGAGATCGGGATCGCCGACCAGATAGCCGGTGCCGCTCAAGAGGCGCACGCCGAGCTTGTCGTCGGCCTCGTCGGTGCTGTCGTTGGTGGTGGCGAGGGTGAACGTCGCCGTCGCCGTGTTCGCCGGAATCGAGACCAGGTTGTTCACGATGCCTGCGGTTCCGCTGTAGTAGGAGCCTGGGTCGGTGATCAGGCCGCCCACGGTGATGGGATCGCTCGGCGCCGGGCTGGCGGTGATGGTGTACGTCGCGTTGGCGCCCTCGGTGACCGCCGGGCCGGCCGAGATGGTGAGCGTAGGGGTCTCGGCCACCTTGAACACCGGCGACAGGCCGAGGAACTTGCGTTGGTTGGTGGACGTCGTGGTGGACGTGCTGCCCAGCGGGCTCCTTCCTGCCCCAGAATCGTTCAGGAAGCCCAGCGTGACCGAGTTCGAGCCGAGCGGACTCGACGACGCCGCGCCCGCAGCAGTCGAGCCGGTGAAGTAGCCGCCAGGGGCCACGGTGGCCAGCGTGCCGGTCTCATCACGCGGCGAAGCCTGCGCGGCCCATTCTCCGCGCAAAGGGGCGTAGCCGTTCGCCACCTGGAGGCCGCCCAGCCAGTTGGTCGTGATCTGGGCGCCGGCGCCACCGATGCCGGTGTGATCAGCCGCGTTCGTCGCCGAGGTGCTGGCCAGGGCTTTGAAGAACCCGGCATAGGGCACGATGTCGGCATGGCCGCCGGTCAGCAGCCCTCGGATGAACGCGTCGTAGTCGGCGATGTCCGTAGATGTGCCGTCGCGCTCTGTGCTGGAGGCGAACACCAGCCGGAAGCTCTGGCCGGGCTGCCGGCCCGAAGGCTTGAGGCTCCAGCTCCCGGGCACGATGATGTCGCCGGTCTCGTCGTCGGTTATCGCGAAGCCCAACGGCCCGCCGACTGTCGTCGCGTCGCGCACTTCGGTCAGCACCGGGCTTCCGGCGAAGTCGATCAGCACCCACGGCTGGGTGCGCCTCGCGTTGTCCACCGGATCGAAGCGCAGCGTCGCCGACGTCGCGCCCGCGTCGAATTGCAGCGCCGGATCCTGTGCGCTGTAGTCCCCGCTGGTGACCAGCGTTACGGCCGTGTTGGTGTCGGTCAGCGCCAGCGTGTAGTCGTCGCTCACCGTCACGCCGACCACGCTGAGGGGCACCGTTATCGACTCGCCGGCGGCCAGGGTGCGGCCCAGCATCACGGTGACGTCCTTGGTGCCCGACGCCTCGCCCACGTCGCCCGCGGGCGCCGACAGCGTCACCGTGGTGGGGTCGTCGTCGGCGAGGGTGATCGTCGCCTCGCCGCCGGTGGTGGCCGCGGGGATCATCTCGGCCGAGTCCCCCGAGATGGTCACCGTCTCGTCGAGTTCGTCGACGGCGTCGTTGGTGGGGGTCAGCGTGAAGCTGCCGGTTCCCTGGCTGGTGTTCTTCGGGATCGTGACGTCGAAATCGGCCACCGGCGCGAAATCGACCACGTCGCTGCTGCTGCCCGAGCCCGCCACCGAGATGGTGACCGTCGTGTCCACCGAATAGGAGTGAAACCCGGTGCCGCGATACTGCACCGTGACGGTGTAGGACACCGCCCCGGCGTCCTCGGCGTGGGCAGCCGTCGGCGACACCGACACCGTGAAATCGGTCGGCCCCGGGTCGTCGTCGTTCAGCGCGATGGTGGCATCGTTGACCGTGAGCGATCCCGAGGTGCCCGACACGGTGATCGTCTCGTCGTCCTCCTCGTGCTGGTTGGCGGGCACCCTCAGCACGAACGTGCCCTGCGCGTTCACCGTCGCCGCCGGGATCGTGATGTCGAACGTGGACGCCTCGGCGTCGTTGACCCGCGAGGTGAACTGCACGGCGCTCTCCGTGTCGGTCCCGCCCACGCTCACCGTCACGGTCTGGACGGTGCCGAAGGTGGTCGAGCCGTCCACGGTCGCCGTCACCGTCACCGTCGTGTCGTTGTTGCCCGCATCGGCGTGCTCGGTCACCGATGTCGGCGAGACGGTCAGGGTGATGCTCGTGGGCGTGGTGTCGTCGTCGGTCAGCGATATTGTGGCCGACGACACCGCCACGGACGACGGCGACGCCGACCCCGACACGGTGATCGTCTCATTGCTCTCGTCGACGCTGTCGTCGATGGCCGTGAGCGTGAAGCTGTTCGTCGCCGAGGTGGCGCCGATCGGCAGCGTGATCACGAAGCTTGCCACGGGGCTGAAATCGACCGCCGCGGTATTGCCGGAGCCGTCCACGGTGACGGTCACCGTCTGAGCCACCCCGAAGGTGGTCGAGCCGTCGGGCCTCGCGGTCACGATGATGACCTGAGGGTTGTCGCCCTCGGCCATCGTGGTGCGGCTCACGCTCAGGCTGATGCCCGTGGGGGCAGCGTCGTCGTCGGTGACAGTCGCAGTGACGGTTTGGTCAGCCAACGCGTTGTACTTGGCGT
>VYEX01000003.1:36844-142957 GCA_009842675.1 Acidimicrobiia bacterium | reverse complement strand
GAATTCGTTCACTGCTGAACCCTCTGGTGCTGTCGGCGCTAGCAGTGGGCCTGTATGGCCTGGTCGCCCAGCCTGCATGAACCCCTAGCCTGTCCCAGTCGGGACGGCTCATGCGCCACTCCAGGCCTTCATCCGTCTTATGAGGCTTCCATGTTTGATGCCAGGCATCGAGCAACGCGTCAATCCCCCACTTATCGAGCGGGTGACTCCATGCAGGCCACACGAACGTATTCTCTCGACGACCTCCGATACCATGCCCTCTCTGCCTGACACGCACTTGGCGCTGTCGGAGGCCGTCACCTCGGACTGGCAACAGCGCCAAGCCAAAGAAGGCAAGAACTTCAACAACCGGCTCTACCATGTTGCGAACACCCTCTCGCGCCCGGTCAGGAAGTCGGAATATGTCAAATCCAAGACCATTGTCGATGACCGGAACCGAGATACCGTCAATAGCGTTCTTGATGGCTGCGGCGAGTTCATCTGCGTCGTCTTGCGCAATGTGATCGCAGATCTTCAAAAGGCGATGATGAAGCCACTTAATGGTCCCTGGACCAGCAGGATCGAATGGAGCGTGAGCTGCTTTACCGGAATCGGTGGCCAGATCGGTGAGCGATGAGGTCAAAGTCCAGGCATCTGGATGACCTCGGCTAAGCACTACACGTTCAACGAAGGTCTCGATGGGCACTTGTCGCTCTAGAGGGGCGCTCCCCTCGAAATCTCTTGCCAGAGGCATTTCTTCGAGACGCCTCCTGCTCGGCCATGCTTCAGCTACCGCGACAGCCGGATCCTTGTCAGAATGAAGCAGGACGGCGATTGGGGACGGATCGGACGTCCAGCTAAGCCTGATTTCCGGATCTAGTACGGTGATCCCTACAGCGGCCAGCCAGCCGTTGATCCACTCGGCGGGCAGTCCAGGGCATTCGCGGGTCAAATCGCTGCTCACCGGATCTCCAATGCTGTCTCGGCCGCTGCCGACACAAGGTGGTCGGCTTCGCGAACGATGGCTTCAAGCAAGGCGAGGCCCCAGCAGCCGTACAGCTTGTTCAATGAGGCGAACCTGGTGGGCTGCTCCCAGTCCGTCTCAGAGAGGTTGGCGTCGGCAATGACATCTCGCCCGTCAATCTGATATTCGACTTTGGTGCCAGTCGGATCTTCGACCGGAGTGACGAGTGGTCGCCCATGACCGTGGTGAGCCACAACCAGGTGCAGAAGGAGTTTCTGTTCATCCTCACCAAAGTCGTGGCTGCCCTGAGCTAGCCAGTCGAAGGCAAGCCTGCGTGAGAGCTCTTCGTGGCGACCTCCGCTAGGCCATCCTGCTGCCTCGCGGCCGTGCTCCCATCGAGATCTCGGAATCTCCGACTTCGCCAAGGCAGTGGAACTGCCCTGTTCAGGATCGAGCCAGTTCTGAAACCTAGTGTCGGCTTTGCCGATGTCGTGAATCCGGGCAACCCTCTCAATTAGGTCGACAGTGCTGGGGGTAAGGCCAATTACGTCGGCAATGAGTCTCGCTGTCCTCGCGACATCGTCGCCGTGAGCCTCCAAACCCACTGGATCAGCGATGGAGAGTTCGTCGAACTCGTCGAAACTCACCTGATGGCTGCCGTCATGTTGACTATCGACGGAGTAGACGGGCAGTCTCGGGGCTTCGCCAACAGGTGCGACAACCGCATGCCGAATTCCCCTGCGCTCAATGCCGTTCCTCAACCCCTGGAGAAACTTCGCCCACTCCTCATCGGAAAGCGACGAGGGCGCGCCATATTCTTCGAGCTCATCGCAAAGTCGAATTGCGGCATCAACGACGTCCGAGGGCTCTGCCTCCGTCTTGGGGTCAAGGTGCTTGACAAGGGCTGACATCGCTGTCTTGGGGCCCTCAGGCACGGTCCCGTACATGCCTGACAGAGACTCATCAGAAATCACGAGACCATTTTCAAGAATTGAGGCATCAAGTGCGTGCCCGCTACAGCCAGGATCCCAGTGGCCGCCTTTGTCGAGTTTGCCCGCTTCGCAGGCCACAACGATTGTGTCGCCAGGACGTAGGACGAGACTGTCGTTGTCACCCACAGCAATTTGCTCAGCGGTGGATTGATCTGAGCCGACCCGGACGCAGTTAGCCCCTACAAGTTCCTTTCTGGCTTCACCAATATGGACTGAAACAGTCTCTTCAGAGGAAATCCTGGGCCAGATCCTTTGCCCAGGCTTGGGGACATGCACGCGCCAGACAATCTCAACGTCTCGATCAGCCTCAAGCGTGCCTGAGAAGTACGGCTCAACCGGTGCTTCTCCAGGAGGCGGGATGCTTGTCTTGATCCATTCCCAGAGCAGCGTTTCAGCTAGAACCGGAGCTTCTACTGATTCAGGAGGTGGGTCGCCAAGCACCGTACTGATATTCCCGGGGGACATATCGACCGACTCGTCATAGCCACTAGCAGCTTGTAGCAGCTCAAGCACAGTGGCAGGCTCGTCACCGTATACAGGCCACTGCTTGTCCTTGGGCTCAACATGAACGTAGACGCCTCGTGCATGCGACCTATCCCCAAGCCGGTTTAACCGTCCAAGGCGCTGCGTCAGTGCCCGAAAGCCGCATGCTTCGGTGACCAGGTAGTCGGCATCAAGGTCAGCCCCTACTTCGAGAGTCTGAGTGGCAACTACGACCAAGTGTTTGGGTTGTTGCCCTGTGGTCAGGCCATGTGACTGACCGGCCTTCATCCGACCTTCGATTGCCTCGACGGCCTTGCCAGCCTCAACACCACGGGTTCTCCCGGTGGCAATGACTACCTCACAGTCGCGGCGTGATCTCAATGCCCTCGCCACCGATAGTGCTGTTTTTGGCGTATTGGCGAAAACCAGAATCCCGTAGGAACTCCCGGTGTCAAGAGTGTCGAGCAATTCCTTGGTCGCCGTTGCAATGGGTTTAGCCGGATCACCTTGAGCAAACTTGGAGATGCTCAACGGCTTCGAAGCCTCAAGGCGCTTCACGATCTCGTCGTGGTCGCGATCTGCTTTATCAAGGTCGAGCCGGCTACCCGATGTTTCACCTGTCGCGGTAAGGGCGACAACCACAGGACTCATTCTCTGGGTTGGCAGTGCATGCTCGTTTCCCGCCCCGAGGCTGCCGCCATTGCTGATTGCGCCAAGAAGCACTTGAAGTGGTTGAGCCAGATGGGCCTCGTCAAGCAGAACAAGGCTGTCGGTCCCTGCAAGGGCAGCGTCGATTGGCCGCATCGACCTCGATGATCCATAACCCCTGAACAGCACTCGCGACCCATACATAGGGATGGTGGAGCAGATGATCGCTGGCTGTGCTGGATGTTTTGGCCGGTTGTGCGAGTCACCGCCGCGAAGACGACATGCCTGCAATGGCAGGCCCATGCCAGAGAGGTGTCGGAGTCGGGCTGCCACGGCTTGGATCGTTGCCGCTGCCTCTCCGTGTAGGCCTCCGACTGGCATGGTCGTGCCGTCACACTCAACGCTGCGGGGAGTCTCCGGATCAGCAAGCAGTGTTTCAAGCTTCAATGCATGCCGATAAGTGTCATCGACTAGAATTCGGCGGTTCACAACCCACCAAATTCTGGTGGGGACTGTGCGATCTCGTGGATCCCTGTCTGCTTGACTGGCCAAAGCCCAAACCGCAATGTCAAGACATGCCGTTTTGCCTAGTCCGGTTGGGATGCCGATCAGTTCCGGCCACTCACCGGTCGCGGCAACCTGTTTGGCCAATCGCGCTTGCCACGGGAATGGATCACGCTCATGGATTGACCGGTACCAGTCGCTGAACCCTGGACAATCCGGGATGCTCACGCCTGGTCCTCTCTGGGGTTACAGGGGGCGCAAAGACCAAGCCCGTAGCTGCGGGCAGCACCGATTACGACGGGACCTGCAACCGGTTCCTCAAAGATGAGACCCACATGGGCATACGGGCGGGTCTGAGTATGCCCGGGCCGACGAGTCTCGGTGGGATGCAGGTCTACGCCTCCAGGCAGGAAGGGTTTCCGGCTGATCCGAAATTGAACAGGCTCAGGAAGTCCTGCTTGCTCGCACCAGCGGATCACCGCTGTTGAGTCAATCCGCTGATGTCGATCACTGACTGCGGGGAGTGCAGTCACCCAGCGGCGGGCGGTGCCTTGCCATCGTCGCGGGCTTGTGGTCCAACTTCTTCGGGAACGGTCTACTGTCAACCTGCTGCCATCTGCCAACGACAATGACTGAATGGAAGCCAGTGTGCTGGCCAGGTTGCGCACGTCAATCTCATGGACCTCTCTCGGCACCCAAACCGCCGCACCGTGGATCCTTCCATCGGAATGGGGGTGTCCTACATTCGGCAGTGCGAGAAACCGGGCAAGCTGATAATCGGACTCGCCGTCGTTGACATGACCGTGCAGCCAACTAGGTGGATCACCGTGGTCTTGTTGATACCGAGCGAGTGTTGCCTGCTTGAGGCCGTGGGCTACAACTGCTGCTCGCCGGCCTGGAACTGGCCTTTGAAATCGAAGCCAAACCGGAACCCGGCCTAGCTGAGTATCCGCGGGTGGATCAAGGGGATGCCGATAATGAACTCGGGGCTGATGCCGCCGGGTCTGGCCTCTCGTTGCCCCATGCCTTGACCAGGCTTCAAAGGCGGCTGCCCATCTGGCAACGTCACCATCTGCATGCACGTTGACGATTTCCTGGCCATCTGGGTCTGGGACCCACAGCATGTCTTCTCTGCCACCCACCGACTGGTCAGCAAGACGTGCAACGGTGACATTGACCGGCGAGTCGGCACAACCCAGATACCCAACGCGGGCAGCCCGATAACCGAGAGCAGCCAAATCGTGGTCGCTAACCTCAACGTCGTACACGAATCGGACATGCGGATTGCGGGGAGCCACCCTGACCCCTGGTCGCACCAACACCCCCGTCCGCGCCACGTACTCCTGCTGCTGGTTCCTGGCTCGGTCTTGTCTAGCGACATACCGCTCTTCGAGTGACTGGTGGTGCGGGTCGGGATCGGCATGGATCACTGGTGGATCTGCTGCCGCCAATTTCTCCAGCTCAGCGCCAGTTGTACGGCTGCTTTGGCCTCCGGTGCCGTCAGCGGCAATCAGCGCTGCAAGGAGCCGAGAAGGTGCAGGAGGCCAGCCCCCATTCGTCTGTCTGCCGGTTTGAGCAGAACCGTCGGGGTCAGCTCGGTACGTTCCGTGCAAGAACTCAAGGTCGAAGACGAGCACTCCTACTCCTCCGCACGATCGAGGTCGGGCCAGGTTGCGCGAATCGCCTTGGTCAAGCCGCTGTTCGGGGTCAGATGGATGGCTTCTGCTCCCCACCCCTCCGTGGGGACACCTGAGGCTTGGGCCGATTCGAGTGCCTCTTCCACCAGGCTCGCTGACTCGTTGATAGTGACCTCAGTCGAGTCCAGCCGCGATTCACTGTCCTTGACGACCAGATCAGTACCCGAACGGAGCGCAAACGCCCGCCCAAACGCTGACTGGTGTGCGTGGAGGCCAAGAGCAGCTATCAGAATTCGAGCAGCAGCATCTTGCTCATCCGAATAGCCGTCGCCGAGTCGGACCCGGCGAAGCTGGGGAAAAGACAAAGTAGCTCTCTGGGTGATCCGCCGGAACGAAACTGGCGCCAACCCAGAATCAGCTGGAACTTGTCCATGCCCGATGTTCGAGATGGCACCGGTCTTTTTCCCATCCTTCGAACCAGATTTCTCGCCTTCGACGAGCTTCCAGCCGCTGCCGAGCAAATCGGCATCATCAAAGTCGACCCGATTCGTGTCCTCGATGTTGTACGGATCTCCCTTGACACCCAGAGTCCGGGTCAGCTCTCCGGGTTCGCCACCCGTTGCGGGATCCCAGCCGACGATCTCCGATACCCACGCCCGAGCATGTTTTGCCTGAGACCGATCACTTCCCAGGTGTGACTGCCAAAAACCATACAGAAGCGCTTGGGGGAACCAGGCAACCAGTGCCCCAGCTGAATCCGCGGTGGCATCGATAATCGAGCGGCCAATCGAAGATTTGGCAAACGTTTTGCCGTCGAGGAGAGCATCCCGCAAGTAGGCATCACCATTCCGGTGCGGCCAGCGCAAGCTCGACAAGCTGCGCGGCAAGTGCGACGGAAGATGGGCGAACTCATCTCCTGCAAGATCCAAAACCAGGCGGGGAACACCGACTGCTTCAGCCGTTGCCTCTAGCGCTGCTTCAAGCCGATTGGCCTGCGAGGGCACGTTGTCGATGACGATTACGGGAGTTGGCTCAGAAGCGTCCGAACTCTCCCACCTCTTGTCGTGCTGGTATCGGCCGCCAGCGTAGATGGCTGGATTGACCGGAGTGCCGTGGCCTCCAACCGGTTCCAATACCGCATCCAGCACAATCGCGCCATCGCTGGCATCTTCGTCGCATGCCGCGCGCAACATGCCCATCGTCAGCGGGGTCATAAAGCCCTCTCCTTCGTTTACCGTCAGACGTTGACCTTCGAGAAGTTAGCAAGGGGGTGCGACAATTGGATCGGACTACCGAAGGCCGGTTGGCGGGAGCTGATACAGGTCGCGGATTCAGTGCTATCTGGAGTCAACCCGGTAGGAATCTTATCCTGCGTCCATCCGGGCCTCGAGGTCGAGGGCCCGGGGGCTCACCGACAAGTCGAAGTCAGTGCTGCCCAGCGTGACCTCGTTCCACACCTCCCGATCCACCAGCCAATTGCCCCAGCCTGAGAACCATCCGTCGTGGTACGACTCGAACTGGGGTGCCCACCAGTCCCGCAGCGCCATGCGGGTGGTCTGGTGGTCGGCCAGGTCAGGGGCAATCCCGGCGATGTTGCTCCCGGCAAGGGCGAGCACGAAGTCGGCAGACACGTTCTGCGCCGAGGCGCTGTCGGTCCAACGGAGTCCCTCGTAGCCTCGGAAATACCACAGGTTTGGAACCGAGATGGCGTTGTCAATCGCCACCGTCACCGGGCCTTCACCGATGGACCTGGAGTACTCGTTGAGCGCCTCGATGCGCTCGACGGTGTCGAGGTAGTCGTCGGTGGTGTGGACCTGGGTCAACAGTTCCCGGGGGTCGCGCTGGTTCACATAGTTGGTTCTCCATGCAAAAAACAGCGTTGAGGCCACCAGCCCGGCCAGCACCAACCACACCGGCAGCATCCACAGCTTCTTCCGAGCCCGCCACAGCACCTGGATGCCGTAGCCGGCCAGAAAGGCCATCGGCACCAGGATGTGCAGCGCCAACCACGGGAAACGCTCGCTGGCCCAGGAGTACGAGAACCAACTGGCCACCGCAGTCCACACCATGAACTTGCCGACGAAGGTGGGATTGCGGAACACGTGGACCGTGCCAATCACCGCCAGGATGCACACCAGATACTCATAGAGCGGGATGGTGTAGAGGTAGTAGTGCCAGGGCTCGCTTCCCCGGTTGGTGTCCTGTTCGCCTCGCCAGTAGGTGATCCCCTCGGTGAAGCCGTCCACAAAACCCTCTGAGTTGGTGAAGAACACCGTGAACCACAGGGCGAAGAACAGCAGGAACACCGCGGCGGCCAACACCCATCCCCAACCCTGTACGCGGCGGGCGGCCCGCACCACCGGCAAATCCCAAATCTCGCGGGGGCTGGCCAGCATGAGCACGACCATCGCCATGAGCACCCCGTAGACGCCCAGGGTCACGAACACCTCGGCGTCGTAGTAGGCGCTGACCCCGAAGGCGATGCCCATGGGAATCAGCCCGGCGGGAAGCATCCAAGACCATCCGGCGAACCCGCCGGACTCGGCCTCGCCAGGCTCAGCGCCCCTGGGCTCGGCCCCGTGATCGACTTCAGAATCGGCCGGGTAGGCCTGGCGGACCGCCTGCTCTCCCATCAGGGCCAACAGAAAGCCCCCGAATATGAACACGACGATGAACGTGGTCTCTTTGACCGCGAAGCCGGCGGCCAACAAGAACGCGAACAGCGCGGGCAAAAGCAGCCGGGGGCGGTCCAGGAAGCGCACCACCACCACCATCATGGCCAGGGTGATGAACGCGGTCAGCGCGTCTTCCCGGCCTAGCCGGGTCATGTACAGGGCGATCGGGCTGAACGCCAGCACCGCTGAGGCGCATAGGGTGACCACCGGGCCCAATGACCGGCGCAGGAACCACGGCAGCACGATCATCCCGACCCCGGCCAACACCGCCACCATGCGGGCAGTGGTGTGGGACTCCCCGAACACCCAGAAGACCGCCGCCGTCAGGTAGAAGCGCAGCGGCCCGTGGTACACCGGGTCGTAGCCCTCGTAGGTGTCTTCCAGGAACCGCCACGAGTACCAGGCGTCGATGCTCTCGTCGTGGTGGAAGGGCCGCTCGGCCAGCTCCACCAATCGCAGCACCAGCCCGGCCACCGCCATCGCCCCCACGGCGATAGCCAGCGCGGTCTCCGGACGCCGGCGCCAGAACTCCACCGGGCTCCAGCCCTCCAGGGGAACGTCTCGCTCTCGGGTCGTGGCTCGCATGGCTCAGTTCACTTCGTAGACGGTGTACTCGCCCTGGGCAAACGCCGGAGTTCCCCGGGCCGCCCAGAACTGCTCATTTACCCCCGCCCGGCGCTCTATCGGCCCGACCACCACATAGTCCACCCCGTAGGCGTCCAACAGATCCTCGGTGCCCTCTAGGCCGCCCAGCATGGTGCGGGCCTGCTGCTGGCGACTGTGCCAGTCGGTGACCCCGAGGTCGTTGATCCACCCGGCGAACCCCACCACCGTCTGGCGCCCGCTGAGCGCCGGCACCGGGTGGGTGTGCTCGAAACCGATCAGAAACACGCTGTCGGGCGGCGTGTTATCCCGGGCCCATTCCCCAGCGGCCACCCCGTCGCCCGAGGCGATCGGGTGGGGCCACACGTTGACCTCCGGGTCGGCCGCCTTCCAGATGTCCAGCGCTCCCGCGAAGGTGAGGGTGAAGAACAGCGCGGCCGCCGCCACCACACCAAGCCATCCGATCGAGGCCAGCCTTACCAGCACGGCGGCCACCAACAGCGACCCCAGGAGAATCACCGGAACGAACCAGTGAGTGTTGTTCCAGGGATGCGACGGGGCCACTCGCACAAAGTTGGGCACGATGAACCAAAGCCACACCGGGATCGACCCCCACAACAGCACCGGGGGCAGGGTGCCCCTCCAGAGCTGGGCCGCCAGCATCAGCAGCAGGAACACCCCGGCGTTGCGCCACCAGAACGTGAGCAGGCCGTCTTGTTCGGGCGAATAGCCGGGGGGTTGCATCCAGGGGCCATTAACCCAGGTCTCCCAGACGATCTCGGTATTGAGCGGCTCGATCCACAACGCGGCAGGCAACGCGAACGCAAGCGCGGGCAGAGCGAACAGCAGCCATTGCCATCGGCGGTCGAGCACCGCCCAGATCAGGCCCAAACCCAGCGCCACCCCGAAGGAGTACACGTGGAATATGGGCATCAGCCCGACGATCACCCCCGCAGCGGCGAAGAGCCGGCGTGATCCCGACTTGTGGGCCTCGCGCATGAGCACCACGGCGATCAGCAGAAGGGAGAACCCGGCCAGGGTCGGTCGCTGGGGGAAGAGGTTTCCGGTGACCGCGTTCTCCATCAAGATGTTGCCGGCGTGGTGGCGGGTGTAGTCGGTGGGCAGGTCCCAGATGATGCTCCAGCCGCCCTCGGCCCGGTCGTGGAAAAAGCGGAGCCATCCCAGCCCGCCGAACAGGGTGAACACCAGCACTGAGACCACTCCTACGGCCCGGCTGGAGAACAGCCTCACCGCGGCCAGATACAGAACGGGCACGAAGGCAAACGCCAGATAGCCCGATGACACCTCCAGCCCGCCGAGGGCGCTCAGGCCGGCCCGATCGAGCATGGCGGCGAAGAAGTCGATGCCGAAGTGATACGGCAGCCGGTCGACGCCGAAGGCGGTGGGCAGCTCGGGGGGGAAGTTCTCCCCATGGGCGAACGAGGAGGCATAGGTTAGGTGGGCCTGCCAGTCGGTCCACGACGACAGGTGTCCGGCCAGCACGCCGCCCGACCCGTCGGGCAGATAGGCCCTGTTCAAGATCCACACGGTGAGCGCCCACGCCGGGGCGGTGAGAATCAGCAGGGGTGCCGGGTTGTCGGGGCGGGAGATGGGCCGCATGAGGCGGCGCCGAAAGTCCCGGCACTCGGCACCGATCTGGCCGAGGCCCGTCCGCCAGCCGGCAGCCGAGATGGCAGTAGCCACCAATGCCGCCCCGGTTACCACCCGCCCGCTCAATCCCCCGGCGGCCCAGCCCGCGGCGTAGCCCACCAGGGTTACGGCCATGAACCCGACCACCGCGCCGTAGGCCACCCGCTCCTCGATGCGGAGCTTCAGCCCGGTGAGATAGGTGAACCCGATGCCCACGAACACGCAGTCGGCCAGCAGCAGGGCCACCCACAGCTTCATTGGCTCGCGAACCTAGTTGGCAGGCAACCACCGACCGCAGTAGGCCCGGGGCCAGGGCTGGTCTCCCCTTCGGGCGTAGAGCAGGCGGGCGCGGGCGTCCTGTTCTTCGGGGCGGGCATGGGCCGGATTCCCGGTGCCGCCCACTGTTCTCCAGGTCCGGAGCTCGAACTGGTAGGCCCCGTAGAACAGGCCGTTGGAGCTCTCGGCGGTGTAGTTGTTGGTGGACTCGCAGAATCGCAGGTTGTACCAATGCTGCTCGGTGGGCTCGATGAACCCGTTCTGCACCCGCTCGCGTTCGGCCATGTCGTTGATCTCTGCGATGTACACCACCCACTGGGCCGCCTCAATGGACTGAGTGGTTTCTCTGAGGCGGCTGTTCAGATAGGGAAGGGCGTCGTCGAGCCGCCTGATGCGGGCCTCGGTTCGCTCGCGCTCTCCCGGCACGTTCTCCCTTGCTGCCAGGGCTTCCTCGAATACCTCCGACACCTCCGACAACAGGGCATTTCGCCAAATCGCGTCGGTGGCCTCGGATACACCTAGGACAAAGACCAGGTCTTCGACATAGCCGCCCGCTATGTACTCCTGCACGATGAGACGCTCAGCCTCGTCATTCAGCAGCTTCTTACCGGTGTCGGTGCTGTTGAGCTGATCCAACCGGGCCAGTTCGTGGTGCAGTTCGTCGACCGTGCGGTCGAGCGCCCTTTGCAGGCTGTCGCGGGCGATGATGGCCACTTCCAGGTCGTGTTGGGCCCGCTCCAGATCGCGCCACGGCGGCGCGGCCGCCTCAACGGCCACCGGCTGGACCGCCTCGCCTTCCCCGTCGGCCTGTCCGAAGGCGACGCCGCCAGCGGCCGCCATGGTGACGACCACCGCAACGAAAAGAACCGTCAAGCGACTGCGTTCTTCAGCCCGCAAACTCTCTCCCCAGTTCGGCTACCCTCGCAACGGGTTTACCGCAACACCGTTCGGGGCAGCAAAACCCCAACCGGCTGTTACAAATCTACCGACTATGCCCACTATCCCTTCAACCGACCCTGCCCTACTCCCGGCGGGACAAGAGCCTGAGGCGATCCTGATCGTGTCGTTCGGCGGGCCGGAGGGCCCCGACGACGTGATGCCGTTCTTGCGCAACGTGACCCGGGGTCGGGGCATCGGAGACGAGCGCCTGGCCGCCGTCGCCGAGCACTATCACCTGTTCGGCGGGGTCAGCCCCATCAACCAGTGCAATCGGGACTTGGTGGCCGCCTTGGCGGCCGAGCTGGGTGCTCGGGGAGTGGATCTGCCGGTGTATTGGGGCAACCGGAACTGGTCGCCGATGCTGGCCGACACCATGGCCCAGATGCGCGACGACGGGGTTTCCTCAGCAGTCGGGTTCGCTACCTCGGCCTTCGGCTCGTACTCGGGCTGCCGCCAGTACGCCGAGGACATCGAGCGGGCCCGGGCAGAGGTCGGCCCCGACGCGCCGTTGGTTTACAAGGTGCCCCCGTTTTGGGATCAGGACGGCTTCTTGTCGGCCATGGCCGACAACTTGGGGGTCGCCCGGCGCGCCGTACCAACAGCCCCGGTAGTGTTCACCGCTCACAGCATTCCCGAGTCCATGGCGGCCACCGCCCCCTATGAGGCCCAGCTCAACGAGGCATGCCACCAGGTGGCCGAGCGCGCCGTAGCTAGCCAGTGGTCGTTGGCCTACCAGAGCCGCAGCGGCTCGCCCCAGATTCCGTGGCTGGAGCCCGACATCGGCGACCAGTTGGACAGGCTGGCCGATGCCGGGGCCGACGCAGTGGTCGTAGTGCCCATCGGCTTCGTGGCCGACCACATGGAGGTGATCTACGACCTAGACACCGAGGCCCGCCAGCGAGCCGACATGCTGGGGTTGCGATTGATCCGTGTGCCCACTGTCGGCACCCATCCGGCGTTCGTCAAGATGATCGCCGATTTGGTGCTGGCCCCCCTGCCGGCACCTTGCCCGGTGGACTGCTGTTTGCGGTAGCCAGGTTCGTTGGCGGGAACCGATATCCCGCCGATCGGGACCGTGCTATTCGCGGGAGCCGATCTCGGTGTTGATCCAGGCGATCAGCTGCGCTTGGTTGCGGGTCTGGGTCAGGATGTCTCCGGGGCCGCTGAAGTGGAATACGAAGCCCTCGCCCGACTTCATCGACTGGATCGAGCGGCCCTCCACGGCCCGGCGCAGCTCGTAGCTGACGGTGTCCGGGAAGGCCAGCATGTGGCTGGTGTCCACCACCACCGTCTCGCCCGCGGCCAGCGAGATAACGTCGATGGCCCCGTAGGAGGCCACCACCACCTTGCCGGTTCCCTGAGCGTGGGCCATGAACCCGCCCTCGCCGCCGACCAGCGACTTGAACCCGCTCCACTTGGTGTCCATTTCCACACCGGAGTCGGAGGCCAACCAGTTGCCCCGCTCGATGATCCACGCCTGCGAGCCGTCCAGCTCAATCACCCGTAGATCGCCGGGCAGCTTGGCGGCCACATCCACCCAGCCGCCCTCGGCCGGGGCGGTGTAGGTGGACACGAAGAGGGATTCGCCGCCCAAAACGCTGCGCTTGAGCCCCTTGAGCACGCCGCCCTCCACCTTGGCCTCCAACGACATCCCGGAGGAGTGGGCCGACATTGCTCCGGCCTCGACTTTGACCTGCTCACCCCCACCAAGGGCGCACCGGGCGACCGCAAAGCTGGGGGCGTGACGTATATCTACCTGCATGCCGGGGAGCCTACCCACCGCCTTGATTGAAATGGTGGCGGGCAGGGGCTATTTCGCCCAGCATCTACCCGATGCTCTTGTCCTGGCCTTCCCAGTAGGGTGCCCGCAGCTCCCGCTTGAGCACCTTCATGGCTCCGGACAGGGGCAGCGGCTCAGCCCGGAACTCCACCGACTTAGGCACCTTGTACCCGGCGATGGTCTGGCGGGCGTGCTCGCAGATCTCCTCCTCGGTCACCTCCTGGCCCGGTGTGGGAACCACTATGGCGTGGACCGCCTCGCCCCATACCGGGTCGGGAATGCCGATCACCGCCACCTGGGCCACCCCCGGATGGGTGGAGATGGCGCTCTCCACCTCGGAGGAGTACACGTTCTCGCCACCGGACACGATCATGTCCTTCACCCGGTCCACCAGGAACAGGTAGCCCTCCTCGTCGAGGTATCCGGCGTCGCCGGTGTGGTACCACCCGTCCCGGAACACCTCGGCGGTGGCCTCGGGCTTTTTCCAATACTCCGTCATGTAGTTGCCGCCTCGAGCGCACACTTCGCCGATCTCCCCGTCGGGCAGGATGTTGCCGTCCTCGTCTTGTATGCAGAGGTTCACGCCGAACACCGGCCGGCCCACCGATCGCAGTTGGGGCCCGCCAGCTACGTGGTCTTCGGCCGACAGAAACGTAAGCACCGACGAGCACTCGGTCATGCCGTACCCCTGGAGCAGGTTCACTTCGGGCAGGTGCTCCAGCAGATGGCTCAAAATGGCCTCGGGCATGGGCGAGGCGCCGTAGACCAGCTCCCGCAGGGACGCCAGCCGCTCGGGCCGGTACTCGGGGTGCTGGATGCACATGCCGATCATGGTGGGCACCATCACCGTCTGGGTGATGCCCTCGGCCTCGATGAGGTTCATCACCCCGGCGGGGTCGAACGCGGGGATGGTCACCATCTTGGAACCCGAGGCCGGAATCACCAGTAAGCTGGCCATTGAAGCGGCGTGGAACAGCGGCGTCTGGCACAAGAACACATCATCGTCTCTCGTGCCGCCCAGCCCGATGGCCACGTGGTACACGTTCAGCATCTCGGCCCGCTGCTGGAGCAGCACCCCTTTGGGCAGCCCGGTAGTTCCGCCGGTGTACATGAGCACCACCGGGTCGTCTTCCTCGGGCTCCGGCGGCGCAGTGGTGTCGCCAGCGGCCACCAAATCCTCGTAGGCCACATAGTGGGGAACGTCGCCCTGGCCGATGAGCACCACGGTGCGGATGGGGCTGTCGCCGGCGGCCTCCATGGCCTTGACGAATGCCTCGGCGAAAAAGCCGTCCACAAAGGCCACCTCGGTGCCCGAGTCCTTCACGATGTACTCCAGCTCGGGGCCAGCCAGCCGCAGGTTCAGCGGGTTCACCACCCCGGCACCCAGATAGCAGGCGTGGTAAAGCTCCAAGTAGGAGGCGCTGTTGAGGGCCATGATGGCCACCCGGTCGCCCTTCTTCACCCCCAGCTCGCTTCCCATGGCATTGGCCAGTCGGGTGACCCGCTCGCCGTGGGTGGCGAAGCTGGCCCGGTAGGCGCCGTCGACGATCGCCTCTTCGTTGGCGTACCGCTCCACTGCCGGGTAGAACTGCCGGTGATAGATCAGCTCTTTCATGGGCGCAACCGTAGCGCGGCGCCGAGTGCGCCGGAGCAGGCCGAAGGAGGCGAGATGGACGTCGAATCCACAGTGCGTTGGCTTAAGGATCGAGAGCTCATCAAGGAGGTTCCCCAGCGGTACGCCCGGGGAATAGACCGCATCGACTTCGACATGGTGCGCTCAGCCTTCCACCCCGACTGCCAGATCAGCGGGACGGTCATCTCCGGGCCGCTCGACCCCTACCTGGACTGGACCGAGGAGGAGCTGCACAAGTTCGAGTCCACCTTGCACTTCATGGGCAACCAGTACTTGGACCTCGAGGAAGGCGCCGACGAGGGCCACATTGAGACCTGGGCGGTGGCCTATCACATGCGCCCGGAGGACTCAGACGTCGGCGACCTCATCTTGGGCCTGCACTACTGCGACGACGTGGCCCGCTTCGACGAGGGCTGGCTCATCACCGCCCGCACCGCCCGACCCCAATGGGCCCGCGGCGCCTTCCCCAAACCCCCCGACGAGCTGAAAAGCGACTGGCACGACGTGGACATCCGTCATGTCTGATCGACCAGTGGCGTTTGTGACCGGGGCGAGCCGGGGGATCGGGAAGGCGTGCTCGGTGCATCTGGCCCGGGCGGGCTTTGATGTGGCGGTGTCGGCCCGCACGGTGCGGGACGGTGAGCAGCGGGAGCACTCCTCCACAGTGCAGCGGTCGGACACGTCGCCGTTGCCCGGCAGTCTGTCGGCGACTGCCGCGCTGGTGAACGACGCCGGGGGCGATGCGCTGATCGTTGCTGCCGATCTGCTCGACTTCGACTCCTTGGAGACGGCGGCGGCAACGACGTTGGAGTACTGGGGCCGGGTGGACGTGCTGGTGAACAACGGGCGCTACATCGGACCCGGCCACATGGATCGACTGTTGGACACCCCCATCGAATTGCTCGACTATCACCTGAAGGCCAACTGCCTGGCCCCGCTGGTGCTGACCAAGGCGTTCCTGCCCCAAATGATCGAGCGGGGCGGGGGCACCGTCGTGAACATCACCTCGGCCTCGGGCTTCGCCGATCCCACCGAGGCAGCGGGCGACGGGGGCTGGGGCATGGGCTATGGCATCAGCAAGGGCGCCTTCCACCGGGTGGCCGGATTCCTGGCCGTGGAGCACGGCAAAGACGGGATCAACACCTTCAACGTGCAGCCCGGCTACATCTCCACCGAGCGCATCGCCCAGGACATGGCCCAATTCGGCTTCGAGGACACCGGCCAGCCCGCAGATGTGATCGGCGCGGTGGTGGCCTGGCTGGCCACCGATCCCGAGGCCATCGAGTTGAACGGCACCAATGTGGAGGCCCAGTTCTTCTGCCACGAGCGGGGCTTGCTGCCCGGCTGGGACGGCCCGGAACCCAACACCGCCGCCATCCGCTACGACCTGAGCGGCGCCATCCTGGCCGAGAAGGAAGCAGAGCTTTTGGCCCAGATCGCCCAAGAGTGACCGACCAAGCCGGGGCCGGCCGCGGAGCATCCGAGGGCCGTGATGCGTCCGGCCGACTCGAGTTGTGCGCGGTCATGCCGGTGTACAACGAGGAGGGGATCGTCGGCCAGGTGGCCGAGAGCTGGCTCGAGGTTTTCGACAGCCTGGGCATCAACTACGAACTGGTGGCCATCGTGGACGGTGCCACCGACGCCAGCGAGCCGATCCTGCGGGCGGTGGCCGAGCGCCACCGGCGGCTGGTGGTGGACGCCAAGGCCAACAGCGGCCACGGACCCACCATCTTGCGGGGCTACCGGCGGGGAGCGGTGACCGCTGAGTGGGTATTCCAGACCGACTCCGACGACGAGATGCCGGCGGCTTCTTTTGGCGAGCTGTGGGAGCTTCGCCATGAATTGGACGCAGTCATCGGCATCCGCACCAATCGGAATCAGTCGCCCGGTCGGAGGGCCATCACCCGGGCTGCCCGGTTCACGGCCCGAGCCGCCTTCGGTTGCCGCTTGGCCGACGTGAACTGCCCCTACCGGCTGATGCGCTCGACGGTGCTGGCCCCGCTGCTGGCCCCCATTCCCGACGACACCTTCGCCCCCAATGTGGTGCTGTCGGGGATGCTGGCTCGATCCGAGGCCCGCCTGGCCGAGGTGCCCGTCCCCCACCACGACCGCACCACTGGAGTGGTGTCGATACTGGGCTTCAAGGCGCTCCGGGCCGCCCTCCGCTCGTTCGGCCAAACGGTGCGTCTCAGCCGCACCCGCGTTCCCGCGGGCTGACCAAAAAACCGGGTTGATCTGGCGGATTGACCCGCAAGTGTCACAGCTACCGGGTACCGTCTAGTTGGGCTCTGCCCACCCCAACTTCCCCCCACGACAACCGCTAAGGGAATCATGCCCCAGCGATCCAAGACCCTGTTCGACGCCCAGCTAGACAACCCCGACAACGAGGTAGATTTCGCCCGCGAGCTGGTGAAAGTCCCGGTGGCCGAGGAGATGTCCGAGTCCTTTTTGGCGTACTCCCTGTCGGTCATCACCTCCCGGGCCATCCCCGACGTCCGTGATGGTCTGAAGCCGGTGCAGCGCCGCATTCTCTACTCCATGCTCAACATGGGGATCCGCCCCGACGGACCCCACCGCAAGAGCGCCCGAGTGGTGGGAGACACCATGGGCAAGTACCACCCCCATGGCGATGCCGCCATCTACGACGCCCTCGTGCGGCTGGCCCAGGAGTTCTCCCGTCCCATCACCCTGGTGGACCCTCACGGCAACTTCGGCACCCTGGACGACCCTCCGGCCGCCCCCCGCTACACCGAGTGCCGCTTGGCCGAGGCCGCCATGGAGATGCTGGCCGAGATCGACGAGGACACCGTGGACCACCGGTCGACCTACGACGGCGAGAGCACCGAGCCCGAGTGCCTGCCGGGCCGGCTGCCCAACCTGCTGGTGAACGGCACCACCGGCATCGCCGTGGGCATGGCCACCAACATGGCCCCCCACAACCTGCGGGAGGTGGCCGAGGCCATCCGATTGGTGATGACCAAGCGCCGGCCCAAGCCCACCGTCGACCAACTGCTCAAGGCCCTTCCCGGCCCCGACTTCCCATCCGGAGGCTTGGCCATCGACACTGAGGAGGGCGGACTGCGCCAGATCTACGAGAGCGGGCGGGGCTCGATCCGGATCCAGGCCAAGATGGCCCCGGTCAAGCTGACCCGCAGCCGCTGGGGAATCGAGGTCACCGAGCTGCCCTACATGGTCGGGCCCGAGAAGGTGGTCAAGCGCATAAACGACCTGATTGTTGACGGCAAGCTGCCTGGCATCCACGACGCCCGCAACCTGTCCGACCGCCACCACGGGCTGCGCATCCTCATCGAGTGCGAGCCCCATGTGGAGCCCGAGAAGCTGTACTACGACCTGTTCCGCCTCACCCCGCTGGAGGAGACCTTCGCAGTCAACAACGTGGTGCTGGTGAACGGCGTCCCCACCACCGTGGGGCTCTACGACCTGTGCCGCCACTACATCGACCACCGCCTCGACGTCGTGGTGCGGCGCACCCAACATCGCCTGGGCCGGGCCAAAGACCGCCACCACATCCTGGAGGGGCTGGTCACCGCGTTGGACAACATCGACGAGGTGGTGGCCATAATCCGGGGCTCCGACGACGCGGCCGAGGCCCGGCAGCGATTGCAGGATGCGCTTGACCTAACCGAGGTCCAGGCCGCCCACATCCTGGACATGCAGCTGCGGCGGCTAACTGCGCTGGAGAAGCAGAAGATCATCGACGAGCGCGGCGAGCTGGTCGCTTTGATCGACCAATTGGAGAAGCTGCTGGGCTCAGAGCAGCGCCAGCGCACCGTGGTGCTGAAGGAGCTGGACGAGCTGGTGGAACGGTTCGGCCAGGATCGCCGCACCGAGATCGTGTCCCACCAAGACGCCCCGGTGCATGAGCCCACCCCGGTGGTGGAGCTGACGCCGAAGGCCGAAGGGCCTTGCGTGGTCACGCTGTCTACTACCGGCATCGTGGGCCGGGCTTCGATGGGAGGACGCCGGCGGTCTCAGTTCGGGCGCCACGACGTTTTGACCGCTTCGTTGGAGACCGACTCGGAGGGCACGGTTTTGGCCGTCACCTCGGCCGGGAGGGTGATCGCCTCACCGGTTTTAGCCATCCCCGAGGTGTCGGGCCGCAGCAGGGGCGCAGGGGCGTCCGAGGTTTTTGGGACCATCCGCAGCGAAGCCGTGCTCACCCTAGTGCTGCCCGGCAGCGATCCGATGACGCTGGTCACCGCCGGTGGCACGGTGAAGCGGGTCGACCTGTCGGAGGCCGACAAGGGCCGAGCAGCCAAGCAGGTCATCAAGCTGAAGCCCAACGACAAGGTGGTGGCCGCGTTCTGCTCCCCGGAGTCCGCCGAGATGGCGCTGGTCAGCCTCCACGGTCGTGCGCTGCGGGCCCCGATTGAATCGGTCTCCATTCAAGGCCGGGGAGCATCGGGGGTTCGGGGCATGAAGCTCAAGAACGGCGACCGGATCATCGCCGCCGCCGGTGTGATCGGTGACGAGGCCGTGATCATGGTGGACATAGACGGCTCGGTGGACATCACTCCGGTCACCGACATCCCGGCCACCGGACGGGACGGGTTGGGCACTCAGCTGGGTGGAGAGGTGCAGCTGGCCATGGCCATGGTTACGCCCCCGGCCGATCTGCTGGCCGAGGTGGAAGACGACGGCAAGCCGGCCAAGGCCCCGGTGCCGTTTCCGCTGGAGAATGGTGACGCCGGCCACGCCGTGGTCCGGAGCGTGGGGATACCCCGATGGTGACCCAGACCAGCTCCGCCTCCCGCTCTCGGGGCAAGAACTCAGACTTGTTCAACCCTCCCAACGGGGGCAACGGCAACGGGAGCTACGAAGCGGCCGACATCGTCACCCTCGAGGGGTTGGAGGCCGTCCGCAAGCGCCCCGGCATGTACATCGGGGGCACCGGCAGCGACGGCCTCATGCACTTGGTGTGGGAGCTGATCGACAATGGCGTTGACGAGGCGGGCGCCGGTTTCGCCACCCGCATCGACGTGATCCTGCATGCCGACGGTTCGATAGAAGTGAGTGACAACGGCCGGGGCATTCCGATCGACCCCCATCCCACCAAGAAGGTGTCGGCGCTGGAAGTGGTGCTCACCGAATTGCACTCCGGCGGCAAGTTCGGCGGCGGGGTCTACGGCGCCTCCGGCGGACTGCACGGGGTGGGCGCCTCGGTGGTCAACGCCCTGTCCACTCGTCTTCGCGCCGAGGTGGACCGCGACGGCGCCACCAGGCAGTTGTGGTTCGTCAAACAGAAGGCCGGCCAATTCGACGGCGACAAATTCGTCAAGGGCCACAAGCTGCGGCGGGTCCGCTCCACCCGCAAGACCGGCACCCGCATCCGATTCTGGCCCGACCGGGACATGTTCGACCCCGACGCAGCAGTGGAGTTCGAAGCCATTCGCCAGCGGGCCCAGCAGGCCTGCTTCTTGGTGCCCGGACTGAGGATCAGGCTGGAGGACAAGCGCCGGGGCCACGACAACGAGCCGGTCGATTTGATCTCCCACGGGGGCTTGGCCGATCTAGTGGCCCACCTGTCGGGGTCTGAGGCTGTCACCGAGGTCATCTCCATTCCCGGCGGCGAGGAGTTCGAGGAGAAGGTCCCCGTGGACGGCGCCATGGAGGCGGTCACCCGGCAGTGCCAGGTGGACATCGCCATGCGCTGGGTCAAGGACTACGACACCAAGGTGGCCACGTTCGTCAACACCATCCCCACCCCGCACGGGGGCACCCACCTGTCCGGCTTTGAGCGGGCCCTGACCCGGGCGGTCAACGACAGCCTGCTGGCCGATTCCAAGAAACTGGCCCGCCTGGCCAAGCAGGGCAACGACCGGGCCCAGCGTGAGGACGTGCAGGAGGGCTTGGTGGCCGCGGTCAAGGTCACCTTGCCCGAACCGCAGTTCCGGGGCCAGACCAAACAGGAGCTGGGCACCCCGCCGGTGCAGTCCATCGTCTACAACGTGCTCAAGGACGGGTTGGAGAGCTGGTTCCAGACCGGCCCCAAGAGCCATGTCGGTGCTCTTCAGTCCAAGATCGCCGACGCAGTGGTGAGCCGGGTGTCGGCTCGCCAGACCCTGGAGAACAAGCGCCGGGCCGCGTCGCTCGGCTCCACCGGCATGCCCGACAAGCTGGCCGACTGCCGGGTTCACGGACCGGAGTCCGAGCTGATTTTGGTGGAGGGCGACTCCGCCGCCGGCCCGGCCAAGGCGGGGCGCAACGCGGAGAACATGGCCATCCTGCCCTTGCGGGGCAAGGTGGTGAACGCGGCCAAGTCATCGGTGAAGCAGGTGTTGGACAACGCCGAGGCCCAGGCCCTGTTCACCGCAATGGGGGCGGGCTCCGGCGACGACTTCGACATGAGCAAGGCTCGGTATGGGCGCATCGTGATCTTGTGCGATGCCGATGTGGACGGCAGCCACATCCGCTGCCTGCTGCTCACCCTCATCCACCGCTTCATGCACCCGATGCTGGAGGCGGGCCGGGTGTATGCCGCCCAGCCCCCGCTGTACACGGCCAAGGTGGGCGACCAGACCTATCGGGCGTGGTCGGATGCCGAACGGGACCAGATCACCGCCGAGCTGGCCAAGGGCAACCGCAAGGCCGAGAACATCCGGTGGTCCCGGTTCAAGGGACTGGGCGAGATGGACACCGACGAGTTGGCCGAATGTGCCCTCGACCCCGAAACCCGCACGCTGCGACAGCTCACCCTCGATGATGCCAAGAAAGCCGAGGAGATGTTCGAGACCCTGATGGGCTCCGATGTGGGCCGCCGCAAGGACTTCCTCATCGCCCACAGCGAGCTGGTTGACCGAGACTCTCTCGACTACTGACGGCCAGGGAAGAAATCGGGTAGACAGACATGACAGTGACCGAACCCGTCGAACAGGCCGCCGAACCGGCAAGCGACAAGCTCATGGAAATACCTGAGCGTTACGTCCCCAAATACCTGTCGCCGTCCAGCGCGTCCTCGTATCGCGAGTGCGCCCGGCGCTGGAAGTTCCGCTATGTCGACCGCCTCCCCGACCCGCCGGGCGAGCCCGCGGTCACCGGCACCTTCGCCCACATGGTGCTGGAGAAGCTGATGCAGGAGCCGGTGGTGAACCGGACCGTGGAGCGGGCCAAGAAGCTGGCTCGCGAGCTGTGGCCCAAGATGGAGAGCCATCCCGACTACCAGGGCCTGGAGTTGGACGACCGCGGCGGGCTGGACTTTCGCATCAACGGCTGGCGGGCCATCGAAGGTCTGTGGGACTTGGAAGACCCCAGCGAGGTGAAAGTCGCCTCTACCGAGCAAGACGTGAGGGTGGAGATCAACGGGGTTCCGTTCCGAGGCATCATCGACCGGGTAGATGAGACCGACGAGGGCATGGTGGTCACCGACTACAAGTCGGGCAAGGCGCCGTCGGAGCGGTACTCCTCCAACTACGCCACCCAGATGCTGCTGTATGCCGCAGCGCTCACCGAGCTGGAGGGCCAAAAGCCGGCCAAGGCCCAGCTGCTGTATCTGGGCCAGAAAGTGGTGGAAGTGGAGATCACCGACGAGAACCTCGCCGAGGCGGTCGACGAGCTGAGAACCACTTGGCTGGCCATCATGGAGAGCTGCATCTCCCAAGAATTCGAAGCCACCACCGGCCCACTGTGCGGCTGGTGCCCGTTTGTGGCCCAATGCCCGGAGGGCACTGCCGAGGTACTCCACCGCGACAAGATCGGCAAGCTGCGGTCGGACGCTCCCGCCTTGGAGCGGATCGCCCAGGCCGAGAGGGCTGACGGCTAGATCCGGGGCAGCCGAGTTCCGGCTAGGCGTCCCATGGCCGGCCCCATGAGCGCCTCTTTCCGCTGGGTGGCTCGGGCCCAGTAGTGGGCAGCCTCCGCGTCAACGCTCATGTCGAAGCGGTCCCGGTCGGCTCGGTCTTGGTCGGCCAGGGTTGAGCCGATGCGGTCCACCATGTCCAAGTATCTCACTAGTCGGGCCACCGACTTGGCCCGAGCCGCGGGGTATCCCTCCAATGCGGGGGCGATCACCGTGCGCAGGTCGTCGAGCACGGCCTCGTAGGCCGCGCTGGCCTCGGTATCGGCTGGTTCGGGCACTTTGATTGGCTCGGCTTCCACTCCGAGGAGTTCGCAGAGCAGCTCGGCGGTCACCCGGCGGTGGAGAGTTGAGAACAGCATGCCCATGCCCAAATCCCCACCGGCCGCCCCTGTCACCCCTAGGCCGATGAGGTTGCGGACCTGGCAGGCCAGCTGCCAGTAGCGCACCCGCTCGGCGTCCACCGGGCCGTCGTACCACCCGAACGCGGTGTCGATGTCCACAAAGGGGGTGAGCATGGACCGCACCGTTATCCAAGCCAGGTCTTCCATGGGATCGCCCACGTGGGCCAGCTCCCAGTCACACAGTCCAGTCACCTGTTGGCCGTCGTGAAGCACATTGCCCGGACCCAAGTCTCCGTGTACCAACACTGCTCGCTCCGGCGGCCCGGGCGAAGTCTCGGCCAGTTGGCGCAAGCACAGATCAATCAGCGGGTCGGAATCAGGGCAGTGCTCCCGATAGAGCCGGGACCAAACATCTAGGTCATCAAGGGCCAAATCGGCCGGTGGCTCCAAAATATGGAGGGCGTTGACCTGCTCCATGAATTCCCTGGCCAAGGCCGAGTCGTCCAGCGGACCCGGCGCTCCTTCAACAAAGTCCAGCAGCAACGCCCGCCCATCGGGGCTGACCCCGCGGAATCCAGCGGCCCGCACCGGCTTGTCGGCCAGCCACCGATACACCACGGCCTCTCGGGCCAGGTTGTAGCCCACCGCGGACAGCGCCGATGTTCCCGCGTCCATCCGCAAGAACAGCTGGCTCCCGTCATCCAGCGTCACCACCCACGCCTGGCGGGAAGCACCCCCTGGAATGCGGGCGGCGTCGGCCACCGTCTGGCCGCAGCGCTCCTCCACCCACTTCAACAGCTCGGGTTCCAGCCCGCTCACCCAGCCAGGCTAAGTCCCTTGCCACTTACCGCGCATAGCGCGTCTACGCTCAGCGCGGCGTGTTCCCACCGGGTTTCTTCGATCGGGCTGATCCCAGCCCCGACCACTTCTTCTACGCACCACCCCGACTGGTCACCCACATTGACGACCAGGCCATTGCCGCAGTCGGCGCCCTCTACCAGGAGCTGGGTCTAAATGGAGAAGTGCTGGATCTGATGTCGTCGTGGATCTCGCATTTCACCGACCCGCCAATACGGCTGGTGGCCCTGGGAATGAATCAGGTGGAGCTGGCTGCCAACCCCCAGGCTCACGAGTGGGTGATACACGACCTCAACCACACACCCAAGCTGCCCTTTGGCGACGACTCCTTTGACGCCGTCACCTGCTGTGTCTCAGTGGACTACCTCACCCAGCCAATTGAGGTGTTCACCGACGTGGCCCGGGTGCTGCGCCCCGGCGGGCTGTTTGTGGTCACCTTTTCCAATCGGTGCTTCCCCACCAAAGCCATCCGGGGCTGGCTCTACGCCGACGACGCCGGACACCTAGAGATCGTCCGCCGCTATTTCGAGGCCGCCGAAGGATGGGCCGAGCCAGTGGCCCAACAGCGCATCCCACCGGGCACCCCCGGCGACCCCCTCTTTGCCGTCTACGCCACCGCCCCTTAGCCAGTCACAAATGCATCCCACCACTCGCCGTCATCCACAATTGTCACCGCCGATCTCTACCATCTGACCCATGAGCATCGAGGTGATCTGCACCCCGTATGGGGCGCCCGCCACCGAGCGGATGGGCGAGCAGATCGCCGTGTTCAAGAACGGTGATCTGTTGGCGCCGGTGACGGTGGTAGTTCCCACCAACATCGCCGGGCTGGCCACCCGACGTGCCCTGGGCGCACGAGACCAGGGCATCGCCGCGGTGAACTTCCTCAAGATGTTCGATCTGGCCGAACGCCTGGCCGGGCGACAGATGGCCGACGAATACCGCCGCAGGCCGCTTTCCGGGCCGGTTCTCAGTGCAACCGTGCGGAGCGTTTTGAACACCGACCCCGGTCTGTTCCAGGCTTCTGCTCGTCACCCGGCCACCGAGCAAGCCTTGGTGCGTTCGTACCGGGATTTGCGAGAGTTGTCCGAGGAGCAACTCGACACCCTGGCGTCACAGAGCCGCCGGGCCGCCGATGTGGTCCGCATTTGCCGCCAAGTTCAAGACCGACTCAAGGGCCAGTGGTACGACGGGCACGATCTGAGTGAGCTGGCCATCGACGCATTGAAGTCGGACTCGCTCCGCGACACCCTCCACGGGTTCGGCCCGGTAATCATCCACTTGCCGCAACGGGTCACCCGATCTCAGGGTCGTATGGTCGCCGCCTTGTCGGAGGCAGCGCCGGTGGCGGTAGTCGCGGGGCTGACCGGAAACGAGAGGGCCGATGGCGCGGTGCAGGAGTCAATCAGCCGCATGGGTGCAGTTGCCGACCCGCTGTCGGAGACCAGCCCACCCCGCGGCCAGCGCATCATCACTACCGCCAGCACCAATGAGGAAGTCCGGGTGGCGGTCCGGGAAGTGGTCGACGCCGCCCGGGCAGGCATCCCCCTGAACCGGATCGCCGTGCTGTGCGGCGGCGGCCTGCCCGTCATCCGCCAACTGCAAGACCATCTCGATGCCGCCGGCATCGCCTACAACGGCCCCAGCGGGCGCACTCTGGCCGACTCGCTGGCCGGCCGAGGGCTCATTGCCATGTTGAACCTAGATGGCCGCGACTTCCGCCGAGACGAAGTGTTCGCCCTGCTATCGGTGGCGTCAGCCACCGTGAACGGTGGAGAATCGTCCAGCGATCAGCCCACGGACGCCGCTGACTTGGTGATGGCGTGGGAGCGGGTGTCGCGCCGGGCCGGGGTGGCCCGGGGTTCCGAGCAGTGGGAGACGCTACTCAACCGGCATGCCGAAGAGCAGCGGAAAGCCGCCCAACAAGAACAGCGCGATCCCGACCAAGTGGAGGGACGGGTTGAGCGGCGCCGACGAGAGGCCGACCACGCGGAGTCGCTGGCCCGGTTTATGGCCCAGCTCATCGGTGACCTGTCTCCTGAGCCCGAGCCGGCCACCTGGAAGGACTGGTGCGGATGGATCAGAGGGCTGATCCACACCTATCTCGGCGACGAGGACACTCGACAGCTCTGGCCCGAGCCCGAGCAGGGAGCCGCCAACAAGATCGAGGGGATCCTCGACCGCTTGGCCAACCTCGACGAGTTCGAGCGCCGTCCCCGATCAGCCACCTTTCGACACACTCTGGCCTCGGAGTTGGGGGCACGCACCGGGAGGGTCGGCCGAGTCGGCCACGGTGTGCTTACCGAGGAGATCGGCGCCTCCCTAGGAATGGAGCTGGATAGGGCAATTCTGATCGGTATGGCTGAGGGAACGTTCCCCCACAGCCCCTCCGACGATCCTCTCCTGCCCGACCGGGAGCGCCTCGCGGCCGGCGATGAACTCACCTTGATCTCTGATCGGATGGACGATCAGCACCGCAATCTCTTGGCCGCGCTGGCCTCGGCCGAGGTCGGCACGCTGGTATACGCCCGAGGCGACGCCCGCCAAGCGTGCGAGCAGCACCCGTCCCGCTGGCTGTTAGACACCGCCACAGCGCTGGCTGGCCGCACCGTAGACAGCACCAACCTGGAGGACTTGTCCAATGATGAGGCCGCCTCGTGGTTTGAGCATGTCCCCTCGTTTGCCGGAAGGGTGCTCGACGCCGAGTTTCCGGCCACTGCGCAAGAGTTCCGGTTGCAGGCTCTCGCGCCGACGAACGGCACCGATGGCGAGCTCCCTGACGACGCCCCGGTTCTGGCCCGTGGGGCCGAATTGGTCGCTAGTCGGGCGTCAAACCAGTTCACCCGCTTCGATGGCAATCTGACCGGCTTCAATGTCGCCGACCTAGCTGAAGAGGTGGTATCACCCACCAGCCTGGAAACCTGGGCCGACTGCCCGATGCGTTACTTCTTTCAGTACGTCTTGCGGGTGCAGACGTTCGAGCAGCCCGAGGATCTGCTCCAGATCTCAGCGTTGGAGAAGGGTTCGCTGGTCCACGAAGCCCTAGACATGTTTGTGAGCGAGCAGCTCGAAAACAACCAGGTGCCGGCCCCTGGCCTGCCATGGAGCGAGGAGCAGTGCCGCCGCCTCCTCGAGATCGGAGCAGAGTTGTGCGACCAGGCCGAAGCCCAGGGGCTGACCGGCACCCCGGTGTTCTGGCACCACGACCGGCGACGGATTATGACCGACTTAGAGCGCTTCCTGTGGGAAGACAACGACCAGCGCCGCCGCCTAGGCGTCACCGCCGCGGCCAGCGAGTTGGCCTTCGGAATGCCCGACGGTGAGTTGGAGGCGGTGGCCGTTCCGCTGCCCAGCGGCCGAACGGTGCGGTTCCGAGGTCGAGCCGACCGGGTCGACCAAGGCAGCAACACTCTGTTGGTCACCGACTACAAGACCGGCAAGGCCGACCCCTACAAAGACCTGGACGAAAACAGCCGGAAATGGGATCCCGTCTTGAGAGGAACGCGGCTCCAGCTCCCGGTGTACGGGTTAGCCTCCCAGGCCCACGTCGAAGAGCCCGATGCCCCGGCCAGAGCGCAGTATTGGTTTGTCACCAGCGACCAGCAGTTCAAGGCCTACGGCTACCAACTGAACGGCCGGGTGATGGATCGCTTCCGCGCCGTGGTGGACACCATTGCCGATGGCATCGAAGACGGGGTGTTTTGCGACCGGCCCCAACCCGACCGGACCGAGGGACCATTCAGCCAGTACTGCGACTACTGCAACCCCGACCGGCTGGGCACCCAGGAGCGCCGTCGGGCGTGGGAAAACATGAAGGGCCGAGAAGAACTGGCCGACTATGGGCACCTGGCTGAGTCGCCCCACGGATTCGACCCCAAGGCGCTTTGACCATGGCACCAACCGCGAATGATCAAGTCGACCGGGATGCCATCGAGGCTGAACTCGGCTCCACCCTGTTCGTGGAGGCCGGGGCCGGATCGGGCAAGACCACCGCGCTAGTGGCCCGAGTTCTTTCCCTGCTCGACACCGGCGTGCCCATGGAGAACATCGCCGCCATCACGTTCACCGAGAAGGCCGCCGCCGAGCTGAAGAACCGCCTACGCCAAGAGCTCTCCGAATCCGGCCGACACGCAGAGGCCCTTGACCAGCTTGATGGCGCGGCTATCACCACCCTCCACGGCTTCGCGCTGCGCATCCTGTCCCACCACGCCATCGAGGCCGGGTTGCCCGCCCGCCTCGAAGTAAGCCCAACCGAGGCGTTCGAAGACCGCTGGGTGGAGTTCCAGAGTCGGCTGCTGACCAGCTCCGAACAGGAGCACGCCCTAACTCTGGCTCGAGTCTTGGGCCTCAACATGGGCCACCTTCGGGAGCTGGCTCAAATCCTCGACAGCAACTGGGATTTAGTCGCCCGTGAAATGGGCAATCAGCCCCCTCCGACCGGCCCGATCGTGATTCCCGATGTCAGCGGATTCCCCATCTGGTTCGACGAGGTGGCCGCCTTGTCGACATATTGCAACGACCCCACCGACCGAATGCTGCCCAAGCTCGAGGCCATCGCCGAGCGGGCCAGACTGTTACAAGGGGCCGCGGGAGACCAGGACCAGATCTTGCGGTTGCTGTTCATTCCCGGGCTGAACTTCACCAGAGCGGGTCGCAAGGGCAGTTGGCCTCACGAGAACAGCAGCGACCCGTCTCTGGATGATGTGGCCGCCCGGTTGCGAGAGCTGGGCGACGCCATCAAGGATCTCCGAGCCCATGTGGCTGATGTGCTAATCGAGCGGTTGACCCTGGTGCTGGCGGCATTCACCCTCGAAGCCGCCGAAGACCGTCGTCGCCTGGGGGTGTTGGAGTATCACGACCTCCTAGTTCTGGCCCGAAACCTGCTACGACACCCCCAGCACGGCGAAGAGATCAGGACGGCGCTGTCCGGGCGCTATCAGCGTCTGCTGCTCGACGAGTTTCAAGACACCGACCCCATCCAAATCGAATTGGCCAAGCTGATCGCCACGCCCCCCGATGACCACCGACACTGGTCGGAGTTACAGGACGAGGCGGGGCGGCTGTTCTTCGTGGGCGATCCCAAACAGTCGATCTACCGGTTCCGACGGGCCGATATCGCCTTGTATACCCAGGCGGGGCATGCCCAAACCGTGAATCGAAAGACGCTCACCCGCAATTTCCGGTCGGTCGAACCCATCTTGGATTGGACAAATGCCCTGTTCGAGGAGTTCATGGCTCCGCCCAGCCCCTCGAAGCAGCACGTCCAGCCCGACTATCAAGCGCTCGATGCGGTTCGAGGATCGCCCCCAGAGGGACCGCCGGTGGCGGCGTTCGGCCGGGAGCATCCCAGGGGATCCCGTGCCGGTGAGTTGCGGATGATCGAAGCGCAAGAGGTGGCCCAGACCATTTTGACCGCGGTCGGCCAAGGATGGTCGGTGGGCGCCAGCAGGGATGAGGATGGCCGCGACCTGTGGCGGCCAGCTCGGCTGGGGGACATTTGCATCCTGCTGCCCGCCCGCACCTCGCTGCCCCAGCTCGAACAGGCGTTGGAAGCACACGACATCCCCTACCGGATTGAGGCCGGCTCGCTGATCTGGTCCAGTCAGATCATTCGGGAAGTGATGGCAGCGGCGAGGGCGCTGGCCGATCCCACCGACGAAGTGGCCCTGGTCAACGCCCTGCGATCCCCCGCCTTCGGCTGCGGCGACAATGACCTGTTCACCTACAAGGTGGCCTATCGGGGCCAGTGGAACTACATAGCCGCCCTGCCCCAGGATCTCTCTGATGACCATCCGGTAGGGCAAGCCATGACGTGGCTGGCCGACTTGCATGCCAAGGTTCGCTGGCTGAATCCCAGCCAGATTCTCGAGAGCATCGTGCGGGAGCGACTGCTGATGGAATCGAGCTGCTTCGGCCAGCACCGGTCCCGGGATGCGTGGCGGAGCCTCGACTTGGTCATCGACCAGGCTCGTCAATTCGAGGAATCAGGCGGGCGGGGACTGCGGGAGTTCGTCGCCTGGGTGGATCGGAAGATCGGCGAGCGGACCAGAGAGACCGATGTGATCTTGTCGGAGACCGACGACGACGCGGTGCGCATCACCACCATTCACGCCGCTAAGGGCCGAGAGTTTCCCATTGTCATCCTCTCAGGGACCTATGCCCGGAGCCGTCCCATGTCGGCCCAGCTGGTGTGGCCGGATGAAGGCGGATTCGGCGTGCGCTTCAACAATCTCCTGCGAACCAGGACGTTCGCCGAGCATCAAGAAAATGAAGAGGAGATGGAGCACGGCGAGCGGGTGCGCCTGCTCTATGTGGCCTTGACCCGCGCAATGGACCACTTGGTGGTATCGACTCATCGCATTGAGCGAAGTGAGAACAGCACCGCCAGACCGTCGATGGCCGAGATGGTGGTGGAAAACGCTGCTTGGCTGCCGAAAGCGGAGTGGGCGCCGGAGCCTTTGCCATCTGAAGAACCTGACACCCCCCAACACGCATCCTTTGCGGCGTGGCAGACCGAGCGGGAGAGGTTTATCGCCGCAGCGAACAAGCCATCAACCATGAGCGCCTCGAGAATCGCCTGGGCTGAGACTGAAGATGAAGACGTCGGACAATTCCCCGGCTTGGACAAAGACGGACCCACCGACGGCGACGACGATCGGTCGCCACTGCGCAAGGGCCGCAGCGGCACCCAGATAGGCAGCGCAGTCCACGCCGTACTGCAAACAGTGGAATTGGACGCCGATCCCGACAGCCTCGGTCCGGTAGCTGCTGCCCAAGCCGAGGCCGAGGGCGTCTCCCAGACACAGAGCACGGTGTGGGCCCTGGCTCGGTCCGCGCTGAAGTCCGACACGGTGCGGCAAGCGGCTGGCTCGGAACACTGGAAAGAGTTGTTCGTAGCCTCCCCGGTGGATGGCACTGTGGTGGAGGGCTATATCGATCTGCTGTACCGCACTGACGATGGCTTGGTGGTAGTGGACTACAAGACCGACGACATCCACGACGACGAGACCCGCCAAGCCAAGGTCGAACGCTACAAGCTCCAAGTAGCGGCCTATTCGCTGGCGGTGGTGCAGGCAGTGGGTGAAGAGGTAATCCGTTGCGTGCTGGTGTTCGCTCGGGCCGGCCAGACCGCTGAAGAGGTGATCTTTGACGGCGACGAACTGGCCTCAGCCCAGCAAGAAGTCCGCGCCGGGCTGGCGTCGGCTGCGGCCTGATAGGAAGAGAGCGATGTTCACTCTGGTAGTCATGGCTGCGGGATTGGGGTCGCGTTTCGGCAGCACCAAACAGCTTGCCCAGGTGGGGCCCAACGGCGAGGCGTTCTTGGATTTCGCCATTGCCGACGCTCAAGCCGCCGGTGCAAAGCGGGTGGTGCTCATCGTGCGCAGCGAAATCGAGGCCGATGTCCAACGGCACTTCGAGTTGCGCGGCGGCCTGCCCGATGATCTCGACGTGGCCTATGTGCGCCAAGACGGGCACGGCCCGCCCCGCCCCAAACCATGGGGCACCGCCCATGCCGTGCTATCGGCCGCCGAGGCGGTATCCGGGCCGTTCATGGTGTGCAACGCCGACGACTACTACGGCCCAACCGCGTACGCCGCCCTCGCCCAAGCCATGCAGACCATGACCGACAACGAGGCCTGGCTGTGCGGCTACCGCCTCGACCACACCCTGCCGGCGGAGGGCACCGTGACTCGCGGCGTATGCCAGGTTGACGGCGACCGACTTGTCGGCATCGTCGAACAGGAGGGCATCTCTCTAGACGACCACACCTTCCCTAAAGACACCGTCGTCTCCATGAACCTGTGGGCGTTCTCTCCTGCGTTCCTTGACGCCCTTCGAGACGGCTTCGCCCGCTTCCTCGACCAACACGGCGACAACGCCACCGCCGAATATCTTCTCCCCCACGCCGTCGCCACAGAAATGAAGAGTGGCGCCCTCACCGTTGGGGTCGTAACCACCGAAGAAACTTGGATCGGCGTAACCAACCCCGATGACTTAGATGTGGCCAGAGCTGCCCTCAGGTCCCGCTGACGAAATGCCCGAACTGCCCGAAGTAGAAACAATCCGCCGTCAGCTGGCGCCCCGAATTCAAGGCCGTCGCATCCAGGACGCCCACTCCCACGAGTCGGAGAAGTTCACCCCGGCCAAAGATGCCATCGGCACCACGATCCAAGGACTGAACCGCAGAGGCAAGTACCTCATTGCAAGCCTCAACGACGGCCGGGAGCTCATCATTCACCTGGGCATGACCGGCTCCCTAACCATCAGCCCCGATACCTCCGACGACCCCTACATCCGGGCCTGGTGGCATCTCGACGACACCGAATATCTGGCTTACCGGGACGTGCGCCGCTTCGGCCGAATCCGCTGCGTGCCCGCCGGCCAATACGACACGATTCCCACGCTGGCCGCCCAGGGCCCCGACGCCCTGAGCCCCGAATTCACCCCAGATGGCTTCTATCAGGCCCTCCGCACCAGCCGCCGCCGAATTCCCACCCAGCTCCTCAGCCAAAAACCAGTGGCCGGCGTCGGCAACATCTACGGAACCGAGGCGCTGTGGATGGCCGGCATCCACCCGGCCAAGCGTCAGATCAGCCGAATGGCAGCCGAGAAACTCCACGCCGCGCTGGTGGAGGTGCTCAGAGCCGGGCTGGCCAATGGCGGCACCACACTACGGGACTACCGCAACGCCGATGGGGGTGAGGGTAGCCACCAGAACGCCCTGGCCTGCTACGGCCGCTCGGGCCAACCCTGCCTGCGCTGCGCCACCCCACTTCAACACCGCACCTACGACGCCCGCACCCTCACTTTCTGCCCACAATGCCAGCCGCGATAACGTCCGCAGCGGTCGAAGGGGAAGCACATGAGCGATGAGATGACCGACGAGCAGAAGGAAGCGTTCGTCGCCAAGCTCCGAAAGGAGGTCGGCAGTGCCGGTACTCCGACAGTCGCTCGGGATCCAGTGAACCAGCCCATGATCCGCCACTGGTGCGATGCCATGGAGGACGCCAACCCCCTCTACACCGACCCCGACTCCGCCAGCCAAGGCCCACACGGTGAGATCGTCGCCCCTCCGTCCATGCTCAACGCCTGGACCATGATCGGCTTAATCCCCCGAGTCAACGATCCCAAGGACCCCGCATCCGGGGTGTACGCCATGTTGGACGAAGCCGGCTATGTCGGCGTAGTGGCCACCAACTCCGAGCACGTGTACCACTGCTATCTCAAAGTCGGCGACCACCTCACCGGCGTTGTCAAGCTGGTTGAAGTGTCGGAGGAGAAACAGACCGCTCTGGGCATCGGCCATTTCGTCACCACCGAAACCGAGTACCACGACCAGCACGGCGACCACGTCGGCTCCATGTTCTTCCGCATCCTCAAGTTCCGCCCCGGCACTGGGCGAACCGCCAGTACCGGGGGTGACGAAGACTCGGGCACCGAACGCCCGCCTCGCCCCCGTCCCAGTCGCAACCAGGACACCGACTTCTTCTGGCAGGGAAGCCGCGTTGGGGAGCTGCGCATCCAGCAGTGCCTCAAGTGCGGGCGCCTCCAGCACCCGCCCGGCACCCGCTGCCCGGCCTGCGGTGCAACCGACATGGGCTATATCGCAGTCTCCGGGAAGGGCACGCTTTACTCACACGTGGTGGCCCATCACCCCCGAGTGCCCTCCTTCGACTATCCGCTGAACATCGGGCTGGTGGAGCTGGAAGAGGGCGTTCGCCTCGTGACCAACATCACCGATTGCAGCCCCGATCAACTCAAGGTGGGCATGCCGCTACAGGCCTGGCACATGCAGACCCATGAAGATGTGAGCATTCCGGTGTTTCGACCCGCCCGGGTGCCCCGTAATGCCACCACGCTGACATTCGATGAGGTGAGCGTGGGCGACGACCTGCCGTTGTGCCCGATTCCTCTCACGCCCACGCTGATCGTGTCCACCGCCATCGCGTCGCGCGACTACCAGGATGTACACCACGACCGGGACATGGCCCTCAAGAAGGGCTCCGAGGACATCTTCATGAACATCCTCACGTCCAGCGGCCTCTCAGCCCGCTACATCGGCGACTGGGCCGGACCGGACGCCGTCTTCAAGAACCTGAAGATCCGCCTCGGTGCCCCCAACTACCCCTACGACTGCATGACCATGTCGGGATCGGTGACCGCCAAGCGGGAGGCCGACGGCGAGGCCATCGTCGAAGTGTCATTCCGGGGCCAGAACAGCCGGGGACCCCACGTGACCGGAACCGTCGACCTGGCCCTGCCCAGAGCGTAGGAGAACGCCATGGCCCTGAAATACGCCTACGAATGCGCCATCGCCGGGATCGGCGCCACCCCGTTCACCAAGGACTCGGGCCGCACGCCGATGGACCAGGCGGTGGAAGCCTGCCTGGCCGCCTGCGAAGATGCCGGGCTTCCGCCCGAAAAGGTCAACGGCTTCGTGACCTATTCAGCCGAGCAGAACCCTGAGATCGAGGTGGCCCGCAACCTGGGCATCGAAGAGCTGACCCACTTCTCCATGGTCCACCACGGCGGGGGAGCGGCCTGCGGAGTGATCGCCGTGGCCTGCCAGGCCCTCTACTCCGGCGCGGCTGACTACGTGCTGTGCTACCGAGCCTTCAATGAACGCTCATGGCACCGCTTCGGTGCCGGGGTGCAGGACCGGCCGGCCGGTGCCGAAGCGTCAGAAGTCAGCTTCTCGTGGAGCTCGCCCTTCGGGCTGGTCACACCGGCCTCATGGGTGGCCATGTTCGCCACCCGCTACATGCATGAGTACGGGGCCACCACCGAAGACTTCGGACGGGTGTCGGTGGTCGACCGGGCCTTCGCAGCCACCAACCCCTACGCCCACTTCTTCCAGCGGCCCATAACCCTCGAAGACCACCAGAACAGCCGCTGGATCGTGGAGCCGCTGCGCCTTTTGGACTGCTGCCAAGAAACCGACGGTGCCCAAGCCTTGCTGGTGACCACCGCCGAGCGGGCCAAGGACCTCAAGCAGAAGCCAGCGGTGATTGCCTCAGCCGCCCAGGGCGTCGCCGAAGACCAGCACATGATGAAGAGCTACTACCGCGACAGCATCACCGGCATACCCGAGATGGAATTGTGCGCCCGCCAGCTCTACCAGTCGAGCGGTTTGTCGGCCGACGACATCCAAACCGCCATCATCTACGACCACTTCACCCCGCTGGTACTCCCCCAGCTCGAAGAATTCGGTTTCTGCGACCGAGGCGAGGCCAAGGATTTCATCCGCGACGGCCACCTCGAGCGGGACGGCCGACTGCCCATCAATACCAACGGAGGCCAGCTCGGAGAGGCTTACATACACGGCCTCAACGGCATTGCCGAGGGGGTACGACAGATTCGGGGCACCTCGGTGAACCAGATCGACGACGTGCAAAACGTACTGGCCACTGCCGGCACTGCGGTCCCCACCAGCGCGCTTATTCTCTCCCAGCCCAGCTGATTCCCCTACCCGTCAGGCACACAGTGTCTCCTGCAACTGAATCAGCATCTCCCGATCCCTCAGCCCATTGGAATGTGTATGATTCCGGCTGACAGAATGATCCGAGATAGGACCCAACTAGAGAGGCCCAACTATGGAATTCAGCCACGACCGCTCCGGCGACACGCTGGTCGTCACCGCTTCAGGCCGGGTAGACGGATCCAATGCGTCGGATTTTCTGGAGTCCCTGCAAGGAATGTTCGATCCTGGCGACCAGCAGATCATCCTGGATCTTGGCGGCCTTGAGTACATCAGCAGCGCGGGTCTCCGTGTGCTGCTGATGGCAGCTCAGAACCTCGACAAGCAGAACAAGTCCTTCAGCATCTGCTCATTGACCGAAGCGGTAGGCGACGTGTTCCGTATCAGTGGCTTTGATCAGATCATCAACGTTTTCTCATCGGTAGACGACGCCAAACAGGGGTAAACCCTTGACCGACACCTACAAGATCCTGGTCGTCGACGACGAGCCGGATCTTGAACCTCTGGTCCTTCAGCGGATGCGGCGGCAAATCCGTTCCAAGGAGTACGAGTTCGTATTCGCTTGCGACGGAGTGGACGCACTGGAAAAGCTCAACGCCGATCCGACCATCGACATGGTCCTGTCCGATATCAACATGCCCAAGATGGACGGCCTCACCCTGCTCCAACAACTTCCCGACGTCGACCCCAATCTCCGGGCGGTGATCGTCTCGGCCTACGGCGACATGGACAACATCCGCACCGCCATGAATCGGGGAGCGTTCGACTTCGTCACCAAGCCCATCGACTTCGACGACCTGAAGATCACTATCGCCCGCACTCTGGATCACTTGGCCGAATGGCGGGAAGCACTGGCATCGCGCGATCAGCTCGTGGCCCTTCAAAATGAGCTGAGCATCGCCAGCCAGCTCCAGCAGTCCATCCTGCCCGCCATTCCCCCGGAGACAGATGGATGCGAGGTTTCGGCCAACATGGAACCGGCCCGCAACGTGGGCGGCGACTTCTACGACTACTTCAAGCTCGACAATGAGGTTGGGCTCGTTGTAGCCGATGTGTCCGACAAGGGCATCCCCGCGTCGATGTTCATGATGTCCAGCCGGACCGCGCTCAAGGGGGCGGCCATCGGCGTTCGCGAGCCGCAGATGGTGCTGACCGAGGTCAACAACCAGCTCCAGCAGGACAACCCCACCTTCATGTTCGTCACGCTGATCTACGCCCTGTTCAATCCGGAAACCGGATTGCTCACCTACTCCATTGCCGGCCACGACCCACCGATGTTGGTACGGGCCGACGGCTCGGTTACCGAATTGCCGCTCACCAAGGGAATTGCGCTGGGCATCGCCGCCGATGTCGTCTACACCCAGGAGTCGGTCACATTGGAACCGGGCGACACCGTGGTGCTGTTCACCGACGGCGTGACCGAGGCCATGAACGCCGACAACCAGCAATTCGGCTTGGGACGGTTGACGGAGGTGTTCGAGGGCAACCCACCCGAAAACGCCACCTCGGCCAACGAGGCGGTGTTCGAATACGTGCGGAACTTCGCCGGTGATGCCCCTCAATCTGACGACATCACCTGCCTCACCCTGCGACGCCCCTCATGATTGTCTCTACCCGCTTTCAGCCCGCCCCACGAGGCTGCTGAAATGCAACGATCGCTGCATCTTTCCCACCCTCCGGAGCAAGGCCATCCCTCCGATGTCTTGCCGATGATCGAAGACTTGTTGAATGAGATGGCCGAGGCAGGCGATTGGCCGATAACCCTGACCATGCATGCCAACTTGATTCTGGAAGAGTTGGTGCTCAATACATTGACCCACGGTGACACCAGCGGTCTCACAGAAATCGACCTTGAATTGGAGTCCAAGGATCACGCCCTGACAATCCGCCTGACCGATGACGGATCGCCCTTCAATCCGCTTACCGACGCCCCCGAGCCCGATGTCACCCTTTCCCTCAACGAGCGCCCAATCGGTGGGTTGGGGGTCTATCTCGTTCGGACTATGGGCGAGGAACTGGAGTATCGCCGGGAAAACGACCGCAACCACCTAAAGCTCGTCGTACGCCCCGAGTCGTGAGGGATTCGGCACTGAGAATCCTGCGCAAAGTGCGGTTCGCTGGTCTGGCAATCGTTGTATTCGCCGCAGTGCTGTCTGGCTGCGGATCCAATGCCACTGATCCCGCACAGCTTGAGCCAACCGCCACCCCGACTGCCGGACCAGCCCAAAACGGCGCAGCAAGCACAGGAGTGCCGGGGGTGTTTGACGACCGGGTGGTGTTCGGACAGTCGGCGGCATTCAGCGGTCCCGCCCAAGAGTTGGGTATCAACATGAACCTGGGCATCATGGCAGCGTTCGCAGAGGCCAACCGAAACGGCGGCGTGCACGGGCGCATGCTGGAGCTCGTCACTCGCGACGACGCCTACGAACCCGAGGCAGCCATCACCAACACCCAGGCATTGATCAACGCAGAGCAGGTCTTCTCGCTCATAGGCGCGGTGGGCACGCCGACATCGCGTTCAGCCACCCCGGTAGCAGCCGAAGCGGGCATCCCCTATGTCGCTCCGTTCACTGGGGCCGGCTTCCTCCGAGACGACCATTGGGACAACATCATCAACCTCCGGGCCTCCTACGCCCAGGAGACCGAGGAAATGGTCGAGCGGCTCACCACTGACTTGGGCGTTACCCGAATCGCGGTCATGTTCCAGGACGACTCCTTCGGACGAGCCGGTTACAACGGAGCCCTAGCCGCGCTAGAACGCCGGGGGATGAGCCTGGTGGCCACTGGGGTGTATCCCCGCAACACCACCGCGGTGAAGTCGGGGCTGCTCGACCTGAGGCTGGGCAACCCCGAAGCCGTGATCCTGATCGGCGCCTACCAGCCGGTCGCCGCCCTCATCTCTTGGGCCCGGCACATCGAATTCGATCCCATCTTCATGACGGTTTCCTTTGTGGGAAGCAACGCGCTAGCCGACGAACTGGGATCGGGCGGCGAGGGCGTGTACGTCACCCAGGTGATTCCCTTTCCCACCGACTTATCGATTCCCGTAGTGGCCTCCTATACCGCAGCCTTGGAGGCATATGACCCATCGGCTGAACCGGGGTTCGTGTCCTTGGAGGGCTACATCGCCGGTCGTTTGGCCATCTCCGGATTGGAAGCATGCGGTGCCGTTCTCGACCGCGATTGCTTCTTGGAGAACATCTTGGGCGCCGGTCAATTCAACATCGACGGTTTCGCCCTCGACTTCGGTGCAGAAGACAGCCGCGCCGTGGACAATCAAGGATCTGACGCCGTCTTCTTGACCGTGATCGACGCCAACGGCAACTACCGGTCGGAGGCTTCAATGGGAGACGCCAGCTCGTGACCGAGTCAACCGCTCCACAGGGCCCCGAACCCGCCGCTAGCACGACTGGCGCCCAGCGGCCCGCAGTCCATCGCCGGATCTCCACCCAGCTGTACGCGGGGATCTTCGGGGCGGTCGTACTGACAATTGTGGCCAGCGTCGTGAGTTGGATCTCCTTCTCCAACGTGGACGACAGCCAAAGACGGGTGAGCGAGGAGAGCGTGCCCGAGTTGGCCGGGGCGTTCGGGCTAGCTGAGTTCAGCAACGCCCTCGTTGCGGCCGCCCCCCGGCTCACCACCGCACCGTCTGACCAATTCACCACCATTTCCGCCGAGGTAGCCACCGCCCAGCGGGAATTCAACGACCATTTCAAACCTCTCGCCCGAGCAAATCCGACTGATGTCCACGTTCAGGAAATCTCCGCGGCCGCCGATGAATTGGAGAAGAACATCACCACCATCACGGCCGACATGCCCCACTTCTACAGCCTGACCAGAAAGATCGAACAGCTTCAGATCGAGATTCCGACTCTGTCCGATGCCGCCAACAGCATCATCCTCCCCGCCATCGACGACCAGCTGTTCTTCCAGGTCACTGGCTATCGAGATCAGGTATCTGACCCGATTGACCCCATGACCCGCACATCGGGAGGCGAGCTGCTCCTCTACCGACATCTCAATGCCCTCCAGGCCGATGTCGCTCAAGCTTCTGAACTCATGGGCAGCGCCCTTATCGCCTCTGAGGTTGCCTTTGTCGAGCCGCTGACTGAGAGCTTCGAGTCGGTTGATGACCGCATTCAGATCAGCCTCTCAGCTATTGCCGAATCGGAAATGGTCCCGGGGCTGGAACCGGCAGTCAATGATCTCTTGGCTCTGGGGAAGGGCGACGAGAGCGCCTTTCAGGTGTCGGTAGACCGCTTGGAGATCATTGCCCGCCAAGACAGGTTGCTGACAGAAAACCAGGCACTCGCCGTGGATCTCCTCGACGAGGTCCACGCCATCGTCCAAACAGCCCAGGCCGGAGCCGACCAGGCCACTGAGAACTCAGCGCAAACCATCAACACCGCCCGCATCCTCTTGGTGATCATCAGCGTCATCGGTGTCATCGGGGCGGGGTTGATCAGCTGGCTCTTCGTCGGTCGAGTCCTATTGCGCCGGATCGGGCGACTGTCCGGTCGTATGCGGACTCTGGCCAAGGGCGACTTGGAAGAGGAGATTGAGGTCAGCGGCCGCGATGAGATTGCTGAGATGGCGTCAGCTTTGGAAGTGTTCCGTCGTCACGCGCTGGAAATCCAGCGGTTGAACCTGGTGGAGCAGCTGGCCCAGGAGTTGAGCGAGCGCAACGACGAGCTGCAAGAGGTGCTGGAAGAGCTGAGCCAGGCCCAAGATCAAATCGTCGCCCGGGAGAAGTTGGCCGCGCTCGGTGAGGTCACCGCCGGCGTTGCCCACGAGATCCGCAACCCGCTCAATTTCATCAACAACTTCTCCGCGGCTTCGGCTGAGTTGCTGGAGGAGATGGCCGAGGTCTACGAGGACTTGACCGACAATCTCTCCGATGAGGACAAAGACCTCATCGAAGAAATCAACCAAGATCTCAATGACAACCTCGAACGCATCCAATCCCATGGAAAGCGGGCCAATCGGATCGTTCAGGACATGCTGTTGATGGGCCGGGGCGGCGGTGAGACCCAGATGACCGACATCAACGATCTCATCCACGAGCATTCGCTGTTGGCCTATCACAGCGCCCGAGCCCAGGATCCCGAGTTCCAAGTCCTTTTGGAGGAGGAGTTCGATCCGGACATGGGACAGCTGGAGGTTGTCCCTCAAGATCTCGGAAGGGTGTTCTTGAACTTTGTGGCCAACGCCGGCTACGCCACCAACAAGAAGCAAAAGGAATTGATCGAGGCAGGAACGGTGGGCGACTACACCCCCACCGTCGTGTTGAAGAGTCGACGCACCGACGAAAGCGCCATTCTCAGCGTGCGGGACAACGGCAGCGGAATTCCTCCGGATGTGGCCGCGAAGATCTTTGATCCGTTTTTCACCACGAAACCCACCAACGAGGGCACCGGGCTGGGCCTAGCGCTGTCCAACGACATCATCCGCGAGCACGGCGGCACCATCACCGTGAACACCGAGCCGGGAGAGTTCACCGAGATGGTGGTGGAACTGCCGCTGACCCGGGCCAAGTCCACTCCCCTTACCGGAGACGGGGAAGACGCTGGGGGCGACGACGCCTAGGCGTTCTCCTTCACCGGGGTGGTCTGAGAAGAACTCCGCCTATTGCCCCTGCCGCCCCTCCGGCATAAGCCACAAATAGACCCGATCCAACCTGCGCCCCGACCAAATCCAGATCGCCGTCCATTGCCAACCCCTCCGCAAGGCAGAAACCCATGACGGCCAATCCCACGACCAACGCCGTCAGCCACATCATCGGGGTGTTGCCAGCCAGCGCGGCAACCAGCAGGGTCCACAGCATCACTGCAGCCAACAGGACCAGCAACCAGGTATCGGCCACACTGCCTAGGCCCACCAACCACGGAATGTCTCCGTCCAGCACTCCCCGCGTCGGCGATCCGGCATCGGACCACGGCAACAGCAGGCCAGCAATCAGAAGGGCCATCGCCGCGCCCAAAAAGGCAAGCCCCGCTCTCAGCTGACCCGGAGAAGTCCGCCTGCCGTTGCCCCCACCCAGGATCCCAATCGGTACTCCTGGCGGATCAGACCACGATTCCCCATCCCAGAATCGGTAGCCGCGCTGTCCCTGTTCGGCGTACCAGCCCGGCGGCGCCCGGCGAGTCGGCGGATCGCTCATCCCGACTCCACATGTTCTCTATAGCGCACTGCCTGCTCGCCCGGAGTCACGGATGCAAAGCTAACCCACGCCCACTGGTTGCGGCCCGGTAGCGTCAGGTCCGTGAACCCGAAGACGGGCAGGCTAACAGCCTACAGCCACGGAGCGGGTTGAGCCGGCAAGCTCGGGCCGACCGAGCTGGCGCAGGTCATGCGCTCGCTGCCAACCCCAGCCCACGAGAGCCTGATCGTGGGTACAGAGACCGGTGACGACGCCGCAGTGTGGCGCCTGGAGGAAGGCCGCGCCCTGATCTCAACGGCAGACTTTTTCGCGCCGGTGGTCGACGACCCCCATACATGGGGGCGCATCGCGGCCACCAACGCGGCCTCCGACGTCTATGCCATGGGCGGAACTCCCCGATTCGCCCTGAACCTGGTGGCATGGCCCCATGGAGAACTGCCTCTGGAGATTCTCACCGAGGTGCTGGCCGGCGGGGCGGCTGCGGCCGCAGAGGGGGGCTGGACGGTGGTGGGCGGCCACACGGTGGACGGACCCGAGCCGATGTACGGCCAATCCGTCACTGGAGAAGCAGACGAGGGGAACCTGCTGACCAACGCCGGAGCCCAGGCCGGGCAATCGCTGGTGCTGACCAAGCCGCTCGGCACTGGGCTGCTGGCCACCGCGGTCAAGCGCTCCGATCCCGAGGCAATTCAACCCGGCGGCTGGCTGGCCGATGCCTACACCGCGGGGGTGGCCGAGATGACCCGCCTCAACGACGTTGCCGCATCGGCTGCCCTGGGGGCCAAGGCCACCGCGGCCACCGATGTAACCGGCTTCGGCCTGCTCGGCCATCTCCAGAAGCTGGCGGCGGCCAGCGGCGTCGGAGCGGAGGTCCGGGCCGATTCAGTGCCGGTGTTGCCTGGAGCTTGGGAATTGCTCGACAAGGGATTCGCCCCGGGGGGGACGGCTCGCAATCTCGATCATGTGAGGCCCTGGGTGAGGGGGTCGGACGACGAGCGGATCTTGACCATGCTGGCCGATGCCCAGACTTCCGGCGGCCTGCTGTTCTGCTGTCCGCCGGCCGCAGCCGAAGTCGCCGCCGCTCGACTCGCTGCGTCAGGCCATGGCGCGGCCGTGATCGGCGAGCTCACGGCAGCTGACCCTGGCGCAGTGGTCGTCGTCTGATCGCTACTCGGCCGGTTCGGTGCGGGGCGGCAGCCCGTCCAGGTGGGCAGCGTCGTTGTACCGCACCAGCCGCCACACGCCGGGCTCATCGGTGGTCACGAACTCGGTGATGGACGTGTTGAGGGTCCAGAGCACGAATTGGATGTTCATCCCCAAGCTCAGGAAAAGCCGCATGGCGATGTCGATCACCCCGCCATGGCAAACCACCATCATGGTGGTGCCGGGATTCCCCTCGACCAGCTCGTAGAGCGCCTGGCCGGTTCGGTAGGAGAAGGCGGCCAGGCTTTCCCCGCCAGGCGCTAGCGGCAAGTGGGGATGAAAATCGCCGGTCCACTCGAACAGATTGCCGAACTCCTTGTAGCCCACCCCGTCGGCCTCTCCAGGGCGGCGTTCCACGAGGTCGGGATGGGTGTGCACCTTCAAGCCGCCCAATGAGGGAGACAGCAGCTCGGCGGTTTCTATCGCCCGGGGCAGGGTGCTGGACCACAGCGCATCCACCTTGGGTTCATAGCCCTGCATCCAGCGCTCTCCAAGGGCTTCGGACTGGCTTCGGCCCAGCGGCGACAAGCCCGTACAAGCCAGATCTCCGCCGATGATCTGTTTGACCGTCACCTCCGATTCACCGTGGCGGATCAACAGCAAGCGGGTTCGTTGGCCGGAGCTCATTTCAGTCCCATCTTGCCACGCCGAAGTCTCATGGCGGACCTCCAGCAATTCATCTTCATCAACCTGTGGCAAAGCAGCCCCAAATTGGGGCAGAATCTCTATCGATGATGTGGGGGACGATGGTACTCATCGTGGCCTTTGCGGCTGGCGCGGTTCCTTTCTCCTACATGATTGCCCAGTCGCTGGCCCGAACCGACCTACGCCAAGTGGGCACCGGAACAGTCTCGGGAACCGGCCTGTATCGGGTTGCCGGCTTCATCCCCTTGGTCGTGGGAGGCCTCTGCGATGTGGGCAAGGGGGCACTGGGACCGTTCTTGGCCGGTGACCGCTGGCTGCTGATGGCGTTTGCTGGGGCCGTGTCGGTGATTGGCCATAACTGGTCGATGTTTATCAACGGCGCCGGCGGCCGGGGTCTGTCCCCGGCGTTGGGCGCATTCGCGGTGATCGCCTGGCCTGCGGCGCTCTTCCTGTTGGGGGGATTGGCCCTTGGCCGCATTCTTCGCCACACCGGTCTGGTGGTGTTCATATCCATGCCCGCGCTGCCTCCGTTCTTGCTGCTGGTGGCCGACGGCCAGGCCGCTATTGCCAGTACCGTGATCATCGTCCCCATATTGATCAAGCGCGTTCTGGGCAATGAGCCACTGCCTACCCCCAACCGAATGAAGGCCGCCGCCCACCGACTGGTCTTCGACAACGACAGCTGGGTCACCGCGACCCCGTCCAACCCTTGAGAATTCGCATCCCAGTCGATCCAAGTAGGCCTGCTCCATCCCCACTAAGCCGGGAATCGCCCTTGAGACTCGAAGCACAGGCCGACCCTCCCGTTAGAGAACCTTGAGCCTTCGCACCAAGGTCGACTTCCGTCGACTTCTCATCGGGCAGGGGGCGTCCGCGCTCGGCGATTGGATGGGCACCTTTGCCCTCATGGCGCTGGTCGATCACCTGAGCGACTCGGCCGCTGCCGTGGGCGGCATCCTTGCCTTCCGGCTTATCCCGGCGGCGTTAGGCGGAACACTGGCCGCCAAACTGGTGAATCGCTGGGACCGCCGCCGGACCATGATCACCATGGACCTTCTGCGGGCCGGGATGATCGCGGTGGTCCCCTTTGTGCAGGAGCTCTGGTGGGTGTACTTGTGGGCTCTAGCGCTGGAAGCCCCCAGCGTGGTGTTCCTGGCCTCCCGGGACTCGGCCATCCCCGATCTTGTGGACGAACCCGATCTACCGCTGGCCAACGCCGCCATGATGGGATCGTCGTACGGCAATATCCCGATTGGAGCGGGCCTGTTCGCCGCCTTTGCGGCTCTGCCGCTGGATGACGGCTGGCTGGGATCGCACCCTTACGCCTTGGTCTTTTGGATTGACGCGCTCACGTTCTTCGTTTCCGCCTACTTCATCGCCCGAGCCCTCGGCCTCAAGGGCCGGGGAGCGCCGGTTGGGGAGACCTCCGACAGTCCCGCCTTTTCAGATGGCGAACTCTCTGTCTCCCCCAGCCGGTTGCGAGACGCCTGGTCGGTGCCGCTGGTGCGCAGGATCCTGCCGGCCACAGCGGCTGCGGCAGTGGGCCTGGGTGCGCTGTTCTCGCTGGGGATCAAGCTGGTGCAAGAAGAATTGGAGGCTTCCGATATCGAGTACGGGGTGCTCATTGTGTTGTTCGGCGCCGGAGCCGGCATCGGCTTGGCGCTCGCCCACAAGTCCCGCCACTTGGATTTGTTGGTGCTCACACGGCGGGGCGCGCTGGTCATGGGGGCATTGGTGGCGCTGATGAGCCAGAGTCCCACGGTGTGGTTGACATTCCTTGGCGCTGTCGGGTTCGGGGCCGGGGCCACCGTGGCTCTCACATCGGGGATGAGCGCCCTCCAAGCCCGGATACCCCAGGAGGAAGAGCGTGTTTTGGCCTTCTCGGCTTTTCACGTGGTGATCCGCATTGGGCTGGGTGCGGCTGCGCTAGGGGCGGGTGCCATCGGCGACGGGCTGAACGGCGCGGGACTGCCCGGCACCCGGTCGGTTTTGCTGGCGTCGGGCCTGTTGGTGTTGGCCTCAGCGGCCACTGTCCGCCCGATTCTCGACGTCGACGTCGAAAAGGCCCGCGAGTGACGGTCGGCATCGTCACCGACAGCACCGCGGCACTGCCCGAGGATGTGCGGGCTGCCTGGAACATCGCGGTGGTTCCTCTCATGATCACCATGGACGGCCGAACGGTGGCCGACGGGGAGCTCGACACCACGGAGATCCTGGCCGCCAAGACCCACTCGTCCTCGGGCCCTTCACCGGGTGCATTCATTCAAGCCATTGCCGATCAAGACCAGGGCGACGGGGTGGTCGTGGTGACCGTGACGTCCACCTTGAGCATCACCCATCAGTCGGCAGTTTTGGCCGCCAAGAGCGCAGCTGGGCCGGTGGCTGTGGTGGACAGCCGAACCGCCGCCGGTGGCCAAGGACTGGTGACGGTGGCTGCGGCCCGAGCTGCCCGGGCCGGTGCGACGCTGGACGAGGTTGTGGCCAGGGCTGAGACTGTGGCTAGGCAGGTGAAGCTGGTGGGGGCGCTGGCCAACCTCGACCAGCTGATCCGCAGCGGCCGCGTGCCCGGCCTGGCCGGCCGAGCCGGGAACCTGATCGGGCTGCGCCCCATGTTCGACATCCACGATGCAGTGATCCGTCGGCTTCGGCCCGCGCTCAGCGATGAAGCGGCTCACCAGCGCCTTTTGAGCCTTTGGCGACGAACCCGGCCGGCAGACGACGCGTCGCTTTACTTGGTTTGCCTCCATGCCGAGGCTCCGGACCGGGCTGCCGACCTTCTCGAGGCGGTAACCGCCGAAGTGCGGCCAGCCGACGCCTTCATCAGCCAATTCGGCCAAGCGATGATGATCAACTCCGGGACAGGAGTACGCGGCTTGGCCTGGTACTGGGACTAGAGCCCAGGGATGGTCTCGGGGGCAGCGGCCCAATCGCCCAAGTCGGGCATCATCTGGCGGGACACGTAGCGCCACCGCCCGCCCTCTTTGCGCAGCTGGTCGCGGTATATGCCGGTGATGGCCAGCTCTCGCGGCTGGCCGGGAGGAGCGGTGTAGTACACCTCCAAGTACACCGAAGCCACCGCTTCCTCGCCTTCCCCGTCGATGGACAGATTGCTGATCACATGGCGGGTAGCCGGATTGATCGTCGCCGCGAACGCGGCCAGGTCCTCATGTCCCTTCACCCCTTCGGGCATGCCGAATTCCAGTGTGCCGTCGGGTACGAATAGCTGGGCCCATGCCTCAGCAGAACCGCTGTCGATCAGGTGGTTGTAGTCGGCGGCCAGCTTCTGGATGGCCAGGATGTCTTCAACGGGAAGTGCCATGGCCCAATCTTGGCAAGAACAAGCCCGCTCAGCGAATACCGGGGTTGATCAATCTTTGGCGTACACCTCGGCAGCACCCTCCCCGGCGGGGGTGCGAGTCAGAATCTCAGCGCCGCTGTCAGTACACAGCAGGGTGTGCTCGAATTGCGCGCTGCGGCGCTGGTCGGCGGTCACCGCGGTCCACTGGTCGTCCCACAGATACAGACTGGGAGAGCCCAAGGTGAGCATGGGCTCGATGGTGAAGGTCATTCCGGTCTCCAGCGGGGTGGAATGGGAGCGGTCGTAGTAATGGGGGATCTGAAGCCCGGCGTGGAACTCGGTGCCCACCCCATGGCCGATGAACTCCCGCACCACCCCTAGCCGGTGGAGTCGGGCATGGGACTCGATGGCCTTTCCGATGGCGCTGACCGGCGCGCCGTCCTTGACCGCTTCGATGCCCAAATACATGGCAGCCCGGGTTTCTCGCACCAAGAGGCGGGAGTGATCGTCCACGTCGCCTACCTCAAACGTGACCGATGTGTCGCCGTGCACCCCGTCGAGGAAAACGGTGATGTCGATGTTGACGATGTCGCCGTCGGCCAGCGCCCGGCTATCGGGGATGCCGTGGCAGATGACCTCGTTGATCGACGTACACACCGACTTGGGATAGCCCCGGTAGTTGAGCGGGCTGGGATAGGCCCCCCGGCGCACGATCTCCTCGTGGACTTGGGAGTCGATGCTGTCGGTTGTCACCCCAGGGGCCACCAATTCTCCGGCAAAGAGCAGCACTTCCGCAGCCATTTGTCCGGCCTTGCGCATCGCCTCGATCTCGGCAGCGCTGCGCACCGCAGAGGACTTGGGGTGACCGGGCTCCCCCGAGCGGGCGTACGGGGGCCGCTCGATGTGGCTGGGCACCCGACGGCGAGGACCGATGAGCCCCGGTCTCACTGGCGGGTCAGAAACCGGCACCCGCTCCAGAGTCGCCACTCGCGACCGCTTGCGCTTTGCCATCGCCGACTAACTCTACCGGCCCAATCCAGAATCGCTCAGCGCATGTAGCGGGTGAGGCTCTCCACCACGCAAGCGGGCTTGGGGCTGCCCTCCACTTCCACAGTGATGGTGATGACGGCCTGCACGCCGCCGTTGATCTCGTCGACCGAGCTGAGCTCAGCGCCCACTCGGACGCGTGACCCCACTGGGACGGGTGCGGGGAACCGCACCTTGTTGACCCCGTAGTTGATGCCCATGGAGATCTGCTCCACGGTGATCAGGCTGGGCAGGAACATGTTGGTTAGCGACAGGGTGAGATAGCCGTGGGCGATGGTGGCCCCGTAGGGGCTCTCAGTCGCGGCCCGCTCGGGGTCGATGTGGATCCACTGGTGGTCGCCGGTGGCGTCGGCGAACTGGTTCACCCGCTCCTGGGTGATCTCCATCCAGTCGCTCCACCCCAAGTGCTGACCAGCGGCCGCGGATAGATCATCGACGGTGGCAAAGACGGTTCCCATAAGCGGGAAGTTAGCTGCCCTGGCGGCCCGACCACGATGGGGAGCGCTTGCTCAAGAAGGCGTCGATGCCCTCCTGGGCGTCGTCGGTGGCGGCGTTGGCCGCCATCACCTCACGGGTCAACTCATAGGCTTCGGGCTCGCCGCAGTCGAGTTGGCGGTAGAAGGCCTGTTTGCCGATGGCGATGGTGTGGTCGCTGAACCGGGTTATCTGGGCGGCCAACTCGTTCGTGGCCGCTCGCAACTGGTCGGGGGGAACAACCCGGTTGACCAGCCCCCATTCGGCCGCGGTGGCCGCGTCGATGGGCTCACCGGTGAGCAGCATCTCCATGGCCCGCTTGCGCCCAACTGCCCGGGAAATGGGCACCATCGGAGTGGAGCAGAACAGCCCGATGCGCACTCCGGGCGTGGCGAAAGTCGAGTCAGTGGAGGCCACCGCCAGATCGCAGGCCGCCACCAGCTGGCAGCCCGCGGCCGTGGCCACTCCGTCTACTTCGGCGATCACCGGCTGGGGCACGGCGTGGACCGCGTCCATCAGGTGCGTGCATGCCTCGAACAGGTCGTCGTAGAACTGGCCGTCCCGATCGACCATCTCCGACAGGTCGTGGCCAGCAGAGAATGCCGGCCCCTCGGCGGCGATCACGATCGCCCCCACGTCGGTCTTTTCACCCAACTCGTGCAGCGCATGGGTAAGGCGCTGCATCAGCTCCAGGCTGAGCGCATTGCGCCTCTGCGGGTTGGCCAGAGTGACCCGGGCCACCGGCCCCTCAATTTCGATGCTGAACACGCAACTGAGAATACCCGCCTGCGGTGTGCTACCCATTGGGCATGGCCGCTGGAGGAGGCACCAAAGCCGTATTGGCGGCGCTCTTCGCCAATTTGGCCATCGCCATTGCCAAATTCGTGGGGTTCGCCGTCACCCGATCGGCGTCCATGCTGGCCGAAGGGGTCCACTCCTGCGCCGACACCGGCAACCAGGCCCTACTGCTGCTGGGCGGCCGTCTGGCCAAGCGGGAGCCCACCCCCCGCCACCCGTTCGGCTACGGCCGGGAGCGCTATTTCTGGTCGTTCGTGGTGTCCATCATCCTGTTCACCCTGGGCGCGCTATTCGCCATCAACGAGGGCATCGAGAAGGTGCGCCACCCCCACAAGCTGGAATCGCTCTGGGTGGCCATCGGCATTCTCATTTTCGGCATCGTGGTGGAGTCGCTGTCGTTCCGCACCGCCATCGTGGAGTCCAACAAGGTGCGAGGCAAGCTCTCGTGGGGCACGTTCATCCGCCGCTCCCGCACTCCCGAATTGCCGGTGGTGCTGCTGGAAGATCTCGGGGCCATGTTCGGCTTGGTGTTCGCGCTGATCGCCGTGGTGCTGGCCGAGGTCACCGGAGAGCCCCGCTGGGACGGGGTGGGCACCCTGGTAATCGGCGTGTTGTTGGGGATCATCGCCATCGTGTTGGCCATCGAGATGAAGAGCCTGTTGATCGGCGAGAGCGCCACCGAAGAAGATCGGGCCCGTCTGCGGGCTGCGTTGGATGACTCGCCCGAAATCGACCGGGTGGTCGACATGCGCACCCAGCACCTCGGCCCCGAGGAGCTGCTGGTAGCTGCCGAAGTGGACTTCGCCGACCACCTATCGGGCGATCAGATGCCCGCGGCCATTGCCGCGGTGGAGGCCCGCCTGCGCGCCGCCGTCCCTACCGCCACCAACGTCTACCTCGAGCCGTCCCGTTAGTCGGCCGGTTCGAAGTAGGGCAGGGTGATCTCTTCGCTCAGCTCCACAAAGGTGGACTTGACTCGCATCCCGACGTGGACGGCGTCGACGGTGCAGTTGATGAGGTTGGCCAGCAGCCAGAACCCCTCGTCCAGGGTCACGATGACGGCCACGTAGGGCACGGTGAACGCCGGGGTTTGGGGGCGCCAAACGGTGGTCCAGGAGTACACCTCGCCCTGGCCGGTGCTGACCTCCCAGTCGAGGTTGGTCGAAAAGCAGGCCGAGCAGGCCGGAGCCGGATCCATGGTGATGGCGCCGCAGTCCCGGCATCGCTGGTAACGCAGCTCACCGACCTTGCAGCCGTCCCAGTAGGGCTGGGAATACAGCGTGGGCACCGGCAGGGGGATTCCCGGCGACTGGGGTTGCAGTAGCTCGCTCATGGGGTTTCCGTTCCCAGCAGCATGACATCGGTGAACAGGGCACCAGCGCCGCCGTTGGAGCACATGGCCACTTTGGCGTCGGGTACCTGGGATGTCACACAGGTGCCCCGCAGCTGCTCCACCCCCCGGATAACTCGCTGGAGCTGCTGCACCGCGGCCCCGCCGTGGCTGAACGACATGGTGCCCCCGTCGGTGGTCACCGGGTACTGGCCGCCGGGGCCGATGCGGCCGTCCATGATGAACTCGCCGCCTTCGCCCTCTTCGCAGAACCCGTAGGCCTCGAACTGGCGGATGATCTCGAACGAGAACGGATCGTAGAACTCGCACACGTCCACGTCAGTGGGACCGAGCTCGGCCATGGCGAAGGACTTCTGGGCCGCCCACCGGCCGGTGTAGCCGTTGTTCTGCCCGTCGGGGCCGGCCAAGTCCCACGCCGGGGGGTGCTGGTAGGAGGGGCCGAAGCTGTCGCAGGCCCCGCCCAAGATGTACACCGGCTTGGTGGGCAGGTCTTGAGCCCGTTCCCTGGTGGTGAGGATCAGCGCGCACGCCCCCTCGGAAGTCATCGCGCAGTCGAGCAGGTGGAACGGGTCGGCCACCATGCGCGACGCCAAAATGTCATCGGGAGTGAACGGTCCCCGGCCGTAGTACACCGCATCGGGGTGGACGTGGCCGTTGTTGCGGACGGTGGCGGCCACCGTGGCCAGCTGCTCGGGGGTAGTGCCGTGCATGTGCATGTGGCGCTGGGCGATGAGGGCGAACTCGGCGGCGGTGAACATGCCGTAGGCCACTACGAACTCGTGGGCCGGCCGGGTCCACGGCGCAGTGGAGGCCCGCTCGGTGTAGACGCCGGCTGATCCGTGGGCCACCAACACGGTGTGGCACTGGCCGGTGGCAATGGCGGAGGCGGCGTCCAAGATGGTGGGGATAGACGGGGCCATGTAGTGCCGCCACGAGGGGCCGTTGCGCATGTAGTAGGTGAGTGGGCCGCTGAACGGGCCGGCAGCGACGCCGTCGATGTCTGATGGGCTCAGGCCGGTGTCGGCCAGCACCCGGTGGACGGCTTGGAAGGTGATGGTGGTGGAGTCGTGGCCTTCGAGGATGCGGGCTTGTTCGGAGTTGGCTATGCCGACGATGGCGACGTCGTGAAATGGATGTTTGGCCACGGGCTAAATGTCTAGTCGGCGGGCGGGTTGGATGCTTGTGTTGTAGCAAGTCCAGTCGATACCACCCCCCGGCGGGTTTGCGGGTCCTGTCACCTGACGGCGGCCTGGCGTGCTTCGCGTGCGCCAGGTCCGCCTCCGGCGCCACCCCCAAACCCGCCTACTCTTGTGACGCCACTCAGAGAGAGGAAAGAGGGGAGGTGAACGCGTGAAACCGTTGGAGGGTATTCGGGTGATTGATCTGACTCGGGTGGTTTCGGGGCCGGTCTGTACTTGGTTCTTGGCTTCTTTGGGGGCGGAGGTTATTCGGGTGGATCCGCCGGGCGGGGACGTGACTTGGCGCATTCCGCCGTGGGTGGGGGCTGATGGGGAACAGTCGGAGGCCTTGGGGCCCGACGACATCGGGATCAGTTATCTGCGCAAGGGGCGGGGTAAGCGCAGCGTGGTTCTCGACCTAGGTCGGCCCGAGGGAGCGGACGCCTTTCGGCGGCTGACGGCCAATGTTGACGTGTTGGTGGACAACTTTCGGCCGGGAGTCATGGCCGCGCTGGGGCTGGACTACGAGACGCTTTCCGAGCTGAACCCTCAGCTGATCCACGCCTCCATCACCGGCTATGGGCCAGATGGGCCGGATGCCGATCTGGCCTCCATGGACCTCATCATCCAGGGCCGATCGGGGCTGATGGCCAAGTCGGGTTTCCCCGACGGCCCACCCACCAAGGCCGGCGCCACCGTCGGAGACCAATTCCCGGCCGCCCTCTGCGCCCTGGGGGTGGTGGCTGCGCTTCGCCAACGTGACATCGACGGAAGGGGGCAGTACATCGACGTTGCCATGCTCGACAGCCTGGTCACCATGATCTGGGACGAGCCTCTGGACCTCTACCGGGAACGGGGCATGCCCGACCGCATCGGCAATGGCGACCCGAGGGGCATCCTGGACACCTTTGAATCTCAGGACGGCTGGATCACTCTGGTCATCACCTCCGACGCCCAATTCAAGCGTCTCACTGAGGAGATGGGCCGCCCCGACCTATGGGAGCTTGGCCCCGACATACCCGTACGAGCTGCCAACCGGGCCGAGATCTGCGAGGAAGTGGCCCGGTGGATGGCGGAGCAGACCACTGAGGAGTTGGTAGCCCGGCTGCACGACATCCGAGTGCCCGCCGGCGCGGTGGCATCCGCCTACGCCGCCGCCGAAGACCCCCAAATCCAACACCGCCATGCGCTGGTCCCCCTGCAACATCCCCACGCTAACGAGCCCTCCCGTTGGCTAGCCCCCGCGTTCCCGGTGAAGTTCTCCCGAGCCAACACCGATCAAACCCCCGCCGAAACCCTCGGCACCAGCACCCGTTCCGTCCTCCAAGACATCGCCGGATTCTCGGAGGCGGAGATAGACCGCCTCCAAGCAGACGGAGTCCTCGGGTAGGCGGGGCAGCGACCCCTGAGGCAGGCTGGCGGGATGTTCAGAGCCCTCCTGCTCAGCCAAGACGAAGACGGCAACCTTTCCCACTCCATTACCGAGCTGGACGACGCCGACCTGCCCGAGCGACCGGTGATCGTGGACGTGGACTACTCCACGCTCAACTACAAAGACGGCCTGGCCATCGTGAACGGCGCCCCCATCGTGCGCACCTGGCCCATGGTTCCCGGCATCGACCTGGCCGGCACAGTGGCCAGCAGCGAAGACCCAGCATGGTCGCCCGGTGACGGAGTGATCGTGAACGGCTGGGACGTGGGCGAGTCGTATTGGGGGGGAATGGCCACCAAGGCGGCCATGGACGGCGGCTGGCTCACCCCCCTGCCCGCCGCCTACACCCCCCATCAGGCCATGGCGTTGGGCACCGCGGGCTACACCGCCATGCTGTGCGTGCTGGCCCTAGAGGAGCACGACATCGCCCCCGATTCCGGCCCGGTTGTGGTGACCGGGGCCGCCGGCGGGGTAGGCAGCGTGGCCGTCGCGGTTCTGGCCAAGCTGGGCTACGAGGTAATAGCCTCCAGCGGCCGCATCGAAACTGAGGGCGACTACCTGCGTGAACTGGGAGCGTCCGAGCTCATCCATCGCGACGAGCTCTCCGGCCCGGCTCGGCCCCTGGGCAAGACACGCTTCGCCGCAGGCATCGACACCGTGGGCAGCCACACACTGGCCAACATCGTCTCCCAGACCCAGCCCCACGGGTGCGTGGCTGCCTGCGGCTTGGCCCAAGGCATGGACTTTCCCAGCTCGGTGGCCCCGTTCATCCTCCGGGCCGTCACCCTGGCCGGCGTCAACTGCGTATACGAACCTGCCGAGCGTCGAGCCCAGGCCTGGAACCGCCTGGCCCAAGACCTCGACACCGCCAAGCTCGACGCCATGACCAATACCATCGGCCTGTCCGACGTCCCCGCCGCCGCCGTCCAGATCCTTGCCGGCGAAATCCGCGGCCGAGTCGTCATCGACGTCAACCGCTAGCACTCTGCGACCATTGCCCGTCATGCCCCTCCACTTCTGAACGTGCGGGCATCCATATCAATAAAGCAGTGATATATATGTATTCACATTCGTATATACTGCTTTTTCGTGGGAAAACACTTGATTGACATTGACGAGAAGGCTCTTTCTGCGGCTCGTGCAGAGTTGGGAACCGACACCATCAAGGCAACGGTCAATGCTGCACTAGAGGCCGCAGCCTTTCCCCGCGCCCCGCGAGTCGCCAAAGCACTCGACACGCTTGCTGATTCCACGCTTGAAGACCGTGAGCACGCGTGGCGCTGACCCACCTTTTCGATACCAGCGTTCTGACCCGACTGTCTCAATCTTCTATCCGAGAGGTAGTAGAACCGCTGGCTGTTGCCGGTCATGCGGCCCGGTCTGGCATAACTGATTTGGAAATCGGATTCTCCGCCCGAAATGCCGACGAGTGGGACCGACTCGCCAGCAGCCTCTCAGAATTACGGCTCGTGGAGACGACTGCCGAGCACATGCGTCGAGCACGCCAGACTCAGCGTCTATTGGCCGAGCAGGGTTTACAGGGGCGCAAGGTCCCCGATCTGCTTATCGCCGCCGCCGCTGAGCTAGAACAACTCACCTTGCTCCACTACGACTCCGATTTCGATTTCATTGCCTCAGCTACCGGCCAAAAGTGCGAATGGGTGGTCCCGCGAGGATCGGTGGACTAGTTGCGCTAGGAAGGGATCGCCCGTCCAAACCTAAGATGACGGGCATCAACTGGATCGCTCCATAACTGGGGAAGCCTATGGAACATCACATTGTCATCAGTGCTGACACGCATTGCGGGGCCGACTTGAGGGGCTACCGGCCGTATCTGGAGTCGCGCTACCACGACGAGTTCGACGAGTGGGCCGACTTCATGGACGAACACAACGAGCGCCGCAAGGCCATGTTCGCCGACATGGAGCGCTCGCCCATGGAGGTGGGGGTGGACGGCGATCCCGAGGTGTGGGGCCACCGCAACTGGTCGTCGTCTGATCGACTGGCCGAGCAGGAGGCCGACGGCTTCATCGCCGAGGTGCTGTTCCCCAACACCCAGCCCCCGTTCGCACCGCCCGCGGCCACCGCATTCGAAGCCCCGCCCTACTCCGACAACTTCGAGCACCGCTGGGCCGGACTGCGAGCCCACAACCGGTGGGTGGCCGAGTTCGTGAGCCAGGCCCCCGAGCGCCGGGCCGGAATCGCCCAGGTGTTCTTGGGCGATGTAGAAGGCTCCGTCAAAGAGATCGAGTGGGCTGCCGAGAATGGGTTGAAAGGCGGCGTGCTCATCCCCGGCGCACCGCCCGACTCTCCGTTCGAGCCGTTGTACTCCAAGTCCTACGAGCCCATCTGGGCTGCCACCGCGGCAGCGGGTCTTCCGCTGAACCACCACGCCGGCGGTGGATCGCCCAACTACGGCAACCACTTTCCCTCGTCGCTGGCCATGTTCGTCCTCGAGGCCACCTGGTGGACCCAGCGGGCTCTGTGGCACCTCATGTTCTCGGGCGTGTTCGAGCGCTATCCCAACCTCAAGTACGTGACTACCGAGACCGGTACTGCCTGGGTGCCCGACACTCTGGAGAAGCTGGAGAGCTTCTTCCACCGGATGCGGTACTCCAAGTACGGTTCCGAGACCGTATTCGGCAGCCAAGCGGTGGCCGATATGTCGCTCACTCCCAGCGAGTACTTCGCCCGCCAGTGCTACATCGGGGCGTCGTTCCTGCGGCCCTCAGAAGCTCTGCTTACCCGGACGGTGGGCATCGACCGGGTCATGTGGGGCTCCGACTACCCCCATATCGAGGGGTCGCATCCCCATACCCGAGAGCACCTGCGGCTCACCTTCGCCAACCTCACCGAGGAGGAGACCACTCAAATCCTCACCACCAACGCTGCTGAGGTGTACGGGTTCGACTTGGAGGCGCTGGCCCCCCTGGCCGAGCGGTTCTGCCCCACCAAGGCCGAGGTGGCCACTCCCATCGACTACGCCGACATACCCGAGCGAGCCAAGGGCTGCCCGGGCATGAACCCCCTCAACCAAGTCCAGTCGGCGGCCTGAGCCGCTAGACCTCCGGGGTCAACGAGGCCAGAAACTCCCGGGTTCGCTGGCTGGAGGCGATGAGCTCATCGCGGCCATCGCCCACTGGCAGAACCCGCACCGAGAGATCAGTGACCCCGGCATCGGCGAAAGTGCGCAGCCGGGCCAAGACCGCGGCTTCGTCGCCGACGGCCATGATGTCCGACACCCCCTCGGCGTCGCCCCGGTCCAACAGCCGCTGATAGTTGGGGGACACCTCGGCCTCGGCCAGCAGCCGCTCGGCCCGATCCTTGGCCGCGTCCACCTCCCCCGGGCTGCACAAGCACACCGGCACCCCGGCCACAATCCGAGGGGAGGGTCGACCGGCCTCGGCCGCGGCTTGGGTGATCCGAGGGGCGATGAATTCGCCGATGGCCCGCTCGTCGGCCAGCCAAAGGGTGGTGCCGTCGGTGCGGGTGCCGGCCAGTCGCAGCATGACCGGTCCTAGCGCGGCCAGCAACACCGGAGTGGCGGGCTGGTCGGTGATGTCGAGCGGGTTGTCGATCTGGAAGTGCTCGTTTTGCACCCGAACAGGTCCAGGGCCGGCCAGCGCTTGGTCTAGCACGTCGAGATACGACCGGATCTGCGCGGCCGGCCGGTCATATGACAACCCCAGCATGTCCTCCACAATCCAGTGGTGCGACGGGCCCAATCCCAAAGCGAATCGCCCCTCGCAGGCCAGCTGCACCGAGAGCACCTGCTGGCACAGCGCGATTGGGTGACGGGTTTGGGCCACCACCACCGCTGTTCCCACTTCCATTGTCGAGGTGGCCGTCCCAATCAGCGCAGCCGCTGTCATGGCGTCGAACTCGTCGGGTATCTGCGGAATCCAAACCGACGCGAACCCGGCCGCTTCGGCCTCTTGGGCCGCCTCGATCATTCGGGCCGTCTTGGTGGCGTATCGGCGCCGTTCCGGCCCGACCATCAGTCCTATGCGCACAGCAATTCCTCAGCCTCGTTCATATCAGACGCCAGCAGCCATTGGCATTGATCTGGGCATTCGGTGAGTCGGTTACCATCCGGGCGGAAAGCCAAGGAGGATCGGGTGAGCAGCTCGGCCGACAACATCGACAACCCTGCCAGCCAGCCGCGAATCGCTCCGCTAGAGCTGTCAGAGTGGACACCCGAGGGATTTGCCGCCATGGAGCCAATGCGCCCACCGGCAGGCTCCGCCTACGACAAGCGCAAGGCCGACCGCAAACAGCAGGTGAGGCGCCCCAACAACGCTTTGTCGGTGATGGCCCGCTATCCCGAGCTGGCCCAGGCATTCCTGGCATTCAATCGCCATTTGCTCTACTTCAACACCCTCCCCGGGAGGGCCATCGAGTTGGCAGTGCTGCGGGTGGCGTGGCTGCGCCGAAGCGAATACGAATGGGTCCAGCACGCGGCCGCTGCCCTTGAAGTGGGGCTTACCGCCGAGGAAATCGACCGCACCACCGCCGATTCTGTTGACGGCTGGAACCCTGACGACGCCTTATTGCTGCGGGCGGTAGACGAGCTGCACCACAACCACGGTTGGTCGGGCGGAACATGGAACGAGTTGGCCGACGCGTTCGACACCCGCCAGATCATGGACTTGCTCTTCACCGTGGGGGCCTACGACACCCTGGCGGTGGCGTTCAACTGCTTCGACCTGCCCCTTGATCCCGAGCTCGAGGGCAAGAGCTTCCCCTCCGGGGCCGAGGGCTAGTCGGTGTCGGAGCTGTTCCCGCCGCTGGACTATCCCCAGGGCACCAGCGTCCACAGCCTGCTGGAATCGGCCGCCGACCAGTTCGGCGACCGGGTGGCCGTTCGGTTCGAAGACCGATTCCTGACCTACGAGGAATTCAACCAACAGGCCGAGGGGTTCGCCCGTCTGTTGGCCGAACGGGACGTGTCGACCCATCAGCGGGTGGCGGTGATGGCCTCGAACCGGCCTGAGTTCTTCACCGCCGTTTTCGGCATCCTCAAGCTCGGGGCCTCCGCAGTGATGATCAGCTCGGCGTGGAAGGAGGCAGAGGTCGCCCACGCTGCTGGCCTGACCGAGCCGGTGCTGGCTATCACCGACGGTGAAACCCACCTGCGCCTTCCTCCTCAACTGGCCGACCGGGTGATCCGTCTCGACGACGACCCCGCCGTGGCCGCCCTGGCCGACGCCTCAGCCGAGTCGATGGCCGTCGAACTGGATTGGGACCAGACCGAGGCCGTGCTGGTGTTCAGCTCCGGCACCACCGGCATGCCCAAGGCGGTGCGCCACACCCACTCCAGCATCGGCGCGGCCATCGTCATCTGGGGATCGGCGCTCGGACTCACCGCCGATGACCGGTTCCAGATCGCCACCCCTCCCTTCCACATCCTCGGGCTGCTCAACCTGCTGGCCTCGGTGTGGGCGGGTTCGTCGGTGCGGCTCCACCCCCGTTTCGACCTGGAGGCAGTTCTGGCCGCCGTCGAGACCGACCGCATCACCCTGGAGATGGCGGTGGCGCCGATAGCCCTGGCCATGGCCAACCACCCCTACCTGGAGGAGTACGACCTGTCGTCGCTGCGCTACATCATGTGGGGGGCCACCCCGGTGACCGAGAGCGTGGCCCGGCGGGTTACCGAGCGAACCGGCGTTGGCTTTTTGCCCGCATACGGCGCCAGCGAGATGCCGGTCATCACCAGCAACCCGGTCCACCGACCCGATTTGTGGCGGCTGGATTCTGCCGGCCTGCCCGTTCACGATGTCCGAGTTCGCATTGCCGACTTGGAGACCGGAGCGGTGCTGTCCTCTGGCGAGGTCGGCGAGATTCAGGCACAGAGCCCGGCGAGAATGGCCGGCTATCTGCCCGCCGAGGCCAACGCCGACGCGTTCACCGACGGCTGGTATCGCACCGGCGATGTGGGCTGGATGGAACCCGACGGATGGCTGCACATCACCGACCGGGTGAAAGAGATGATCAAAGTCAGGGGCTTCCAGGTTGCCCCCGCCGAGGTGGAGGCAATGCTGCTGGGCCATCCCGGCGTGGTTGATTGCGCGGTGTTCGGAGTTCCCGACCCCGATTCCGGCGAAGCGGTGGCCGCCGCCGTGCAGTTCGCCGAAGGCGCCGACACCTCAGTCGACGACCTCAAGGCCCTGGTGGCCGACACTTTGGCCTCCTACAAGAGCCTCCACACCGTGTTGGTGGTGGAGTCCATTCCCCGACTTCCGTCGGGCAAGACGCTCCGGCGGGAGCTGAAGCGCCAGTTCGAGCCTTAGGAACTCTTCAGCAGCTCGTCTTTCATCACCTTGCCAGTGGCGTTCAGCGGGAACGACTCTCGCATTACCACCGACCGGGGCACCTTGTAGTTGGCCATGCGCTCTCGGCACCAGGCAATCACCTCGTCGGGATCTACCGCCGTTTCCGGACGGGCCACGATGAAGGCCTGGCCCACCTCACCCAGCCGCTCGTCGGGCACCCCAACTACCGCGGCCTGGGCCACCCCGGGATGGCCCAGCAGCGTGTTCTCGATCTCGGCGGGGTAGGCGTTGAACCCTCCCACGATGAACATGTCTTTGATGCGACCGGCGATCTTCAGATAGCCCCGTTCGTCCATGATCCCCAGGTCGCCGGTGTGCAGCCATCCGTCGGCGTCGACGGCCGAGGCGGTGGCCTCGGGGTCGTCAAAGTAGCCGGTCATCACGCTGAACCCTCGTACCAGCACTTCGCCGGTTTCCCCGGGAGCGGCCTCACGGTCGCCATCGGCCACCCGGACTTCCAGATCGGGCATGGCTCGTCCCGCGGTGGCGGCAATGGTCTCGGGATCGTCGCCGGGCTGGGTTCCGGTGCAGGTGCCGGCCTCGGTGAGGCCGTAGCCGGTGCAGATACGCTCGAACGGCAGCTCTTCGTGCATCCTGCGGATCAGCTCCACTGGGATGTCGGCCGCACCGGTGATGGCCACCCGCAGACTGGACAGGTCCCGGTCCGAGCGAGATGGGTGGTCGAGGATGGTCTGGTACACAGTGGGCGGGCCGGGCAGCACCGCAATCCGCTCGGCCTCAACCAGCTCCAGTACCTGTTCCACGTCGAATACCGGCATCGGGTACACCGTCGCCCCCCGCATGAGACAGGCCAGCCAGCCGGCCTTGTAGCCGAACATGTGGAAGAAGGGGTTGATGATCAGATACCGGTCGCCCTGGCGAAGATCGGCGAAGTCGCACCAGTCGGAGAACTGCCGCAGGGTCTGCCCGTGGGTCATCATCACCCCCTTTGGCGCGCCGGTGGTACCCGACGTGAACAAGATGTCGCTGATCTGGTCGGTACCCACCGCCTGTCGCCGGGCCTCCACCGCGTCGGGGGCAACTGACTCCCCCGCCCCCAGGAACTCAGCCCACGACACCGAGTTAGGCACATTGCCGACCTCGCCGGGAGGCAACACCACCACCCGCTCCAGTGCCGACAGGTCGGCGTCATCCTGGTGGAACAGCCCGGCGGGGTCGATGCCGGCGAACCCGGCGTCGACCACCAAGAGGCGGACGCGGCTGCGGGCCAGAATGTAGGCAGCTTCAGCCGGCTTGAAGCGGGTGCTCACCGGTACCAACGCCGCCCCTGCGGTATGGAGGCCCAGCGCGGCGATGATCCACTCCAGGCGATTGGACGCCCAGACTGCCACCCGGTCGCCGGCCTGCACTCCAGCGGCCTGCATGGCCGCGGCGGCCTGGTCGGTCAAGCGCCCCAGCTCCGCGTAGGACAGCACGCTGTCGCCCGCCACCACCGCGGGGGCATCGCCGAATCGGGCCGCCGCCGCTTGGGCCATCAGCGGAATGCTGGTGCTGGCCCAATCCTCATGTGCGTTCATGCCGACCCCGCTCCTCGGCTAGGCAGCCGGTTCAGCCAGAGTCTTGATCTCGAGGAACTCCTCAAATCCGGCCACGCCCATCTCCCGGCCGATGCCAGATTGCTTGTATCCCCCAAAGGGGGCATCGGGGGCGTAGTACAGGCCGCCGTTCACGCTGATCGTGCCCGACCGGATCTGCCGGGCCACGGCCCGGGCCCGCTCAGGATCGGCGCTGTTCACCGCGCCCGAAAGGCCGTAAATCGAGTTGTTGGCGATCCGAACGGCCTCGTCGTCGCCACCCTCATAGGGGATGATGGCCAGCACCGGGCCGAAGACCTCTTCTTGAGCCACCAGGTCGTTCTCGCCCACTCCGGCAAGCAAGGTGGGCTCGTAGTAGAAGCCCACCGGCAGGTGATCGGGCCGCTTGCCGCCGGTGACCAGCCTCGCCCCCTGGTCTATGGCGTCGGTTACCAGCTTGTGGACTTTGTCGCGCTGGCGAGCGTTGATCAGCGGTCCCATCATCATGGAGGGATCGGTGGGATCGCCGTAGGGGATGCTGGCCAGCGTGGCCGCCACTACTTCGGCGGCAGTGTCGGCCATGGCCGCAGGAACCAGCATTCGAGTGGTGATTGCACACCCCTGTCCGGCATGGGTGCAGATCATGAACGAGTTCATGGCGGCCGCCGTCTCCACGTCGGCGTCGTCCAGCACTACATAAGCGCTCTTGCCCCCCAGCTCCAAGAAGGTCTTCTTCACCGTGGCGCTGGCCGCAGCCATGATCTTTCGACCGGTGGCGGTGGAGCCGGTGAAGGTAACCATGTCCACATCCGGGTGGGTGGTGAGAACCTCGCCCACCGAGTTCTCCGCTGAGCTCAAGATGTTGACCACTCCGGGAGGGATGTCGGTCTCATTGGCGATCAGATGGCCCAAGGCCAGCGCCGACCACGGGGTGTCGGGCGCCCCTTTCAACACCATCGTGTTGCCGGCGGCCAGGGCGGGGGCCACCTTGGCCAGGTTGAGCTGGACGGGGAAGTTGTAGGCCGTGATGGCGGCCACCACCCCCACGGGCTCGCGCTCGATCCATCGCCGATGGCTGCTGCCATAGGCCTCGACCAAGCCGAGGTCTTCGGACCACTGGTATCCGTCCATCATGTCGGCCACCCACTCGACCGACGCCACCGGGGCCTCGAGCTGCGGACCGCCGTAGGTGAGCATCACCGGAGAGCCCACCTCGGCCACCGTCAGCTCCCGCATCTCTTCGAGATGGCGCTCCAGCGCGGCGTGGAATTGACGCAGGCACCGAGCCCGAAACTCGTGGTCAACGGCCCAGTCGGTGGTGTCGAAAGCCCGGCGAGCGGCAGCCACTGCGGCCACCGCATCGGCGTCGGTGGCGTTGGCGGCCACCCCGAGCACCTCCTCGGTGGCGGGGTTCATCGTTTCGAACACGCCGCCACCCTCGGCAGCCCTCAGCTCCCCGTCGATCAACAGCTCTTCTTCATGCCACATGGGTGGTCTCTCCCTGATAATTCGTAGCTGGCCTCACCCTATAGCCGGGATTCAGCGAAGAACTCGTCCGACCGTTGAAGCAGCTATCGTCCCGCCGATGGACTCGGAGATGCTCCATCCCCGTCGGTTCGCAACCCATGCTCCCGACCAACCGGCGGTGATCATGGGGCGCACCGGCGAGGTGATCACCTACCGGGAGCTGGACGAAGAGGCCAACCGGTTGGCCCATCTGCTTCGGGCTCGGGGCCTCAATGCCGGGGACCATCTGGCCATCGTGTCGGAGACCACCTCGCAGTCGATGGCGGTGTTCTGGGCCGCCCAGCTGGCGGGTCTGATCTATACGCCGATCAACTACCACCTCACCACTGGCGAGATCCAGGCGGTGCTCGACGACTGCGGTGCGGCCGCGGTGGTGACGTCGGGTAGAACCGCTCCGGTGGTGGCCGAGCTGGACTTGGCCCGGGTGCCGGTGCGCCTCACCACTGGCACCGACGCCCCAGACGGGTTCGAGCCGGTGGCCCGAGCAGCCGCCGATCTGCCCACCGCGCCTATGGCCGGCGAGGGCGAGGGCCGGGAGATGGTGTACTCGGGTGGCACCACTGGCCGGCCCAAAGGCATCCGCAAGCCGACCGCCCAGACCGGCATCGGTGACCCGTCCAACCCCGCGGTTCAGACCGCCCTGGGCATGGCCAACTACGGCGTGGACCACACCAGCGTTTATCTGTCGCCCGCCCCCCTTTATCACTCGGCCCCTCTGGTGTTCTGCATGTGCGTGCACCGGGTGGGGGGCACCGTGGTGCTCATGGAAAGATTCGACCCCGCCGACTGCCTGCGGTTCATCGGCGAGTACCGGGTAACCCATGCCCAGTTCGTTCCCACCATGTTCTCCCGAATGCTGAAGCTGCCGCCCGATGTGAGAGAAGCGGCCGACTTGTCCAGCCTGCGACTGGCCATCCACGCCGCCGCCCCTTGCCCGGTGGAGGTCAAGCAGCAGATGATCGAGTGGTGGGGTCCGATCTTGTTCGAGTACTACGCCGGCACCGAGGACATCGGCCACAGCGCCATCACCTCCGAGGAGTGGCTGGCCCACCCCGGCTCAGTAGGACGACCGCTTCAGCCGGTTCACATCGTCGGCCCCGACGGCAATGAGATGCCCGCCGGGGAGGTCGGGGTGGTGTACTTCGACGGCGGGCGGGACTTCCAGTACCACAACGATCCCGAGCGGACCGCCGCCGCGGCCCACCCCAGCGGATGGCGGACGCTAGGCGACATGGGGCGTCTCGATGAGGAGGGCTACCTGTATCTCACCGACCGGGTGGCCCACACCATCATCAGCGGCGGGGTCAACATCTACCCCCAGGAGATCGAGGATGCGCTGATCATGCACCCCGACGTGGCCGATGTCGCGGTGATCGGCGTCCCCAACGACGACTTGGGCGAGGAAGTGCGGGCTGTGGTCCAACTGGTCGACCCGGCCCGAGCGGGAAGCGATACGGAAAGCGCTCTTTTGGCCTGGTGCGCCGAGCGGCTGGCCGCCTTCAAGCGCCCTCGGGGGGTGGACTTCGATGAGTCACTGCCCCGCGATCCCAACGGCAAGCTGATGAAGCGCTATCTGCGGGACCGCTACTGGCCCACCGACTCCGACTCCCGGATCGTCTGATCTGGCCCCCGAGGTCAGCCCAACGAATCGTCTAGCGGGGCTCGTCGCCCTCGAAGGTGATGCGGTGCATGACCCGGAGCTGACCGTGGTAGTCGTTGATGGGGTTGTGCATGGCGCAGCGGTTGTCCCACAGTGCCAATGAGCCCGCCTCCCAGCGGAATCGACAGGTGAACTCGGCCTTTGACTGGTGGGCAAACAGAAATCGCAGCAGGGGCTGGCTCTCTTCCTCGGTCATGCCCTCGAACCGGGCGGTGTGGGCCACGTTGACGTAGAGAGCCAGCCGACCGGTCTCGGGGTGGGTGCGAACCACCGGATGAACTGCCTCATAGCTCTCCGCTGAGGTGTGACCAGCCTCATTGGCGTCGGCAATGCGATCCTCCCGGGTCTTGGACACATCGGCCATCGCCGAGCTGTTCACCGCCCGCAGGCCCCGCAGGAATTCCTTCAGCCCGTCGGACAAAGCATCGTAGGCGGCGTACATGTTGGCGAACTCGGTGTCGCCGCCGGCGGCGGGCACCTCGCGGGCCAAGAGCATCGACGCCATCGGCGGTCGCTCCAGGTAGGCGGTGTCGGTGTGCCAGATGCCGCCGAAATTGACGGTCTCGTGGGGCAGCTTCTTGACCTCGATGACCTCGGGATGATCGGGCAGGCCGGGCACGAACGGATAGTGGCCGGGGGTGCCGATGCGGCGGGCGAAGGCCGAGAACTGGTCGAGGGTCAGGTGCTGATCCCGGAAGAACACCACCAAGTGGTCCAGCCATGCCTGGCGAATCTCGGCCACCACTTCGTCGGACAGGTCGTCGCTCAGGTCGACCCCGCCGATCTCCGCGCCGACGCAGCCGCCTACCGGTGCCACTGTCAGATGTCGATGCTCACCCACCCAGGATCCATTCCGGCCGATAACTGGTCATTCGTTAGGGTAGCGACGCATGCCATGGGGCGCTGATGTCTGAGCCATACGACCTGGACGGAAAGGCGGTGCTGGTCACCGGGGCCAGCCGAGGGGTGGGCGCGGCCATCGCCCTGGCTGCCGCAGCCAAGGGGGCCAAGGTGGCGTGCGCCGCCCGGTCCACCAAGGCGTCGCCCAAGCCGCTTCCCGGCACCATCGATGAGACCGTCGAGGCGGTGATCGACGCTGGGGGCGAGGCACTGGCCGTTCCCACCGATCTGACCTCGGCGGATGACATCGAGGCCATGGTGGCTGCCCCGGTAGGGGCCTGGGGCCGACTCGACGTGGTGGTGAACAACGCCGCCGTCACCTTCGTGGGCGAAGTGGACATCCCCCTCAAGCGCTACGACCTCATCATGGACATCAACCTGCGAGCCCCGCTGCTCACCGTGCGGGCCGCGCTGCCCCATTTGCAGGCCGCGGGGCGCGGACGCATCCTCAGCTTGTCGTCGCAGGCCGCGCTGCGCCCGGTTCCCGGACTTATGTCGTATGGCATGTCGAAGCTGGCCCTCGAGCGTATGACCACCGATCTGGCCCGACAGCTCCATTCCGACCGCATTGCAGTCAACTGCTTCCGCATCGACATACCGGTGGCATCCGAGGGCACGCTGGCCAATATGGGCGACATCGACCTCACCGACTGGGAGCCCACTTCGGTGCCGGCCGACGGCATCATCTGGATGCTAGAGCAGCCCGATGAGTACTCCGGGCGGTGCGAGAGCATGTGGGATCTGCGCCACCGGGAGAACATCATGCCCAGCCGGGCGGCGGAGGAATACACCACCAAGCCCCCGCTCCAGTTCATCAACGGCCTGTACGACTTGAACACCGAAGACGCCTTCGCCCGAGGCGCCAAAGAGTCAGCGAGCTGACCGTGGACCTGTCGGGAAAGACCGCCTTGGTGACCGGAGCAGCCTCGGGAATCGGCACGGCCTGTGCTCGCCGTTACGCCGAGGCCGGTGCCAGCGTGATCTGCACCGACGTAGTGGACGACGCCGGGCAGCAGGTGGCCGACGAGATCGGCGGGCGGTATCGCCACCTAGATGTGGCTGATTCCTCGGCTTGGACTGCACTGGCCGCGGAGATGGCCGACGATCCCGGCCACCTGCACTTGGCCCACCTGAACGCGGGGATCATGATGGGATTGTCCGACGTTGCCGAGATGAGCGACGAGGACTATCACCGCATCATCGGGATCAACCAGCACGGTGTGGTGTTCGGCTTGCGGGCTGCGGTGCCGCTGCTGGAAGCAGCCGGGGGCGGCCATGTGCTGATAACCGGCTCGATGGCCTCGTTCAGCCCGCTGCCGGTGGACTTGGGCTATTCCATGTCGAAACACGCCATTGCCGCGTTGGTCCGTAGCGCCGCTCCCAATCTGGCCGAGCGGGACATCAGCCTCAACGCCGTTTGCCCGGCCACGGTGGGCACTGGATTCCTGGGCGGCAATCGAGACCGCCTCGAAGCCGCGGGCATGGTCATCATGGATGCCGAGGAGGTGGCCGAGGCGGCCATGGCGATTCTCGATTCGGGCCTCACCGGAGAGTGCTTCGCCCTGTTTAAGGGCCGACAGCCCGAGCCTTTCCAATTCGCCACCATCCCCGGGGCCGACTACCGGTCGCGCCGCTAGCAGCCACCATGACCGAGCCAGCGACCGCAGCCGACATCGGGCTCACCGTGGCCGAGTCCACGCCCCGTCCCCCTGAGCTGACCCGTGCCCCCCAGGGGGCGCCCAACGTGTTGGTCATATTGCTGGACGACACCGGATTCGCCCAGCTCGGCTGCTTCGGGGCCGACATTGCCACTCCCAACTTCGACCGGCTGGCCGCCGGCGGATTGTCGTACAACCGATTCCACGTGACGGCCCTGTGCTCGCCCACCCGAGCCGCGCTATTGACCGGTCGAAACCACCACGCGGTGGGGATGGGCTTTCTGTCCGACATGACCATGGGGTTCCCTGGCTACACCGCCCGCATTCCTCCGTCGGCCGCCATGCTGCCTCGCATACTGCGCGACGCCGGATGGGGCACCATGGCCATCGGCAAGTGGCACCTCGCACCTCGGGGCGAACGCAGCTCAGCCGGCCCGTTCACCCTGTGGCCCACCGGAGTGGGCTTCGAGCGCTACTACGGCGTGCTCCACGGCGGGGCCAACTGCTGGGCTCCCAACCTGGTGCGCGACCAGCACTACATCAGTCCTCCGGCCCATTACGGCGACGGCTACCACCTCAGCGCTGATCTGGCTGACCAGGCGATCGCCCACATCACCGACCAGAAGCACGCCGCTCCCGACAAGCCCTTCTTCTGCTATTACGCCGAGGTCGCCACCCACGCCCCCCACCACGTGACCCCTGAGTGGGTGGAGCCCTACCGGGGAATGTTCGACGACGGGTGGGACCGGTGGCGGGAACGGGTCTTCGAGCGGCAGCTGGCCTCAGGGATAGCACCGGAGGGCACCACCCTCACCGAGCGGCCATCGTGGGTGCAGCCCTGGGACGAGCTCGACGCCGACGCCCGCCGGCTGTTCGCCCGCATGCACGAGGTGTACGCCGGGTTCTTGACCCACACCGACGCCCAGATCGGCCGAATAATCGATCACTTGGAGGCCATCGGCGAGCTGGACAACACCGTGGTGATCCTGTGCTCCGACAACGGGGCCAGCGCCGAGGGTGGCCATGTGGGCTCGGTCAACGAGCATCGATTCACCAAGGGACTGCCCGAGTCGGTGGCCGCCAACCTGGAGTGGCTCGACGAGTTGGGCGGTCCCCGAACCTACAACCACTACGCCTGGGGCTGGGCCTGGGCCGGCAATACCCCGTTCCGGCTGTGGAAGCGCTACGCCTGGCTGGGCGGCACCCGTACCCCGCTGGTGGTGCACTGGCCGGCAGGCATTGCCGCTCAGGGGGAGGTGCGCACCCAGTTCTGTCACGCCATCGATTTGGCCCCCACCGTGCTGGAGCTGTGCGGGGTGGACGCTCCCGAGTCGGTGGACGGGGTGGCCCAGACGCCGATCCACGGGGCCAGCCTGTCCGCCACCTTCGACGACGCCAATGCCCCTTCGCCCCGAACCGAGCAGTACTTCGAAGTTCAGGGGTCGCGAGCCATGTACTTGGACGGCTGGAAAGCCACCACCGACCATGTGGCCCAGGCCCACGGCGATGAAGTGGCGATGATGGAGGGCAGCCGCTCGTTCGACGACGACACTTGGGCCCTCTTCCGGCTCGACGATGACTTCTCCGAGGCCCGCGACCTGGCCGTCGACCACCCCGAGAAGCTGGCCGAGCTTGAAGCCGCCTGGTGGGAGGCGGCCGAGCGCTACGGCGTGCTGCCCCTTGACGACGGCTACGCCGGGCGGATGCCGGCCATCTATCCGCCCGCCTATCCGCCCCCGGCCCAAGCCCGGTACCGACCGGGCGCAGGCCGAGTAGCCGACGAGGTGATGCCGGTGCTGGTGCGGGGGTTCAACATCGACGCTGCCGCGACGGTGGGCACCGGCGGTGCAGAGGGCATTTTGTGGGCAATGGGCGATTGGACCAGCGGCTTGGCCCTTTACGGGTTGGACGGCTCTCTGGTGCTGGGTCTTTGCCTGTCGGGCGACCAGTTCCGGCTGGCAACCCCACATGTTTCCTCGGACGCCACCACCCTGGGGTGTCGGTACCAACCAACATCACCGGCCTCAAGCATCGTCGAGCTGCTGGTGGACGGCGAGGCCACCGCCCGGTTGGAGCTCGACCGGACCTTCCCCAATTCCTGGCAGAACGGCGGCACCGGGCTGGTCATCGGCCACGACACCGGCTTCCCGGTCAATGACGACTATCAGCCCCCCTTCCCCTGGACCGGCGTCATCTCCCATATCGACATCACCACGCCCAGCGCTGCGCCTCCCGATCCCGCCCAAATCGCCCAGGAATCCCTCAACGCGGATTGAGCGTTAGTCAGGCTGTCGAATAGCTGCTAGACCACTTCGGGTCGGCCAACCACAGGAGGCACTATGAGCAGCGACACCCCATCTGAGCGTCTCGACGTCAACGGCATGGTGGCGGTGGTCACCGGCGGAGCCGGCGGCATCGGCAAGGGCATCGTGACCGCTCTGTTGCAACGAGGCGCCGCCGTGGTGATTGCCGACATTGAGGCCGACACCACACAGGCCACCGTGGCCGAGCTGTCCGATCTGGGCCCGGTGTCGGGCTGTCCCACCGACGTGGCCGATGAGGCTTCGGTGGCCGCCCTGGCCGACCACGTCTACGAGGCCCACGGTCGATGCAATCTGCTCTTCAACAACGCCGGGGTCACTTCAGGCGGGGGCGGCAAGCCCTGGGAGCAGGAGCCCAACGACTGGCGGTGGTGCTTCAGCGTGAACGTTTTCGGTGTGGCCATCTGCACCACCGAGTTCGTGCCCCGGATGCTGGCTGACGGCGAACCCGGCCAGATCATCAATACCTCCTCGGGCGATGGAGGATTCGCCCCGGTGCCCACCGCCTCGGTGTACGCCGCATCCAAGGCTGCGGTGAGCTGCTTCACCGAGACCGTGCACGTCAACCTGATCCGGGAAGGCAGCGATCTGCGGGCATCGGTGCTCTACCCATCAGGCGGCATGCTCGACACCGGCCTGTTCACCGCTCAGCGCAACCGGCCGGATCACTTCGCCCGGGTAGGCGATTCCACCGGGCGGCGCAGCATGACTTTCCAGGAGCTCAAGGACATCTTGACCGAGATCAGGGGTGAGGAACCCGCGGTGGCCGACCTCATTGAGCACGGCAACTTCGTGGTCGACTGCGTGGAGCAGCGCCGGTTCATCATCGGTCGCAACATCGAAGACACCGTCACCCTCCTCCAGCGCCGGGCCGAGGCCATCGGCCGCTACGAAGTCCCCGACTACCACGACATGGGGCTGTAGATCTTCCCTAGTGGCTATGCGCTTACCCGAATGGGATGGGGCAAGGGCTGGTTGAACAGGTAGCCCTTTTGGTTGAAGGGGACCCGATCGGGCTGGGTGTTGTCTGCGGCGTCGGTGGCCCGAGTCATGATCGTGTGCTCGCCGGTGGTGGCTGACCAGTCGAACTCGAATTGGGCCCACGAATACTGGGGTTGCGGGGTTAGCACCCGTGAATCACGCCAACTGGCCCCGCCATCTTCGCTGTATTGCACTCGGTGAATTCGTCCATGGGGTGAGTGGGCGTAGCCCCTCAGAGTGTGATGGCCGGCATCCAGCCGAGCCGGCCACGGCAGCGCCAAGGCGCTCTTGATGTTCTGCTCGGTCACCACTTGGCCCAGCGCCTCACCCTCTGGCGAGTAATCGCCGCCAATCAGCACGTAGGAAGTGGTGTTGTTGCGGGTCCACTGCGGATCGGACGACACAACGATCCGGCCCAGCCACTTGATCTGCGAGCTTCCCACCCAACCGGGAACAATGGCTCGCAGTGGGAAACCGTGGTCGCGGGGCAGCGGCTCGCCGTTCATCTCATAGGCCAGAATCGTGTCGGGATCCAGGGCCTTTTCCAGCGGCAGAACACGTTGGAAGCCCCCCTCAGGCGAATCCTCGTCCAGCCCCACTAACAGGACGCTGACGGCGTCATCGGCCAACCCCGCCAACGTCAGCACATCGGCCAATGAGACGCCGATCCAAATGCCGTTGCCGATCGCGCCTCTTCCCCACTGCGTGCCGTCGGCGGTGCGGCCCTGCAACCGGTCGAACATCACCCGATGGTTACCGGCGCATTCCAGATAAGCGGTCACCGAGCGGCTGGGAAGGCGATGGATGTCGTCGTAGCTGAGGTCGAGGCGCTGCTCCACGGCGTCGCCCTCGACGACCAGCGACCAATCGTCGACCGACAAATCGACGCTGGTGGAGTTGTTGCGGACAAAGAACAGGTCGTTGGGCGTGATCAGCCCTGGCATCAACTCCAGGCGAGACTCGAGCGATGCACCCCGCTGGATGAACGGCGTCGGATCTTTGAACAGCGCGGCCGGATCAACCGTCGAGACAGGGCCGCCGGTAATGGACACTGAAGACGAACCGCGGCCACCGCAGGCCGCCAGTACCGCCGCGGTCCCACCGGCCACCAGCAGGGCCAGAAACTGGCGGCGCGGCATCCCCTCACCGCTGGCCAACACCCAAAGTCGTTCGCTCTGCTCACTCCACGATTCGAGTTCCATCTCCAATCTGGAAACCGCTATCCGACGTCGATGGGGCCAGCCAGCTCGATGAAGGCCCTGGCGTCGAAGTCGTACTCCACCAAGAACAGCTCATCAGCGGCGTCCACTTTGTTTGAGCTGAGTGAGGCGAATGCCACTCCGGGAACCGAGATGTCGGGGACATTGTCCAACGCAGCCACCCAGGACTCGTTGGTGAGATCGGGTCCGGCCGCTTCGGCGATCTGGACGAACATGGCTAGATCACGACACGCATTGATCATTCCAGCCCAGTGTTGGACGTCCCCCTCGTCCAGTTCTTCAAGAGGCAGGATTTCAATTCCCAAGGCATCCTCGATCACGTCTATGCAATGCAATATTCGGGAATCGTCCATCGGGGATGGACCGCCTCGGGCAGTGAATACCTTGATGCCGGATTGGAGGCCCTCGGGCGGCTCCCGCTGCCAATCAGACAACCGATCGCCGTTTCCGATCAAGTAAACGAATTCCGGGGCAGTGCTCCACAAATGGGTGTTCCGGTAATTTTCCTCACCGGTCAGCAGAATGGATTTGACCCCATCGCTTCGAGCTCGCTCGACATACACGTCCATCTCGGCCTGCGTGGCGGCTTGATCCCCGGTGGTGGTCACCACTCCGACCACCGGCACTTCGGCCCCAGCCGCCCTCAATTCATCGGCAATGCCGTCTATCAGGGCCTGCTGTTCGGGGTGGGAACCGATGATCATTACCGGACTGAGATCGTCGATCCGACCGGTCTGCTCCAGAATCGACACCATTGCGGTGTTGCGCCGCTCCAAGCTCATCTGGGGGCTGACCCACAACCCGCCCGAAGCCTCGGCTTGTTCGGGGGTGGGGAGACCGCCGACCAAGATGGTGTCGTGGAGTTCGGTAACGCAAGTGTTCACCTGTTCCGCACCAGGGCCGGCAAACCCGTTAATGACCGCGAACACCTTCTGATCCTCCGTCAACTTGAGGCACGCTGCCTCCGCGGTGGTGGCCCCCACCGGCAGGAAAAGCTCCGATACGACCTCTAGGCGCCGCCCTAGGACACCCCCCTGCTCGTTGTACCAGTCCACCAAGGCCAGGAATGGCGGCCCGAAGTTCTGGTAGGGCAGGTCAAGCCCGAAGTCGGCATTCAACTTCTCGAAATCGATGGATGAGTGGCCGATGAGGATGGCCTCGGAGGTCACTCCCCGGAAAGAGTCGGTCAAGACGATGGGCTCAGGCGTGGCTTCGGGGGCCTCCTCTGGTGCGGGTGCCTCAGCTTCCGCGGGCTCCTCCTGCGTCTGGGCGGGTGCCGGCTCGTCGGGATCGCTCTCGGTAGGGGCGGTTTCGGCTTCGCCGTCGGCGTCGGCCGGTTCGGGAGCCGTCGCGGCCGCCGTCGGCTGCGGGGCCTCGGCCCCCGCGTCGTCATCGTCGTCGTTGCCGCCACCGCATGCCCCGGCCACCAGCGCCAAGGCCAATAGCACCAATATCCAGCGCGGCAAAGCTGACGCCTTACGCTTGCCGTCCTTCATGGCTTTCGCCTCCTATCGCTCAGAGGCCGAAACACCGCTTGGCGTTTAGCCCCAAGATCTTGTCTTTGCGGGAGTCGCTCAGGTCGTCCCGGTCGGCCAGTGCTTTCACCACGCCGGGAAATACACCGTCGGGGTGAGGGTAGTCGGTGGCGAAAACCACACAATCGTCGCCCAGGCAGTCCAACACCCCAGGAATGGTCCGCTCCTCGGGATCACACGAGATAAAGCACTGGCGTAGGAAATACTCGGTGGCGCTCAGCTCCAGCGGGGCAGAGGCGTGGCCCCAGGAGTCCAGATGCTCGTCGATACGCTCCAGCCAGTGGGGCGCCCATCCGCAGCCTGACTCGAGGAACACCACCCGCAACTCAGGATGGCGCTCCAACACCCCGCCGGCGATCAGCTCCAAGCAGCCCATCTGCTGCTCATGGGGGTGAGAGCACACGTGGCGGAACATGAAGTTGTCGTAGCGATCCAGCCCCGATTGGGGGACGTTCTGGGTGGTCCCCTCGTGCAGAGCGGCAGGCACCCCCCTGCCGGCCAACAGCGTCCACAAGCCGTCATAAGCCGGATGGTCCAGGGTCCGATCGGCAATCACGTTGGGCCGCAGCATCACCGCCACGAATCCCAGATCATCGATGGCCCGGCGGGCTTCGGCCACCATCAGCGCCGGATCCACCTGGGGCACCACCGCCACCCCCAGCAGCCGAGATGAATTCGTGTCGCAGTAGGTGCGGAGCCAGTCGTTGTACGCCCGGCACAAGGCGTTGTTCACCGCGGCGTCGGCGATGCCTCCGAACATGAGCCCCGTGGTGGGGAAGATCACCGAGATGTCCATGCCCTCGCTGTCCATATCGGCCAGCCGGGCGTGGGGATCGACCCCGCCCTTGGGGCGCTCTTTGTCATAGGCCTCGGAGTCGAACGGGATGTAGGGCGCCATCTCGCCCCCCACGAAGGTGCGAGGCCGCCCTTGGCTGTCCAGCACCCGCCGGGGCGCAAAGGCCAGGAATTCGGGATCGCAGAACTCCTCCCACAGCTCCGCCGGCTCGCTTATGTGGCCGTCGGCGTCGATCACCAACCTGCTCATGGCATTGCCCTTCCTGCTGATTACCGAAGCGTGGCCCGGCCCTTGTCGAAGACCGTGGTGCCCCGGTTGGAGACCACCCGGAACAGCACTTCGTTCTCCTCGTGGCGGTTGTGCCAGATCTGGGTGGTGAGCACATCGCCGTTGTAGCCGGGGGAAGCGAAACGACCGGCCATCGATCCCAGGGCCAGAGGATCGCCACCACATATCGTCTCCACCAGCGCTCGGCAGGCAAATCCGTAGGTGTTGAGCCCCATGAGGATGGGACCGTCGAACCCGGCGGCCGCGGCCACTGAGGGGTCGTAGTGGATCAGGTTGGGGTCGTTGCCCCCGTGCCGGTAGAGCAGCGACTGCACGGGCAGGGTCTGCCAGTCCACGGTGGCATCGGGTGGTGCATCCTCGGTATCCCACGCCGGTGTCTTTGGCCCGGGGTCGCCGCCAAAGCCGCCCTCGCCCATCACGAACAGCTTGGAGCCGGTGGTGAACATCGGCTCGCCGGTGGCGGCGTCCACCGACTCGCTCTCACTGTGGACCACCGCCCCGGAGCCCTTGTCGTAGATGCCGACCACGGTCGACGTGCTGATCACCGACCCCGTCGGCCCAATCTCGCCGTGGACGGTGAGCTCCTGCTCGCCGTGTACCAGCTGATGCACTTGGTAGTCGCCGAACCGGAACATGGGATTGTCGCCGCCGCTGGGCTTGTCCGACCTACCCCCTGAGCACACAAAGCTGGGGTACACCTGCTGAGGGTGGCCCGAGGCCATCTCCCCCACGAAGGCCAGGTTGTCGAAGCCTGCCCCCACGCTCAGCCCGTATAGGGTGCAGTCGCGGGGCAGCCATCCCCGCTGATGGGGCTCTCCGCGGTGTCCCACCATGTCCAGATACATCGCCATAGGGGCCATTGTGTCCCATATCGGCCCCATTCTTCCCGCCGACCCAGCGACAGATACGGTGAGGCCATGGCCGATGATCGAATACAGCTCACGGTGGACGGACACATCGCCGTGATCACCAACAACAATCCCGCCAAGCACAACGCCTTCGACGACGACATGGATCTGGCGCTGTTCGACATCTTGGGCGAGATCAAGGCCGACAAGTCGATCCGAGCCGTGGTGTGGCGGGGCGAGGGCAAGTCGTGGTCGTCGGGCCGAGACGTGTCTGCCATTGGCGGTGGCCAAGCGGAAATGGCCCACCATGCCCTCATGGAGCGGGGCCATCGGGGCATCCAGCAGATCTGGGACATTGACGCCCCCATCCTCGTGGCCATACAGGGATGGGCCATGGGCGGATCGTTCCAGCGGGCTCTGCTGTGCGACATCCGGGTGGCGGCCGAAGGAGCCCGATTCAGGTTGCCTGAAGTGACCCACGGAGTGATCCCCGATACCGGCGGCGTGGGCCGGCTGTTCGAGATCTGCGGATCGGGCCTGGTCAGCGACATGGTGCTTACCGGCCGGATACTGAGCGCCGAGGAGGCTCTGACCCACGGCATCGTGTCCCGCATCGTGTCCCCCGAGGAGCTGGACGACACCGTGATGGAGATGGCGACCCACATTGCCGCCGCATCGCCCTACACCGTGCAGCTCGCCCGGCGGGTGATTCGCAATCTGGCTGAAGATGGATTGCGCAGCTCCATGAACGACGAGTACGCCTTTCAAACGCTCATCAACCGTTCGGACGACTTCGCCGAGTTCCGCGCCGCCCGAGCTGAAGAGCGCGACCCCCAGTACAAGCGGTCTTGAGTCCAAAGGAGTCACCAAGAAATGGCTGAGATCATCGGATTGCCCGAACCCGCTCCAGAGGGCGCCACCGCGCTGGTGCCCGGCACCTTCGACGGCCAGACCGTGTTCGTGACCGGCGGGGGCACCGGGCTGGGCAAGGCCATCGCCACTGAGTTCGCCCGGTTGGGAGCCAACCTGGTCATCGCCAGCCGCAAGCCCGAGCACTTGGAGGCCGGCCAGGCCGCCATCGAGGCCACCGGCGCTGAGGTGCTGGTGGTGGGCTGCGACATCCGCCAGGCCGAGCAAATCGCCGAGGCATTCGACGCGGCCACCGAGCGGTTCGCCATGCCCGACGTGCTCATCAACAACGCGGCGGCCAACTTCCCGGTGCCGGCCGAGGACATGTCGGCCAACGCCTGGCGCACGGTGGTGGACATCACCCTCAACGGCACCTTCTTCTGCGCCCGGGAGTTCGCCCGTCGCCACCTGGCGGCCGGCACAACCGGGTCAATCGTGAACATCGGGGCGTCCTACGCCTGGACCGGTGGACCCGGCTTCGCCCACTCGGCCGCGGCCAAGGCAGGGGTTAAGTCGATGACCGAGAGCCTGGCCGTGGAATGGGGTCCATACGGCATACAGGTGAATGGCCTAGTGCCAGGGCTGTTTCCCCACGAGGACATGACCGCCGATATCCGCTCCAGCCTCGACCGCACCCACGAGAAGGATCCGTGCCAGCCCGCTATGCGGGTGGGGCGGCTGCGGGAACTGGGCTGGGCGGCCACTTTCTTGGCCTCCCCTTTCGCCCGGTTCATCAGCGGCCACACCATGGTGGTGGACGGGGCCAACTGGCAGCGTCGTTCCATGACCAATCCGGCGGTCGTCACCATCCGCGACCAGATGGGCAAGGGGCCATTCGAGCTTTGATTACAGGGCTCTGATTGCCATGGACCACGCCTAAGAGATGACCACCGAAGCCCGGCCCTCGGATCCCATTGCGTTGGAGGTGGTCAAGAACGCCCTGGGAGCCATCGCCGAGGAGATGGGGCTGACCACAGTGCGATCGGCCTACTCCTCAGTAGTGAAAGAGGGCGGTGACTCCACCGCCGCCATCTTCGACCACCGGGGCCAGTTCATTGCCCAATCGATGGGCGCCCCGCTGATGCACCTCTCCAGCCTTCGTCCGTCGCTGCGCTCGCTGCTGGACGACTTTCCGACCTCGGAGATGGCCGACGGCGATGTCTACGCGTCTAACGATCCCTACCGGGGCGGCATCCACTCCAACGACGTGATGGTGTTCCGCCCCGTGTTCATTGACGGCACGCTGGCGTTCTTCACCTGCGCCCTGCTGCACGTGGCCGACCTGGGGGGCATGGCCGCAGGCGGACTGCCGGCCAACGCCACCGAGATGTTTCAGGAAGGCCTGGTACTGCCCCCCGTGCCGCTGGCGATCGCCGGGGAGGCCAACCAGCCGATGTTGGATGTGATCGCGGCTAACAGCCGCACCCCGGAGAAAGTGCTGGGCGACATCCGGGCCATGATGGCAGCCACCAATCTGGGCGCCGACCGGCTGGACGATCTGGCCAACCGGTACGGCCTGGATCGGCTGCACCAGATCACCGACGAGCTGTTGGACTACACCGAGCGCCGTACCCGGGCGGGCATCGAGGCGTTGGCCGACGGCTCCTACACCGGCTCGTTCATCATCGACGACGACGGCGTCAACCCCGACGCCGACCACGAGGTGCAGGTCGCCCTCACCGTGAGCGGCTCCACCATCATCGCCGATTTCGAGGGAACCTCAGCCCAAGCGCCGGGTCCGATCAACGCCGCGGTATCGCAGACCACATCTGGAGTGCTGTTCGCTGTCCGCTGCCTGCTAGCCCCCGACATCCCGGTGAACGACGGCGCCTTCCGGCCCTTGGAGCTGCGCCTGCCCCGGGGCACGCTGGTGAATCCCAATCCTCCCGCCGCGCTCAACGCCCGCATGGCCACGGTCATGGCGGTGGTGGAGGCCATGCTGGGGGCGTTCTCCCAGCTCGATCCAGCCCGAGCGGTGGCCGCCTCCTGCAACGTCCACGTCTACATCATGAACGGCATCGGGGCCGACGGCCGGCCGTGGGCATTCATGGATCCCCAATTCGGCGGTTCCGGTGCCCGCTCCGACCGTGACGGAGTGGACGTGACCGGCCCGCTGGTGCTGGGCGCCGGCGGGGCATTCCACACCGTGGAGGCCTATGAGCAGGAGCACCCGGTGCGCTTTGAGCGATTCGAGCTGTGGACCGATTCGGGGGGACCGGGCCAGTGGCGGGGCGGCACCGGATCGCGCCGCGACATCCGCATACTCACCGACGGTCAGTTCACCGGCCGGGCCACCGATCGCTGCCGCCGCCCCCCTCCCGGCATCTTTGGCGGCTCGCCCGGCGCGGGTGGGGGCTGGGTGCTCAACCAAGGCACCCCCGACGAAGAAGCGCTGCCAGCCAAGGTCACTGCCTACCCTCTGCGAGCCGGGGACATGATCACCATGCTCACCTCGGCCGGCGGTGGCTTCGGAGACCCGTATGAACGCGACCCCGAGCAGGTGGCCGCCGATGTGCGAGACGGTCGGGTGTCACCGGAGGCGGCCCGCCGTGATTACGGCGTGGTCATAGACATCGAGACCGGGGAGGTGGACACGGCGGCCACCGCGGCGCTGAGAAGCAAATGACCGTCGCCCTGGGCATCGACATCGGGGGAACATTCACCGATGTGGTGATGATCGACCGCTCCGACGGCAGCATCTGCACCGCAAAGGTGCTCACCACCGCCGACGATCCGGCAGCCGGAGTGCTCGACGGGATTGCCGAACTCTTGGCCGAGGCTGGCTATGACCCTCCCGAAGTGTCCCAAGTGGTCCACGCCACCACCCTGGCCACCAACCTCATATTGGAGCGTAAAGGCGGCCCGGTGGCCTACGTCACCACCGCAGGTTTCGGCGACATCTTGATCATCGGCAACGAACGCAAGGGCGACGCCGAGAAGTACGACCTCTTCTATACCAAGCAGGCGCCCATAGTTCCCCGGCGGCGCACCGTGGACGTGGCGGAGCGGACAGGGGCTGACGGCTCGGTGGTTGTGCCGCTCGACATCGAACAAGCCCGCTCTTCGCTGGCCGACTTGCTGGCCCGCGAGCCGGTGGAAGCTGTCGCGGTCTGCTTCCTCCACTCCTACGCCAACGGGGACCACGAGCGCCAGGTGGCCGACATCATCGCCGAGCTGAATTCAGACCTCTACGTGGCGGTTTCCAGCGAGGTGTGGCCCGAGTATCGGGAATTGCCTCGAGCCTGCACCACGGTTATGTCGGCCTACGTGGGCCCCACCGTCACCCGCTACATCGCCCGGCTGGACGAGGAACTGGCCCACCAGGGCATTGGGGCACGGATGCAGATCATGGGCTCGTCGGGCGGCATCATCTCAGCCGCCACTGTGGCCCGTCGGCCGGTGCAGCTAGTGGAGTCGGGGCCGGCCGCTGGGGTGATGGCTGCCGCCCACATCGGCCAGCTCAGCGGCATCGACAACCTGATCTCCTTCGACATGGGCGGTACCACCGCCAAAGCGGGGCTGGTGCGAGACGGACAAGCCGCTATCGCCCACGAGTTCTTCGTGGGCGGTACCGCTTCTTCGGGCGTGAAACAGATCAACACCGGCTATCCCATCAAGATCCCGGTGATCGATTTGGCCGAGGTGGGAGCGGGCGGAGGGTCGATCGCCTATTTGGACAGCGGCGGGGCGTTGCGAGTGGGGCCTGACTCCGCCGGGGCTGAGCCGGGACCGGTCTGCTACGACCGGGGCGGCGCCCAACCCACGGTGACCGACGCCGATCTGGTGCTGGGCTATCTGAACCCGGACTTCTTCCTCGGAGGCCGCATGGCCATCCGAGCCGACCTGGCCCACGCCGCCCTGGCCGGGCTGGCCGAGCCCATGGGGCTGAACTCGGAGGAGGCCGCCGCTGGGGTGTACGAGGTGGTCAATGCCACCATGGCCGCTGCGGTGCGGGTGGTGACCCTGGAGCGGGGCATAGATCCCCGTGATTTCACCCTGCTGGCTTCGGGCGGCGCGGCCGGAGTCCACGTGGCCCGCCTAGCCGAAGAGTTCGGCATTACCACGGTGGTCGTCCCGGCCAACCCCGGCGTGGGCTCGGCAGTGGGCCTGCTGGCCTCCGACGTGGTGACCGATCATGTCCGCACCCAGGTGATTGACTCTGTCGATACCGATGCCAGCGTTGTGGAGGCTATCTACACCGAGCTAGAAGCTGTGGCTGTCGCCGAAATCGGAGCGGAGGGATTCACAGCCGACGAAATTGTGCTCGAGCGCGAGATCGACGTCCGGTACCGCCACCAAGCCCACGAGCTGACCGTCCCCCTGCACGGCTGCGACCTCGGCAGGGCGGCGGCGGCCTTCAACGAGCTTTACGAAGAGCTGTACGGCATTCGCCAAGCCGACCCGGTGGAATTCGTCAACTACCGAGTACGGGTCATCGGCCCGGTGCCCAAGCCCGACTGGTCAACCGACGAAGTAGCCACCCGACCGCCGATCCCCCTCTCATACCGCCCCGCCTGGTTCAGCGGCGAAATGGCCGACACCCCTGTCTACCGCCGCCACACTTTCCTGCCCGGCCCCACCATCACCGGCCCCGCCATCATCGAAGAAACCTCCTCCACCGTGATCATCCCCGAAGGCTGGACCGCCTCTGCCGATCGCTGGCTCAGCTTGGTGCTAAAGCCCGTCTAGGCCGCTAATTCCAGCGGACGTGGAGGTATTCGTGGCCGTGGAGCACCAGGGTGGGGCGGTAGACCGGCGCGGGCTTGTCGGTATCCAGCTCCAGGGTGGGGAACCGCTGAACCAGGGCGTCCAAAGCGGCAATGGCTTCAGCTCGGGCCAACGATGAGCCCAAGCAGTAGTAGGCCCCCAGGCCAAAGCCGTTGTGCTGGCTGGCGTCGCGGGTGAGGTCCAACCGGTCGGGTTCGGGAAACGCCTCGGGATCGCGGTTGCACGCTCCCAGCATCACCACGCACAGGTCACCCTCGCGGAAGGTCTGGCCCGCCACCTCCACGTCGGCGGCCAGCACCCGGTGGTTGATCTGCACTGAGCTGTCGTAACGCAGCAATTCCTCGAAGCCGTCGTCGATCAGTTCGGGATCAGCCTGCAACCGCTCTAGCTCGCTGGGATTCTCCAATAGCGCCTTGGTGGCGTTGCCGATGATGTCAGCGGTGGTCTCGTGGCCGGCTTGGAGCAGGATTATGCAGGTCGGAACGATCTCGCGGTCGGTGAGCGGGCCCCGCTCGTCTTCCACTGTCACCAGCTTGGTCATCAGGTCGTCGCCGGGGTTGGCCCGGCGCTCGGCGGCCAGCTGGGTGAAGTACTCGGTGAATCCCCGCACCGCCTTCTCCCCGTTGGCGATCATCTCTTCGCTGAGTGCGGCGATGTCGCCCCGGCGGGCGAAGTCCCACATCCACTGTTCGATGTCAGGAATGTCGCTGCGGGGGATGCCCAGCATCTCGCAGATCACATGCACCGGCAGCGGGTAAGCGAACTGGCTCACCACGTCCATGCCGCCGTCGTCGGCCACCGCGTCGAGCAGCCCGGTGACCACGTCGCTTATGGCCGGCTTGATCTTCTCCACCGCCCGGGGGGTGAACACCCGGGCCACCATCGAGCGGATGCGCTGATGATCGGGCGGGTCCAGCCACAGCAGCATCCGCTTCATCATGTCGTAGTACTCGGTGCCCCCCGCCCCCACGTTGTACATCTCGGTGGTACGACGGTCGCTGATTGCCTTGGGATTGCGCAGAAGCTGATCGGCATCGGCGTGGCGGGTGAACACCCACGCCTCATGCAGAATCGGGTTGTGGGTCTTGTGGATGGGGGCGGCTTCTCGCAGGGCGTGATAGTGCGGGTACAGGTTGCCCCGGGTCTCCGGGTTGATGATGTCGGCGATGATCTGCTCGGGGCCTGACGTAGAGGTGGTAGCGCTCATAGTGAGGGCCACGCTATAGCGGGAGGAGGATCGCCTGCCGTCTGGATGGCCTGCCACACTCGCTCCGGGGTGAGGGGCAGATCAATATGGCGGATGCCGAGGTCGCTGAGGGCGTCAATCACCGCGTTTTGCACCGCCGGGGTGGCACCGATGGTGGCCGCCTCCCCGATGCCCTTCACCCCTAGAGGGTTGAGGTGGGTGGGGGTAATGGTGCTGTCCACCGCGAAGTCGCAGAACTCGGCCGCCGACGGCATGGCGTAGTCGGCCAGTCCGGTGGTGAGCGGGTTGCCGTCGTCGTCATACACCACGTGCTCGTACAGCGCTTGACCGATGCCCGAGGCCACTCCGCCGTGCTGCTGACCGGCCACAATCAGCGGATTCAGCAGGTTGCCGGCATCGTCCACCGCCACAAAGCGCCGCAGGGTGACCAGGCCGGTGTCTGTGTCCACCTCCACCACGCAGATGTGGGTGCCGAACGGAAAGGTGGCGCCGTCAGTGGTGTGGTCGAGTTCGACTCGCAGCGGCTCGTCGGCTGCCGCGACGACCTGCTCCCAACTCACCGCCGCACCGGGAACGCCGGCCACTCCCAAGCGGCCCTCGTCGGTGACCACGATGTCGTGGGCGCTGGCCTCCAACAGCTCCGCGGCCCGCCGCCGGGCAATGTCCAGCACCTCCATGGAAGCAGCATGTATGGCGCTGCCTCCGAGCTGGGCGCTTCGCGATCCGCCGGTGCCGCTGCCCCGGGCCACCAACGCGGTGTCGGCCTGCACGAAGGCGATGCGGTCCAGGTCGATGCCCAGCCGGTCGGCCACGATCATGGTGAACGCCGTCTCGTGGCCCTGGCCGTGGGAGGAGGTGCCCACCGACACCGTGGCCGCGCCGTCCGGGTGGACCTCCACCACCGCGTGTTCCTCCTGTCCGGTGGGCGCGGTCACCTCCACATAGCTCGACAGCCCGATGCCCAGCCTTCGGGGGTCACCGGCTGCTCGACGGGCGGCTTGCTCGGCCCGCAGGTCGTCGTAGCCCACCAACTCGCAGGCCCGGTCCAGCGCCTTCTCGTATTCCCCGGTGTCGTAGGCCCCACCGGTGGGGGTCACCAAGGGAAAATCCTCAGGAGCCAGGAAGTTGCGGCGTCGGAACTCCGCCGGGTCCATGCCCAGCTCGGAAGCAGCCAAATCGGCCATGCGCTCGATAGTGAGGGTGGCCTGGGGCCGGCCTGCCCCCCGGAACGCCCCCAGCGGGGCCCGGTTGGTGGCTGCCAACCCAAAATCGAACTGCACCTGCTTGATGGCGTAGACCCCCGTGGCCATCACCCGGGTGATGGTGGGGAGGACGCCGCCTAAGGCGGGATAAGCCCCGGCATCCACCAGCACCACCACCTCCAGCGACACCATGCGGCCGTCGTCGGTCACTCCCAGCCGGACGTAATGCACCTGATCTCGGGCCTGCATGGAGATGAGGTTCTCGGCCCGGGTCTCGGTCCACACCACGGGGCGGCCCAGCTGCCGGGCAGCGGCGGCCACCGCCACGTGCTCGACCCGCCATCCGCCCTTGGCTCCGAAGCCGCCACCCACCCAAGGGGCGATCACCCGCACCTGGTCATGGTCCAAACCCAGGGAGTCAGCGATGCCCCCTCGGGTGGGATGGGCTCCCTGGGTGGAGACCCACAAGGTGAGCTGCTCGCCGGTGGGATCGGCGAGCACGGCGTCGGTTTCCATCGGCACCACCGCCATCCGGTTGTGGACGATGCGGGCAGTAACGATTTTGTCTGCTTTGCCGTGCAGATCTTCCACCGGATCGAAGGCCCGGAGCATCGCGTCCGAACCCCGTTCGGGATAGAGCACCGCTGCACCATTGGCCACCGCGGCCTCGGCGTCCATCGACACCGGGAGCGGCTCATAGTCGACCATGATCTCGTCGGCCGCGTCTTGGGCTGCGGCCAGGCTCTCGGCCACCACCATGGCCACCGGCTCGCCCACAAAGCGGACCCGATCGCTGGCCAACGGCCCGCGCACGAAGTGGGGATCGAGCGGGAACCGGGGCTTCACCTGCTCCACCCCAATGGTCTCGGCGGTGTATACCGCGGCGACACCACGGCGTTCGGTGGCGGCTCCCAAGTCGATCCCTTCGATGAGTGCATGAGCTACCGGCGAGCGCACGAAGTGAGCTTGGAGCAGCCTTTCGGGCCGCAAATCCCCGGTGAAGCGACCCTCCCCGGTTAGGAGGGTCCCGTCTTCCCGCCGCACAACTTCCGTCCCCAATATCGAACCAGCCATAGGGTGGTCATTATGGATGGCGCTTTGTCGGAACCCGGAATGGGAGGGTGAATTGGCATGGAGCTGCGTGAGGCAATCGATCCGGCCACCACTGCTTTGGTGCTTCAGGAGTGCCAAAACGGCGTGATCGGGGAGCTGTCGGCCCTGCCCGCGCTGGCTGAGGCCGCCAAGGAGGGGTTAATCCCCAACGTGGCGGCGTTGGCGACCGCGGCCCGCACGACAGGTGTGCGGGTGATTCACTGCACGGCCCAGCATCGCGCCGACGGTTGGGGCGGCAACCGCAACGCTCGTCTGTTCCGGGCCATGCCCAAGATGCCGGTGCAGTTGCACGTTGGCACTCCGGCGGTGGAAGTGGTGCCCGAGATCGGGGTGGCCGACGCCGATATCGTGCTGCCTCGTCACCATGGCCTGTCGCCATTCGAGGGCACCGAGCTCAACTCGCTACTCCGCAATGAGGGCGTCCGCACCATCGTGGCCGTGGGCGTATCGGTGAACGTGGCCATCATCAACTTGACGTTCGATGCGGTCAACGCCGGCTACGTGGTGGTGATCCCCCGCGATGCCGTGGCCGGCACCCCGCCCGACTACGTCGACGCCGTGTTTGAACACACCCTCGGCATCGTTGCCACCGTCACCACCACTAACGACGTTGTCGATGCCTGGGCGGTCTAGGTCAACCCAAGCCGCCTCTCACGTATCCGACCACGGCGACTATTTCCTCATCCCTGAGCCTGGACCCGAACTCGGGCATCTCGCCGATGCCGTCGCGCACCAGCGCCTCCATCGCCTCGGCTGAGGCGTACTTCTCCAGGACCTTGCCGGGGCGGATGTCAGGCCCGACGATGCCGACGCCATCGACGCCGTGGCACCCGACACAGCGCGTCAGGTACACGTTCTTGCCGATGGTGAACGATTCAACGGTCTGAGGCTCAGCGACACCCTGGGAATCTGTGGCATCAGGATTCTCCGGACAGGGAACGGTTGAGTCTTCTTGCGACTCGTCCAAACATGTGGAAGCCGGAGGCGGAGCGGTCGGCTCCACAGAGTCTGTCTTGTCACTGCAGCCAGCAACGGCCGCCAGAGCGAGACAGCCGCCTAGCAGCACGACTCCCCTCCACCCTCCGAACCGGGTCTCGGACAGAATCAAGCTCCCACCGGGGCGCTGGGGGTGAACGTCACCGGCATTTCCTCGGGACCGACGATGAAGTTGGACGCCCGCCACGGCAGCGGCTCGTCGTTGGCCAGCTGGATGTCGGGCATCCGCTCCGCCAGCCGCTGGAACATGATCTTGAGCTCCAAGCGGGCCAAAGACGCACCCAGGCAGAAGTGTGTACCCCATCCGAAGGCCAGGTGTTGATTGGGCTCTCGCTCCAGATCGAACGCAAACGGGTCGTCGAACACCCTGTCGTCACGGTTGGCCGACGGATAGAACAAGATGATCTGGTCGCCCTCTCCGATGGTCTCGCCGTGCATCTCCACATCTCGGGTGGCGCTGCGGGACATGTTCTTGATGGGGGTCACCCAGCGCAGTAGCTCCTCCACCGCCCGCTCCATCCAAGCGTCGTCGGCCGCCCGCTGGTTGAACAGCGCCTTTTGGTCGGGATGCTCCATAAGCGCCAGCATCCCCCCGCTGATCACGTGGCGGGAAGTTTCGTCACCCCCGATGAGGATCAGCAGCCCCTCCTGATACAGCGACTCGTCGTCGAGGCTGTCGCCGTCCACCTCGGCATGGCACAGCACGCTCACCAGATCGGACTGGGGCGGGCGGGCCCGGCGGTCGGCGATCACGCCCATCAGGAACTCCCGGAAGGCCACGCCAGCCATGATCCCCTTCTCCAGCGCCTCCTGGTCGGTCTCGGTGGTGGCCCGCATCATGTCGTCGGACCACTCCAGCAGGTCGTCGTAGCTCTCCCGGGGAAAACCCAACATGTCGCCGATCAGGAGCAACGGCAAAGGAGCGGCAATATCCCAGATGAAGTCGCACTCGCCCCGCTCGCACACCTTGTCGAGGATCTCGTCGCAGATTGCGATGACTTCAGGCGTGCGGTCCCGCACCCGCTTGGGGGTGAAGCCCCGGTTCACCAGCTTCCGGCGCTGCTTGTGCTCGGGGTCGTCCATGGAGATCATCATCGGAAGCGAATTCCCATGGGGACGGGGGCTGCGGTACGAGGAAAACGTCTTGGGGTCCTTCTCGATGGCCAAGATGTCGTGATAGCGGGAAATGCCCCACACGTCGCTGTTGGCGTCGTAGTACACCGGGGCGTTCTCCCGCATCCAGGTCCACGCCTCGTGGGGTTCGTGCTGGAACCAGAACCCGTCCATGAAGTTGACCCCGTCGAGAGTGGGGTGATTGGGCATAGCTCCCCCTAATGCTCGTGCTAGCGGACTAGTGGCCCGTCAACCCTCGCCCATGAGGCGGGCGATCATCCTGGCGCCCTGCTCAGGGTCCCAGGCCGCCACCATGTCGTCAATCCCGTCCTGCCACGACATCGTGCACTCCCCGGTCATGGCAATGCGCTTTGCGCTGTCGTAGGCCCGGCTGTGGGTGCCCACCGGGAAGTACTGGAAATCGGGCTCCACTCCGACCTGAGCTCCCATCCGGCGGCACATGTCCTCGATGCTGACATTCTCATCGCCGCCCCAGTTGACGATGGTGGCCGGCACTGTAGCCCCCTCCAAGAAGGCCTCGGCGTGAGCGCACATGTCGATCTCGTGAACCGGGGAGAACATGTTGGGCTCCGAGTCCTTTAGGGGCACCGGCATGCCGTTGGTCATCATGGCCAACAAGATGGCGGGCAGCCCCCCGTTTTGGCCGTAGGCCACGTTGATGCGCCCGATCACGGTGGGCAGGTCATAGAGGCGGCACATGGTGCGGGCCACGGCCTCGGCGGCCATCTTCGTCACTCCGTAGGTCTCCGAATAGGGCTGTTCGCTGTCGCCCAGCGGATCGCCCTCGGCGTAGACGTAGGTGTGGTCGGTGTTGTTCTTGTACGCCGCGGCGGTGGACGCGTGCAGAAAACCCTTGGCGTTGCGGCAGTGGGCCATCAGCAGTCCGGTGGCCTCGGCGTTCTGGGTGAGGGCGAAATCGTAGTCAGGGCTGGCCGCCATGAATGCGGCCATGTGGATCACATAGTCGAAGTCATCGGGCAGCCCATTCAGCTCGCCGGAGGCCAGATCGGCCTTATGGGGGATGGCCCCGGCCTCCTCCACCTGCTCCTTCGACCCCGGTTGGCTGAACCGGGCCAGCCCCCAAACCTCGTTGTTCTGGGCGAAGTGTCGGGTCATGGGCAACGCAATCTGCCCTGCGGTCCCGGTAATCAGAATTTTTTGGCCTTCCACGGTGGTTCCTCCTCGACAGTTGCTCACCCTGTACTAGCACGGTGAGTTCGCAGGGTTGACATGATAGGGATAGAGACATGATTCGCACCGAGCCCATCGATGCCCCCCTGGGTGCGCTGGCATCAGGCTGGGATCCGGGCGCGCCGCTGAGCGACGACGACCTGGCAACCCTGCGCCACGCGCTGGCCGATCGGCTGGTGGTGGTGCTGCGGGGCCAGCGGGACTGTGATGCCGACGAGTTGGCCGACTTGGCCCGGCAATTGGGCGAGCCATTCCCGGCCGACGAGTTGTACAACATCCCCACTGAGGTCCCCGAGGTGCTGGCCGTGTCCAATGAGCTGAATGACAACGGCCACGAGATCGGTACCGCGGGCAGCGGACCGCTGCCGTGGCACACCGACTACGCCTTCTTGGACACCATTGCCCGGGAGTCGCTGCTCAACGCCCAGCGGGTGCCGGCCGACGGAGGCGCCGACACCTCGTACTGCGACATGTACACCGCCTATGAGACTTTGCCCAATGATCTGGCCGAGAAGCTGGCCGGGCGAATCGGGCGCTACACCATCACGTCGGAGAACAACACCCGCCTCCGACAGAACCACCACGACGAGGACCCGTCGGAAGCCGCTGCCCGCCGCCTGAAGGCCAACCCCGACATCGTCTACCCCGGCTCGGGCGAAGTAGTCGAGCACTCGGTGGAAATGCCCCACCCCGACACTGGAAGGGTGGCGCTGTACGTCTCGTCGTTCTCCTGCGGCTTCGTGGGCATCGACGACCCCGACGACGCCTTCGCCCTTACCCAGGCCGCCATGGACCACGCTATCGTCCCCGAGCACACCTACACCCACCGTTGGCAGCAAGGCGACGTGGTGATCTTCGACACCGTCGGCACCGTCCACCGCCGGGAAATGCCCCACAGCCCCGGCCCCCGCTCCCTGCGCCAGCTGTCCATCAAGTACCCCTGACGCTGCTGAATGCCCGGTAGGCGGCAGCCCCCCTAATCTGGCGCCATGCCAACCCCAGCTCGTGTCGCCGTCGTCCCCCAGGAAATGGGCCAACCCCTGCGCATCGAGTCCGTAGATCTGCCCGACCCCGGGCCCACCGATGTAGTGGTGCGCCAATTCGCCAGCGGGGTGTGCCACAGCCAGCTCCACGAGATCCACACCCCTCGAGCAAGCGATGTGGTTCTCGGCCATGAGGCCACCGGCGAGGTGGTGGCGGTGGGCTCCGAGGTGAACCACGTGAACCCCGGCGACCGGGTGTTCGTGACCTGGCTACCCCGCAGCACCCAGCCCCCTGATCGCCGACCCGCTCCCGCCCAGGTGGTCCAGGGCGACGGATCGTCGGCGGTCAGCCTGGGGGTGTTCACCTGGGCCGACCACACCATCGCCGATGAGATGTACATCGTGCCCATGCCCGACGATGTGCCTGTCGATGTGACCTCCATCGTCGGCTGTGCGGTGATGACCGGTGCCGGTGCGGTGATGAACACCGCGGGGGTCACCGCGGGGTCGTCGGTGGCGGTGTTCGGTGTGGGCGGCGTGGGCTGCTCGGCCCTTTCGGCCGCCAAGGCGCTGGGCGCCGACCCCATCATCGCGGTAGACCTCACCGAAGAGAAGCTTGAGTTTGCCCGCAGCCACGGGGCCACCCTTGGGGTGAACGCCTCGGAGTGCGACCCGGTGGCCCGGATCCGCGAGCTGACCCCCCGTGACGGCTTGGATTTGATGGGCGCGCCCTGTGCCGGGGTGGACTTCGCCTTCGACTGCATCGGAGCGGAGGCAACCATCGGGCAGGTGGCGCCGTCATTGCGGTCAAAGCGCTGGGGATCCGACGAGCGGGCGGTGGCGGTGCTCGTCGGGATTCCAATCTCTGTTCCCGCCATCGATGTGGGTGACCTGCTGATGCACGAGAAGCACCTCACCGGAAGCATCGGCGGAACCAGTCATCCCGAGCGGGACTTCCCCATCTTCATGGACTGGTACCGGAGGGGCGACCTGGACCTGGACAGCATGGTCACCCAGCGCTTCGCCCTCGATGAGATCAACGAGGCGGTTGATGCTCTGCAAAGCGGGCAGATCAGCGGCCGGGCCATCCTGGTGTTTGATTGAGCGCCGAGAAGAAGGGAGCCAGCCATGCCCGACACCGTGCTCTATGACCTTTCCGGCCATGTGGCAACCATCACCCTCAACCGCCCTGACGCCCTCAACGCCATCAATGGCGAACTGCGCCAAGACTTGAACGCGGCCTGGAACCGGTTTCGGGGCGACGACGAGGCCTGGGTGGCCATCATCACCGGAGCGGGGCGGGCATTCTGCGCCGGGGCCGACATGCGCGACGGCGAAGGATCGGTAGGCGTGTTTGAGGGCACGTTCTGGGAGAAGCCCACCATCAACTCCTTCGAGTCGGGCTTGGAGCTGTACAAGCCGACCATCGCAGCGGTAAACGGCCATTGCCTGGGCTACGGGCTCACCGGAGCGCTGGCCTGCGATTTCCTCATTGCCAGCGACCAGGCCACGTTCGGCTATCCCGAGGTGCGCCTCGGCGTGCCCACCATCGTGGGGGCCATCCGATTGCCCCGGCGGGTGGAGTGGGCCGACGCCATGGAATTGCTGTTGACCGGCGAGCGAGTAGATGCCGAGCGGGCCCGGGAGATGGGACTGGTTTGGCGAGTGGTGCCCCACGACAACTTGATGGAAGAGGCCCAGACATTGGCCGACCGGCTCGTCGCCTCGGCACCGCTGGCCGTGCGGGCCACCAAGGAGGTGGCTGCCCGCACTCGCACCATGTCGTGGGTGGAGGCCGTGCGCTTCGGCGAGACCATGCGGATTGTGGCCGGAGCGACCGAGGACGCCACCGAGGGAGTGAACGCCTGGGCCGAGGGCCGTCCCCCCGACTGGCAGGCCCGCTAGCCAAATGGGCGTACGGGCAATTGTCTTTTGTGTGGCGGTGGCCGGTTTGGCCTTCGTGGCCCTATCACTAGCCGGCATCGTGTCTACTTGGGGACTCGACTGGGTGACCATCGAGTCGGAGGAGACCGAGTCGGAATCCACCCCCGAGCCCACCCCCACCGAAGCGCCACTGCCCGAGCCTGTCGAGGTGGTGGTCGAATTGGAGATCGACCCCCGCTATCCCCCCGAAACGCGGTGGACAGTGTTCGACGTGCCCTCCGCCCTCAACGTGAGAGCCGGCCCCAGCACCGCCCATCAGGTCTTGGGCACTGCCAACCTGGGGTCCACCGTCACCCTCACCGGCCAAGTGGTGGAGTCCCCCACCAGCGGCACCTGGGTCCAGGTCCGCGCCAACACCGTCACCGGCTGGGTTTTTGCCGCCTATTTGACACCTGAGGCCTAAGACCCAGCTCAGGAGGTGCCCAGTGACTCCACCACGGGGATCTCGTCGTCGGCCAATGGCGCCATCGGAGTGCGGCGAGCGAGGGCGGCCTCGATGTAGGGGGCGAGGCGTTCGGCTTTGGCCGCCTCCCGCTCGTCCTCCCCTTCTTTGAGGGCGGGCATGACCTCTTTGGCGAACATTTCCAGCGACTGGCAGATGTGGTCGTGGCGGTTGCGTCCCGACTGCTGGATGAACATCACCTGGTCCACCCCGACGTCGGCATAGCCATTCAGCTGGCGGGTGACCTGGTCGGGCGTTCCGATCCCCAGCGTCTCTCCCAGCCCCTCAAACGACTCCCGGGATTCTTGAAAGTTGTCCCACACGTTGGTCCGGCCCGGCTTGTGCTGGCCGATCACGTAATAGTGCAAAAGGCCGTGGCCGAAGAAATGGAACCCCTCCAGTCCGCGGCGCTCTGCCTCGGCCCGATCGGCGTGCATCGACAAGCCCACCACCATGGCGACATTTGCATTCACGGTGTGGCCGATGGGCACGCACTCCTCGCGAAGTATCCGGTAGTAGTCATCCACCCAGTGGGCGGCCTCGTCGGGATCCACGAAGGCGAAGGTGAGCGCTCCCATGCCCAGTCGGGCGGCCAATTTGATGGTTTCCCGATTTGAGCACGCAACCCACAGCGGCGGGTGGGGCTTCTGCGCCGGTTTGGGCACCACGTTGCGGCATGGCATGGAGAAGTACTCGCCCTCATACCCCGGGTAGGGCTCCATGACCATCATGTTGCAGCACTGCTCGGTGGCCTCGGCCCACGCTGGGCGTTTGTCGGCGTGCTCAATGTTGAATCCGCCCAACTCCACTGCGGCCGACGACTCGCCGGTGCCGAAATCCACCCGGCCGTTGGAGATGAGGTCCAGAGTGGCGATGCGCTCGGCCACCCGGGCCGGGTGGTTGTACTTGGGCGGCATCTGCACGATGCCATGCCCCAGCCTTATCCGCTCGGTGCGCTGGCTGGCCGCGGCCAAGAACACCTCGGGGGCCGACGAGTGCGAGTACTCCTCCAAGAAGTGGTGCTCCACTTCCCAGGCGTAGTCGTATCCCAACTGATCGGCTAGCTCCACCTGCTCGAGGGCCTCGTGCAACAGGCGCTGCTCATCGCCGGGCTGCCAAGGCCGCGGCAGCTGGTGCTCATAAAAGACTCCGAATTTCACCCTCCAGAGCCTACGCAGCTTTGCTCCGATCAGCGGATCGCGAGGGAATCTGTTTAGCATCGCCGCGATGAGCAGCGACAGGGCACCGGTATTGGTGGGTGTGGCCCAGTACGTGGGACGAGAGACCGACCCGACAACCGCCCCCGACCCGGTGACCATGCTGGCCGACGTGGCCACTCGGGCCGCCTACGACTCCGGCGTTGGCCAATCCGTGTTCGCCCATGTGGACACCTACTTGCAGATACCCCTGGCCTATTGGACTCCATTGAACGGCGCCGCGCTTGTCGCCGAACAGCTGGGTATCGATGGGCGGGCCCGAGTGCAACACACCGGGGGTGGTGGCGAGATCGGCGTACTGGCCGCCAACCACCTGGCCGACGAGATCTTGGCCGGTCGCTCCGAAGTGGCGCTGATGACCGGCGGACAGATATGGAAGACGCACGAGCGGGCCAAAGCGGCCGGGGTGGAGTTGGACTGGCCCACTGGCGGCGATCCAGCCGGCGCCGACGAGCGGTTCGCTCCGGTTGCCAAGCCAATGGTGTCGGAGATCGAGGAGCGTCATGGCCTCACCCGTCCCATCCAGGCTTACCCCCTATTCGAGAACGCCCTTCGGGCCGCCCAGGGGTTGACGCTGGCCGAGCACGCTCAGCGCCTGGGCGAGATGATGACCGAGTTCACCGCGGTGGCCGCGGCCAATCCTTATGCCTGGTTTCCCACCGAGCGGAGCGCCGAAGAACTCGCCACTCCCACTCCCGAGAACCGCATGATCGGCTTTCCCTACACCAAGTACCTCAACGCGGTGCTCAACACCGATCAGGCCGGGGCGTACTTGATGACCTCGGTGGCCAAAGCCCGGGAGTTGGGAATCCCCGAGGATCGCTGGGTGTACTGGTGGGGCGGCCACAACGCCGCCGAGGAGGCTTGGTTCGCCAGCACTCGTCCCAACTTCGCCGAGTGTCCGTCGATGAAGGACTCGTCGGTTGGTGCGCTCGACCAGGCCGGCGTTGGTGTGGACGACATCGCGCTGTTCGACTTCTACTCCTGCTTTCCCATAGCGGTGCGCATGGCCTGCACCATGCTGGGCATCGACGAGCTTGACCCCCGCCCTTTCACTGTCACCGGAGGACTGCCTTACGCCGGCGGTCCTGGATCTGCCTACAACATGAACTCGATTGCCGCCATGGTTGAGCAGTTGCGCGAAGACGACCGTTCGGTCGGCATGGTCACCGGCAATGGCTTCTTCATGACCAAACACGCCGCCGCGGTGCTTTCAGCCCGGCCCAAGCAGGGTGGCTGGGACCGGCCCGACGGGCCGCATCCCTCATCAGCAATGGAAACCGCTCCCGCCGTCCCTGACGATTCGGCCAGCGGGCCGGGCCGCATCGAGGCCTACACCGTCATGCACGACCGCGACGGTCAGCCGTCTATGGGCTATATCTGCGGTCGCCTCGACGGCAACGGATCCGAGGGCCGCCGCTTCCTGGCCACCACCCCTGAAGATCCTGACCTGCTCCGCGACCTTCTGGCCTCCGAAGCCGTCGGCCGCACCGGCCACGTTCGCAACGACAACGACACCGGCCGCTGCATCTTCACCCCGGCCTGAGCGACCCAGAGCAAAGCAAGGCGAATTTCAGTCGGTGGCTATGCCCACGGGGCAGGTGACGCCGGTGCCCCCGAGGCCGCAGTAGCCGCCTGGGACCTTGGCCAGGTACTGCTGGTGGTAGTCCTCGGCGTAGTAGAAGGGCGGGGCGGCGATGATCTCGGTGGTGATCTCCCCGTAGCCGGCGTCGGCCAGGCGGGCGCCGAACCGCTCCCGTGACGCCTCGGCGGCCACCTTCTGATCGTCGTCGCAGTAGTAGATGCCGGAACGGTATTGAGTGCCCACGTCGTTGCCCTGGCGCATTCCCTGGGTGGGGTCATGGTTCTCCCAGAACAGGGCCAACATCTGCTCGTAGCTAGTGACCCCGGGGTCGAACACGGCCAGCACTACTTCGTTGTGGCCGGTAAGGCCGCTGCACACTTCCTGATAGGAGGGATTGGGGGTGAATCCTGCGGCGTATCCCACTGCGGTGGTGAACACGCCGGGCGCTTGCCAGAACACCCGCTCCGCCCCCCAAAAGCAGCCCATTCCCACCACGATCTGCTGCATCTGGTCGGGGAACGGCGGCTTCAGCGGGTTGCCGTTTACGAAGTGGGCCTCCGGCACCGGCATCTCGATGTCTCGCCCCGCAAGCGCATCGGCCGGGTCCACCATCATCGTCTTCTTCATCCCGAACAAAGCCATGAGGCCAGTGTAGAGGGCGGTGGCGGCAATCCCATCGGGATGCAAAACAGCCTTGTCAACCCGCACTTATTGACCAACAAGGTGTTTGGATCGCTGAGCTACCTCAAGGCTGCATATTCTTGCCACCGCGTCTCAAACCAAGAGCGCCTTGAACGGCGAATGGCAAGTAGGGAGAACCGCGGTGAATCAAGCAATGCGGAGAACAAGAGTAGTAGCAGCGACGGGAGTGGCTGTTGCTCTATTGGCCGGGGTGCTGGCCTTTGGCGGGGCTGGAGCGGCTTCGGCCCAGGAGCCAGTCCTTATCAGCGAAGAGGTGACCACCCAAGAAGAAGCCACCACGGAAGAGGCGAACTGCGAGACCATCGATCTGGGCTTGCTGGACAGCACCCCGGGCAGCCAGCTGACGGCGAGCGGCCGCTGGACCACCGAAGACTGCGATTCGCGTTTCCGGGCCAACAGCGACGCCCACACCTATCGATTCGAGATTGACGCCACCGGGCGGATCAGGGTCGACTTGAACTCGTCGGATGCCGATTCCTATCTCTACTTACTGGACGCGGATGGCACCCGAATCTCTGAAAACGATGATGGTGGCGTCGGAGCACTCGATGCTCGCATCGAAAGAGAGCTCGAGGCCGGTGTTTATCAACTGGAGGCCACCACCACTGCCGGACGCGCCCGGGGGCCGGCCGACTTCGAAGTCGAGGTCACGCAGGTCGACACCTGCGAGCCAGAAGCCCTTGGCGCACTCACACCCGAGCAAGACATCGAGGTCACCGGCTTTTGGACGCCCGAGTCCTGCCAATCGATCTTCCTGACCGGCCATCCCTCCCAATACTTCGTCTTCTCTCTCCCCGAAGGCGCCAGGGTGCGGGTTGACCTGACATCGGAGATCGGCGATACGGTCCTGATAGTTGCCCCTATCGTGGCCCTGCGGTCAGTGGTTCCGGGCCAGGTTGCCCATAACGACGACGCCGCCGGCACCCGCAACTCCCGTATCGAGCAATACTTCCCGGCTGATGTGTACGGAATCGAGGCGACCACTTACCGAGCCAGAGACCTTCAAGGCCCTCTGGTCGATTTCACCCTCACCCTCACCATCGTGGATGAGGAGGCGCAGCAGAGCAGTCCACTGCTGAAGATCGAGGAGATCGACATCCCCACCGAAGTGGTGGCCGGTGATCCCTTCCCCGTCAACTTCCGCGTCGGCAATCTGGGCGGCGACTCATTCCCCGATGAGGAGAGCAATGCCATCTTGTATGCCATCGGTCCTCGGGTGTTCGACCGCACCGGGCCATTGTTTTCACATCTCTGGCCAGCCGGCGTCTCCTACCACACCAATGAGGAAACGGCCAGCGCCAGCAGCACCACGACACCGCAGGTGGTCCCGTTCTCGGTGACCTTCAACAACATTGGATCCACGTGGTTGTTCACCGCGGTTCTCGTGTCCGATGGCGACGATGAGGAACTCGGATTCCACGGACTGTGGCACGACCTCATGGTGCTCAGCGGCCCGACCTACGACCCAGTGCTGGTGGACGTGGACGGCGTGGTCTATTCGGTGTCAGCCGCGCTCGACGAGGACGTGGAAGATGAGGATGACGAAGGGACGGTGATCACCACAGTAACCTCCGTCGACGACCCTGAGGCCGAAATTGATGCCGAGACGGAGGCAAGGGCCCGATACGCCGCCGGGGTGCGGACTCAGCTGTTGGACGGCATCTTTGACCGACCAGAGATTGCCGCCCTCCCGCAGGCCGCGGTGCCGAATCCGGTCACTGTGCCGAGTCCCTCATCCGGCGCACTACTCAGGACCGCGGCGGGGCGGTTTGCAGTCCTCGTCAATAGTTCGGACCTGCTGGAGACGCTGTCCAACGGGGAGGCGATCAGCCCCGTTGCCGTGGAAGACCTGATTCTCAGCACGGCCGAGCGGGTTTCGGAGACCTATGCCTCGCTGGCTGCCTCCTGGCAGTCGCTCCTCGAGCAAATCGAGGGCGGCGGGGCACTGTCATTCGCCGATGCATTTGCCGTCCACTCCGAGCTGGCCTACGCCGAGAGCATCCTCTCGCCCGCGTTGGTACCCAGCACGATAGTCACCGCAGCCCGCGCTGCCGAGCAGGGCTGGGACGATCCCGAAGTTCAGGCGATGTTGGCCGGCCAGCCAAGCTGCAACGCCAATCTCACAGATCTGCGCGACGCCTATGAAGCTGCCGGTGTCGAGAATGTCGATGAGCTGATGGCGCTCGACACGGAGTTGCGGGCCGCCTCCCCGGTCTATGGGCTGCTCATCGACGGTGCTTTGTGTGCGGCTGCCGCAACCGACGCAACCAACCACCGCTTCCTGGAACGGCTGGAGATCGACGACAGCGGACTGCTTCTTGAGCTGTTTGCGCCTGAAGAGCCCGCTGAGCCCGAAGAAGAGCCCGAGCCTGATCCGCCGATTGAACTGCGAGTCATGGCCCGACTGGGCGAAGACGGGCGCATCGAGCATGGGGTGGAGCTGGCCAGCGGCTTCCAGATTCTGCCCGAGCGGCGCTACCTGCCCTCCGACACCCAAGTTGGCATGTGGTACTCCACCCTGGACGTGGAGCTATCCGGCACTTCGATCGGACAGATCCGCGCCCGCCGCTTGGCTGACGGACGGATCGAACTCGGCTTCCGCGACTTCGAAGGCGGCAACCTGATCCCCGATATCGCCTACCTGCCCGCCGACCTAGACGAGGGCGCCTGGTACCGCAGCAGTCTGATCGAGGTCCAAAGGCCCCCAGAACCCGCAGAGGACGAAGAAGAACCCGCGTGACCGCCCGCCTGACCGGCCAGAGCGTCGATCGCGTCGAAGGCCCTCGCCTGCTGCGGGGCGAGGGCCGCTTCGTGGGCAACATCCGCCATCCCGACCTCCTGCACATCGCCTTCGTCCGCAGCCAACTGGGCCATGCCGACATCCTGGGAGTCGACACCGAAGCAGCCAAGAGCACTCCTGGTGTGGTTGAGGTTTTCACCGCCGAACACCTTGACGGTGTGGTGGCCCCCATTGCCATAGCCGGTCCCCCTGAGCTGGCCGTCACGCCCTTCACCGCCTTGGCCCGCGACCGGGTCCGCACCGTGGGCGAACCCATCGCCGTGGTGGTGGCCCGCACCCGGCAGGCCGCGGCCGACGGTGCCGCTGCGGTGGCGGTGGACTACCAACCCCTTCCTGCGGTGGTCAACATGCACGACGCCATCTCGCCCGACGCCCCCCTGCTGTTTGAGGACTTGGGCACCAATGTCGTGTATAGGACCCAGCAGTCGTGGGGGGCCGACATCGATGAGACCCTTGGCCGCGCCGACCATGTGATCGCCCGCACTTTCACCCAGCACCGCTTTGGGCACGCGCCCCTTGAGGGCCGGGTAATGGTGGCGTCGTACATCCCTTCTGATGGCCAACTCGACATCCAGATCGCCACCAAGCGCCCCCATGCGGTGAAGCTGAACCTGGCCAACTTGCTGGGGCTGCCTTTCGGCAATGTCCGGGTGCGCACCGGAGACATCGGCGGCGCGTTCGGCTCGAAGGGACAGGTCGGACGAGAGACGATTTGCACCGCCGCGGCCGCCATGCTGCTAGGCGCCACCGTCCAGTGGACCGAAGATCGCACCGAGAACCTCCAGATGGCCGGACACGGCCGAGAGGAGGATTTGGTGGTGGAGGTGGCAGTCCAAAACGACGGCACCCTCTTGGGCATTCGGGCCGACATGACCATGGACCAGGGTGCTTACCCCATGCCGCCCTACCCGTCGTCGCTGTTCTGCAATCTGGTGAAGATGCTGATTCCCAACGCTTACCGGCTGGAGGCGTACGCATTCCGCGGCCGGGTGGTGGCGACCAACAAGTGCAGCTACATCGCCTATCGGGGCCCGTGGGCGGTAGAGACCTGGGTTCGGGAGCGAATGCTGGACGAGATCGCCGCTGAGCTCGGGCTCGACCGGGTGGAGATCCGCCGGCGCAACCTCATCGACCAAGACCAGCCCACTCGCATGATCACCGGGCCCACCATTTCGGGGATCACCGCCCGCCAAACCCTGGACCGGGCGGTCGCCATGATGGACCTGGACGGTTTCGCCGCCCAGCAGACCGCCGCCCGATCCGAGGGGCGGCTGCTCGGCCTGGGCTTCGCCACCTTCATCGAAATCGCCCCCGGTCCTCCCGACTTCGCCCAATCAGCCGGTTTCGACCTTCGGGGCGAGCAGGCCTGGGCTCGGTTGGAGCCCTCCGGCGACTTGACCATTTCCACCAGCCAATCCCCCCACGGACAGGGCCACGAGACCACCATCGCCCAAGTGGCAGCCGACGAGCTGGGAGTGGGACTCGACCAGGTTCGGATTGTTTTCGGCGACACCGACTCCACACCGTTCTCCGTGCTGGGCACCGGTGGCAGCCGGTCTTCGATGATGGGCGCTGGCTCGGCCCGAGCAGCCACTGCCGAGGTCAAGGCCAAGGTGCTGGCCATCGCAGCCGAAAGGCTGGAGGCCAACCCGGCCGACTTGGAGATCGTCGACGGGAACATCTCGGTTAGGGGCACACCGGGCCATTCGGTTCCATTGGCCGGTGTTGCCCAGCAAGCCTGGTTCGCGCCATCGTCATTGCCCGAGGGCATGGACCAGGGCATCGAGGCCTCCGTGGAATACCGCACGCCGCCGGGAGGTTGGGCATCGGCCACCCACTGCTGCTGGGTGGAAGTCGACCCTGACACCGGCGAGATCGCCATACCGCGCTACGTGGTTGTGGAGGACTGCGGAGAGATGATCCACCCCGCCATCGTTGACGGACAGATCCAAGGCGGGGTGGCCCAAGGGATCGCCGCCGTGCTGTACGAGCGCCATCACTACGACCGAGACGGCAACCTGCTCACCGCCTCGCTGGCCGACTATCTGGTTCCCTCAGCCGCAGAGATGCCAGTTATAGAGGTAGAGCACCTAGAGGTCGAGCCCCTGCACGACGCCGACTGGAGAGGGGTGGGCGAAGGCGGCCTCATCGGGGCCCCCGCGGCGGTGACCAACGCCGTGGCCGACGCAGTACGCCACCTGGGCATAGACATCTGTGAACAGCACCTTCCACCCCAGCGGATGCGTCAGCTTCTGGCCAATGCCAAGGGCTGAGTTACGTCAGCCGTCACTCTCCATGGGACTTGGCAGCGGGTCGGGAAGTAGGCTCAGCGGCTACCGCGGTATGAACCCAGAACCCAGAGGGGGAAGTTGATGGCTGTCGCACCGGAGAAGATTCGCAACGTCGCGCTGGTGGGCTCGCAAGGATCGGGAAAGACCACGCTGGCTGAGGCGCTGCTTTACCGGGCGGGCGTCATCGACCGCACAGGCCGGGTGGAAGACGGAACGACCGTGTGCGACTTCAGCCCCGAGGAGAAGACCGCCACCCACAGCCAGTCGCTGGCGTTGGCCAGCTTCGAGTGGCACGGACACAAGATCAACTTGCTCGACACCCCCGGGGCGCCCGACTATGCCGGCGAGCTTCACGCCGCCCTTCAGGTGGCCGACCTCTTGGTGTTCGTGATCGACGCGTCCAGCGGGGTGGACCACCGGGCCACCTCCATCTGGCACCAAGCAGCCGATGCCGGACTCCCCCGCATCGTGTTTGTGAACAAGCTCGACCGGGAACACGCCAGCTTCGAAAGCGTCCTCACCGAGTTGCAAGACGCCTTCGGCGCCGGCGTCGCCCCTCTGGAGCTGCCCATCGGCACCGGCCCGGAATTCCACGGGATTGCCGATCTCCTCACCGACAAGGCCTACATCTACGACAGCGGTTCCGCGGAGGAATCCCAGATCCCCGCCGAGATGGAAGATCAGGAAGCCGAGGTCCGGGAGCAGCTGGTCGAGGGAATTGTGGTGGCCGACGATGACATGCTGGAGCAGTACTTGGACGGCAATGTCCCCAGCCCGTCCGAGCTTGAAGTAGTGCTCGGACGGGGTGTGGCCGATGGTTCGGTTTTCCCTGTGGTGTGCGGTTCGGCCACCGGACCCATCGCCGTCGACCGCCTGGCCAACTTCCTGGTTGAGATCGGTCCTCCCCCCAACTCTCGCGCCATGACCGTCACCATGAGCGACATCGACTCCGAGCCGGCCTGCGATCCTGATGGCGATCAACTTGCCTGCGTATTCAAGACCATTAGCGACGACTATGTGGGCCAGATCTCGCTGTTCCGAGTTCTCTCGGGCACCATTCGTCGAGACGACAACCTCACCAACTCCACCACCGGCAACGGCGAGAGGCTCCGCGGGCTGGTCAACCTGGTGGGCGGGACGCAAGAAGACATCGACGTCATCTCCGCAGGCGACATCGGAGGAGTGACGAAGCTCCAGCAGACCCGGACCGCCGACACCCTGACCAACGCCGGACGGGCGGTAGTACAGCTCGAACCGTGGCCCGAGCCAGTGCTGGCTTACGGGATATTGCCCAAGACGCGGGCCGCAGAGGACAAGCTGGGCACCGGTCTGAGGCGGCTTACCGACGAAGACCCGTCTCTGCAACTGGAGCGCAGCGAGGAAACCCGCCAGACCCTGCTATGGGGCTTGGGCGAAGCCCACCTACGTCTGGCCATAGCCCGCCTGGATCGCATGGGCATCGAGGTGGAGACCGAGGACTTGCGGGTCCCCTACCACCAGACCGTCACCGGCAACGGGGACGCCGAGGGCAAGCACAAGAAGCAGTCCGGTGGCCACGGCCAATTCGGGGTGGCCTACGTGCGCATCGAGCCGCTTCCCCGAGGCAGCGGTTTCGAGTTCGTGGATGCCATCAGCGGAGGCGCGATTCCCCGGTCGTACATCCCCGCGGTAGAGGCGGGAATCCGCGACGCCATGGCCGACGGCGGGGAGTTGGGCTTCCCCATAGTGGACGTCAAGGCCACGGTTTACGACGGCAAGCACCACTCGGTTGACTCATCGGAGTTCAGCTTCAACATGGCCGGAAAGCTGGCGTTCAGCGCCGCATTCGCCCAGGCCAACCCGGTGGTGCTGGAGCCCATGGCTCGAGTGGAGATTACTGTGGCCCCCGAATACCAGGGTGACGTGATGGGCGATTTGTCGTCCCGCCGGGGTCAGGTGCAGGGCACCGACGCCGGGCCGTGGGGTGAGCAGGTCATCCACGCCATCGTCCCCGAGGCGGAGTTGGTGCGCTATGCCATCGAACTCCGGTCGCTCACCGGTGGCCGGGCCCGATTCAAGTCAGAGCGGGTGGCCTATGAGATTCTCAGCGGCGCCCTCCCTGAGGCAGCTACGGCCTAGGGCGGTAGGCTAAAGAGATGCCCGATCCGGACGAGACCGAGGATCTGGAGTTCCAGTGGTCTGATCCCCGGGACTACCAGCCGCCAGATGGGGTGATCCGCAAAGTCACCGGCTCCGCGGGCGGCTCCGCTTTGGGGGCGGCCATGGTTGCGCTGGGCGAGATCTTGGAGCCGGAGAAAACTCGGGTGGAGATCCAGCAGGAAGACGACGAGCCCGAGCCGGACATGCCCTTCACCATCGACTTCGGCGACCTGCCACCGCTGACTTAGCTGGCGCTCGGCCCCAACTTGGCCCGCAGGTCGGCCTCCACAGCCTTCATCAGCTCTCCGGCGTGCTGGTCGCGCAGCTCGGCCAGCGTGGGCCCACCGGCGGCCGCCTCGGCGTCCCACTCGTCGGCGAAACGGCCCGAGGTGATGTCCTCGATCAGCTCCCGCATGGTGGTAGCCACGTCCACGTGATCGAATCGGCCCCGCCGGGAGAGCTGGCCATACTGGCTGGCCGGAGAGTGGTGGTCGAGTTGGGCCACAAAGCCGATCTCCCGCAGCAGTCGATAGTTGCGCTCCACCTCACCGGAATAGAACAGCTCGGTGGTGATGGCCTCCAGCGGGATGCCCAGCTCCAGCAGGACCAGCACGAAATTGGTGTTCACATGGGTGAGAACCGGAGACAGCAGCTGCTCCACCGCCAAGTCGAGCACCGCCTCTTGATAGGGGGTCATGGCTATGGCCCCCTGGCGCAGGCCGCCTATGGCCCGGGCCACGGCCAACATCCGATCCTGGGCGGAGCCGGTGACATCGCGGTGTACGCCCACCGCAGTGATGAAGCCAACCCCCTCCTCGTAGCAGCGCCGCACCTCGGGTCCCAGCATCCGGGGAGCGACCATAGCGATGTCACCGTCAGGGTTGAACCGGTCGAAGGCCAGGGTGTATCCGCTGGCCACGATGGTGAGCGCTTCCGGTCTCGGAGACAGTCCCAGACCGGGAATGGAGTCGTCGGGAATCAGCACGCAGATGACGTCGGCCGACGAGGCATCGGCGATGTCTCCGGCTTCGAATCCATCGGCGATGGCCTGCTCCCGGGTTTCATCGGCCCGCACATGCACCGAGACCGCCAAGCCCGAGTCCCGTAGATTTAGCGCCCACGGCCTCCCCTGGTTCCCGTAGCCAACCACCGCCACTTGCTGGCCGTTTAGTACAGCAAGATCAGCGTCTCGCTCGTAGAAGAAGTCGGTCATGAACTCACTCTCCCAGAAAGACCCGCGATCAGCCGAGGCGAACTGATGCTCCCTCCATGCTTGTGCCAGTATTTGCCATGACCACTCCGACGGCTTCCGCTGTTCCATTGGAGGCTCAGACGGTCATCGATCCTGAAGTCTGGGCCAATCCCTACCCATTCTTCGAGCGACTTCGCCGGGAACATCCGGTGTGGCTGGTACCGGGTCTCGACATGGCCTTCGTGGCCACCCATGACCTGATCGTGGACGCCCTGCGCCGGATCGACGACTTCTCCAACCACCTCGACGTGTTGGTGGCCACCGGCGAAGACGGCAGCCCCTTTCTGTTCCGTACCGACGAGTTCGGGGAGGGCACCACCACCTTGGCCACCGCCGACCCGCCCGAGCACACCATGCATCGCAGCGTGGTGTTCCCCGAGCTGGTGGCTCGCCGCATGGAGGCCATGCGACCCGAGATCGAGGCCTTCATCGACGAGCAGTTCGCGGACGCCCGTTCGCAGGGCAACAGAGTGGAGTGGGCTAACACCGTGGCTCATCCCGTTCCCGCCCGGGTCATCGGGCGGTTGATCGGGCTGCCGGACGAGGACTGGCCCGATGTGATGAAGTGGGCTCTCCACGGTGGCCAGCTGTTGGCCGGCTTCCACACGCGGGAGACTATGAACGCCATCTCCCAGGAAAACTCCGGTGCGAGCCGCTTCTTGTATACCAAGCTCGCCGAGGCCTGCGAAGACCCGGGCGACGACCTGATGGGGGTGTGCGCCAAGGCGATGGCCAACGACGACATAAGCAGGGGAGAAGCCATCGGCACCCTCACGGTGCTTCTCGGTGCCGGCGGCGAGTCCACCGCGTCGCTCATCGGAAACGCGGTGCGGATGCTGGCCGATGATCCAAGTCTCCAAGAACAAATCCGGGCCGACCACGGACTCATCGACAACTTCATCGAGGAGGCTGTGCGGCTGGAGTCGCCGTTCCGGGGCCACTACCGCCAGGTCAAACGCGATTGCGAGCTGGGAGGCGTGAGCCTCAAGGCCGGCACCACCGCATTCTTGCTGTGGTCTTCGGCCAACCGCGACCCCGCCGAGCACGACCGGCCCGACGAGGTGGTGCTGGACCGCCGCCTCCCCCGCAGCCACCTGGCCTTCGGCCGGGGTATCCACCACTGCGTGGGTGCACCGCTGGCCCGACTGGAGACCTACTGCTCGCTCCAGCGGCTCCTGGAGGACACCAGCTGGTTTGGTTTGGCCGCCGATGACCCGCCCCAATGGGAGAAGAGCATGTTCGTCCGTCGCCACGAACATCTCCCCTTGGACGTGATCTGGAACTAGCCCACCACTGGACTCACAGCCCTAGGGTTGCGGGCTATGAGTGATTTCTCTGGCCGGACTGGCGGGGCGCTGGTCACGGGGGGCAGCGGCGGCATCGGCGCGGCCATCTCCGTGATGTTGGCCCAGCGGGGCAGTCCGGTGGCATTCACCTACCGGTCCAATGCAGAGGCCGCCGAGGAGGTGGCCGACGAGGTGCGAACTGCTGGCGTGGATGCCCACATAGGAAATCCCGCGTTGGAGGATGCCGATGCAATGAGGGAGTTCGCTGACGAGGCTGCCGAGCGGCTGGGTGGATTGCACACCGTGGTAAGCGCAGCCGGGCCCCACGTGCCCCAGATGTACATATCGCAGACCGACCCCGACCTGTTCGCCAATCAGATTGAGGCCGATGTGATCGGGGCTTTCAACCTGACCGTGGCTGCGCTCCCCCATCTGCGACCCTCGGGGGGCAGCATCGTGTATGTGACCACCGCGGCCACCACCGTCTTCCCCAAACGCGACGCCCTGTCGTCGATACCCAAGGGGGCGGTGGAGTCGCTTATGCGGGCGGTGGCCGTCGAAGAGGGCCGCTTCGGGATCAGGGCCAATTGCGTGGGGCCGGGCATGCTGGAAGACGGCATGGCAGCCCGGCTCATAGCCGACGGCGATTTGGACGATCGGGCTTTGGAGGTGGCCCGCACCAACATCCCCCTCGGCCGTTTCGGCAAGGCGGTAGACATCGCCGAGGCCGCGTGTTTTCTGGCCTCCGACGCCGCCAACTACATCAGCGGCCAAAAGCTCGACATCGACGGCGCCTTCACCATCTGACTTCTGACTTGGCCGCCTGGCGGCTAGTCCCACTCCTCCACCGTGACTCGGTGCATTAGGCGGCGCTCGGTGTAATCGGGGACGGCGAAGTGCTGGACGGCGCGGTTGTCCCAGAAGGCTATGGAATCCGCAGCCCAACGGAAGCGGCACTGAAACTCGGGGGAGCGTACGTGGTTCAACAAGAACCCCAGCAGCACATCGCTCTCGGCCTCTGTCACGCCGACGAGGCGGGTGGTGAAGTTGCTGTTCACGAACAGGGCCCGCCGACCGGTCTCGGGATGGACCCGCACCACCGGGCGAATCAGCTCCGGGTACTGGGCTTGCATCATGTCCAAGTGCTCTTTGGCCAGACCCTCGTCGATGGCCCGGGAGAGGGTGTAGGTCAGGTCGTGGGCCGCCTCCAGCCCGTCTACCAACTCCCGCATCGGCCCTGACAGCGCCTCGTAGGCCTCGTACATGTTGGCGAAACAGGTGTCACCGCCGATTTCGGGCATCTCCACCGCCCGGAGGACGGAGCCCAGCGGAGGATTTGGCATGTAGGTATTGTCGCTGTGCCAGCGGGCGGCCAATCCTCCCACCGGGGCGACCTGGTCGAGCACCGTGATGGCCGGATGGGTGTCCAGCTTGGGGCCGAACGGGGCCACGTTGATGGGGCCGAACCGCTGGGCAAACGCCAGGTGCTGATCGGGGGTGATGGGCTGGTCCCGAAAGAACACCACCAGGTGGTCGAGTAGGGCCTGGCGGATGGCGGCCACCGTGTCGTCATCGAGTTCTTCGCGCAGATCCACCCCGTGGATCTCGGCCCCGATGTCGGAGGTCAGCGGGCGAATGTCCAAGGTGGCCATAACGGCGTTATTCGGCGAAGTCTCCGGCGTCTCGGCGCAGTGTGCGAATGGCGTCGTCCAGCGCTCCCAGGGTTTCGGCCGACAAACCAGCCAGGCCGAACTCGATGTCGGCCAGGGCATCGGCCGCCTTGGCCACGACTCGGCGCCCCTCATCGGTGATCTCGGCCAGAACGGTGCGGCGGTCTTCGGAGTGGGGCACCCGGCGAACTAGCCCGTCTTTCTCCAAACGGTCGATGGCGTTGGTGACGCTGGTGGGGTGGACCATCAGCCGGTCGCCCATCTTGCCCAGGGGCAGCGAGCCGCGCCGGGAGAAGTGGAGCAGGGCCAGTGCCTCGAATCGGGAGAAGGTCAACTCGAACGGCGCCAGGGCCTCATTTATGCGCCCGATCACCAACTGGTGGGCGCGGGTAATCGAGGTGGCCGCCGACATGGCGTCGGTGGCCCGCCACCCGTTGGCCTCCCAGTTACGCCGGGCTTCGCCGATGGGGTCGAATGGAAGCATCCAATCGTCACTCTAGGTGACGATTGTCTGATCGCACGATCCAGCCTTCTCATAGCTACGCTGAGGCCGCCCACCGCACCGTGAGGAGATTGCATGATCGTCGTCGCCGGATCTGTTTCTGTTCCCGCTGAGAACACCGAGGCCTTCATGGCCGCCGCCGCGGATATCTCAGCCGCATCCCGGACTCTGGACGGCAACATCGACTATTGCATCTCGATGCAAGCGCCCGGGGTGTTTCGATTCTTGGAGATCTGGGAAACCGAGGAAACCATGATGGCCCAATTCGCCGCACCCCATTTCGGCGCATTCCAAGCCGCAGTCGGGGAGCTGGGCATGGCCGGTATGGACGGCAAGAAGTACGAGATCTCCTCGGTCAGCCCGCTGTTCGGATAGC